>JAWSVG010000109.1:0-9619 GCA_033852035.1 Desulfocapsaceae bacterium | reverse complement strand
AAGAGTATTGCTGCAAGGCCAAGCTTAAGAAAAGTTTGAATTCATCTTGTTACCACAAATACCAACTGTTCGTTTTTAAGACGTAAACTGCAAGAAGAATATTCGTTACTGAGTGCGCTACGATACAAACAATGAGGTCTTTTCTTAAAACCCATAGGAGTGTCATCAGTAAGCTAAACGCAATAGAGGCTGGCCATTCATAGAAATGGTGCCCCGAGGCGAATACAATGGTGGAAATGATGACAGCACTCCACGACCAGGCGCCTGGAGGAACATCATTTATACTTTTTTCATCAAGCGAAACTTGTAAGGGCGTATCTACTTTCTGTCGTCTCGCTTCTCCCCATTGAAATGCAAGGCGAAAAACAAAACCCCGCATCAATATTTCTTCAAAAACAGGAACAAGAAGGCCTGCTGAAAGCAATCGCAGTATAAATTCTGAAGTCGTCCAGGGTTCGCTGTTAACAGGATCAGCAAATGGCGTTAGCAGAAGTATCCATAGTATCAGGCCTATCACACCTGCAACGATACCTGTTAGAACTGAGCGAAGAAGCGAGCCCGGTCCCTTTAATGGGCAGTACCATTTCCAGGCCCACGCCATGACACCCACCCCGATGATCAAACGAAGTATATAATTAGCTTCAATTGATATGAGCCCCCCCCCTAAAGCGGATGCAATGAAAACATACGTTAGATAGGGCGCAGCGTAAGGTAGGATGAGTCTACGATTAGTTATCATCTACTGTCGAATCTTCCTTCACTGAAAGCGTTTTCTTATATTGGTTTTCAGAACGCCAGGTTCGGAAAAAATCTATCACAGCCCAAGGAAGGAGTATTACGCTGCCTACCCGATTGAACATCAGGTGCTCCTGCATGTCAGGATCGGTAGAGAGCCAACCATCATATGAAAACCATAACCCCATGCCTGCAAGAGCTAGTGGGAAAATGTATGGGCTTATTTCTGGGGGGGAAGGTTTGTTTTTAGTTTGATCTGCCATTGTTTTTACCACTGTAGTAATAAGTCGCAGGAAAAAAGTAATGTAACCCTACTCAATAATTTATGAATCGTACATTTCCGCCAAAACTTAACACCCTGCGGTGCTCTCTGCAACCTGTTTTGCATCGAGGAGATTTCTCTACTAACACTATTTCTTCATTATTGCTTAAGCAAGTCAACTCCCAAGGTATGGACACTATTTCTAGAAATCTTGCATACGCAAAGTAGAGAAAAATAGATTTATTTTTCTTCAAAAGTGATACAAAACGGACTTCTTTTTCTTTTCTTTCTGTATATTGTTTTCTTCTTCTAAGTTGCTGAATATTGGGTGTATGGCTGATGTTTATGTTCGGGTGCTACAGTCAGGCACCTACATTTTCATCTGGCCATGAATTGTACATTTTCGCACGGTCGCTAACACTAAGGGTCCCTCATGAGGGCCTACCCTATAAACCGCATGACAGTGTAAACTTCTTCCAAAGCTTTGAGTCTCACTCAATCCCTTTGCTTCTGCCTAATTCTTTTCCGAGATTCTAGAACAATTTCGATTTACCTGGAAAAAACTCTCCATTGTAAAAAAAACACGCAGATTGACGACACCAACAATAATGAGTCTTAATAAAGAGATAGCCATGAATGTGACATTGTGGCATGCATTGTGCTATGAACACGATAGTAAAGGCTAGAGTGAAAGAGTTTCTTTTAATTAGACTCAATTAAAATACTGGAGTTAATCATGAGAAAATTAATTTTTTTGTTGATAATATCAATAGTTATGACGGCGAGTGCAGCCTTTGCAACCCCATTTACCATTTTTGCAACACTTACAGGGGACCCTAGGCCTGGTAATCCGGATAATCTTTTTGTCGATGTGACTATTTCAGGAAATACAGGGAGTTCCGATACATTTTGGACAATTGATTTAAATTCCCCCCTTCATAGCGATATGAAATTAGATGCTTTTTACTTTAATCTTGATGTCGTTGCGTCGAATGTCACGTTTTCAGGATTTAGCCCAACGGGTTGGACTGTGACAAGTCCTGCTAATAATGCTTCAGGCTCTGGAAGTGCGGATTTTGACTTTGAGGCAGACAAGCCTGGTTCAGTAGACGATGTGACTAATTCAACAAATTTAATGTTCACAGCATCTCTAAACTCTGGATTTTGGAGTGAAAATGATTTTTTTGACGCTCCATACGCAACGAGCAGTGACAATTTACTCGGTTCTTTCCAATTAGGAGCGCACCTCCAAAGTTTAAACGCCGGAGTAGACGAAAGTGATAGCGGTTTTGCGACTGGGAACTACAATGGTGGTGGTTCACCAGTCCCAGAGCCTACAACAATGTTGCTCTTCGGAACAGGTCTTGTTGGCCTTGCTGGGGTTGCTAGAAGAAAGAAGAAATAATATTGCTTCAACACAAAATAATTTGGCAGGGTCAGAAATGACTCTGCCTTTTTTTGTTTGTCCACCATGCCGGGCAAACAAAAAAACCCGCAAACCTTTGTAGGTTGCGGGCTTTGTGGGACTTTGATGGAAGTCCCTGAACTACAAAATGGTGCCTAGAGCGAGAATCGAACTCGCACGGGCGCAAGGCCCACGAGATTTTAAGTCTCGGGTGTCTACCAGTTCCACCATCCAGGCTTGTAGACGTATGAGAGCAAGAGCGGAAGATAAAACATCAGAACCACCACTCGTTGCCAGATACAGCTCCTAGAGAACCTGAAGTCATAAGAGTGTACCGATGAGTCTTATTAACAAATGACTTTGCAAATGTCTAGAAAATCTTACTCATATATTTCATCCGTAGTATTTTTCTTAGAAGAGACGCTATGGGCCACTTCATGGTAATGGGATTATACGCTACAATTGGTTTTCGTTATTGAAATGACCGCAGGACGACTCGTTCAAACGGCAGGAGAGGATTATTATCCTTTCTCTGATAGCCGTGTATACCATACTCATTATTCTCTACAATTACCTCAAGTGTTCCGTGGTTTGACGTTGTGTGGAGAGCCATTTTTTTGATCCTGCTGAATCGCTGTAGTTCCTGAGAAGGAAAGAGCATTCTTCCGGATCTTCCCGCTGAAACAATGATGTCGATTGGGGATACTGCATCCAGGAAGGACTCCGAGTTTGAGGTAGCTGATCCATGGTGGGGAGAGAGAAGAATATCGGAGTTGAGCCTGTAACTCTTGTCCACTAGCTTTCTCTCATAGGTTTTTTCTATATCTCCAGGGAAAAGAAGGCAGATGGTATCAGCGCAGGCTTTCAACACGAGTCCGCTGTTCTCTGTGGCTCGTTTTCTCTTTCCGCTGTTATGGTTTTGCCAGTTACCAATATTGGCAATACAGGTGAGGTCTGCCACGCCTTCAGAGAAGAGCTGCAGGCCATCCGTGGGCACTTCGACAGATAGAGTATGTGTCTCTTCTGCAAAATCAATAAGTTGTCTGTATTGATCATCATGGCCATGCTTGTCACGCAGCCACAACGTTCCCGGAGTGAATTGTTTGAGAATGAACGGTAGACCATTGTAGTGATCAGCATCGGGGTGGGTGATGGCAATCGCGTCTATCTGATGTATACCCTTACTCCATAAAAACGGGGCGATGATTCTTTCTCCGACGGAACTTGATGATGATGAGCCGCTATCTATGAGTATTTTTTGACCGGAAGGATACTCCAACACTGTTGCGGTTCCCTGACCGACATCGAGGAAAAAAGCCTTCAGTACCTTTTTGTTGTTTATGAAAAAGTATTCTGGAGCAAGGGAAAAAAGAAGTACTGAACACAATAGCATCGTGGCAGTAAGCGCTGTTCTAAAGCCGTATCGACGTCTGTAAGACACTGCAATCAGAAGGATGAGCGCGTACCAGGTGCAGACCAGCCAGGGAGGTGGTGTAGCAGTTCGTATTGAGGCAAATGGCAGTGATGAAAACTGTTGTGCTGCATACAATCCTAACTCGAGGCCTTGTGCTCCGATCTGCAAAAGAACGCTGCTGAGATCAGGATAGATAAGCATAACAGGGATTGCAATAAAGCCCAAAGGCAGACTCCACGTGCAAAAAAGCGGCTCAATGAACAAATTTGCAACTGGCCCGACAAGAGATATCCTGTTGAAATTGTGCATAGAGACAGGACCGGTTGCGATAGCTGCCACAATAGAAACCGAAAGTCCAGCCATCACCCACCTGATGAGACGATTTGTGTACATCAGTCTGTTATTGTCTTCATGATCGCTTTGAATAAAAAAGGACTGCAAAGTCGGCAATAGAAAAATTATAGAGCTTATAGCGATAAAAGAGAGTTGAAATGAGACAGTAAATATCTGTAACGGGTCGAAACAGAGGATGAGCAAGACTGCGGCGGCAATGAGAGGGCCTGGGGATTTTTGTCGGTCAGTGCACAGGGCGAGTATTACAATAGTGCTCATAATTACAGAGCGAATAACAGGGGTGTTCATCCCTGCGAGCAAGGAATAAAAAATGAGGAAGGGGAGGCAGGAGAACGCAGCAATTTTCCGAACATTATGTCTGAGTAAAAGCATCTCGGATCGGCTGAGGAGCCAGTATATACAAGCATAAAGAATTGTGCCAATAACGGTCATATGCAAACCTGAAATAGCTAGAATGTGAAAAACCCCACTCCTTTTAAACGTTTCTGAAGCTATGCTGCTCACCTGGCCGCGGTCGCCTATGAGGATAGCACGATAAACGCCTGCTGCTTCACTGTGTACAGAACTGTCTATCTGTTTGCCAATAGTGTTTCGGACTCGTTCCGGTAAATATCTCAATCTGCGCAACAGAGAATGGTCGTCTGTAACACGGTGGATAAAGAGTGGTGATCGAATAAAACCGGTAATCCAGATACCCTTTTGCGCAAGAAAGCGCACATAATCGAAGGCTCCAGGAGTACGATAGCTGAGAGGTCGTTTGAGTTCGGCCCGGACTGCAATGGTATCGCCCGGTAACAGGTTCTCAGGCCAAATACCTTCTATTCCAAGCTGGATTTTCCCCGTAGAGTGGTTGAATCCTGGTGATTTTTCATGGCGAATCGATTTCACCGCAACCACTGCCTTACTGATTTTGCCATTAAAGGATGCCATTGAGGTCATGGTAGCAAGAAGAACGACCTCCTGTTTTGCCGTTATTTGGTTGTATATGTGATGTTCTTGGCCTGGTAATTGAAGCCTTTGTGAACAATGAGAGAAGCCAAGACTCATGAATAGAGGGGCGAGGAGTAGAAGACAGATTGAAGTTCTGTCAGCAAAGTAGAAGAGTATAGCGAGAATCAGAAAAGTGAGGGTACCAAAGGCTACAGGAGACTGGAAGGAAGGAGTAGGCGGCAGCCAGGGAGCGGAGAGTATACCGGTTACAAAAAAAAGAGTTACAGCAACAAGGAGATGTTTGGATATGAGAGAAGACGCCCTGTTCACAAAAGGTTCCGAATAAGATCAAGATGGCGTCGCACAACGCCTTGCTGACGCTGAACACATTGAGCGGCAGCTTTCCCTCGGGTTTTCCTTTCTTCTTCTGAAGATATAAGCCGGACTAAAACTGTCTCAAGCTCATCCTGGGAAGAGACCTGGGTGGCACCATTTTCTGCAATGAGATCTTCTGCTATTTCAGTGAAATCCTGCATATGAGGTCCAAACAGTACTGGCAGTTGCAAGGCAGCGGGTTCGATGGGGTTGTGGCCGCCAGCCATGACCAGACTGCCCCCGACAAAGGCGATATCGCTTAGAGAGTAAAACAGTGTTAGTTCACCGATGGTATCGACGAGTAGTATCTCGTCCGAGACAGTTTTGTTCTCAGAACGTAGTGATATACCCATGTTCAGGTCGTGGGTTATTGCTATGATCTCTTGAGCCCTAGCTGTGGACCTCGGTACCAGTATAAGAAACAGTTGAGGGTAACGTTTGCGAGCATTTTTAAAAGCTTTAAGCAGTATCTCTTCTTCGCCTTCATGGGTTGAACCGGCGGTGAATATAATTTTATTTTCTGGTACAAGGTGGGTAAGGGGGCCAGTTTTTTCAGCTGATGTGACAACCACAGCGTCAAATTTAAGATTACCAAGGATCATCAGTTTTTGCGGTGTGACTCCAAGGCTGCTCATGTTCTTTTTATCTCCCTCTGTTTGGAGACAGAGGTAGCTGAAGCATTCAAACATAGGCTGAAAAAAGTGGCGGAATTTCAAGTATTTCCCCATTGATTTCTGAGATATCCTGCCGTTAACAAGAAGACTCGGGATACGTTTTACACTCAGCAGTTTCAGGATGTTGGGCCAGAAGTCGGTTTCCACCTGGATATAAAGATGAGGTCGAATACACTGGCTGAAATGATACACCACCGGAAGCAGATCTAAAGGGCCGTCAATAATATGGTCTGCCGTGTCTTTCAGGATATCCATTGCCAGTTTTTTTCCGGTTCTGGTTGAAACTGAGACGACAATTCTACTGTCAGGGAACTCCTGTCTTAGTCCGGTGAGTAAGGGAAGGGCAGATGTCACTTCGCCGACGGAGAGGGCATGGAGCCAGATCGTTTTTGTGGATGGACCCGCAGCGAGGATAGTTTTTGAGAGCCCAAAGCCCAGGCGTGCCGGAACCCGGTCTCTGTATTTTGGGCTTAACAGAACAAAGAGAACGATTGCAGGGAAAAAAACCACTAGCAACATCAGTTGCAGGATATTATAGAGTACTAACATTTTGTGGCAGCCTCGTGATAAATGAGCCCGTTGATTTACTGTTTTTTTGCCCGATATCGGCGTTATTCAAAAAAAACAATCCTCGGAAGATCAACTATATGCCTGTGGTTGATTTTTTCGAATGCCTTGATCTCGAACAAAACATCTAGTAAATCAACAGACTCATAAATAGATATTGAATTCCTGTTGGCCGGAGATGCATAACCCCGATAAACGGGAAATAAGTCGGGATAAGTACCTTCACAAAATTACTTTCTGCCATAAAAACGCAGAAAATAATTTCTAAGGTACTAAACCGAAGACAATACCTTTACGAAATATTTACGAAAGTTGCAAATGAACATCTTACTCGCCGAACCTGAAGAAATTCTCAACAACCGATTGTGTCTGTCAGACAACCGGGCTGAACACATCATCAAGGTGTTACGCTCCGAGATTGGTGACAGGGTACGAGTAGGTGTTATCAATGGTAACAGAGGCACGGGTACCATTCTGTCGATGAAAAAGAAATATCCGTTTTCTGTCGAGCTTGATGTCTCGCTTTCCCCAACGACTTTTTCTCAACCGCCGTTAGATTTGATACTCGCCTTGCCGCGACCAATAATGTTGAAGCGGATCTTGACTCAGGTTGTCGCTCTGGGGATCGGCACAATTCATCTGGTTCACGCCAATAGAGTAGAAAAGAGTTTTTGGGAAGCCAATATTCTGAAAGAAGATGAATACCGGCCACATATCTTACAGGGTTTGGAGCAGGCCGTTGACACAAAGATTCCGCAGGTACATATTCACCGGAGATTCAAGCCGTTTATTGAAGATTACTTGCCTGCTAACAGCGATGATTACTCCTTTCGGATACTGGCTCACCCCAGCGGCCGCAGAAAGCTTGGTGAAGTAATAACTGAAGATAGCAGTCGTGGAATTCTTGCCATTGGTCCTGAAGGGGGCTGGGTCGACTATGAGGTTGAAAAATTCAGGGAGCAGGGGTTTGTCAACTGCACAATAGGTGAGCGTATTCTTAAAGTCGATACGGCTGTGGTTGCCATTCATTCAAGGATCTTAGCCCTTTTAGAGAAAGAACATATATGATCCCGTTGTCCGGTGGAAATTGCGCTTTTCGATATTGTACTGGTTATTCGTCATTTTTATGAAAATACGAAAAGATCTGACGAGCAAGTTCTTTGCCGACCCCTTTTACCTCAAGGAGTTCATCGATCGAGGCTGACTTTACCCGTTTCAGGCTACCCATATGCCGTAAGAGCTGTTTCTTTTTCTCACCGCCAATACCTGGGATTTTATCGAGATCCGAGGTAAGAGTTGCCTTGTTTCTCAGCTTTCTGTGAAAGGTGACGCCGAATCTATGAGACTCGTCTCGTATACGCATAAGGTAGAGAATAATGGGGTTATGAGCCGGGAGGATGATGGGGTTTTTGCGTTCTGGTTTATAGAGTTTTTCCCCTTCATCCTGTCTTTCTTTGGCGATACCTATCCAGTCGACTTCATCACGGATGCCCAGTTCATCCGCTACAGAAAGTGCCATGCCAAGCTGGCCCTTGCCACCGTCGACGACAAACAGATCCGGGAAGTTGCCTTCTTCTAATCCCCGCAGGAATCTGCGTTTGAGGACCTCTTCCATCATTGCGTAATCGTTTGGTCCTTCTACTGTTCTAATTTTATAGTGACGGAAGTTGCTCTTCGCAGGCTCCCCCCGGAAAAAACTTACAAGTGATCCAACCGCCTGCTTCCCACTAATGTTTGATATATCAAGGCATTCAATAGTCTCGGGTGCTCGGTTGAGATGCAGTCTTTTTAACATAGTGGCAGATAAACTCTGCCATGATTTTCTCTTTTTTTCCTTCTCTTCAAAGACCTGCTCTGCGTTGGAGTTGGCCATACCAATGAGCTGCAGGTTGTCACCACGCTGGGGGATCTTCATTTGAACTCTTGAAGAGCTCTTATCGCTCAGGTGTTCCTGCAGCAGTTCAAAATCTGTTGGCGGAAAAGGAAGGAGGATTTCGCTCGGCAAGACGGTCTCCTGATCGTAAAACTGACTGAGGATCTGGGAAAGAATGGTCTGATCCTCTCCGTATGGATCTGCCAGAAAAAAGGTTCGGCTGCCGTTGAGGAGACCGTCTCTGATAAAAAGAATTGCCACGGTTACGGCGGCACCGTGCCTGGCAAAACCGAAGATGTCCTGATCTTTGTTATGACTTGCAGAAATCATCTGCTTTTCAAGGGTTTTTGAAAGAGCTGTAGTTTGATCGCGGAGTGTTGCTGCCCGTTCAAAATCCAAAGCATCTGAAGCATTACTCATTTGAGTCTTGAGATCTTTGATAAGATCACGGTTTCGACCTTCTAAAAGCATGGTGATTTTCTTTACATTTTCCAGATAAAGATTTCTATCTGCATTTCCGGCACAAGGGGCAAGACATTTACCAATTTGCCGATTCAGGCAGGGCCGCGATCGTTTCTTCAATGTGCCGCCTTTACAGTTGCGCAAAGGAAAAAGTGCAGCAATGAGTTTAAGAGTGGCCCACATAGCTGTGGAGGATGAATAGGGACCGTAGTACTTTGCCTTATCACGGCTTTTTCTTCTGGCCATCAGGACTCTGGGCCACTCTTCATGAACCGTCACTTTAATATATGGATAGTTTTTATCATCGCGAAGGATGATGTTATATTGTGGTTTGTGTTTTTTGATCAGGGAGGCTTCCAGGATGAGGGCCTCTTTTTCAGTGTTGGTAATGATGGTATCGACTTTGTGAACCTTCGCCAGCATCACAGTTGTTTTGTTATGATCTGCCCCAGAAAAGTTAGCGTAGGAAGCGAGTCTTTTGAAAAGATCTTTGGCCTTGCCTACGTAGAGCACGGTGGACTTACCGTCTAGCATCATATACACGCCGGGCGAGTGAGGGGCAGCGTTG
>JAWSVG010000108.1:0-4644 GCA_033852035.1 Desulfocapsaceae bacterium | reverse complement strand
GAACACGAGGGTGTTGAACCTACAAACAATCGCGCTGAGCGTGCCATCAGACCCGCTGTGCAATGGCGTAAAATCTGCTTTGGGTCGCAGTCACAAATTGGCGAACAATTTACCGAACGTCTGCTGACTGTCGTTAGAACATGCCAAATGCATAGCAACAATCCTTTCGAGGTTTTGGCCAAGCTGGTTAAGGTCTCAATAACACCTTCTTTTCAACCCAAATTTGTTGTCGCTCTAATTCTGCTATCTCCCTTACTTATAGTGTGCCACTCCGATGCTAGTTGCACCCGGTGAACGGTTGCCTTTTATTTATTTAAAAGTAAGTAGTTGCTTGGGTTGATTCTCCTCCTCAAGTAGGAATAATTCCTATTGATTTGTAGTTAAATTAAATACTTCTATACACATTTCCCCTTGATTTTCTGAGTCCCAAGAACATACAATGTGGTATCTTAGTATTAAAAGCGAATGATCGCTAAGGGTAAACCCTTATTCATGCCACTCATGGCCTTGCACCTATGGGAGAAGTAGAATGATAAAATTTGGCGATTTGAAATTGAAAAACAAGATGTTCTTTGGGAATGCCATCGCTCTCCTCTTAGTCATCATTCTTGGTTCTGTCACTTTTAGCACAACTAGCAAGTTGTTGAAGACTGGAGAGATGGTAAATCATACCCATGTGGTAATAGAACATGCTATGGATATTCTGGCTTCTGCTGTGGACATGGAAACAGGGATGAGAGGATATCTCCTCGCGGGAAAGGAAGGTTTTCTTGACCCGTATAATCACGGATATAAAACATTCAAAGAGGAAATCACCTATCTTAAGCGAACAGTCAGTGACAACTCTGCTCAAGTGACTTTATTGACAGAAATTGAACAAAATATCGATGAATGGGTCAAAAATGTTACAAAACCGACTATCCAGCTCCGTAGGGATATTGGTGATTCCAAAAACATGGATGATATGGCAGACGTTGTTGGGGAGGCTAAGGGAAAAGTGTACTTCGATAAGTTCCGTGGCCAAATAGCAATGTTCATCGAACGTGAGGAAATTCTTTTGGCAAAACGTGAAGCGGAGTCACAAGAAACAAATTCCTATGGAATCGTGAACGATTCGGACAAATGGGTCAACCATACCCAAACCGTCATCAAAGACGCAATGAAGATTGAAGCAGCGGCGGTTGACATGGAAACAGGGATGCGTGGCTATTTATTAGCTGGCAAAGATAGTTTTTTAGATCCATACCAAAATGGGGGGAAAGTATTTAACGAAAGACTCGCTAAGCTAAAAGAGACTGTGAGTGACAACCCTGCTCAGGTTAGCCTGTTGGAGGAAATCCAGGACAATATCAATTCCTGGAAAAACAACGTGACAGAGCCAACAATAGAACTTCGTAGATTAATAGGTGATGCGAAAACCATGAATGACATGGCAGGCCTTGTGGGAGAGGCCCGAGGAAAAGTTTATTTCGATAAATTTCGTAGCCAAGTCGGGATATTTATAGAGAGAGAACAATCTCTCATGGTAAAACGTCAACAGGCTGCGTCCGACACATCAAGAAATGCGAAAATTATAATTATGATCGGTACTATCGCAATAATAATTATTTCGCTTATTGTTTCAGCGTTTGTCACGGGAGCTATCACGAAACCAGTGAAAAAAGCTGTTGATTTTGCTGACGCCCTCGCGCAAGGAGATATGACACAACGCCTCAAAGCTGATACAAAAGATGAGGTTGGGATTCTTTCTGCAGCTCTGAATAAAATCGCAGAAGATCTTGGGAATATGTTGAAACAAGTTCAGAACAGCAGCAATATTCTTACTGAATCTTCTAATAATATGTCCGCTGTGTCCACAAATCTGTCCGAGACCTCTGATGAAACTTCGGAGCGCGCTCAAGCTGTAGCCTCGGCATCCGAGGAATTGAGTGTGAATATGAGTTCAGTCTCTGCGGCGATGGAACAATCTTCAACCAATGTCGGCATGGTTGCCACAGCAGCTGAAGAAATGTCCGCTACAGTTAATGAGATAGCCCAAAATACTGCAAAGGCTAAATCAATTTCTGAAGATGCTGTGGAACAGTCGCAAAAGGCATCGAGTAAAATAACCAATTTGGGCAAGGCTGCCGAAAAAATAGGCAAAGTGACTGAGGCAATAACGGAGATATCAGAACAAACAAATCTTTTAGCTCTCAACGCTACAATCGAGGCCGCACGGGCAGGCGATGCTGGTAAAGGTTTTGCAGTTGTCGCAAATGAGATAAAAGATCTTGCCAAGCAGACTGCAGAGGCCACAGTAGATATAAAAAATCAGATTGCTGAAATGCAGGACACTACAGACGCCACCATTACAGATATTAAAACTATATCTGAAGTTATCGACGAAATTAATGACGTTATTACCACGGTAGCTACTGCTGTTGAAGAACAATCAGCCGCGACCTCCGAAATTTCAGAAAATGTAGCCCAGGCTTCTAGTGGAATAGGTGAAGTCAACGAGAATGTGTCACAAAGTTCAGTGGCTGTTCAAGGGGTTAATCAGGATATAACTGAAATAAGCAATGGAGCAAGTGAAATAAGCAATAGTAGCCAGGATGTTAGCAAGAATGCTCTTGAACTCTCAACACTGGCAAAACAACTCACAGAGTTGGTAAGCAGATTCAAAGTTTCTTAAAGAGACTTAAAGTTCCCTGACAAAACACCAGCCAAGGCAACTTGTCTTGGTTGGTTATCTACGCTTTGGCTAGAAACATTCGCCCTCAAGTTAATGTAGAGGTGTTTGACGCCCTCCCCCCCTTTTTTTTCCCTCCTCTAGTATAGCAGACAATTCAAAGTACTCCGTTTTAATGAAATCAGAATTTAAGCAAATTATGACATATTTTCATGGGAAGATACTTCATTTTGGATGAATCACTAGGCCGCGATACTGGGGAATTCAATTATCAAGCTGGTCCTTTATTCGAACCTGGGGCATGTACAGATTATATCTGATAACCACAGATATATCTAAGCACAAAGTTGCTCCATTTCATGCAATAGCGGTGGGAGACACTACTTTCCTCTCGAGGCATTTACCTGGAGGCTCTAGAAAGTGAATATTGTAACGTGCCTAACGATATAGTGTTCAGGATTTCAGACTGTGCTCGACCAAGACACAGGAAAAAGGTCTACTTATTTTTTCATTTGAAAGAGCTAAGATTGTCAATGTTTTTGTAAGATTGTAATATACCAGGTTGTATTTTTAGGTTGAAAACCTGACGAAGCAATTAGATCAAGGCAACAACAGGATTTAACATGGAATTATCCTCTTATTGGTTATTCTTTATATCTGCAACCATTGCGATAAATATCACACCTGGTCCGGACATGATCTACATCCTCTCTAGGACAATAGCTCAAGGGCGAAAGATTAGAATTGCATCATCATTGGGGATCTGTAGTGGGGTTTTCGTACATATTTTTGCAGCAGCATTTGGTCTGTTAGCGATCCTTGCAACCTCTGCTATGGCCTTCGCTATTGTGAAGTATGTCGGTGCAGGTTATCTTATTTACCTGGTGGGGATACAGGCTTTAAGGTCAAAAGGAATTTCTTTTGATATTTCTGTTAAAAAACAGCCACAATCAACTTTCTGGAAGGCCTACAGACAAGGGGTGTTGATAGATATACTAAACCCAAAAGTTACTATTTTTTTTATGGCCTTTTTACCACAATTTGTTCGTCCGGAACTGGGGCACGTTCAGGCTCAGATTCTTATACTCGGTTTTATCGTAAATTTAGTTGGTATGCTCGTTGAGTCTGGCCTCGTTTTAACTGCTGTTCAGACAACGTTTTTTTTCCGCAACAATAGTCAATTCTCAACCTTGCTTGACTGAGTTTTAGGCTCTATGCTTATTGGTCTCGGGATTCGCTTAGCCTTAATTGAGAATCACACGAATTAGTACCGCCCAGATTGCCATTTTAAGACACAGTGATGCGCGATAGTGCCGTGGTATCTGGCAAGTTGCCTGACAAAATTTCTTATTGCATAACTACACAATAAGAATATTATCTTGTTTAAACATACCCGCGAGCTATGTCCTTTTGAGGAAACTGTAAATGATCAGAGAAGCAATTGCATCAGATTGCATTAATTTGGCAGCCCTGTCATTAGAAGTCTGGCTTCAAACTTATTCCGGCGATGGTATTCGAACTGAAACTTCAAAATATGCTTTATCGACCTTTACAGAGGAACATTTTAAAAAAGTTGTAATTGAGCCTCAACGTAAATTATTGGTGTTCACAGAAGATATCTATCTCAGAGGATATGCTCTCATAAACTTAGATTCGAGATTCAAGGGTGAAGATCATGGTTTTGAAATTGAAAAGCTATATGTACAAGGCTCTTGTCAGGGGCAAGGTATTGGGAAAAAACTCTTATCAGAGGCAATAACCCGATATGGAAATAGATTTTGGCTTTATACATGGGTGCATAACGAATCTATAAAGTTCTACAAGAATCTTGGTTGTAAAGACATTGGTCAGTATGATTTCAAATTTGGAAATGATACTATTGAAAATCTTGTATTTGTTTATGAATAGACACCCCAAATCGATTTGCTCCATTTCCTGCAATTGTAGTGACTGATACTAAGATTAGGTTTTAT
>JAWSVG010000107.1:0-40061 GCA_033852035.1 Desulfocapsaceae bacterium | reverse complement strand
AAGTTCCAAGGCCATTATGGGCTTAATTTGCTTACGTCTGCCTGTAAATGAACTATGATCAAGAGTCCAGACAAATAGGTAAGCGCCGGGAAAAGAGCCCCCAATACCACCTTTCAATAGGGGATCTGTAAAAAATCAGCCATTATAAATGCAGCGGCCCTCATTACCGGCAAAAACTAAGGAGTACCCAGCTCGCTTCATCAAAAGGATGGTGAAAACACCAGCACTCATCACATTGGCGCCAGCGCTGCCGGATATGGAACCGGTTAAAGCTGAAGACACAATAGCGGCTTTGGCAGGTCCACAAGTGCGGTGGACCGTAAGCCACAAAGATATGTCTATGATTGATACAGCCAGCATGCTCAGACCTGTGCCAATACGCCTACGGGAGGCTTCAATGACTAAGGCCAGCAAAGCGTGGCCAAAAAGGTAATCAGTCCATAGAACTGGGTCGACTTCCGGGATACGGGCATATAACCGACCCAAGTTGAGAGAAATATATATCGCTGGAGACAAGGCAATGGCGGATATAATAGCTACCAGCAATGGTCCGATGTGATAACGAAAAACCATGGCCATGGCGCATGCAAAACCTAGGTGTCCCGAACGACGTATGAGCAGGTCTACGTCAGTAAAGAACAGAATACCTATTTGGAACATCACCCAGGCAAGTCCTATCAAGTTGATTGGATCTAACAATCCGCGCCATGTTAGCTTCTGGTCATTGCTGGCACCTGCGTCCTCCGTAGGGCTAGAGGGTTGGTCAGTCGAGATAGGCGATACGTCTGGGACATCTATGCTGCTGTTCATTTTAACCAACCTTTTTCGCGGTATTATTGAACAGCACCTTCATGTAGCGGTACTCCGATAAGTTGTTCTTTCCAGGCATTGCTGGCGCAGTCAAATTTAGCCAGGGCCTTGTACCTGCCTTTTTTGAACATGAATACATCTATGTCTTTGCCCTTGATGTATTCTTCTATGGTCGGTGGGGTATTAGGGGCATTTGCCACAACGCCCAGATAATATTTACCAAAACCACCAACTAAACCGCGGAGATTATTTATTGGTTTTTTGTAAAACAAACGTCCTTCTCTGGCCCAGATACTCACAACACTAAAGCCAAAACCGATGTCTGACTTACCTCGGGAGACTAACAAGGGGTTAGTAGCAGTTCCGCCGCCACCGGGTGGGGTATCAACCGTGGAACCTGGAGCAAAACTCTTGTGCAGAAAATCTTCTAAAATTACTCCATAGATATACCAACATGTCCCCATCTTGAAAGATGCTATTTTCAATTGTACGGGTTCTTTAAACGGATCTTTAGCCTGTGACTCACAGGCGTTTGAGAAAAACACCAAAAGCGCAATCAAGACCAGAGGGATTATCTTTCCGACCGAGCCCAACTGTTTTGTGCTGTTGTGAGTTTTTGACATCTAACTTCTCTTTTTTAAAAGTTTTCTTAGATTATTGCTGTGTCAGTAACATTGTCACGAGTTGCGGTTGCCAAGATATAACAATTAAAACACCAATTGCAGCTATCAGAAAAGGAGTTAAGGGCTTCATAATGCCGGCTGGAGAGCAACCTGAGATATTTGAGGCGACAAATAATGCTGTTCCGACCGGCGGGGTTAGTAGTCCAATTACAAGATTAAGGCAAATAACAACTCCAAAATGAAACGGATCGATACCGTAGCTGGTGATCGCAATGGGAAGCAGAATCGGTACGATAAGAATCAAAGCCGCAATAGCGTCAATCAACATGCCAATAAACAGCAATAAAAGATTGAGAAGGAGCATAAATATAAAAGGATCGTTGGTTAATGACTGTAAATGAAGGGCAAGTGTCTGCGGAATTTTCTCATAGACAACGATCCAGCCAAATACATTTGCTGTTGCGACAAGAAACAATACCATTGCACTATTGGACAGCAGCCGGATTAGCATAGCTGGAATACGCTGAGGCTTAAACTCTCTGTGGAAAACAGTACCCACAATAATTGAAGCAACCGCAGCAAGCGCAGCTGACTCTGTCGGGGTCGCTATACCAAAAGCGATGCCGCCTATGATGACAACAGGAATTGAAAAAGAAGGAATCGCGGCAATAATGCTCTGCACGGAATCTCTTAACCCCATCTTTTTTTCACTTGGATACTCATAGTATAGTCCCAATATTGCAAGAACCACTAAGAAAGATGCGCCCATCATGAGACCGGGAATAATTCCTGCAAGAAACATGTCTCCAATACTTATTTGCGCGAGAACGCCAAAAATAACGAATAGCATTGATGGTGGAATTATAGGTGACATTAATCCACCTGCCGCTGTGACCGCCGTGGCAAAGTTACGGTCGTAGCCACGTTTGGCCATTTCTGGGATCATTATATGGCCCATAACGGCAATCTGGGCGTTGGTTGAGCCGATAATTGCAGCCATAAACATATTTGCGATCAGGTTGATGTATGCAAGACCGCCTTTTACTGAGCCGACAAAAACCGAAGCGAATTTGATTAGACGTTGCGTAATTCCACCTTCATTCATCAGCTCACCAACAAGCATGAATAGCGGAATTGCTAAAAGGCCATATTTCTCAAGGCCGCCATACAATTGCTGAGGATATGAGAGAAACAATACCTCATTGCCACTGATGAAGATGTAAACCATCGCCGTAAGAGCAAGAACTAAAGCTATTGGAACACCAACGAATAGAAAAAAAGCGAAACTTACCGCAACCATAATCCTAGTCCTTTGTTTGATCGTTCAAAGGGACATCGCCAGATTGATAACTGGATGTCTCTTTGGGGCAGAAAAGATTGGTCAACGCGTGGAGCGTCAAAGTGCAGCTAAAAAGTGGCATAATAAGCCAGAGCCAAAATTTGCGGAACCCAAGGGTTGTTGTTGCTTCCGAATATATGAAATTAAATGTATTACTGGAAAAAGCCTTAGTATCGAAATTGTAGCTGGCAAGGGTCAGCGGATCAAACCATAGCCAAGTGAGGATCAACAGAACAATTGCAAACACTAAAACACAAAAATCTACAATATGGCCGAATTGACGAGCTAATTTAGAGGGCAAAGCTTCAGTAAGGATTGTGACTGCAACAGATTGGCGATAGTGCAATGAAACAGACGCCCCAAGAAACCCCATCCAAACCATAGCGGAAATTGCCGCCTCATCTACCCAAAATAGAGAATTTCCGATGCTTCTGGTTATTACATTTAACAAGATGAGGATGGTTATGGAAAATGCTAATAAAGCCCCCAACAAAGTCTCGAACTGGGCTACGAGTGAATTCAGTTTCTGTAGGTATGTCATCAAAACCACACTTTATTATGTGGCCAAGGTTTCTTTCTCCAGGGCCACTTAAGTTGTGAAAATTCTATAGAGCTGAGGCTTCAGAACGTAAAGCGTCGATAATGGGTTTCTGGTCAGACCATACTGCTTCCCACTCTCTCACGACGTTGGGGAAGAAACTTTGATCTATTTTTCGAACCTCAATACCAGTAGCTTTGATTTTGTCAATTAGGCTCGGCTCTACTTTAGCGTAATGATCCATAAGGTTGTTCAATGCTTCTGACATAGCGATCTTGATTTGTGATTTATCCTCTTTGGAGAGCCCTGCCCAAACGCGGCCGGATACCAATCCAACCATTGGGAACATTGAATGGTTTGTCAAAAGCAGGTGCTTGGCGCGATCATAGAATTTGAAATTGTTGACAAGCTCCACATCAGTATCAATTGCATCTACTTGCCCATTTGCTAGTGCGTCATACACATCGGGAAGAGGCATAGGGGTCGGGGCGATACCAAGAATGGAATAGAAGTCGCGAAACGGTTTGAAAGGCGTTATCCGCATTTTTACGCCTTTTAGGTCTGCTAAGGAGTTTACCGGTTTAGTCGACATCATTTGGCGCATTGTGCCTAGACCATATCCGATACCAACGACGCCCATCTCTTTTGGAAGTTTGTCCAACATTACCAACGCGGTTTTGCCACGTAAAAGCTTTGCAGCTTGGGCGGTGTTGGTTACCAGGAAAGGTGCATAAAGTGCACCAAAATCTGGAATTCGAGTTGAAGCGTCAGCAATTGTCAAAAAGGCCATATCGAGAGCGCCGGTTTGTAATTGCTGCACCATTTGAGATTCGCTACCCAATTGGCCCGCAGGAAATATAGTGACGCTGTGATTTCCGTTTGAAATTTCTTTGAGTTTGTCGCCCATCTTCACGGCGGCCTTTGTCCATTGATGGCCTGGTGGAACGATTGTTCCAAGTCGAAAATCTTTTGCCTCAGCCCCTGAAAATCCGGTCAATCCAATGATCACTGTGGCTACTGCTAATTTTAGTAACTTTGAAGGTGCATTCATAATATTTCTCCCTGTTAAATGAATGAAACATTGAGATCTTTTGTTATTAATTCATGACCGGTTCGCCATCGACGATGACAGTGTGATTAGTCATAATTCTGCTGAGTTCTATTTTGAACAGTACTGGCATATATTGTAAAAAAACTTATCTGTGTACATTGGCCTATAAACTTCCTTCAAACATAGCCTTCCAATAACTAATAGAACCTTCGATTGCCATTGGTCGAGAATTAAAAGGGCGTGGAAACAGCTCCAATGTTTCCTTGGCCATTTTTTCCAAGTTTTTTTCATCGATCCCGTATTCCTTGAGGGTAAGAGGTAGCCCAATATCTTGAATCAGGTTGGTGACAGCATGAACAGCTTTTTTTGCAGCATCTGTGCTTTCGAGACCCCCGGTAGACCAGTCCATTATTCTTGCCACCTTAGCCAATCCTTCTGGGGCCGTAGTCGAATTATAGTCCATCAGATAGGGCAGCCCCAGCGAGCAACCAAGACCGTGAGGGGTCGGTTTGTAGAGAGCCAAAACATAAGCGACACTATGCGCGTAAAGTGGGCCCGTCAGATTAAATGCCATCATGCCCATTGCCGAGGCCAAAGACATGTTATAGCGAGCCTCCAGGTCCTCTCCGTCCGCCACAGCCCGTCGTAAAAATCTCATAATCATGTCAATAGCCCCCAGAGAAAAAGTTTCACTCAAGGGACTACTTTTTGCGTGCATCATACCCTCTAAAGCATGAGTTAATGCGTCCATCCCAGTTCCTGCAGTAACAATTGGAGGCATACTTACAGTCAGCAAAGGATCAATTATGGCAATCTCGGGCAGTAAATGTTTTCCTGCACCTACTTTTTTTACCTTGCCGCAGGTAACCAAGAAAAAGCAACTGACTTCACTACCCGTTCCTGAAGTTGTAGGCAGTAAAATGAGAGGCAAACCCTTTTTATCCTGGGTGGTTCCACTATCCAGGTACTGCTGTGGAGTAATTTTATGCCCCAGAGATTGCGCAACTAGTTTTGACATATCCATAACGCTGCCCCCACCTACGCCGACGACGACAGAAATGTCATCCGAAGAATGTAAGCTATGCAGCGCATCTGCAGTTTCAATGTGAGGCTCTGCCTCAACTTTGGTAAATATTTCAACTGAGAATCCGGCTTCCGACAGGGAAGTAGAAATCAGATCGACAACCCCCAGATTTTCAATAATTTCATCACTAACAATCAAAGCTCTTTTTCCAGCTACCAGTTGTGCTGCCTGGTCTCCTACCTGTCGAGAGGAGCCAAGGCCTATTTGAAGCTTTTGCGGATCCTTCAAGCCTGCTGTAATCAATTCTTTAATCTCAACCAGTTCTTTAGGTGCTGATTGAAGCAATTCTGGAAATTTGTCAGTAAACATTGGATTCTCCTTGGTAATTCATAAGATATTCCCCTAGTGTCCGATTAAGATAAGCGTAATAAAGAGCAGCGTGTTGTCTTGTAAAATCAGTTGATGTCATAGGTGTAATAGGCTTACAGCTCTTGCCTCATTAATAAGCAAATTCACTTTGTCGCCATTGGCCATGGCAATTTTGAACTAAAATTATTTAGAGAGACACACGTTGAAAAAACGCTCAAATCATAAAACCTTGCGCCAGTCAACCAAGTGAGAATCTATTTGTTTTTCCAGGTCGATATCCTTTTCTCCCGGCACACGAATGCGCAAAAACTTAAATTTCTGGGCATCTAAGGGTCTGGTGGCATCAAATCCAAGCTTAGAACCAATCCCATTGGCAGTAGAGGGGTCGAGCTTAGATCCCTGAGAGTTCTCGATCATCACTAAATCTTTATGCGCCTGGAAGCGTGTAGCAATTGCCCACTCCACCTCCGTGGAATCATAAATATCCACATCAGAGTCAACTACAACAACATGCTTTATGTCGTAGTGGCTGGCAAAGGCACCCAAAATTATGTTTTTTGCTTCCCCATCAAAGTGAGAACCCACCTGAACAAAAAGGTGATAGCGGCACACCCCCCCCCTGGACAAATGTACGTTTAGTACACTAGGGAAAAGTTTTTTCATTTGATTTAATATTGTGGCTTCTCTGGGAATGGCCCCCAACAGTAAGTGTTCAATACTGCCGCCGACGATGGTATGAAATATTGGCTTCTTGCGGTGCGTTACTGCATCGATTTCAATGACATGCCTTTTGGCTTTCTCCCCATAGTATTGCGGGAATTCGCCGAAAGGTCCTTCATCTTCCCGGATATTTGCCAAAAGGCGTCCCTCCAGGACAATTTCGGCATGGGCCGGAACCCTGGTTGCATTAGTCACACAGGGAGTGACCTCCAAAGGCTGACCGTGTAAGGCGCTGGCAATTTCCAGTTCATCATGATTGATTGGCACAATGGCCTGGGAAGCAAGCAGCGTGAGGGGATCAGCGCCGATAACAATGGCGATATCAAGGTCTTTTCCCTGATCTTCCATGCTCTGGAAAAAAGCCAAAGTATGACGCGGCAGCAATAAAGCTCCAAGGCGGTTGGGTCCGCTAATTTGTAACCTGTGGATGGCCACATTTTGAATGCCTGTTTGTGGGTTTTTCGCAATTAGAAGTCCCGCCGTTATATAGGGCCCGCTGTCATGCTCATTATGAACAGGGATGGGTAAGAGCTTTAAAAGATCAACATGATGATGAATAACTTCCTGGCATGGTGGTTCAGCACTTTCTCTCCAGGCCATTGGGTTATTACAGGCATTCTTGAATTGTTCCAGTGCCTGTCCAGGATCGACTCCCATGGCCTGTTCAATCCATAAGCGACTTGAGAGAACACCGGAAACAATTGGCACTTTGTGGCCGCCGGGTTGCGAAAAAAAAGAAGCAGAACTACCGTCGAGGCGATTGGCTGTGCCAGCAACTCCAAAGCGCAGCTCATTTCCTGGCTTTATTACACTAAGGCATTTATTTAACTGTAGAAAATCCAGCCACCCCCGCAGGTCTGCACCAAGGGGTCGGAGGCCTTCCTGAGATGGATGAGAAAATATTTTTTCCATAACAAATCCTGCGCAATGTTAAAATTAGTATTTATGTAATGTGAGAAAAACAGCCTAAACTGATCAGGTGTTACAGATCAATTAACTTAATATGATAGCCCCTATAGTCGTTTGTTATAAAGTCCTAACAGGCGTTGCATGAAATCTGTGTGGCACGACCAGGGAAGGTCGCTTTGAAAGCATTTGATAATGCTCTGGTAACGAATTCTTGAAAATCTCCGAAGGCAAAATGATGTATCTTGAGAAAGACTAAAGGAGGGGAGTTTTAAAGATTTTTCTGCACGACATTGTCAATGTCTGACACTAAACCGGCGTAGTGTAAACACAAAGTGATTACAGATCACTAAAGCAAAAACAGTAGCTTGTCTTCTTCTGGCTCGGAGTGGAGAAGCCTCTTTTTAGCTCAGCGATTGTATTGCTCCAGCGTAATGCTATACAAAATGAACATAGGGGGTATAAATTTAAACTAATTGAAGTTTAACTACTTCTTGGCTAAAAAAATATACCTTAACTAACCCTAAAATTACTAAGGAATATGAATATGTCTTTTTGTATCGGAAATGTTCTTAAGGTGGATCTCACAAAAGGTGACATCATAATACAGCCTGAAGACGAAAAAGTGCTGCACGACTACCTGGGTGGCTGCGGTTATGGGGCCTATGTGTTGGCCCAAACGCTTCCTTGCCCTCCTGAGCCACTGGATTCAGCAAGCCCTTTAGTTTTTAGCTGTGGCCCCATTACTGGTACGGCAGTTCCGACCTCCGGTAGACACACTGTGGTGGCTCGCTCACCACTCACCGGTTTGTGGGGCGAGGCCTCAATAGGAGGCACGTGGGGCAGGGAACTCAGGCGGGCCGGGTTTATAAATATTGTGATCACTGGTAAATCTCCACACCCGGTTTACCTGTGGATATCTTCTGAGGGGGTTGAGCTGCGTAACGCTGAAGAAATATGGGGACAGGAATGCCAGGAAAGTGACTCCATGCTCAAAGCAGCCACCGATCCAAAAGCGTTGGTGGCCACCATTGGCCCAGCTGGTGAGCGTCAAATTCCTCTGGCTGGCATCTTTACCGATGGAGAGCATGCCCGGGTGGCTGCCCGTTGCGGTCTGGGTGCTGTCGCTGGTTCCAAGAATCTCAAGGCCCTTGTAGTGCGGGGCAGTGAAAAAGTGCCCATTCACTCCTCTGCAGCCCTAAAAAAGACCACCAAGCCATTACTGGACAACTACCGAATTCTAGGTAAAGGATTGGGTGGCGTTGGCACTCCAGGTCTAATCCATCCTTGTGCTGATATTGGAACCATGCCATTTCAAAATTGGCGAAAAGGCAAATGGGACGGGGCTGAAAAAATCGATGGAGCTGAGCTTAACAAGCGATTTACCAAGGGCCAGTATCGCTGTGCCGGCTGCCCCATAGGATGTGGTCGTGTGGTGCAACTTGACGGCGAACATTTTGGTGGCCCTGAATACGAGACTTTGGCTCTATTTGGTGGTGGTTGCCTTATAGATGACCTGGAGGCGCTTTGTCGTCTCAACCGACGATGTAACCAATTAGGAATCGACACTATGGAAGTCGGTTCTCTGGTGGCCCTGTCTATGGAGTTATTTGAAAAAGGTCTTATCAGCTTTGAAGATACCTGCGGTCTAGAACTAGCTTGGGGCAGTGTAGAGGCTGCCAGCGAGCTGGTGGAACAGGTTGGTTTAGGTGAGGGATTCGGTGCCACTCTGGGGCAGGGTGTTAAGGCCGTAGTCAAGCATGTCGGAGGTATATCAGAGGAATATGCTGTACATGTCAAAGGTCTAACTGCTTCTGCCCATGATCCTCGGGCTTATAACAGCATCGCATTGGGCTATGCCACCTCTAATCGTGGAGCCTGCCACCTACAGGCTTTCAGCCACGTGTTCGAACGCAATGTGTCCATGCCCGAGTGGGACCTTAACCAGCCAGCAGACCGTTTTGAAGTGGATGGTAAAGCACTTCTGGTAAAGCGAGCCCAGGATCTGATGTGTATATTTGACTCCGTGGCCATGTGCAAGTTTTCCCTGTTCGGAGGGGTGTCGCCGCAAATACTAACCGAATGGCTCAATGCGGTCACTGGATGGGACTATGGCGTAGAGGACTTGGCCCTGTGTGGAGAGCGCATCTTCAACCTCAAGCGCTTGTACAATAATCACCTAGGGCTCAGTCGTAAGGATGACACCCTGCCAGGGCGATTATTGACGCATAAGCGGGGCGAGGGTGGCACCGTAAAAAGCTTGCCCCCTCTAAATATTATGCTCAGTGACTACTATGAACTGCGTGGCTGGAGCGAAGAAGGCATTCCTAAACCCGAAAAGCTGGCTGATTTAGGTTTAGATAAATGGGCGATGTCACGACCGAATTGATCTTCCCGTGATAGCATGGGGGATCTGTCGCAAACATCTATTTTGATTCATCGTCAATCTCAACCTTTCCTGCTACCTTGATTTTCTTTTTGGTGGAGAAAGGCCACTGTCAGCGTTGAATAGAGATTTCCAGGTGGACATTTTCCAAAATATATCATCTTGCAGGCTGTTTATTGGTATTTGCGGTACAGCCTGAGCCTATCCCATGCCCGGCTTCAAATCATTTGACTCTGCCTGCATTACATCGAATGGCATTGAGACAGTTCATATGCTTCGGAAAAGGAAACTAAAATTACAGGATAATTCTGTCAAAAAACTAGCAGAAAGGTTCTGCTTTTCGGCGACATGATTGAGTTGGGAAAAGAGGGAAAATCAAGCTTTGTGGTAAGTTTGTGACAGAGCCCATTTTCCTGCCTTAGTGTTTTAGGCAGGAGTTCTCTTTTTATATTTACCGAAGCTGCAGGTACGATTCAGGTTACAAAAGGCTTGACACCACAAGGACAAAAAAGGTAGCACTCACATTGTAAATTATTTTATTCACGATATGAACACAGTGGCATCCTGCCGCTCAACTTTTATTTCAACAAAATTATTTAGTTATGCTAGGCCACAATCGACACACACAGAGAAAGCGACCAGGAAGTTCTTTTTTCGGTTATCAGGTGTGACTTGGCCATGCAAAAAAGGGAAATAGATCATGGTATTAACTTCAGGTTGGGGTTTAAAAATAGGCAGCACGATTGCCGCAGTCATTTCTTTGTTTCAATTATACGCAGTGATTTTTGGTTTCCCTCCGGTAATGCTTCATAGAACGATTTTTCTTGAATTGATATTTATCGTGGCAATTTTCAAGTATCCCGGCGAGAACAACAAGTTAGACTTGTGGGCAATATTGTTGATATCTTTAACTATCGCCGTGGGGGCTTACTTCTTAATATCTTTTGAACTGTTGAACAGCCGAATAGCGTATGTTGATTCGGTCAGCAATGTTGATATTTGTTTTGGCCTGGCCTGCCTTCTGGTTCTTTTTGAAACAACCAGAAGAACCTGCGGGACGGGTCTGCCAATCATTATGTTAGTATTTTTGTTATACGCATTTATCGGTCCCCATCTTCCGGGGCTGCTGGCACACCCCGGCATCTCTTTGGAAGATCTCATCGATCTGCAGTTCCTGACGCCAGGCGGAATCTTTGGAGTTGCCACTGGTGCTGTGGTCAGTTTTGTCTTCTTTTTCATGCTGTTTGGTGCTTGTCTTGAAAAAAGTGGCGCCAGTAAGACTTTTTTGGAAACAGCTCTTATCCTGACATCAAATAGGGTCGGGGGAGTGGCGAAATGTTCTGTCATCGGTAGCGCCTTGATGGGAATGACTTCCGGCAGTGCGGTTGGCAACACGGTATCTACTGGAGCCATTACGATTCCTATGATGAAAAAGGGTGGCTACCCGTCAGTAACTGCGGGAGCGATAGAGGCTATCTCCTCTACTGGTGGTCAGCTCATGCCCCCAATTATGGGAGTAAGTGCGTTTATTATGGCGGAAATTGTCGGTGTACCTTACAAGACCATTGCCATTGGCGCCTGCCTGCCTGCGATGCTTTATTATGCTGGTATTTATTTTGTGGTTCATCAGTACGGTATCAAACTGAATATCAAAGGGTCTAAACAGGAGAAGAATATCTGGACCGTTTTGAGAACCGATGGCTATCTTTTCGCTCCTATCTTAGCCCTTCTCTATTTTATAGGTATAGGCAATACACTGATGATGGCTGCACTCAAGGCCTCTGCCTTGGTATTAATTCTCAGTATGTTTAAAAAAGAGAACCGTATAGGGTTTAAAAAACTGTACGAAATATTGGTTGAAACTGGAGCACGAACCTGTGTCGTGGCCATTCCCTGCGCTGCAGCCGGGTTTATTACCGGGGTAATTACCCAGTCAGGTCTGGCGGCTAAAATGACCAATCTTTTTATTCTGCTGGGCGGTGGTAATCTACTGTTAACTCTTATTTTTACGTTGGTTCCCTGCGTCATCCTTGGAATGGGCATGCCCACTGTTACTGCTTATATCATGGTGGCCATCACTATGGCACCGGTGTTGATCAATCTGGGAGCAACACCAATCGCAGCGCATTTGTTTGTTTTTTATATAGCTTTGATGGCCATGGTAACACCTCCGGTGGCTCTGGCAGCCTACGCGGCCGCGGGAATTAGCGGAGCCAGTTCCAACAAGACAGGATGGACAGCGCTGATTTTAGGTTTCTCTGGTTTTGCAACGCCTTTTTTAGTTGTTTTCTACCCACCACTGACGACAATCGTAGCTGGCTCAATCATGGCAAGCATTGTCGCTATGGCTAAAGCCATGGCTGTGATTTTCTTACTCAGTGGTGTGATCACCGGATACTACCGACACAAAGCGCATATAATCGAGAGGGTTTTTTGCTTTTTTACCGCTGCTGTTATCGCGGTCTCTTTGAACTCAATAAGTATCTCTTTGGCTGGGCTTGCAATGTTTATTGGAATGATGGTGTACCACTACAATTTCAAAAAAACAATTATCCAGCCGGTCAAGATCAATAGCAACGCATCTTGAAAACCATAGATAAATCCCTGTAGTTCGTTTGAGTTGTAGGAAAATTGGCTCAGACGCAACCAGGCAACGAAAATCCCAACTGCGGCAAGAAGTACCAGTGTTGCAGTGGTGGTTTTCAGATAAAAGCCCATATGGAGGTGTCGTTGACCATCATTGTCACCTTCAAAGTAAGCGAAATATAACGATGGTATCCACACAAACAAAGGAGGAATGCGGATGAGATTGAGAATTACTAAACTGGCTGTTCTGGTCACCTGTCTGACGATGGTGACCGTGGTATTGCCAACACCCTACGCTGCTGCCGAGAAACCAGTCAATATCAGGCTGGCTTCATTTAATGTCGGGGGTTCCTGGTATATCTGGGCGTCGGCTATTGCTTCTATTGTCAGACCGAATCTCGACGAAGGAACAACCATTGATGTTTTGCCATACCAGGGCGGCATAGGTAATCCTATGTTGCTTGCAAAAGGCAAGGCAGAGGTTGCATTATCTTTTTTGCCTTGCACGAAATGGGCGTACAATGGTCTTGAGCCTTACAAAAGTGCTGACAAGAATTTAAGGGCCCTGGTAGGAGGTTTAAGTAAACCCCACCGAGTGGGAGTGCTGATCAGAAAGGATTCGGGAATCAAGTCTTTGTGGGAAGTGGTTCAGAAAAAGCTGCCGGCTAAGATTGTCACTGCCCAGCGTGGTGCAACCGGTCAGGCTGTTGCTATGCAGGTGCTTAAGGAATATGGTATATCCCCCAAGGAGCTGGCCAAATGGGGTGGCAGCATCGAGCATGTGCGCATGCCGGTCGCCATCGGACGAATTAAAGACGGCCATACCGATATTATCATTCACAATATTGGCTACAAAGAGCCACGTTTCAGCGAACTGACTCTCACTACCAGCATCATCTTCGATAAAATCCAACCGGAAATTCAAAAGCGTCTGGCTGATAAATATGGATATGTTCAAGAGTTGGTAATTGAAAAAGATGAATTCCAGGGTGTCGGCGAGGACGTTCCGTCCATCGGCTACCCGACTGGTCTGATCGCAAACGCAGATCTTCCAGATTCTATCGCCTATATTATTACCAAGGCTATTTGTGAAAATCCAAAAATCCTGGGTGAGGCACATGCCAGCCTGAAGGCATTCGACCCTGAAAAAGCCTGGCAGCCTGAGTTTAACGGCATCGCTCTGCACCCTGGTGCTATCAAGTACTATAAAGAAAAAGGCTGGATGAAATAAAGCGGCCAAGCTTATCCTGTATCGTTACAGATGCTATCTGTGTTTGACGTAACGATACGAAAATATCACAATCCCAATGGAGTATGTTTTATCCACAATAAACGTTGCCCCCCCGGTTCTTTCTGAAATTTGAGAAACAATTGAAACCTCTTGCAATTAAATGTTTGTGAGAGTGTTGGGGGGGGGCAAAAGAGACTTTTGATGGATGCACAACAGAGAATACGCTCCGCTAAAAGAGGTCGTACTATTATGCAGAAAATGGAGTTAAGCGGCAACGAGGCCATTGCCTGGGCTGCGAAGTGTTTGAGAGTAGATGTGGTGAGTGGATATCCAGGGCTTCCCTGCACCTCTATCATTAATACACTCAAAGATATTACCACGCCGGAGGAGCTGGACCTTGAATGGTCCGGTAATGAGAAGATTGCACTGGAGACCGCTTTTGGTGTCAGTATTTCCGGCGGTCGTGCTATGGCTGTTCAAAAAATGGTTGGCCTCAATGTGGCCCTGGACAGTTTGATGGTGATGAATTTGCTGGGAACCGGAGGTGGACTGGTACTGGCCGTTGGTGATGTGCCCGGCAGTATCTTTTCCGGCAACGAACAGGATTCTCGTCAGCTTGGCGCTTTTGCCGAGATACCCGTTCTGGAGCCTGCCACACCTCAGGAGGGCTTTGATTTAACGGTTCAGGCTTTTCACCTTTCTGAAAAGTTTGGTCTGCCGGTCATTTTACGTTTTGTCAAACAGTTTGCTTTGGCCAGGGGACTCGTGCGTTTTGACAATAACCTAGGCAGGGAATATGAGATAATAACATCGATCAAACGTAGTTTTGCTCCGGCAGCTAAGCGAATTGAGGCACACCGTCAATTACACGATAAGATAAAAAGTATCACTGATTATTACGACACATTATCTATTGACCACATTGAAGGAGAAGGTGATAAAGCGATCATCAGTTGTGGGTATACCTATAACAAAGTCAAAAGCTGCATAGAAGTAAACGAGTTAAGCAAAGACTATAAATTAATCAAACTGGCCGCTCTGAACCCTATACCACGTGATTTTCTCGTCAAACATCTCCAGGGGGTTAAAGAGGTCTTGGTAATTGAGGAAGTTGAACCTTACCTTGAAGAAAAAGTTCGTAATCTGGTCGGTATTGAAAACTTGCCTGTCAAAATTTATGGCAAGACTACCGCTCATGTCAAATGGGAAGGAGAGCTGTCGGATCTGCATATCAACCAGTCCCTGGCGTGGTTCCTGGATCAAAGTGGTGAAGATAAGCTTGATTTTTCCAGTGTAGAATGTGCTCAAACGACCAACGAATTGCCAGGTTTTTGCGATGGTTGTCCCTATGACTATTATTTTAGCGAACTAAAAACATTCCTGGAAGAAAAAAATATTAATCGACCGGTGTTCACCGGCGAACCGGGTTGTTCAATTTATCTGGAAGCGGCTCCTTATGAAATGCTCGATGTCAAGGTTTCCATGGGGTCAAGTATCGGCGTGGCCTGTGGTCTGGCAAAGGTGCAGAAGGATAGGCAAGTGGTGGCTATAGCAGGTGACTCTTCTTTCTTTCACAGTGAAGTGCTCAGTCTCATCTATGCCAGCCACAGCAATGCTGATATCGTTGTCATGGTGGTTTACAACCATACTGCCGGTGTCACGGGGCGTCAGCCCAATCCGGCGTCGGGGATGACTCTCCGGGGAGAAACAACTGGCACCATGGATATAGCAAAATTTGCCGAGGCGTGTCAGGTGCCGTATGTCAAAACAATCAAAGGCAGGGACTCAGGTCAGTTGCACGAGGCATTTGCAGAGGTCTTTAGTCGTAAGGGAGTCAGAGTACTTGTCCTGGATGATCCATGCACGCGAATTTAATAGTAATTACAAAAGCTTAAAGCTCGTGAAAAGGGATACGATGAATTCACACATGAAGATAAAACGAATTAATACGCATTTGGTATCCGTTCCTATTGGTGAGGATAATGCGTGGACATCCAGTCTGGGTAAGGCGGTAAAACGAGATGCTCTGATTGTCGAAATTGAAACTGATGAAGGTCCGACGGGTATAGGTGAATGCTACCATGGTTCCGCTCCGCTGGTTCTTGAAAAAATAGTACAGACTGTGCTGGCTCCGGTACTAGTTGGCAAAAACCCCTTTGATCTTGAGTTCAACAAACAGGCGATGTTTCAACGATGTAAGTTGCTGGGTAATACGGGCCTGGTCACCATGGCTGTCAGTGGCCTGGAAATCGCACTTTGGGATATTATGGGCAAAGATTTAGGAGTACCCATCCACAAGATGCTGGGGAGCTACCGTGAATGGGTGCCAGTATATGTTGGCGGACTTTGTATGGGATGGAAGCCATTGGACGAATTGTGCACCGAGGCTGGCCGCTTTGTGGACCAGGGTTTCAGGGCTTTAAAGTTGCGGGTAGGTCAGGGCTATGACAAAGATGTTGCCTGCGTACGGAAAATTCGCGAGGTAATCGGTCCGGATATCCGAATAATGTTGGATGTTAATCAGGGCTACAGCGACGCTGAAGCTATGAAAATTATTAAAGAATACGAAAAAGATGATGTGTTCTGGCTGGAAGAGCCGGTACCACACGATAAGCATGACACCATGGTTCGATTGCGCAATATGAGCTTTGTTAATATGGCCGCAGGAGAGAATTCTTTCACTCTTCAGGATTTTAAACGGGTACTGGATAGCGGAGCTGTGGATATCATCCAGCCCGATACCTGCAAAATAGGTGGCATCAGTGAGATGAAAAAGGTAGCTGCTCTGGCTGAATCTCATCAGATTGAAGTGGCGCCGCATATTATTGGTACCTCCGTTGCCCTGGCTGCAGCTCTTCAGCTTATCGGCAGCATTCCCAACGGGGGAATGATCGAATGGGACGCATCACCTAACAATCTGTTCTGCGACGGTATCATAACGACACCTTACGAACTAAAGAACGGAGAGATAAAGATTCCCGATCGCCCCGGTCTCGGGGTTGATCTTAATTACGATTTTCTAAATAAATACAAATATGTGGATGGTCCCTGTTATGCGTAGCCATTCGAACTCAAGGAGAAAAACATGGTAACCCCCCAAAATATGAAACTCGCCTTTATTGGATTTGGTGAATTAGCCCAAGGACTGGTCAAGGGGTTGAAGGATGAAGGATTATCCGGCATACAAATTTTTGACAAGGCAATAGCTGATAATTCTGATTCCGGCAAGGTCATGCGTCAGACTGCTAAAGAACTGGGCATAGATATCGCCGCATCATTAGAAGATCTCATTAACAGTAGCGATGTGATTTTTTCTGCTGTTACGCCGGTTGCGGGACTCGTGGTGGCAAAAGCGGTCGTTCAATATCTACAAGCCGACCAGATCTATGCTGACCTTAATTCCTGCACACCCAATTTGAAGAAGCAGTCAATGGCCGTTATTCAAGAATCTGGTGCCAGCTATGTGGACGTAGGCGTTGTTGGTGGCATTTCTATTCAAGGTCACAAAATCCCCTGTCTGCTCTGCGGCGATAAAGCGGCTGCGTTGGAAATGCTCATGAGCCCGTACGGTATGAATATGAAGGTTGTTGACGGACCTGTGGGTACCGCCGCCCTTATCAAGATGCTTCGTAGCGTGGTTCTAAAAGGTATCGAAGCCTTGATGTTGGAAATGTTCATGGCAGCCGAAGAATATGGTCTGCAGGACACTATGATGGACTCCATAGCCGCTACATTCAATAAGGGTAACTTTGAAAAGTATTCCGATATGTTGATGAGCACCCATGGACTCCACGCTGGTCGTCGCAGTGACGAAGTCCAGATGATTTTAGAGACAATTAAGGAGGTTGGTGTTGCTCCGCATGTGACAGAAGGGATCTGTAACTTTTTTGTCCAGTCTGCCAAGCTGGATATGCCGACTTATTTCGAGGGCAAAAAGCCCGCGGATTATAAACAGGTTTCCAGAGCGATCAAAAAACTCTCCATATAAACCAGCTTGGCCTGGCCATATTAGCTCAGCCACAATCAATGACACCGCTTCGCTGTTATAAAAATCCCAGCTGCGGCAAGAATATGTTTAAAGGACAGGAATTATGGGTTTCGCATTAGGAAATATTCTCTCGGTAGATCTGAATGAAGGGAAAATCACTGTTGAGTCCGCAGATGAATCGGTAATACGCGAATACCTGGGAGGTTGCGGTTATGGTGCCTACGTTTTGGGTCAGACTCTACCTAACCCCCCGGCGCCATTTGATCCTTCCAGTCCTTTAGTTTTCAGCTGTGGCCCTTTTACCGGTACGGCGGTGCCCACATCGGGCCGCTGTACCGTAGTGGCCCGTTCTCCGTTAACCGGCTTGTGGGGTGAGGCCTCCATTGGTGGTACTTGGGGCCATGAGCTCAGGCGGGCCGGATTTTTGAGTATAGTGGTTACCGGAAAAGCCAGACAGCCAGTGTATCTGTGGATATCTTCCGAGGGTGTTGAGCTGAGAAGCGCCAGCGAGGTATGGGGGCAAGAGTGTGAAGAAAGTGACACTATACTTAAAGCAGCAACAGATCCCAAAGCTGTAGTGGCCACCATCGGCCCGGCTGGCGAACGCCTTATTGCCCTGGCTGGTATTTTCACCGATGGCAGGCATGCACGGGCAGCGGCACGTTGTGGCCTGGGAGCGGTGGCCGGGTCCAAAAATCTCAAAGCCATTGTAGTGCGTGGTAAAAACAAGGTACCAGTGCACAATCTAACAGCTTTGAAGGCAGTTACCAAACCACTGTTGGGCAACTACCGCAATCTCTCAAATAGTCTTGGTGGGTTCGGCACCCCCAACCTGGTACATCCCTGTGCGGATATAGGCACAATGCCTTTTAAAAACTGGAAACAGGGTAAGTGGGAAGGCGTGGAAAAAATCAACGGTGCCGAGCTGCATAAACGTTTTTACAAGGGTAAATTTCGTTGTGCCGGATGTCCTATAGGATGTGGTCGCGAGGTGGAGCTTAATGGCAAAAAAATGGGTGGCCCCGAATATGAAACCTTAGGTCTGTTCGGCGGCAGTTGTTTGATTGATGATTTGGAGGCGCTATGTCACCTCAATCGACGCTGCAATCAGTTAGGGATTGATACTATGGAAGCCGGTTCTCTGGTGGCTTTTTCCATGGAGTTGTTTGAAAAAGGTCTCATCAGCCTGGAAGACACCGGCGGCTTGGATCTGACCTGGGGCAACGCATCCGCTGTTACAGATTTGGTGGAACAGATGGGCCGGGGCGAAGGCCTGGGTGGCCTTTTAGGTCAAGGCATTAACGCTGTGATTCAAAAAGTTGGCGGTCTGGCCAGCGAGTATGCAGTGCATGTCAAAGGCATGACTTCGGCCGCCCACGACCCCCGCGCCTATTACAGTATCGCCCTTGGTTATGCTACATCCAACCGAGGTGCCTGTCATTTGCAGGCATTCAGCCACGTATTCGAACGTACCGTGTCAATGCCTGAATGGGGGCTTGACGAGCCGGTAGACCGTCTGGAGGTTGACAGCAAAGCACTTTTGGTAATGCGAGCTCAGAACTTAATGTGCCTGTTTGACTCTGTCGCCATGTGTAAATTTTCCCTGTTCGCTGGTGTTTCACCAAGGATTCTCACCGAATGGCTTAACGCTATCACTGGTTTTAATTATAGTGAAGCGGACTTAATGAAGTGCGGGGAACGTATTTTCAACCTCAAACGTCTATACAACAATCACTTAGGCGTTAGCCGCAAAGACGACACTCTGCCCGGACGTTTTTTGACTCACAAGCGAGGCGAAGGAGGCACGGTGAAAAGCTTGCCTCCTCTTAATTTAATGCTCAGTGATTACTATGAATTACGCGGTTGGAGTGAAGAGGGTATCCCTGAGCATTGGAAGTTATCGGAGTTGGGGTTGAAAAAAATTATCTTCAAATAATGTAGAAATGTTATCAGCTGCTTTAAGTACCAATTCCTTGATCGTAGGGTATTTCGATTTCTTCCTGATCAGAGGGAATACCGTCACGGTGGATGTTTTTGTAATTCCACACTGAGTGCATCCCGGGAGGTGATAGTGTTTTTTAGTATTGACGTTCGGTTTATATTTAAAACTTTGGTTAATAGCTGAACTGTCAGCGTCTTTTTTAGTTTTCACCCTGTTGCTTTTCCCTTTACCTTAGGCCGCTGATTTCAGGGGAAGAACTCCTATAGAGTCTCTAATTTTTTCGTCAGAGAAGTCATACTCACCAAACAGGTTGATGTGTGCCCAGGCAACAGGAAAATGGGTTTCAGTGAACCGAATAAGTTTTTCCCGACTCTGGGCATCTTTTGTTCCCGCCAGCTTTTGTTAGAGAGACAAATAGATCCAGCAAATTATGCAATTCTTGATCAAACGGTTATAGAACTCAGCAATCTCCTCCTTCTCGGTGATGTTGGCAGAAATCTGTGCCATCTTGCGTACACCAATACCGCAGCCCAGCCCCATGATGCCAGCAGACAAAGTCGAGGGCGATGATTGCCGACTCAGAAAGTTTTGCTGCCAATGCTGGAAACTCTCAAGAAAACCGCAGTGCCGGTTGATAGAGAACAGGACTTCTGGCAAAGGTACGATATGCTGTTCAGGGTAGAACGTTCCGAACAGTTCGTTGTGGTTTGCCTCTCTGGCAGACGTTCTGTCCTTTCCGGCTATACTTTTTTTCTAAACATGAACTGTCGAGCTGTTTGATAAACTCTTATTCTCTTGATGTGGGAGGTCCGGGGACGCGTATTGTCATAGAAACACTGTATTTTCAATGAGCAACGGCAACGAGCGTGCTGTGCTATGTATTCGGGTATGGATCGGGGATACTGCTAAAAAAAATCCTTATCTCTCGGATTGCTTTTGGGAAAGGAATCTATCAGATCGGTTGTAAGGCTTTGTTTTTAGTTTGTATTTTAGGAAGACAAAACTGTTTTTAATGGCTGGAGGCTAGACTAGGTGAGCCGTTCCCGAAGATAATGCGAAGGAGGGGGAATTGTGACAATTCATTGTTGGAGATGCTTATTTGACGCGGCTTTTAAATGTCCTACTGCGTAATATTGTAGGAATCGGTTCCGCATCTCACCCGGGTTAAGTGGGTAATGGGACATAATTATTGATGTAGTTTTGAAAACACTGCTTTGAAAGCAGTGTTTTTTTATTGACACAGGTCTACCTACCGATTACATATTCATAATATGATCATATATATTCACGATGTAAACAGTGCAATCTGTTCTTAACTTAGAAGTTCTCAATATGCTTATGCTTGACCAGTGAGGTGCTGGATTTCAAAAAAATTATCAAATATCGGAGGTAAGTTATGCGCATTAAAAGTTTTAGAATGTTGAAAAGATATGCTGCTGTAACGTGCATTATTCCAGTAGTATTAACTGTTCTTTTGGTAGTAACGGGGAGTTCGATTGCGGCCGAGGTGCTTAAGGTAGGTATTCTTACACCGCTATCTAAAACGTACGCTCCAATCGGGCAACAGGTTCGTTGGGGTATTGAGCTTGCAGCCAAACAGATAAATGCGCAAGGGGGAATCGCTGGACGCCAAGTTGAACTGATCTTTGAAGACTCCGAAGCTAACCCGGCCGTGGCGACTCAGAAAGCTGAAAAGTTGTTCCAAAAAGACAATGTCGATTTCCTTACTGGGACTGTAAATTCCGGGGCTACACTGGCAGTTGGACAGATTGCCGAACGTAATAACAAACTAATCGCGACGACTGTCTCAATCTCCGGCAAGATCACAGGATCCGGCTGTTCACCTAATGTATTTCGTGTCAATGCACATGCTGGCATGCAGGCAAATGCTCTAGCTAATTGGTTGGCTGGCCAGCAACCAGGGGGGCAAGTGTATTACATCGGCCCTGATTACGAAATGGGTCGCAATGCGGTGGCCAGTTTCCGTAAACAAGCCGAACTTAATAAGTTAAAGAGTGTTGGTGAAGTTTTTGCACCACTCGGCAACAATGATTACTCCCCTTATTTTGGTAAAATACGTTCCTCCCGACCCGACATCCTGTACACTTCAGTCGCAGGAAATGACACAGTTCGCCTTTTCTCGCAACTTAACGAGTACAATATGCTCAAAAAGTTACTGGTGATAGGTGCTTCAGTTTCTGTGACCTCTCAAAATATCACTGCAATGGGAAACAACGCAGAGAATTTTGTTACAGTAAGTGGTTATTCACCTGAACTTGATACACCAGCCAACAAAACATTTGTAAGTGACTTTAATGCGGCATACCAGAGCAACCCTGATTTGTATGGTGCTGACAGTTATGGTTTGCTCTGGCTCTATAAAGCAGCTGTAGAAAAAGCCGGTTCATCGTCGACCGAGGCTGTTCGAGAAGCGTTGGAGGGCCTGACCTGGGACACTCCACAAGGTCAGAAAATTATGCGTGCAGAAGATCACCAAGCGCAAGCTGATTTATTTGTAGTCAAAGTCAAAGGTGGTAAATTCGTAATCCTTGATGGGGTGGCCGGAGATATTGCAATCGGTAAAGACACTTGTAAACACTTCTAAGAGACTTTGATAATGGATATAATTCAGTTTGTCTTAGTCCCACAGATTCTTAACGGGCTCACGATTGGTATTGCAGTAGTGTTGGTGGCGCTCGGAATGACGATCATTTTCGGCTTGCTTGACGTTATCAATATGGCCCATGGTGAGTTCTACGCATTGGGAGGTTATCTTGCGATAAGCCTACTAGCATGTGGAATGAATTTTTGGGTTACGTTGCTTGCTGTTCCGTTACTAATGTTGCCTGTCGGGTACTTGACTGAGCGCTTTTTTATCCAGAGGGTTTTTCATTCTCAGGACAGGCACATTTTGACACTGCTGCTTACTTTGGGGATAAGTATAATTCTGCAGGACATCTTCAAATTAGGCTACGGGCCAAACACTCTACGTGTGCAGATGCCGATCTCTGGTGGTACTGAATTTTTTGGTGTTTTTCTACCTAATTACAGAGCTTTTATTCTTGTGACCGGATCCCTTATTATTCTTGGGACATGGTTTCTCATATACAAAACCAGCTTGGGAGCAATGATCAGAGCTTCTGCTTTTGACAAGGAAATGGCTGGTTCTCTGGGAGTGCCGGTCAGGCAGATATACGCGGGGACTTTTGCCTTCGGTGTCGCACTTGCTGGAGTTTCAGGGGTACTGCTAGCGCCACTTTATTCTGTTTTTCCAACAATGGGTCACGATTTTATATTGATGGCTTTTGTTGTTGTTATCGTTGGTGGCATGGGTAGTTTAGTCGGAACTGTTGTCGCGGGTCTCCTACTGACTCAGGTCCAGTCGATCTCCAGTCTCTTTATTTCTCCGGCATTGGCGGAACCTCTCGTGTTTTCGATAATGATTGTCGTTCTGATATTTCGCCCCCAGGGACTCTTCGGTAAAATAGGTACTGGTTGATATCCAACAAAAACTAGATCAAAGGCCAGGTATCACAGCACCAATACTATAAAAACTGTGAATGGTAATGACTCAAAAAACACACACAATCGCTGTGCCAAGAATTGTTTCAAAAAACAACGCCGGCCATTTTATGGCTGTTGTTCTTGCAGTAGCGGCCCTGGTATTCTATTTGATCGGGGTAGTAATTGGAGAAGTTTTCTACTTTCGTTTGGCATGCGAAGCTCTAATCTTCTCTGGGCTGGCAATGAGTGTCGATATTCTTCTTGGCTACACAGGGCTCCTATCTTTAGGACAAGCCTTGTTTTTTGGTCTTGGTGCTTACACGTCTACTCTTCTTTTACGTGACTGGCAAACAGGTTTCTGGTTGGCACTCATTGGCAGCCTTTTAATAACGGCACCAATCAGTCTGCTTTGTGGATTGATTGCTATCAGAGCACGCGGTGTGTACTTCGTTCTGATCACTTTTGGCTTGGCCCAAGTTGCCGCAAAATCAGTATACAACGTCCGGGAACTTGGAGCATCAGACGGATTAACCGGGGTTTCTGTCGTCACGGCCGATTTCCTACTGTTTAAGGTCAATTTGGGACATGCACCTTCATTGTTTCTACTCATGATGGTTTTAACGCTAAGTACATATTTCATTTTGGATTATCTGATGCACTTGCCATTCGGAAGATTATTGCACGCAGTCCGTTCCAACGAAAGTCGTGTCCCCTTTCTCGGTTTTAACCCTCAAGTATACAAGATTATAGCCTATATATTGGCGGCAGAGATAGCCGCTCTGTTCGGAGCCTTTTATCCAATGCTGCGTGGCTTTGTTTCCCCCGAACTGCTCTTTTTTGATACTTCGACCAATGCTGTAATAGCCTGTATAATTGGTGGAGTGGGTACTTTAATAGGCCCAATTTTTGGGAGTCTGGTCTTTACAACAGTGAAATCTATAGTAGGAAGTTACACAGAATATCATGTACTTGTTATAGGTACCTTGTTCATGCTTGCTGTAGTGTTTTTTCCAAAAGGAATCGCCGGTTACTTTAAGAGTCGGTACGATCTCCTTCACAGAAAGAGAGAGAATTCATGAGAGACCCATTCTATCCAATTCTGTCAGTTGCCGGCTTGACAAAAAACTTCGGTGGTCTAGTTGCTGTGCAAGATGTCAATTTCAAGGCGCAACGTAGTAAGATAACATCGATAATTGGCCCCAATGGTGCCGGTAAAAGCACATTATTCAATCTCGTCAGCGGGACTTTACCCCTCGATGCGGGAATGGTTACTTTCAATGGTAGTAACGTAACAGGCTGGCCGGTGCATACGCTCAATCGCGCAGGTCTCGCACGATCATTTCAAATTACAACTCTTTTCCCAGACCTTGACGTATTTGAAAACCTACGATTAGGGGCTCAGACTCAGGATCTCAGCGCAAAGGGATTTTTGCCCTTAAGACATAAAAAACAGGCAACTATAAAAGCTGAGAAGCTGATGGAGCGCTTTGATTTACAGGATAAGGCACACATACTCGCAGGAACTCTGTCCCATGGTGAGCAGCGCAAACTTGAGATCGCTGTAGCACTTGCCAGCGAACCAAAACTTCTCCTGTTAGATGAACCGACTCAAGGAATGTCGCACGGTGACACTCTAGAGGCGGAAGAGCTCATTAAGGACGTTTCTTCAGGCATCTCGGTCATGTTGATTGAACATGATATTGACATGGTCATGGGTATTTCAGATTGGATCGTGGTCATGCACCAAGGAAGGAAACTCTTCGAAGGAAAACCTGAAATAGTACGTGATAATCCTGATGTTCGTAAAGCCTATTTAGGAGAAAACTGACCAATGCTTATTTTGGATGAGGTGCACACATATTACGGTCTTAGTCACATCCTTCAAGGGATTAGTATGACAGCTGATTCCCAAGAAATAATAGGCCTCTTTGGACGTAATGGGGTTGGTAAAACAACAATTTTGCGTACCATCGCGGGCTGGGTTGCACCGAGCAGCGGCAGGCTGATTTTTGATAATGAAGAGATCGGTACACTACAACCGGACAAAATTGCAAAGCGTGGGATCGGACTTGTTCCTGAAGACCGACGTATTTTTCCCGGACTCACTGTAGAAGAGAATCTCAAGCTTGGCCTGGGGTTGGGTATTTCGCAGAAAAAAATTGATGCCCGTCGATCACTTGAACGTATTTATTACCGATTTCCCAGGCTTGCAGAACGCCGTCGTCAGTCCGGTGTCACCTTATCTGGAGGAGAACAACAGATGCTGGCTATTGCTCGCGTACTTGTCGGTAAGCCAAAGATGTTGTTGATTGATGAACCGACTGAAGGATTAGCACCGATGATTGTTGATGAAATTTTTCAGTTGCTTGGGGAATTGAAAAATGAAGGTGTTCCTATTATTTTGGTCGAACAGAACATTTCTCGAGCATTAGAGGCCGTTGATCGGTTTTATGCAGTCGAACGAGGCAGAATATGCTTCTCTGGTCACAGTTCTGTAGCTGCTGAACGGGAAGAATTACTTCAGATTATTTCCGTTTAGTAATTTCAGAAATTTACAATTGCGGAGAAAGACACTCCCCAGACCCTATTTTTTAAATGGAACCCTCATTACCCCACCCAGGGATTTGGTTCAATGCCGTATTCGCGGCGCTCCCAATTATTACCGTTTTTTTCTACTTGGACCTTTAAGGATTGCTGGTCACAAAGCCGCCATTACAGGAGCGATACTTTGCGGCACAGCTGACTGTATTTGTGTGGCATTTTTCTGTCGAAAATACCGGGGCAGCCGGATTGTACGGGATAGCAACTGGGTTGTTTCCAATTATTTTCATTGCTGACAATATCAGTCACATTTTGGTCTTTACCTTCAGTGAATCAATGGCTCTACCAATTCACCGTATCTATACCGGGCACACTTTTGTCCGACACACTGCAGTGGCGATTTAATCTGCATGTGTCAGCCGGTAGAGCCATTTTACTTACCTCGGTTATTTTTGCTGTAGGAAGCGGATTGTCGTCTGCCGGTAGTCAATATCATGGCGATGCTTGCGCTGGACCAGATAATGAATTTAAGTGGGAGGATGACGTTGTCGCTCAGTACAGCGGTGGCAAATACCGGAACGCTGTTTCCACTTCTCAGCCCATATTTGTCGTGGCTGGGTGCTGCCAGTATTGGTAGCAATACTGCTGCGAACGCTATTTGGGGACAATTACAGGCTACCACTGCTGCGCACCTGGATTTGTCATCAATAAAAATTGTGGCGTTAGCCGGGGTCGTGGCACCACTTGGGAAAATGGTAGCACCGCAAATTCTGGCTGCAGTAATCGGCGTTGGTCAAATGGTCGGTCAGGAGGGCCGACTATCACGCCTGGGCCTGTTTCACAGCCTGGTCTGGGTTACCATCGTGGCCGCATTTTGATATGTGTGGGTTTCGGGATGACAATACCCACCAACGATTAAACTCAAAATATTTAGATACTGATCCCTATGATCTCACCACCCTGTGTCCGACAAATGTCACCTGACGATGTTCGACCTTTGCAGTGACACCTCTTCAACAAAGATCCCATAGCAATGCTTACTGCACAAGCTATATGATACTGGCAGTGCCATATAGTTTGTGATATTTTCCTGAAACGACGTATTGTTTACTTCTTCGGTCTGTTGAATCTACCACCACGGGATCTTCATGATTACAAACACACGAAGCCTCGCCTGGGCCAACAGTCCAGAATTTCTTTAAAACCATCAAAGTTGAGGTGAATTATGACTTAACTGCTCGAAAACACATCATGTATCCTGAAGTCCGCAATCTAAAACATAACTGATTTTAGTAACGAATTTTCAAATATCAGCTTGACACTGGCTTAGCAAGGTGTCATAATGAGAACATAGATATTCACAATGTGAATATACAGGGAGATGCAAAATGGACCCATACAACATCAAAGTTCTGCAGAAGCTCTTTAGGATACTCGACCTTTTCTTTGGTGAGAATGTTGAGCTGTCTGCAGGAGAAATTGCCAAGACTCTTGAGATGAATCGCACATCAATATTCAGGATCGTTTCCAACCTCGAAAACGAAGGATACCTGGAACTTGACCCAGCATCTTCGAAATATCGGCTGGGCCTAAAAATGTTCATACTTGGCAATTCTTCAAATCCTTTTTTGCACATGAAAAGAGTGGCCAGAGCATTCCTGGAGGATTTAAACCTACAATCTGGTGAGACAGTACACCTTGCAGTACTGAGAGGTGGCAAGGCCTTTTATCTCGATAAACTTGAAGGCAAAAAAACAATACGAGTTGTCGTTTCCCAAGTAGGACAAGACCTTCCGGCGCATTGTTCTGGGGTTGGTAAAATGCTTCTCGCTTTTCTTCCTGAAAAAGATGCAAAAAAAATCGTCTCAGAAAGCGGAATGCAAGCATTCACGAAAAACACTATCACCACCTGGACTGTTCTTAAATCTGAATTACAGAAGATCCGTCAGGAAGGTGTTGCCCGAGACCAGGAAGAAATAGAGTATGGCTTGTTCTGTATGGCCGCTCCTGTCTTCTCTGGTGAAACAGTAGTTGCTGCGGTAAGCGTATCACTGCCGATTGATCGTATGAAGTCAGAAAGTTCCAAGATAAAATCATTGGTTACAAAAACGGCTAAAAACATTTCTAAACAGCTAGAAGACAACTTGTTTCAACACTAACAAGAGGTGCAAGATGAAAATAGTTGAGGTTCAACCTCAAGTGGATATGAGTCGCTGTAGCGGCTGTAAAACTTGTGAAATGGTCTGTCCTGTTTATGCCATTTCAGTAAGGCGAGTAGATAAAAAACCCGTAGTGGATATCGATACGGATCTTTGTGTTGGATGTTGGAACTGTGAGCAACGGTGTCCTGACCATGCCATCAATATGATGCCATGTGCGCCATTCACAATCTCTGTGGATGTCAGCGCTTACAATTACGATGAAATTGCAGCACTCTGTAGAAAGGCTCACGTCCACCCGAAACAACTCGTGTGCTACTGTACCGCCACCCGGGCTGAAGAAGTTGCTGCGGCTGTTATCGGCGGGGCAGATTCTCCGGATAAAGTTGTACGTGCATGCGGAGTCGGCGCCGGCTGCGGGATCGAATGCAATCAACCTATTCTCCGGTTCCTCGAAGCAGCAAATTGTTCCTTTGAACGGAAAAAGAACAGCTATCAGTGGTATGGGCGAACTGTGACTGCATGGGATGTTCCGCAAGAGGTAAAGGATACTCACCCCTCTTTTCGCTTTGAAGATGACAAGGCTCTTCTGGAGCGAGTGGTCAATGCTCCTATCCGAAATAAATCGAAATAATCTTAAAAATCCTGGAGATTTGATTATGAGTACAGAAGCCTTAACTCCGGCTCCCACCAGGGTATCGCAGTACGGCGTGGATCCGAAAGTCATAACAAAAAGAGCTGCAGAACTTGAGGGTATAACGGGTATAAGTCTTTCTCAATTGATCAGCGATCTACCTGAAACCATTTATCCTTCTAAAAAAGGTATAGAAGCAATTAGAGAACACACGACAAAAGCTCTTGATAAGGTCGATTTCTCAAAGATAACAGATGGCAGCACCGTGAATATTCTTGCCAGCCATCATGGTTTCACATTCATGGGCGGGCAACCCTATTCCGAGATGTTGCGGACAATAAAAGACATTGTGGAGAGCAAAACAGGAGCCAGGGAGGTTCGGCTGAGGGCTGGTCTTGGTATGCGATTCAGGGAGACGGAAGAATATATCAAAGCCTTTGGACTCGATGAATATTTCAATGGGAAAGCCGTCGGCATGGCGCCAATAGATGCCGGCGTCGAGATTGACACGAAATTGGGGACCTTATTCGGTTTAAAGCGTGCCTATGATGCTGATTTTATTATCCACGCCCATAACAGCGATGTACGGGAAATTCATTTCCATCGGCAGGTTGATCGTGCAGTTAAACCTTTTGGAATGAGTTATGCCCGATGTGAAACACGATCCACTTATCACATGAACCTTGGCCCAAGAGCAGCAAACTTTGTCGCGCGCGCAATTTTTGAATCAGAATTTGTGCAAAAGAAATTTGCTTTCGCCTGTTTTTTGGTGATGTCTCCGGCCGGAGCCATTGATGTCGACGCTGACACTAACCTCTATTCGCTCAATGATCGGGTCACAGCTGGTGGCATGAAACATTATGGCAAAATCATAGAGTTGATGGGATCCATAAAAGAGTGCATTGTGGTACTGGATTTTCCCTGCCCTGTTCCATATGTCTTCGCCTGTGGCGTCATTTACGCAAATTTAGTGAGTGCAAATATTGATGTGTTTGATCTTGATCAACCACTTCCCCCTTATACCTGGTATACCGAAACATTTTATGACGATACTGGCAAACCGCTGCTTACCGATATCCCTGGAGTGAACCCAGCCATTAAAGCAGTAGTGCATAACTACGCCTGGATCGGATATCCATCTGTTTTCTTTGCTGAGCAGACACCGACCATCATGGTTGGCGAGGAGCAGGCAGAGCTGTTTGATCGCGACCCTATGAATCAAAACTATATGAAACATGCGCTGATGGCTGGCGACCTCGACACCGCAATTGCTTTTGCAAAAAAGACGACTGGTACAGATAAAATTATCGTCTTCGATGGCGCCTCCGGCGGACTGAACGTAAGTCATTCATTGGCGGAAGAGCTTAAGGAAATTGCACCGGACGTGTGTGCCAGAGTTGACAATGTCCTGCTCCCGAAATGGCTGGCCCAGAGAAATGTAGACCCTAAGCTTTTGGAGAATATAGCGTAATGACAACTACCTGTGCTCATGTTTACCACCAAAATAAGGAAAGGGATCTTAGATTGGATATCTTTCGTAACAATCTCGACATGATTTGTTGTGCTGAGGTTGTTGCCGAGGCTGATGGGATAATCAGTGGTATCGAGCAAGCCAAAGAGTTATCCGCCGTGCTCGAACTTACTTTTAAAGCACAGAAGACGGCCGGAGACAGTATTCACAAGGGTGAGCGTGTCTGTCTGCTTACCGGAGATCCCATCGCTCTACTCAAAGCTGAAGAGATGATTCTTGGGGCACTGAGTAAATCTTCAGGGATAGCAAGTGCTGCAAATTTTGCCAGAAAGGTAGCTGCTGGTCATTTTAGAATTGTCTGCGGGGCAACAAAAAAAATGCCTCATTTTCTGAAAATGACGATACGAAAGGCTATCTCCGATGGAGGTATAGATATGCGCATGGCTCATCAGCCCTTTGTGTATCTTGATAAAAACTATGTTCGTATATTCGGCTCCCTGCAAAAAACAATGGACGCTGTGACAACCTTGGGTCGTCCAGTAGTCATTCAGGTCAGGGGGGAAACCGGCCCTATCTCCGAAGAAGCAATATTGGTAGCGGAACGGGGAGCGGCCACGGTTATGGTTGATACGGGAAAGGTCAGCGATCTTGATTTGGTATCAGCTGCCCTCAAAAAAGCGGGACTGAGGAGTCGGGTCGATCTTGCCTTTGCTGGCAATTTAAAATTAAGCGACCTCAATGGTCTCATCGAAAAGGATATAGATGCAATTGATATCGGCTACGGTATTGTCGATGCACCATGTCTTCCGATGAGGTTCGATGTTCAAACCGAACGTGGAAAAAAATGACATGGATTATCGACTTCTCAATAAGACAGAAATCTGGATAGGGCCCTTAACTCTGACGAATACAAATCTTGGCCGCTGCTCGCTGGCTATAGCAACGATTCTCGGACTCTCCAAGGAAACCGTTACCGTCACCGACGCTCAAAAAAAACACCTTGTTTTTGATGTTATGAGTCCCACTGTCCAGGCGGAAAATATTATAGCCAAAAAAGAAGCTCTATTGTCAGCACTCTCTGAGGTGGAGGGAATTTCCATAACAGCTGATACAGAAATCCACTCGGATGGGGTTCTCGGCTTGATCAATGCAGCACCTGCTGAGGGAGCAGACATCTTACAAAGAACCAAAGAAATGGGGCGGGAGATTGTCGATCGTATATCGAAAAGAGTAATGATTTTTCCTACGGGTACAGAGGTTATCAATAACCTCATCGAAGACACCAATACACCTTTTCTGAAGGAGCAACTGGAACTGCTGGGGTACGATGTGGCAACATCTGCCCCACTACCTGATAAAGTTTCTGCAATTGTTAAATCAATTCATGTGGCTGCCGATGACCCTTTTGGGCTGATTATCACCACCGGCGGGGTTGGTGCAGAGGGAAAAGATCAGACACTGGAGGCTCTCGAACAGTTAGATCCAGGCGCTTTCCTTCCCTATGTCTTGAAGTTTAAGAAAGGAACAAGACGTCATGACAAGGAAGGTGTTCGAATTGGTGTAGGTAGCCTTGATCCGACCCTTATCGTCTGTTTTCCAGGGCCAAACGATGAAGTTCAATTATTATGGCCGGTCCTTCAGAAAGCACTTATGGAAAAATGGGATAAGGCTACATTAGCCGATCAACTACGGCTAAAGCTCAGTGAGAAGTTCATTCACTTCAATCCCCATCATGTCGACTATGATCATCTATAACACTAGGAGAATTCAAAATGGCTTTAACACCAGAGCAATTACGCAGTGCATCTGAATCTTTAATCCAGGCAGCAGGCAGCAAGCAGCCAATTGGACCCCTAACAATTACATTCCCTCAACTCGAAATTGAAGATGCATACAAAATCCAACTCGATGTGGTGAAACACCGGTTGGAAAACGGGACAAAGATTGTTGGTAAAAAAATCGGCCTGACAAGTCCTGCCATGCAAAAGATGTTCAATGTCAATGAACCCGATTATGGTCATCTCTTCGATGACATGAACGTGTTCCAAGGCGAAGCTTTTCCCATGAGCAACCTTTTACAACCTCGCATTGAAGGTGAAATAGCCTTCGTTCTAGAGAAAGATCTCATGGGGCCGGGGTTGACAACAGCAGAAGTGTCCAGAGCGATAGCAGGCGCTATACCTGCCTTGGAGATTATCGACAGCCGTATTGCGGACTGGAAGATTAAAATCCAGGATACTATAGCCGATAATGCATCCGGTTCACACTTCGTTTTGGGATCATCAATTGTCCCGCTCACGGGGATAGATTTTCGATATGTAGGTTATGTTTTACTTAAAAACGGTCAACTTGCCGGTACAGGTGCGGGTGCCGATGTCCTTGGCAGTCCTATTCAGGCGGTTACTTGGCTGGTAAACAAAATGGGAGAGTTCGGTATCGGCTTGAAGGCGGGGGAAATCATCCTCTCGGGTGCAGCCTCAAGTGCTGTCACCGTCGAAGCCGGTGATTCCATACAACTAAATGTTGATAGAGTAGGGCAGGTTGGTTGCTACTTTACATAGCACCTCTACGTTCAACGAACCTCCCCCCAATCGACTATACTCTCTGGAACACATTACCACTGCCATTGGATAGTACAAGGGCTGTATGGCGATCGCCATACAGCTCCTAAAAGTAATTAAGCAATTTTACCAAAATGATAATTCGGTGAAATTTCCATGTGGAGGTATGCCTGCAGGATATAGAGAAAGAGAGAGTATCATTTATTATTGTTGTAGCCTATACACTATGCGCATAGGCCAAATAAAAGGATGGAAAGAAAGTGGAAAATAAACTTAAAGTTGGCATTATCGGCCCAGGAAACATCGGTTCCGACCTGATGTATAAAGTTTTGAAGAGCGACAAGCTCGAGATGGCGATGATGACGGGTATCATTGCCACAAGCGAAGGATTGAAACGAGCTGCCGGCCTGGGAATCGCGACGAGTGCCGAAGGTATTGGACCAATACTTGAAAATCCGGAGATAAAGCTCGTCTTCGATGCAACTGGAGCTAAACCGCATATGATTCACGCTCCCCTATTAAAAGAAGCCGGAAAAATAGCCGTTGATTTGACACCGGCGGCACTGGGGCCTTATGTAGTTCCAGCAGTCAATATCGAAGATAACCTCGACAAGGATAACGTCAATCTTGTCACCTGTGGTGGACAAGCAACCATCCCAATAGTGGCAGCTGTAAGCCGAATTCAGGCTGTTGCCTACGGGGAAATTGTTGCGACACTCTCAAGTAAAAGTGCAGGACCAGGGACACGCCAAAATATTGATGAGTTTACCGAGACAACCTCAAAAGCCATCGAAAAGGTGGGTGGTGCAAAAAAAGGCAAGGCCATTATTATCCTCAACCCTGCTGAACCACCGATCTGGATGAGGGATACTATCTACTGCCTCCTTGAAGAAGAGGGAGACGCCGATGCTATAACAGCCAGTATCGAAAAGATGGTTTCAGTAGTGCAAACCTATGTTCCCGGATACAAGCTAAAAGTACCTCCTATTATTGAGGGAAAACTGGTAACGGTAGCGGTTGAAGTTGAAGGCGCAGGTGATTTCCTGCCTATCTACGCCGGCAATCTGGACATCATGACCTCCGCAGCCGTAGCAGTTGCAGAACAAATTTCACAGCATATAATCCATCAATAGGGAGTTATCGACAGATGAAAAAAATTAAAATAATTGATACTACATTACGAGATGGGATGCACACAGTGTCCCATCAGTTTACTATAGAGCAAATGATAAACACCGCAAAAGCCCTGGACGAGGCTGGAGTTTATGCCATTGAAGTCAGTCATGGGGATGGGTTGGGAGGATCGAGCATCCAATATGGCCTGTCTCTTCACGAGGATGTTGAATATTTAAATGCTGTTTCAGAAGTACTCAATCGTGCAAAATTGGCCGTACTTTTACTGCCGGGCATCGGTACTCTGGAAGACTTGAAGATGGCCCAAAAAGCTGGTGTATCAGTTGCAAGAGTCGCAACCCATGTTACCGAAGCCGACATTGCTGAACAGCACATTGGATTGACAAAAGAATTTGGCATGGAAAGTATTAACTTTCTGATGATGTCCCATATGGCTCCAATTGAGGTTATGCTTGAAAATGCCAAACTGATGGAGAAATATGGTGCAGACGTTATTTATGTAGTCGATTCTGCGGGATTCATGCTTCCTCCTGAAGTTACAGAGAGGGTCAAGGCTATGAAAGATACCCTCCAATGTAAGGTTGGTTTCCATGCCCATAATAATATGGGGCTGGCGATGGCCAACGTACTTGCTGCAGTGGACAGTGGAGCTGATTTTATCGACAGTTCTCTATGCTCAATGGGGGCTGGCGGCGGCAACGCATCGACTGAAATTGTTGCAGCTGTGCTAAATAAATATGAAGTTGAGTGTGGGTTGGATCTTTACAAGTCATTGGATGCAGCTAAATTGGTTGCCCCCCTGAAACCTCAAGGTGAAGACGATCTCTCATCCAAATTAATGCTTGGCTACGCCGGAGTCTATTCGAGCTTCATGCTTCACGCGGAACGTGCTTCCAAACGATTCAAAGTGGATGCCAGGGATATTTTAGTTGAACTCGGTAGAAAAAGAGTTGTCGGTGGCCAGGAAGATATGATTATCGATGTTGCTTATCAACTGTCCCAGAATAACTAGATTCGATCGCCCACTTATGGAATTGAAAAAACAGCAGTCAGCTTATACCAGTGAAGCCTTCAGCGGGAGATTTTAATTGAACGAGCAATCCCTTCGACAATTATTGGAAACCGTAAAAACAGATCAGCTCAGTGTCGATGATGCCCTGGAAACTCTTCGCAGTTTGCCCTATACTGACCTGGATTTTGCCAAGCTCGATTCCCACCGGATGCTACGTAACGGCTTCCCTGAGGTAGTACTATGTAGCGGCAAACAGATCGAACATATAGTTGCTATTATGGAAAAACTGACCCAAGGGCCAGGGCCGGTTATGGGCACCCGGGCCACTCCTGAGATGTTTGCCGCGGTGCAAGCCGTTGTTCCAGATACCAAATACAACAAGCTGGCACGTATCATATACTACGAACCCCAACCTCTGCCAAAACGAAGAGGGCAGATCATGGTAATCTCAGCCGGGACTTCCGATATTTTTGTGGCCGAAGAAGCAGCCGTAACAGCCGAGTTGATGGGAAACAACGTTGAGCGGGTGTTCGATGTAGGGGTGGCAGGACTGCACCGATTGCTGACCCATGTTGATCAAATAATGGCTGCCTCGATTTTGATAGTAGTAGCCGGGATGGAAGGAGCACTGCCCAGTGTCGTGGGCGGATTGGTGCGTTGTCCTGTGATCGCCGTACCTACAAGTGTGGGATACGGTGCCAGCTTTAATGGACTGGCGGCTCTACTTGGAATGCTCAACAGTTGTGCTTCGGGAGTTACAGTCGTAAATATCGATAATGGCTTTGGGGCAGGTTTTGCAGCCAGCCGCATGAACCATTTAGCAGAGAAGTAATCAGCCAATGACATCTTTAGATCCGGTACTGAAAGAAAAATATCAAACGTTACAGAAAATGATAGCCGAAATGGGCGATCTGATAGTCGGAATGTCTGGTGGAGTAGACAGCGTTTTACTGGCGAAAGTAGCTTATGATGTTCTGGGAGAAAGAGCTCTGGCCGTGACCGCAAATTCACCGTCCCTGCCGCGGCGCGAGCTGAAGGAGGCGGAGACACTGGCCGGTAAAATCGGCATTCAACACTTGAATATCAAAACCGAGGAACTGGACGATCCTCTCTATGCGGCAAATCCAAACAACCGCTGCTATTATTGCAAGCGTGAGCTTTTTATCCGGCTTGGCCAATTGGCAAAAGAGCGGGGCTTTCGCTGGTTGGCTTACGGCGAGAATTATGATGATCAGGGAGATCACCGTCCCGGCAGCCGGGCTGCTGACGAATATCAAGTGCGTGCCCCGCTTAGAGAGGCGGCTTTTACCAAAGCTGACATTCGACAATTGGCCGATTTTTTGAGCCTTTTAGTGTGGGATAAACCGGCGTTTGCCTGCCTGGGCTCACGCTTTCCCTACGGCACTAAGATCACAAAGGAACGATTGGCTCAGGTCGAAGCCGCTGAAGACATACTGTGGTCTCTTGGGTTCGAACAGTTCCGGGTCCGGCATCACGGTGACACCGCCCGGATTGAAGTCCTGCCTGAGCAAATGACGAAACTTCTCTCTCTGGCTGATCGAATTGTGTCCGAATTCAAGCAGCTGGGATATACCTACATCGCTATGGATCTGGCCGGATATCAACGCGGTAGTATGAATAAAGGTTCTGTATCCACTATCTTGGTGGATTAATAAATAGCAGTTTCAATACATCCAAATTTTCATCTACAAAAGGAGGTTTCAGTAATGGCGAACATTCGAGTACCTTATGATACAGCCGAAAATATGGGGGTTTTTCTAGACCTCGAAGTCCCGGATAGCAATCTGGTCGCTTCGTTTATCCCTGAGGAGCCTCGAGCTCTTCCAGACCTTGCAGCTGCTACAGCCTATGCCGTTGAACACCCACTTGGCAGCAAGCCTTTGTCTCAAATGTTGCGAAAAGGTGACAAAGTAGTCATCCTTACAGAGAATCAGTTTCGTGCAGCGCCTGTGACTCCAATTCTGTCCGTACTCTTCGAAAAAATTAAAACAGCTGGAGCAGAAGTAAGCATTGCTATCGGTAATGGCAAAGTTCCTGCCCTAAGCCCAGAAGAGATCGAAGAAAAAATCGGCAAAGAAATAGTAGCAACCGGTGTTTCCATTATTTGCAATGACGTCAGCCGGGAGGATAACTATGTTCTCCAGGGAATCACCACTCGTGGCGTACCCGTGTTTGTTCTCAAGGAAGTAGCCGAAGCAGATGTCGTGATAGCCATTGCCACTACCCAGGCCACCTTGTGGGGATACGGTGGCTCAGGCATGATCATTCCCGCGGTAACCGGTAACGAGACCATCGAGATGAACCATCAGTTCTCATTACCAGCCGATTGCAAGCCGGGTAACAACGAGTGTCACATGCAGGAAGACAAATATGAGGCTGCCCGAATGGTTGGTGTTGACATGGGCATTCAGATGATTGTCAATAACAGCTTTGAGGTCGCCTATCTGCAAGCAGGCGAGTATGTTGAATCTCACAAAGCAACGGTCAAAGCATATGATAAGATTTATCGCTTTGATGCAACACAGTTTGCCGGAGCTCCAGCTGATATCGTTATCACAGGCACCAGCGCTCCAACCAACCATCTCTACTTCCACACCAGTTGGGCCACGGTCAATGTCGATCCAATCTGCAAAGACGGCGGCACCATTATCCACGCCAGCCCTTGCCCCGGTTACGGAAGCTGGCCGGGCTTCGCCTTGATGGATCTTATGGCCGATTACGTACCGCCGACACCTGAAAAAATAGCAACGGCAATGAGAGCCTTTTACTCCAAGGATCGAGAACTATGGGCTGGATGTATCTGGTGGAAGATTTACGAGGTAATGACCAGAAAAAACATTGTGGTTGTTACCGATGCCGCCAATCTTGAAGCAGCAAAGGGAGCCGGTTTTGGAGCCAATACCACTCTGGGTGAAGCTTTCAGGGAAGCTATGAAAAAACATGGCCCGAATGCTCGTGTAGCCTTCGTCCCATATGGCCGCTATAGTGTATTAGACGTCTAAACGCTTCAGTTTAAACGATCAATCAATTCTTGTCGCGCCCATTATCCTGACGGATTCAATGATGTTTCGAAGTGAACATGCCTAATACTATTTCTGTTTGAAACATCATCGGACCTATTACCGTATGCGTATAATACATGCAGAAAGCTAAAGTTCTAAATTGACCAAAATGAAAATACTCTACTACGATTGTTTTGCTGGCATAAGCGGTGACATGAATTTGGGGGCGATGATTGACCTGGGAGTCGAACAAAATCACCTTATAACTGAATTAGAAAAGCTAAACATAGAAGGATTCCATTTAGAAATTTGCCATGAGATTCGGCGTGGAATTTCTGGAAGGAAAGCCACCGTCATTACAGATAACCCGGGCAATAAAAAGCATCGCCACTTTCATCATGTACAGGAATTAATCAACAACAGTACCCTATCTGATAAGGTGAAATTAACTTCACTGAAAATATTTCGACTCATTGCTGAGGCAGAGGCCAAAGTCCATAGTCTTGATATCCAGAAAGTACACTTTCACGAAGTAGGTGCACTCGACTCAATTGCCGATATTGTTGGTGCCGCCATCTGTTTAGATTATTTAAAAGTCGATAAGGTTCTTTCTTCACCAATTCAACTGGGTGGTGGTACCGTAAAATGTGCGCATGGAATAATGCCTGTCCCTGCGCCGGCTACAGCGCTCATTGTCACAGGAGTACCAATAAAAACAGGACTGGTTCAGCATGAAGCAACTACGCCGACAGGCGCTGCAATATTGGCAGCCACAGTTGATGAATTTACTGAGCACATTAATTTACCAATTACCAAAACTGCCTATGGAATAGGCCAACGGGATATTTCGGATATTCCCAATGTACTTCGTCTCTACCTTTTGGAGTCTCAAGAACAGAAAAAAGACACCACCACTGAAACTGCTACTCTTCTGGAATGTAATATTGACGACATGAATCCGGAACATTTTGAATACTTGCTTGACCTTCTCTTCGAAAAAGGTGCACGTGATGCATGGTTTACTCCGATTATTATGAAAAAATCGCGGCCAGCAACAACTGTATCGGTTCTGTGCAAGCCAGGGTCAGTTGAAGCATTAAAAGAGGTACTGTTTACCAATTCGACAACTATCGGTCTTCGAGAATATTCAATAACCAAAAGTGTTCTTCAGAGAGAAGAGCGGGTGATTAAAACTCAGTTTGGACCTGTTCGCATAAAAGAAAGCTTTTATAAAGGGAAAAGCATTCAATTAAAACCGGAATTCGATGACTGCAAAGCTTTGGCAGCTAAGCATCAACTATCAATCAATGAGATCGAAACAGCTGTATTTAAAAGACTATAGATCGAATCATGAGAAATCTCATTTGATAAGGGCGCAATACGGCAATCAAGACATTGTCCCTTCAAAGCACTGAGCTTAATTTTTGCCATGTTGAGTCCGAGAATTTCTGTCGGTTACCAAACCAGCATTATTGCCCAACCTTGACACTCTTTCACCATCAGCTGATGAGATTCCACATGCTGCACATCAGCAACTTTTAAAAAAATTACGAGACTATTTCTTTGTTGGTGGGTTGCCTGAGGCGGTACAGGTTTTTGCTGATAATGAGTCGCTTCAGGAAGTCGCTGCTGTCCATCGGTCAATTGTGTCCACTTATCAAGATGATTTTAGCAAATACACTAAGCAAAATGATATGTTTCTTATCCAAAAAATATTTAACTACATTCCAAAATCTCTAGGGAAAAAGGTCAAGTATACCAATATTTCCAGGGATAATCGTGCCGCTCAGGTAAAAAAAAGTATCTCCTTGCTTGTCAAGGCTAGAATATGCCATCAAGTGAAGCGTAGTCATTGTACTGGTCTCCCTTTGGCTGCTGAAAGCTCTGGTAGCGTATACAAAATGATTTTTATGGATATTGGCCTGGTCAATCATATCTGTGGTTGTGACTGGCGAGAACTATGGCAGCCTTTGATGACAGGCAGCTTGTCAAGGAGGAGGGAATTGCGAAGCAGTTCGTTGGCCAGCATTTAATCGATATCTCAGGAGGTCTCGATCAGCCCTCATTGCATTACTGGTTGCGGGAGAAAAAAAGCAGCAATGCTGAGGTGGATTATGTGATCGGTTTGGCAGGGCTTGTTTTACCTGTTGAGGTCAAATCTGGTACCAGTGGGTCGTTGAAATCACTGCAACAGTTCGTTTACAGTAAAGACATAAATCTTGCTATTCGCTTTGATCTTAACCCACCAAGTATGCAACAAGTAGAAAATACAATAAGAACCGCTCTGAGAAATCAGAAGATAAGATATACATTGCTGTCACTACCTCTATATGGCGTTCAGGAGTTGGAGCGAATTGTACATGAAAATTTGTAAAGTATTTGAGTTAGGGGTTGTAAATTATTAACATGGCCGTTGAAGTGCGAATGGGAAGGATTGAATAATTCCATTCACCACGAAAATCGCCACGCTCAATTTGTATTGCATTGAGCTCATCATCTGCCACTTTTA
>JAWSVG010000026.1:73718-130548 GCA_033852035.1 Desulfocapsaceae bacterium | reverse complement strand
ATTGAGCTCTTGCAAAAGTGTCATGCCTTCATCTACTTTTCCGTCCTTAAACTGGAATCGAGCCGTTAGGAGTTTGACCTCCCAGAAAGTGAAGAAATCCAAGCCAGTCTTGCCAGTCTGTATTTTGATCAACAAAAGTTCGATGAATCCAGTGCTTTTTTAGAGAAATTAAACACTGCTCAATCAGATTATAGGGAGGTCAAACTCCTAACGGCTCGATTCCAGTTTAAGGACGGAAAAGTAGATGAAGGCATGACACTTTTGCAAGAGCTCAATAATGACTTCCCGACCTGGGCAGACCCGTATTTTCACCTTGGGTTTGCTCACCAGAGTCGAGGAGAAGTTGACCTCGCAAAAATGGCTATCGGCAATGCCATTAAAAATGACAAAAATGACTCCAGGTACCACACCCTTTTAGCTCAACTATATCTAACTGAGGGCTCATTTGAGGATGCAGAAAAAGAGGCGAGAATATCCCTTAGTCTAACCCGAAACGTAAAAGCAGCTATAATCTTGGGTCGTTCTTTCATAGGGGCCAAAGACTTCAACAATGGTGTTAAAATCTTCACTGATCTCAACAAACAGTTCCCAAACAACATTGAAATACTTGACGGTTTTGCTCTTGCTCTGATTGGTATTGAAGATTTCAGTAAAGCAGAAAAAACACTCCTGGAAATCATGGCTATCGACCCAGGACACAATCGTGCTCTTTCGTTATATCTTAACCTAAAATATAAAAATGATACTCCTGGGGCAATTGTATTTGTTCAGCAACAACTGCAAAAAAGTCCAGATGATTTCAGACTTCACTTCTTACTTGGCAACCTTCTGAATAAAAATGGACAAAAACAGGAGGCACTGTTGTCGTACGAAAATGCACAAAAAATCAATCCAACCTCCCCAGGCCCTTATCTTGCTGCTGCACAATTGTTAAGCAATATGGGAGAAAAAGACCAGGCCTTTGCCAAATATGAAGAGGTGCTCAAGCAACAACCCGACTCCCTCTCTGCCAATATGGGGCTGGCCGCCCTGTACGAGGCCCAAGGTGATAGCAAAACGGCTATTGAGCATTATCAGACCGTACTCGTTAGCAATGAAGATTTTGCTCCGGCCGCTAATAATTTAGCATGGCTGATCGCCTCTGAACCTGATGGCGATCTTGGCAAAGCTCTCCAACTGATAATGGTAGCCAAACAAGCGTACCCTGAAAACGCTAATATTGCAGATACACTCGGCTGGATTCATTACAAAAGAGAATCGTATTCTCTCGCCATCACCCAGTTCAAGCACGCCTTAGAAACTGCGCCAGACAATCCGACAATCAGGTATCATCTAGCGTTAGCTTTAGTTGGTAACGAAGAGCCTGGTGAGGCAATAAACACCTTGGAGGAACTACTAAGACTGGATGTAGATTTTGCGGATAAAGATAAAGCAAAAGAGTTACTCGCCCAGTTAAAACAGAAATGATGCTCAGATAATGATTATCTTGCCTTCATTTCTGCCCAGCGGACAATGAAGGCAATCAGAACCGAGCGTACATCGAATGGACGGCGTCTTTGTAGCAGTAAAGCAACCATAGTGAGTTGGCTATTCTCGGACAAGCTCTTAGGTTAATTTGTTTTTTGTTGATAGTACCCATACCCACTCATGTATGCTCTTTCAAACAAGGTCACATTATAGTCGTTGAAAACAATACCTATGATATTTTCAGTCCCAATCGCATCTAGAACTTTCTGGATTTGCCCTTTGCCTGCCGCCCCCTGCCGCACAACTAAGATTACGCCGTCAACCTGGCCTGCGAGAACACGAGACTCTGCGGCAACCAGCACAGGAGGGCTGTCGAAAATGATCATGCGATCTTCATATCTTGTTGACAGCTCTTGAACAAGGTCATGCATACGAGAAGAGCTCACCAGTTCGGCAGGATTGAGTGGTGGTCTTCCGGCCCCCAAAATGGATAATTTTTTCATCGAAGTTTTTCCAATCAAGGAGGGTAGTGGCTTACGTTCTTGCAAGTAATCAACAAGACCGTAATCCGCCCTCATGCCGAACATGGTTGCTAAAGTCGGTTTCCTCAAATCGCAATCTACTAATAAAGAGTGCTGATCCATACCTTGCGCAAAAGAAATGCCTAAATTAGCAGCCACAAAGCTCTTACCATCCTTCGGGATAGCGGAAGTAATCATTACAGTTCGTATTATCTTTGCCTCTTCTTTTGGATATAATATTCTTGACCGAAGCGTTTTAAATATTTCGGGAAGATGGTAATCTTCGCTCACAGCTTTATGTAACCGTGCATCCCATTGTCCACTCGCTCCACTGAGTGATTTCTCGCCAATTGATGCCGTTTTAATTGCAGTGTCGTTGTGCCGATCCTGGTTTTCCACCCCAATAACTACCGGTGGAGTTTCTTGCTCTTTTTCTTGTAGGACTTCTTGGTCCAGGTGACGTCCTGTTACTGACTCATCACTATTATTGTACCCTGCTTTTTCGAGCGCTTTACTAAATTTACCCATGTTATCCTGCTTGCTTGTTTTAAAATTCTGATAGGGCTCTAATAAGAAAGAAAAAAATATACAGCTCCAATAGTAATTGCAATAAAAAGAATTAACGAAATTGTAACTGTTAACTTTGAGACCCTTAGCTTACTGGTGCGCTCAGGAGATTTTTGATCATGATTACTTTGCTCTGAAATTTGCAGAGATTCTTCACCGTCCAGACGGATATCTTCCAAACATTCAAGAATAATGTCTTTTTCTATTTGGAGTTTATCTTGCGCAAATCCGCTAAGCAGAGCATGGTCACAGATTATGTTGATCAACCGCGGGTTACCCTGACTCGCCAGGTGAATGTAATCAATCGCTTCTGCACTGAAAAGAGCAGGGTTAGCTGCCCCGGCACTGTTAAGGCGATACAAAACATACTGTGCCGTATCCTGACGATCGAGTGGCGTCAGGTGGTATCGAATACCTATTCTTTGCCTGAGCGGTAGTAATCGTTCATGTGCCAGCGTCTGTTGAAGCTCAGGTTGGCCAATCAGGAAAATGCTAAAAACATTGCGGGCATCAGCGTGGTTGGATAGCAGTCGTATTTCCTCTAACAGGTTTATAGGAAATACCTGTGCTTCGTCTATTATCAACAAGACTTTGCCACCATGTCGATCGTATTTATCCAGTAGTTTTGTAAACTGAACAATGAAATCCCCTTTATTCCCTTTATAAGAAATACCAAGCTTTTTGCTGAGATAATAATAAAATTCATGCCGATTAAGCTTAGGGTTATTGAGGACACAAACCCTCACCTTATCCTTTACCATGTCTAGCAAAGTATTGAGTACTGTTGTCTTTCCAGCCCCTACGCCTCCGGTCAATAAGACAAAGCCCTTGTCAGCGACGACACCATATCGCAACATGGCAATACCCTCACGATGGGCATCGCTGAGATACACAAGCCCGCCAACGGGTGCCAGTTCAAATGGTTTGTTCTCTAATGAATAAAAGTTGCAATACATTTGTTAAAAAAATAGTCCCGAAATCAGTTAAGACCTTACTCCGTAAAAGCTGTCACTCGGTTCAGTATCCCCTCGGAGTCTATCGCTTACCTGAGGGGTGTAAAAATCAAGAAAGTACGGATTCTGTTTCATATTAGATAGTTGCAAGCACTCACAAGGTACTTTTCATTTACTGGTGTTAGTAGTAGCTAAGGATCAAAGGATAATCATCCCTTTTTTATAAAAATAGAACATGGCAACAAGAAGAGCACTACTGCAAAGTCCAAACAGGATGGTTCCTGATATTGTTATAATTCTTTTTTTCAAAACCTCTTGCCTTAGTGGTAAATGAGGAACTGAACATATAACCTCAAGACCAAAGGCACTCTCAAGGCTGGAGGGGTCGCGAAAAGATGTGTCTACAACTTCAAGGCAAAACGCAATACCTCCACCAACACCGCAACCAACAAAAAGTGCCATGGCCATAATTTTAAGAAAATCAGGTTTAACTGGCCTTGTTGGACGTCTCGCGGGGTCCTCTATTTTAAACTGACTGCCTTTTTGTTTGAGTTCAAGGTTCAATGCAGAACGGGCTTGTAGATTCTGCGCCACAAGAAAATCATAATGCCTTTTCCGTTCACCGTATTCCCTTGTTAAAGATGACCATTCAGCTTCTCGAAATGGTATCGCTGCGATCCATTTTTCATAATCGGCTATTTGTGTTTTAATCTTCTCTTTTTCTTTATTGATGTTCTCTACCTCAAGGGTAATGCCTTTTAGCTGTAGAGTTAGATCAAAAATCACCTCGTCCTTTTTCGAATTTTTGAGAGGTTGGCTTTCAAGAGAGGAAGACGATTCACCAGATTCACTAGCTATTAATTGCTCAAGGCGAGCAATCTTCTTTTTGATACTTTTAATTTTGGGGTGTTGTTCGGTGTAACGATCTTGAAGACTTGCGAGGATGTTTTGGAGTCTATTGAGCAGTTGGCGGGTACTCATAGTCTGAGGTATTTCTTTGTTTCCAATGGATGGCGACGCTCCCTCTGATATTGCTTGAAGTAACTGCCTTCGCCCCGCAATCTGATCTCCAATAAGTGCCCGTGTTCGTTCTAAATCCCGTATTGATTCCTGCTTGCCCTGATACTGTTCCTGTAAAGCTATCAGCCGCGCCATATTGTTATCGCTCTGGTCGGGCATCTCATTGTAGTATTTCAGCTTATAGTCCCGCATTACTCCTTCTTTTTTATCCAACTCCTCTTTGGCAGTATCGAGTTCATCTTGAGCATATTTTGAAGTCTCAGAGGCTTTTTCTTCACGGTATTTTAAGTTTTCTTCAATAAATCGGGAGGCCAATTCGTTTGTCACCCGAACAACTTTTTGAGGGTCAGATCCTTTGTATCTGATTTGGAAAGTATTACCTTTCCTGGATGGAGCAATAGTAATGTTTTTTCGCATACTTTCAACTACATCCTGCATAGGCAAATGTGCAAGTTTTTCTTTGTACAAACCTTGCGTGGTAATTATTTTCTCAAGACTCGTTCTGCTTTGTACAACCTGGGATAAAGTAGAAACTATATCACTAATTCTACCTGCAACATCAGGTGACATTTTGGATGGGCTTATTTTTTGGGCCTGAAAGATGAGAAGAGAAGAGCTTTGATAGACTTTAGGTTGTTTCAAATAGACCGCGAGCCCAACTGCAATGGCTATAAGGGCCAAGGTCAGGATAATAGCTTTCCTACGAATGGCTACATCAAGGACGAGATTGATTATTTGTGTTTGCGATACTTGTTTTTCCATAAATTTTCTATTCCAACATACTATTTCACTGGTTTATCGTAAAAAACAGTCAGGAAGTGAGAATAGAGGAAATCAGTTCATTTATCAAACTATATTGTCCACTGTTCATGTAAATACTTTCGATAAAGATGTTATCATATATTTATATGACAAACCAGAAATACCTATTTTTACAGTTTTCTTGACTTTTTTTCAAAAAAACCAGAAAATAGGTAAATATACCTATTGATCCACAATTTTTGCATGTTACAATGTACAAAGATATACTGTCTAACATCGGTAAACGGTAAGTAAGTACTTTCACGAAATTCATTCATGAAAAACAACAGATAAGCGAAGACTTCGATTGAATTCCTAAGGTACTAATGTGGAATCGAATCGGTATTTTCTTGTTTTTCATGACAGCTTTTACAGAGTAAGGTACTAATTCTTCATAACATAAAATGTGATACCCTCTATGATCCCAACAAATATCAGCGAGTCAGAACGACTTGCAGCCAACCAGAGAGCATTGCTGGAAACTCTGCCCAATCTCGTCCTGCTTCTAAACATTGAAGGAACGGTTGAATACATGAACCCAAACGCCCTCATGTTTTTCGACAACCGTACAACGCAAAAAGACCTCATATCTAAAAACAATCTCAACCCTGTCCTCAAATCACTGACCAGCGGCAAAAGAGAATCGGTCAAAACCCAAAAAGTTGTCCTTAAAAATAAGACTTTCAATTGTCATATCACCCCATTCACGGGTTATAATGGGGACGATCTATTTTGGTTTATCCTTCAGCCCCAAGAAAATGACATGCGTTTTCAGGCTCCCCCGCTTGAGTCTCCAGAAAAAGCTACCATGAGGGCACCTGTTAAAATGGTTGGTAGCAGTTCGGCTATACAAAATCTTATCAATATGATTTCCAGAGTTGCGCCGACAGATACAACAGTACTCATAAACGGTGAATCAGGTACAGGTAAAGAGCTGGTCGCTAATCTCATCTGTGAAAAAAGCAAACGAGCTGGACGACCATTTTTAACTATCAACTGTAATGCTATTAACGATCAGCTCCTTGAAAGTGACCTTTTCGGCTATGAAAAAGGGGCGTTTACCGGGGCAACTTCAAGGACAAAGGGTAAATTTGAGGTTGTTGACGGTGGGACAATTTTCCTAGATGAAATCGGTGATATAAGTCCTAGAATGCAGGCAGTTTTGCTTCGTGTTATACAGCATGGTGAAATCATGCGTGTTGGAGGCACCGCCCCTATTCAGGTCAATGTCCGTGTGCTTGCAGCAACCAACCACGACTTGGTGAAAGCCGTAAAGGAAGGTACTTTTCGGCTTGATTTATTTTATAGATTAAACATCTTTAACATAACTATCCCTCCACTACGTGAACGTAAAGATGACATCCCCGAACTTACAGCTCACTTTGTCAAAAAATTTAGCGATATTTTTGACAGAGTAGTTGACTTCAGGTCAAAAGACGTCCTTGATACCTTGAGCGCGTATGATTGGCCAGGCAACATAAGGGAACTTGAAAATGTGATCCAGAGAGCAATTTTGATGTGCGAAGATAACACCATAAATATAAGTAATCTTACGTTCGACATGCCTATGACGGAGAATAAACAACATTCGCTCTCTTCCGTAATTGAGGACTTTGAGGAAACCGGTTTAAAAGGCATTGTAGACATGGTTGAAAAAGAAGTTATTGTCGACAAACTTCAAAAATTCCAAGGAAATGTAGCAAAGACTGCTGAAAAACTACAAATGAGCAACGCCACGTTATATGAAAAAATGAAGCGCTACAGCATTTCAGCAAAAGAATTGAGGTAAATTCACTTCTTACTCGCCTTGCCTCGACTCAATACATCATAGTAACAACCTCAGTAATTATTCTATGTCTTATCTGGCTTTTTAATGGGATATACTATAGAATAGTCACGCTCTGAGCCCACTCCTTTTTCAATCACATTTCTATACTTACTCAAAACATGAAACCATATCAGAAAATTGATCAATCAGAAATTAGAGCTGTCCTCTTCCAGCCATCCTCCGCCTCTCTTTCTGAGCCTTCTGTTCAAGTAGAAGATATTACATTCGAAATCGATAAAGACATTGCCTTGACTTCTAGATTCCACTTTTCAGCAAAGGATGCCCCTACCCTCCTCTATTTTTACGGAGGAAATGAATCTATTTTGTCTGTTACTGAAATAACGCAAGGGTATAATACATCAGGGGTAAATGTACTTATTTTGAGTATGAGAGGCTATGATGGAAACCCAGGAAAACCATCGTTTGCGACGATGCTTTCTGATGCTCAAGCTCTTTTTCCTCTTGTCACCGAATGGTTGGCTAAAAAGGAATATTCGGGTCCACTATTTGTACTTGGTCGTTCAATAGGGTCCATTGTTGCTGTGGAAACTGCGTTGAATAGCAATGATACCGTTAAGGGAATCATCATTGAAAGTGGCATAAATGGAACTGAATCGTTCCTTAAGGCTCTTGGTGTCGATCCTGGTCTGCTCAATTTTCCCGAAGAAGAAGGTTTTAATATCATCGAGAAAATTGAACAAATCAAAATCCCTACAATGATTTTGCACGGTGCAAAGGATACTCTTGTACCAATAGCTGAAGCTGAAAACCTTCAATCATCGTGTGGCGCAAGAAGTAAACAGTTTTTCGTTATCCCCGGTGCAGAACGAGATAATTTAGTGCAAACGGCAGGACCTTTGTACTATCAAACGATGAAAAAGTTTTTTGATACTGTCTGCGGCGTCAACACCTGGCGAGGTCAGAGAAAAAAATTTAGAAAGAAGCAGAAGGAATAACAGCAATGAAACGACAGAACTATCTTTCATGGGACGAGTACTTCATGGCTGTTGCCCTGCTTTCTGCCCAAAGAAGTAAGGACCCAAACACTCAAGTGGGGGCATGTGTAGCTAACGAAGACAATAAAATAGTCGGAGTTGGCTACAACGGCTTTCCCTGGGGATGCTCAGATGATGAACTTCCCTGGCAACGTCAGGGCAAATTCCTTGATACAAAATACCCTTACGTCTGTCATGCCGAATTGAATGCGGTGTTAAATGCCAACTCCAGGGATCTTCGTAATTGCAGAATTTACGTGGGTTTGTTTCCTTGCAACGAGTGTACGAAAGTTATTATTCAGGCAGGAATCAAAGAAATAATATATTTATCTGATAAATATAAAGACACGGATCAGGTAAAGGCTTCGAAGGTTATGCTGGACAAGTCTCCCTATATCACCTACAGACGGCTAGAGACAATTTTGTCCAACCTGTCAATAAGCTTTGTGCCCCCGGAGTTGAGCTGAAATTTTCGTTTGTTGTTCTTTATTTAACTCGCTTAAGACCAGATTGTTTAATGGTTTTTTTCTTCGTTTCCATTTTTTCAACAGTAGCAGTCAGGTCATTTTCTGATAAATCTACTGCTTGGACAAAACGCTCATTCCCACCCATGGTAAAAATTTCTTTCCCGGTCATCTGTTCAGTCCGTAGTGTCCAGGTCATTTGTTGTAGTGGAATGGACAGCACAGTCAGTGGTACATGCCACCATTCCTCTTTACGGCTACTATCTCTCTCGATTTCACCAACGTGAGCAAATAAAAGCATCTGTGGTTCTTTTGCAGCGATTAAGACAATATCGTTTTGATCTGTGGTGTTTTTAAATGTGATAAGTCCCTTCAGTTCTTCAACAATCTGTTTCATCAGTGTTCCTGTTTGTAGTTGTTCTCAAAATTTCTTTCTTACACCACACAAGGGCTGCGCGCAGGTCTCAGACCTATTGGCTTCGTTTACTTAGAGATATGTGTTTTCGACTCTAGGATCACCCCATCAGGGATAAAGTAACTTCTCGTTGCACTGGAGTCGTACATGGTAGCGCCTTCTAAAAGTGGAGAGAGCATTTTTTCATTAATCACGCGTAGTTTCAAGGAGGCTTCACGATTTTTCACAGCAAGCATTGCCCCATAGAAATCAATGACATCCTGTAATATACTAATAACTTCGACATTATTGAAGTAGGTGATGGAATTATTAACGAGCTTGAAACCAGGGTCAATAGGACGAACCTTTTTAAAAGTAGTCAAACCTTTACCACTTTGATGAACGTCAATTACCTTTTTGAGCAATGACGTGCTGTTACCAATAAAAAAGTATTCTCCATAATAGCCGTGAAGGAACCTTACACCATCTTGAAACGACCGTTTCCAATAAGAATAGATTGCAGATTGATAATGGATAGTTCTCATAGGTATCTCATACTCAACCATAATGTTTTTCATTATCGTTTCAAACTGCTTCACTGATGATGACTTTACCACAAGAAGAGTCAACGGAATAGAGAAGTCGTTCCCCTCGGGGCTTTTGTCCACAATGAGACTAACTTCATCGCCCAAAAGGGAAATAGCTTCCGATATGGTCCTCCCTGAAACCAGTTCAAAATTGGAAATTACTGCCTCCACTTTATTGCTACGGTTAGCTGAATGGACTACATATGGAATAAAATGCTGAAAATCAAAGGTATTTGACCAGTAGTACAATATAGGATCACTTGAAACCAGAGAAAGCATCTCACTCTTTTGTGGAAGAATAGTCACATGTGTCTGCACCAGATCATTCACCTTCTGCAGATCATATCGTATGACTATTTTATCTTCAACAATGTTATTTTTTTGCCATGTACCATAAGCAACACTTGAAAAACCTTCTATTGTTTTAAGCTCTTTGTTGAGGATATCCTCACCAGGAACATCGTGTCTGTCTAAAAGGTTTCTCACAAAACGTGTCGCGTTTTGAACCGGGAGGTAAAGAAACCTCTCAACCATTTGAAAATTCTGTTGAGATTTGAGAAATTCGCTATCGAAAGCCAGAGAAGATTGAGGGGTATCAAAAACGTCTAAACTACGGCGTAACAATCTTTCATCAAAACTAATAAGAAAACAGCCATCTATTATAGCATATGAAATATGATTGCCGTCTTGTACCACTCTATGTATCTGATGGTTACCATATTGAGCCATGGTAAAACTGCCACTCTCTTGGAGTGCGGCGGCACGCTCAGCTAGCATCCCGAGGAAGGCAGCCCCATGGACTGGTTCGGCAATAATGAGAGTGTTCTCTCGTAGATATTCCAGCAAATCAGCAGGCGCCGCATTACCTACAGGCGGCAGTATGGCAATGGCAATTCTTTTCCCAAGGAGCTGGTAAAAAAACTGATTACCGTCTAAATTCTTCTCTGCTATTTCTACGCTCTCCACGAGAGAGAGCAACTCATCACTGAGACCAATTTCTTTACCTACCTCTATCAAATCTACTGAGCTGATTTTTTGTCCAAATAAAGAAGATTTGAATCGTTTCAGCGCTTTTCCACCGTTATGTTGTTCAAAATAGATCAATGTATCAGCAGGCACAAACCTGCTCATCTCTCCGTATTCATCCACCTTAATATCCATGACAAGTAAATATGAGAGAACCAACAGACATGTAAGGTAGGCAACGGCTGTATTCGTTTTCATAGCACTGAAAATCATTTGTCAATTCTTCGAAACTGTATGGCCTCTGCGACATGTGCTGAAAGTATTGTCTCTGAACGTCCCATGTCAGCAATTGTTCTGGCTATTTTTAAGACCCGGTGATATGTACGCGTTGAGAGACCAAGTTTGACAACGCTTTTTTCTAGTAATTTCGAAGAAATGCTATCAAGAACACAGTATTTTTCTACCAGCTTACTGCTCATTTGACTATTACAATACACCCCTGATTCCTTAGAAAAACGTGAGATCTGTATAGCTCTGGCAGCGTCAACACGACTCTTAATTTGTTCAGAGCTTTCGCTCATCTCAGGATTGGACATTTCAGTATATTCCAGGGCAGCGATTTCAAGGTGAATGTCGATTCTGTCAAGCAAGGGCCCGGATATCTTCCCCTCATATCTTTTTATTTCACTAGAGGTACAGTCACAACTATTTAACTTGTCACCCAAATAGCCGCATGGGCAAGGGTTCATAGCTGCAATGAGAGAAAATCTTGCAGGAAAAGAAAGACTCATCTGGGCTCTTGATATTGTTACCTCCCCTTCCTCAAGCGGTTGGCGGAGAACTTCCAGGACGTGCCTTTTAAATTCAGGTAATTCATCAAGAAAAAGAACCCCGTTGTGGGCAAGAGAGACTTCACCCGGTTTGGGAATAGCTCCTCCTCCAATAAGGCCAGCATCTGAAACTGTATGGTGTGGTGAACGAAACGGTCTAGTAACATAAGCAGTGCTTCTTTCAGTGCACTTTCCGATAATACTGTAAATTTTGGTAGTTTCCACTATTTCATCGAGGCTCATTGCCGGTAAAATAGTGGGAAATCGTTTGGCAAGCATTGTCTTTCCTGCACCTGGCGGGCCTTTAAGAAGCAGGTTATGAGAACCTGATGCTGCTATCTCCAAGGCCCTTTTGGCATGCTGCTGCCCTTTAATATCGGAAAAGTCTACTTCATATCTGCTCGCATTTGCCAGATTCTTGACGCACGTTCTTTTAAATGGGGTAATGGGTGTCTTATCAGCAAGAAATTCAATCACCTGTGGCAGCGATGTAACGGCAATAACATCTATTCCTTCCGGAGCTATTTGCGCCTCGGATATATTTTCTTCTGGAATGATAATACCGTCGAAAGAATAATGTATTGCCGCTAGAATCATCGGCAATACACCGTTAACCCTATGCACTCCTCCATCAAGAGACAGCTCCCCTACTATGCAATAATTCTTTTTATTTTGGCGGCGAAATATCTCGGTGGCTTCTAAGATTCCTATGGCAATAGGGAGGTCAAAACCTGAACCCTCTTTTTTTATATCTGCCGGTGACAAATTTACAGTTATACGCCTGTTGGGAAAATCATAGCCGCAGTTTTTGATGGCTGCTTTAACCCTGTCTTTGCTTTCTCTGATAGAGTTGTCTGGAAGGCCGACCGTTGAAAACATGGGCAAGCCATTTGCCACATCAACTTCGACCTTAATAATCCAACCATCGATACCTATTACAGAGCAACTCGGGATCTTTGAAAGCATAGTTCTCCAATAAGCATTGATGAGCCCGTTGATTGACTGTTTTTTCGCCCGATCTCGGCGTTATTCGAAAAAAACAATCCTCGGAGGTAAGCGTAGACTCCGATATCAACTATATGCCTGTGGTTGTTTTTTTCGAATGCCTTAATCTCGAACAAAAAACCTAATAAATCAACAGGCTCATTGATATGACACCGAAGTTTGCATTTGACAAATCATTTTTTCTCTACTTTGTGTCTGCAAGATTGAGGTCATAGAATTTTTCCATAGCTCTACTGTATAGGCCATTTTTGTTTTTATAAATATAAAATGGAGCTACTACTTCGACCTGTACTCCTCCGTTTTTCACGCATTGAATCAACACCAACTCTGCATTTTTTCCTTCCTGCGGATAACTATATACAAACTGAAGCTTTTTAACTTCCAACTTTCGTTTTCTGGCAAGGGCAATAAACTCTCCGATTAATTCGGCAGGATAGATAAAATATACGCTCCCTCTATTGACCACAGCAGCAGCTGCTGCTACCAGGAAATCATCTAGAGTCCCAAGAACCTGATGCCTGGCTCGAGTTGCTTCTATATTACTGTTTACCCTTCCTGTATCCACGGGATAAAAAGGTGGGTTACTTACCACAATCTGATACGACTCTGCACCCACCAGAGAGCGTATTCTTTTTATATCACCATTAATAATCTCAACCAGAGGTTCGTAGCCATTCGCCTTGATGTTTTCCTTTGCTAAAGTGGCTAGAGAGCTTTGCAGTTCAATACCTGTTATCTTTTTAACCACTCCATTCCATCTATACAGTAGGATTAACATAATTATCCCACAGCCTGTGCCTAATTCTAAAATAGAGTTATTTTTTTTAGGTTTGATAAAATGGGCAAGGAGAACTGAGTCTACTGAGAATCGATAGCCGACAGCATGTTGGCTGCAGCTGATATTCCCCTCAAAAAGTGTGTCCGCCGTTATGTGTGTTTTTGAATTCATCCTATTTTCTACATTTTTTATACCTTTGCACCAAAAGGAAGTGCTGGTGATTCTAAAAATGAAACGATACCATTTGGCTAGAAAAGTGGAATTTTTCTATTGCATACAGGAAGTATTTTCTCTTGCATGGACTGAAATACAGAATAATAATGATTATTGTCTGCAGCATTCCTGGTATATATTTTAAAATCAGAAAAAATTGGCCTTTGCGAGATTTCTAAATGATTATTCTTCGCGAAAGTATTAAGTTGCTCACCTCAATGCTCTTTTCGAGCAATGCTGAATTATTCAAATCGACTCTTTTACTAGGAGACTCATATGTATGATATTTTTATAGAAACACATTTTGCAGGAGCTCATCATCTCAGGAATTATCCGGGAAAATGTGAAAACCCCCATGGCCACAATTGGAAAGTAAAAGTAACCGTGCGTGCCACCGAGCTTGATGAGTTTGGGATGGGTATAGATTTTAAGATACTTAAGGAAATAGTGAAAGAAGTTATCGATAAGTTAGACCATTTTGATTTAAATACACTGCCCTATTTTCAGGATAAAAACACTTCATCAGAACATATTTCCGAATTTATTTTTACTGAAGTCAAGGATCGACTGGCTAATGATCGCTATTCACTCTACAGCGTCTCAGTATTGGAAACTGATACCCAGGGATTAACATACTACGGAGGCTAAACCCAATGCTTACAATTTCTGATGTTCGACTCTGCATAATTGGACTTGGTTATGTTGGACTCCCCCTGGCGGTAGAGTTTGGAAAAAAGTTCGACACTCTTGGCTTTGATCTCAACGAGAGCCGCGTCAAAGAACTTCAACATGGCACAGACTCTACACTGGAAGTATCTGACGCTGAACTCGCTGAGGTAAAGCAGCTGCGCTATACCGCTGATCAGAATGAAATCCTCAGTTGCAATGTATATGTCGTTGCTGTACCGACCCCCATCGACGCCGCCAAGAGACCTAATTTTAGACCATTAGAAGGTGCCTCCCGGACTGTAGCCAAGGCGCTTCGCCCTGGTGATGTTGTCGTTTTTGAGTCTACTGTCTACCCTGGAGCAACTGAAGAAATCTGTGTGCCAATCCTTGAAAAAGGTTCAGGTCTTACATTTAATAAGGATTTTTACTGCGGCTACAGCCCTGAAAGGATTAATCCAGGAGACAAGGAACATCGACTTCCTTCCATTGTAAAAGTAACATCAGGATCAACCGAAAAAGCTGCCGAATTTGTAGATGATCTGTACAAATCAATTATTACAGCAGGTACCTTCAGAGCGAGCTCTATCCGTGTTGCGGAGGCAGCAAAAGTTATTGAAAACACACAAAGAGACGTTAATATCGCACTTATTAATGAATTGGCTCTTATTTTTGAGCGACTTGATATCAACACCAGCGAAGTCCTTGCAGCAGCCGGTACAAAGTGGAATTTTCTACCATTTCGACCTGGCCTTGTAGGTGGACACTGCATTGGTGTCGACCCCTACTACCTTACCCACAAGGCTCAGGAGGTCGGTTATCATCCTAACATGATTCTAGCAGGTAGAAGACTCAATGATAACATGGGACACCATATAGCTTCTACCATCATCAAGAAAATGGTTAAAGCCGGCATTAATACTGCTTCAGCACGGGTACTGGTGATGGGGCTGACGTTTAAAGAAAACTGTCCTGACCTCAGAAATACCAGGGTTATTGATATTATTTCAGAGTTTGAGGAGTACGGGATCACCGTAGATGTTTATGATCCTTGGGCGAACTCAGAAGAAGCGCAAAAGGAATATGGTATCACTTTGGTTGATACCATATCAAAAAGTACATACAGCGGATTGGTAATGGCGGTGGCTCACCAGCAATTTGCTGCAATGTCTATAGAGACGCTGCGAAGTTTTTGTAATGAAAAGTCAGTTATTTATGATGTTAAGAACCTCTTCCCCAGAGATCAGGTTGATGGCTGCCTTTAAGAGTGCGTTTTGTTAAGTCTATGTTGACGCGCAACTTGCGCTATTACGACAAAACACCGCTGTAATTGTATAAATCGGCTGTCTCTATGTCTCTATCATAGTGCTTCAGATATTTTTCAATAGAGCGATAGTAGCACCCCAATTACCGGTTTTCTGGTCATCGACCCTGTAGGAAGACACTAAGGGATTGCGGTCGAGTAAGGCATGAACAGATCGCTTTATATTTCCAATCCCTTTGCCATGTATTATCTTTACCTCAAAAATCCCAAGGCGTTGACACTCTTCCAAATAGTCAGGTATAAGCGTTTTGAGATCTTTGGGCGAAAAAGCATGCAGGTCGAGGGTTCCGTCAATTACTAGGTTAACCTGATTATTTTCGAAATAATCGTCTTCTTTATCCATTAGCTGGGATTTCCCATCAGTTGAGTTTGCGTCAGGTTGAGGTAGAGGTAATCTGACGTCAAAAAATACGGTCTGACGCAATCATAATTAATCATTATGATTGATTATGAATCGTGAATTCACAAAGGAGTGACAGCTATGGCTCAAACCGAAACCAAAGTATTAACCACCCATGTTCCCTTACCGCTTGCCGAAAAGGTCGATCAAATGGCCGCTCGGCTTGAACGGTCACGGGGTTGGATAATGAAACAGGCACTGTCAGCCTGGATTGAACAAGAAGAAGAACGTAATCGGCTGACACGTGAGGCGCTGACTGACGTAGACGCAGGCCTAGTCATCGACCATCAGGCTGTACAGGCATGGATCAATAGCCTCAGCACTGACGATCCGTTGCCGGTACCGCGTTAATGGAACTGAAGTGGACCAGTAAGGCACTAGCCGACCTAGCACGACTTTATGAGTTTCTAGCATCAGTCAATCAGCCTGCTGCTGCGCGTGTAGTGCAGTCTTTGACGAATGCACCGACTACACTGCTGACTACCCCGCGCCTTGGAGAATAACTTTTTGAGTTCGAACAACGCGAAATACGGCGAATTTTCGTGGGGACATATGAAGTGCGTTATGAAATCCAAGAATCCACTGTCTATGTGCTGCGATTGTGGCACACACGGGAACATAGGTAGTAAGCTACTTATCAGTAGCCAGTTCATCCCCCTGTTTTCCATAACCCTAGACCCTTAATAAGCGTCCATTTTGGTATTCATGCACTCTAAAGCCACATTTGCTGCCTTTTGAGAAGCGCCTTTTTGCCCCATCTTCTCTTTTACTTCCCGCAAACCGCATATCATTTCGTCACGTTTACTGTCATCCTCTAAAAGGGCTGTAAGTTTGGTCGCTATTCTTTCAGGTTGGACCTCATCCTGTAATAATTCGGTGACCACCTCGCGCTCAGCAATCAAATTAACCAGAGAAAAATGCTCAAGTTTGATAAGCAACTTTCCTAGGCGATATGTCAGTGGAGCAACCTTATAAACTACCAGCATAGGAATTTCCAGGAGTGCCAGCTCTAAAGTCACTGTTCCTGAGGCGGCAACTACTACGTCACAGGCAGCCATCATGTCATATCGGTTTTCATTAACAACACGTATATCGACTTTTTCTTTAGAATCGAATAGACCTGCCAGTCTAAAATCATCTTCAGTAATAGTCGAAGCTTGTGGAACCAAAAAAACGAGAGGCTTAACTGCGGATTTGACGAGAAGTTCGGCGGCTTGTAAAAATACAGGAAGTAGTGATGCAACCTCCCGGCTTCTACTACCTGGGAGCAATCCTACACAGGTACTATTTTGAGGAATATGTAGTGATGTAAGAAATGCTTCTCTGCCTACTTGCGTTTTCACAGAATCAAGTAAGGGGTGGCCGACATACTCCGCTTCCACTCCCCGTTCCAGAAAATATTTTTTTTCAAAAGGCAGTATCACTCCGAGTTTATCAACGAGCTTTTTGATGGTTTTAACTCGCCCGGATCTCCAGGCCCAAACCTTCGGAGTGATATAGTAAAAAACAGGTATACCAAGCTTTTTTGCTTTTCTAGCAAGCGGCAAATTAAAGTCCGGAAGATCTATAACTATCAGAAGGTCTGGTCGTTGGCTCTCAAGCCTCTTTCTAAGGGTAACCTGGGCTTTGAATATGTCTTTTAGCCGGGAGATAACTTCAAAAAAGCCCATGACCGATATCTTTGAGGCGTCATACAGTATTTCAACCCCAGCTTTCTCAAGCTCGGGACCACCCATGCCGCAAAGTGTGATCCCCGGACATTGTAACCTAAGGGCCCGAACGAGGTTTGCACCATGCAGGTCGCCTGAAGCTTCCCCTGCGACAATCATAAGCTGAGGATGGCTCATCAAATACCCAGATAGGCTTTTTGGACATCTTGGTTTGCAAGTAACTCATCTGCCGGCCCCGAGACGGTTATTTGGCCATTTTCCATGACATAGCCTCGGTCAGCAATATGCAGTGCCTGGTTAGCATTTTGCTCGACCAGGAAAATGGTTGTATTGCTTTCCTGATTTATCTGTTTAATAATCTCAAATATCTGTTTGATGACAAGTGGTGCAAGCCCCATGGACGGTTCGTCAAGCAGTAAGACTTTGGGCCTTGCCATGAGTGCTCTTGACATTGCCAGCATTTGCTGTTCACCACCACTCAAGTTTCCACCATCCTGATGTCTTCGGTCAGCGAGTATTGGGAAAAGAGAGTAGACATACTCCATATCCTTTTTGATGCCGGCCTTGTCATTTCTTAAAAAGGCACCCATATCAAGATTTTCTTTGACTGTCAGCTGAGGAAAAATATGTCGTCCTTCTGGAACCTGGCAAATGCCAAGTTTGACAATCGCATCCGGTGTCATTTTTGTGATTGATTTGTCAAAAAGTGTTATCGAGCCTGATTTGCAGGGAACAACTCCGCAAATAGTCATCAAAGTGGTACTCTTCCCTGCACCATTGGCTCCGATGAGGGTGATTATTTCACCTTCCTGAATATCAATGCATACGTTTTTGATTGCCAGCTTATTGCCATAGCCTGATTGTACATTATCTAATTTAAGCATCGACTTCCTCACCCAGGTATGCCTTAATAACAGCTGGATTTTCCCGAACTTCAGATGGAGTTCCCTGGGCTATCTTTTTCCCGTAGTCCATAACAAAGATGCGATCAGACAAACTCATGATGAGCTTCATATCATGTTCAATCAACAGAATTGCCTGTCCGTCGTTAGAAATTTGTTTTATGAGTTGTTCAAGCTCGAGGGTTTCCTGTGGATTCATTCCGGCCGCGGGTTCATCAAGTAAAAGTAGCAAAGGTTCAGTAGCAAGTGCCCTGGCTACCTCCAACCGCCTCTGCGCCCCGTAAGGGAGGTTGTCCGCAAATTCATTTGCAACCTCAGCCAACCCGACCTTTTCAAGGATTGAATAACTGATTTCAAGAATTTCCTGTTCTTCTTTTCGTGTAGCAGCACTTCTTAAAACTGCCCCAAGAATAAACGCCTTGGTTCGACAATGTCGTCCTATCATAACATTTTCCAATACCGTCATTTGACGAAACAGTCGAATGTTTTGGAAGGTCCGAGCGAGCCCTTTTTCGGTCACCTGATTCGGCTTCAAACCCTTCAGTGAGACCTGTTTTGAACTACCTGAAGATGTAAGCAGAACATTCCCCGCTGTCGGGGCATATATACCTGTAATACAGTTAAAAAATGTGGTTTTACCCGCACCATTTGGCCCAATGAGTGCTACAATTTCGCCACTGTGCACATCAAGATCCAGGGAATCAAGTGCTCGAATTCCTCCAAAATCCATGGTCAGGCCAGTTACATCGAGAATTGGCTGTGTCATAAGCTATGTGAATTTCAGTTTGATTTTTTTTCAAATTTATATGTCCGGCGGACGTTTGTGATCAAGCCCTGAGGTCTAAAAATCATCATACACACGAGGATCCCACCAAATGCGAGCATCCTGTACTCAGATAAAGCTCGTAAATACTCAGGCATTAAAATCAATATAAGTGCTCCAAAAAGAACACCGATTATTGACCCCATCCCACCAAGGACAACAATTGACAGGATAATAGCTGACTCAAGAAAAGTAAAACTGGCCGGATTGACAAAAGTTGTTTTTGCAGCAAACATGACACCGACGATACCTGCCCAGAACGCGCCAAGAGAAAAGGCAACAAGTTTAGTTTTACGCTTATCGACACCCATTGCCTGGCATGCAATTTCATCTTCTCGTAAGGCAATCCATGCTCTACCGAGTCGTGAGTCCTGAAGTCGATTTACGACAAAAATAGTTACGATAACAAAAAGTATCATCAGGTAATAGGTATAGAGTATCGATTGTTCAAGGCTGAGATCCATGCCAAAAAAGCCAGGCCTGGAGATGTTAGATACTCCGCTGGGGCCTTGTGAAAACGCTCCCCAGTTCTCAAGCACAAGGCGAATTATTTCACCAAAACCTAGAGTAACAATAGCGAGGTAGTCACCTCGTAGACGTAAGACTGGAAACCCGAGTATAACACCAAACATGGCAGCCATGAGGCCGCCTATTGGAAGCACCGTCCAGAAGCCCAGGCCAAAGTGCAGATTAAGAAGGGCATAACTATAGGCACCAACTGCGTAAAAGGCGACAAAGCCAAGATCGAGAAGGCCTGCAAGTCCGACAACTATATTCAGGCCGAGACCAAGCACCACATACATGAGAGCAGTGGTCATAACATTTGTCTGATAGGTCGAAAAGAAATGCGGGAACAACAGCGCAACAGTTGCAACTACTGCGATCAGGATATTGCGCTGCCTCGGATTTAATAGAATTTTATGTATAAAGGAACTGGTCTGTTCTTTACCTTCAACCTGATCTGGTTTATTTTCCTTTCTGTGTTGGTAGTACCTTACGAGTAGATAGACGCAAAAAGTCCCGGCAGCCATGTACAAAGCATTGTGCCATCGGTAGATGACAGTCCGTTCTATAGGATTAACCTGGATGACCATAATCGGGAATGTTAAAAAAACGAACCAGAGAGAGGTCAAAGCACCTTTTTTTAGTTCTTTTAATAAAGCCATAACTCGCAAATTTATACTTTCTGGTTGGTTGCCTTCCCAAGAAGCCCGGAAGGTTTAAAGATGAGAATGAGTACGAGCAAAGAAAAAGCAAAGACATCCTCGTAGTCACTCGAGACATAACCGGTGGCAAAGCTTTCGGTAAGACCAAGAATGAGGCTGCCGAGAACTGCACCTGGAATCGATCCGATGCCACCGAGAACGGCAGCAGTGAAGGCTTTTATCCCGGCAATAAAACCGATATAAAAGTTTATCTGTCCTATATGTGAAGCAATAAGCAGGCCTCCGATTGCTGCAAGAGAAGAACCCACGATGAACGTTGCAGAAATGACATTGTTAACGTTAATTCCAACAAGAGTAGCCATTGTTCGGTCTTGCGCAGTTGCACGCATGGCTTTGCCGATTTTACTAAATTTAATAATGATGGTCAGGATAACCATGACCACAACTGTGGTGACAAGAATTATAAGGTCCGTCGTACCTACAATATGGGCAATAGGCTCCATAAATTCAAAATCAGGAATGAGTGTAGGAAACGGAAGAAAGTCAGAAGTCTGGGCAAGGAGCACATAATTCTGAAGAAAGATAGACATGCCGATCGCACTGATAAGGGGAGACAGTCGAGGGGCGTGGCGCAACGGTTTGTAGGCAATTTTTTCTATGGTGTAACCGTAAGAACTTGACCACACCACGGCAGCAACGCCTGCTATGATAACAATTGACAGTAAGGGAAAACCGTAAATGGAGAGCACGGTGGCAACAATAAAAGCTGTAAAGGCTCCGATCATATAGATTTCACCGTGAGCGAAATTTATAAGACCAATAATTCCATACACCATAGTGTAGCCAAGAGCAATCAAGGCATAAATGGATCCCCGGGTCAAACCGCTGAAAAGAAGTTCTATAAAATAGTCCATAACTGCATAAAAAAATATCTGAAACATGCACTTGACGTGCTTGTCTCAGATATTAAAAGTTTAAAATTATTTCTTACTTAACTACTACGTAAGCACCATCTTTGACAACATACATTGAAAATCCAACACCGATAGCGTCGCCATTTTCGTCAAAGTTGATTGAACCAACTGGAGTTGCAACTTTCTCAGTCTGAAGCACTTTTTTCAAGTCTTCAAGCTTAGTGGAGTCAGCTTTTTCGATGGCGTTGAGCATTGCAACAGTAGCCGCGTATGCACCTTCAAAGAAGGCCCCAGGATCAGCACCAAATTCCTTCTTGTGCGCTTCTTTTGCTTCAGTTGCCATAACATTTGTTGCGTTATCTTGTGGTCCTGCAGCATAAACTCCCTCTGCGGCCTTACCAGCAACCTTAATAAAAGTGTCATCCTTCACACCATCGTCGGAGACAAAAGTAGTCTTAAGACGCTTTTTCTTCATAATGGTGACAATTTTTGAAGCTTCAGGGTGATACCCACCAAAAACAACAACATCAGCACCGGATCTCTTGATCTTTTGTACTATTGCTGAATAATCCATTGCGCCGGGAGTAATTCCCTCAAAAAGGACAACCTCTCCTTTTCCGGTTTTTTCAATATAGGCCTTTGCACCCTCCGCAAGCGGCTTGCCGTAGTCACCTTTATCGTGAATAATAGCGACTTTTTTCAGTCCAAGTTTATCGACAGCGAAATCAACCATAGCTGGGGACTGGGCTGCATTTGGAGCAATAGTTCTGAAAAAATTGGGGTAATTTCCACTGAGAGTTAACTCATCACTTGTTGCAGATGGTGACATAACTAAAATACCTGCATCGGTATAAATAGGCATTGCAGCTTTGGTTGCCCCTGAACAGATATGGCCAAGAACCACGTCGACTTTATCCGAAACCAATTTGGTGGCAGTATTGGTAGAAATCTCAGGTTTACAAACATCGTCTTCAATCAGCATTTCGATCTGCTTGCCATTGATGCCACCATTTGCATTTACTTTATCAATAACCAGTTTGGCAGCGTTAATTGATGGCAGTCCATATGAAGCGAGATCACCACTATGAGGGCCAGCAACACCAAATTTGATAGTATCTCCGGCAAAACCGGATACAGGAACGGATAAAGCAATAAAAGCGCCCGCCACGGTTGTAAGGATTTTACCACTTAAGTTTAGATTCATTTTCCCCTCCCTTCAAAAAGTTATTTTTTTGGTGCCCTCCCCTGTGAAATTAATCACTGTGATCCACAGAAAAGAGCGAGCATATACCACGAAGTCATGATAGTAGTCTTTTACCGTGTATTATGAAAAATCTAAAGAGAAAAACTGTAGTTTTTAGCAATCACCTTACTTAGCTTTCTTATGAAAAATCGAATAGACATGTTTTTCGCCCTAGGGAGACCCTTTGGTCCTTTCTATAGTGCACTCATGAAAATGCGTGAAAGATTATATACATCTCAAATCTTCAACCAACACCGACTATCTGTGCCAGTAGTTTCAGTTGGTAACCTTGTTCTGGGAGGCACTGGCAAGACACCAACAGTTAGACATATAGCAGAATTGCTCACACAGAAAGGGTTGCAGGTTGCGATTGTCAGCAGGGGGTATGGTGGCAAGGCAAAACAACAGGTAAATATTGTCTCAGATAGAAACCAGACAATTCTCTCCGCAGTTGAAGCTGGCGATGAACCTCGTATGCTTGCAGAACTACTACCAGGGGTGGTCGTTCTTACAGGGGCCAAACGAATCCACCCTTGCAGATTTGCGATTGAAGAGTTTGAGGCAGATATCATCATATTGGATGATGGTTTTCAACACCTGTCCGTTGCAAGAGATATTGACACTGTTTTATTTGACGCGACCACTTTAGCAGGTAGCAGTCGGGTGTTTCCCGGCGGTCCCCTCAGGGAACCCGTTTCATCTCTCAAGCGTTGTAGCAGCTTTCTTATCACCAGTCTGACAGAATCTAATGAGAAACGTGCACGATTGTTTTCCGACCTGTTGAGGCAACGATTCCCAGAAAAACCTGTCTTTTTTTCAACCATCGAAGCAGAGAACCATATCGTTTCTGAAAATAAGAGTGTTAAAACGTTTCAAGATGATAAATATTTCGCATTTTGTGGCATCGCCAACCCTATCAGATTTAAGAATTCGCTTGCTTCAACTGGCATTAACACCTGCGGTTTTATGGCCTACAATGATCACGCCTCCTATGATCAAAAAAGCATGCTCACTCTTTTCCAGTTGGCTTCTAAATCTGGTGCTCAAAGACTCATTACCACTGAGAAAGATTACGTCAAGATTCAACACCTGCAATCCGATCTCCCGCTCCATGTTTTAAAAATTCGGCAGGAAATAGAAAATACCTTAGACGAGTATATTTTGCGTCAACTCAATATCGATAATTAAGACCTCTATGTGAAGGATAACCACCATGACACTACTAGAAGGTTTATTATGGCTAACACTCAACGTATACCACGAGGCAAGGTCAGAACCACAGGTTGGACAGGTAGCAGTCGCTTTTGTTACACTCAACCGCGCTAGCTCCAGACATCTTCCTGTGAAACAAATAGTTCAGGAACCGTATCAGTTCAGTTGGACCTTTCAAAAACAATCATATTTCCCTGATGATCCACATGCCTTTTTAGAGTGTATGCGCTCGGTTTATATTGCTCTGAAGACAGCTGATTTTACTGAAGGTGCCACCCACTACCATCTCGAAAACATTGACCCGTACTGGACGACCGACTACACTTTCCTATACCAGTTTGGTTCTCATAAGTTTTATAAATAACAAAGGCAACGAACCCCAGCCCGGTCCATTGCCTTTCTACTTTGTAAAAACTTCTCCCTGTTAAATGTCTTTTGCCTTTGTCAAAGCCTCACACATTGATTCCATATTTTCCTCTGGCATATGAATTCCTACAGGATATACCAGCGTCCTTTCAAGAATAGCTGCTGACAGAGGCAAAGCCGAAGGATCGTAAACAACTCTCCTTTTCCCGCCTGGTGCAGCAAATGGATATCCTGAGGAGGTCAACGTCTTTGACTCCAGGAGATGTTCCCATTGAGGGTAAAAATGCCAGTTGTTTTCTGCAAAATTAATTGCGCCATGACCTTTATTCTTCAAATAATCATTGAGACGAAAACAATGTTCGCTGTCCTGAAGTGTGAAAGCAAAAAATGTCGCTGAATCACCTTTCTCGTCAACAAGTGTTCTAAAGTTTACTCCAGGAATAGTTGAAGCAGCCTCCTTTAACCTCACTTTGTGTTTTTGCTGCGCAGCAATCATGGAATCAAGTTTAGCCAGTTGAGCAAGGCCAATAGCACCTTGTAACTCCATCATCCTGTAGTTGAAACCAATAAAACGACGCCCCTCACCTCCACGCGTCCCGGGGTTCACGACATGATCGTGGCCATGATCATGGTACTCTGACATTGAACGCCATAGTTCCTGATCTCCGGTGATAATCATTCCACCTTCACCCGTCGTCATGGTTTTGACAGAGTCAAAAGAAAATGTGCCGCATTTTCCGAATGTGCCAAGATGTTTGCCGTTAATTCTACCACCAGCCGCCTGGGCCGTGTCCTCAAGAACTGGTATATTATGGTTGCCAGCAACTCTTACAATTTCTTCAATTCGTGCCTGAGCGCCCAGCATGTGTACCGGAATAATACATTTCGTCTTGGGCCCTATTTTCTTTTTTAGATCTTCAGGGTCCATATTCAGAGTGGTATCGACCTCTGTAAATACCGGTATAGCACCGACTTCAAGAATGGCTTCCCAGGTAGCTACAAAGGTGAACCCCTGAGTAATTACCTCGTCGCCAGGGCCTACTCCAAGAGCAATCAATGCAACCTTGAGAGCTGCGGTACCCGATGTTACCGCCTGTGCATAAGAGGTTCCACAATATGTGGCAAATTTCTTCTCAAATTCTTGTACCTTGTAGATACCATTGCGCTGATCGTTAAACTCATAACGAAACAAGACACCTGTATCCAGTACATCCATGATCTCTTTTTTTTCTTCTTCTCCAAAAACCTCAAACCCTGGCATATACGCTCCTCTTTCAACCCATTACATACAGGGCATTTTCTATGTGTTTTTCACTCATACTACCTCAGGGAGGGAAAACTAGTCATTGGCGCGGGGATAATCTAGCGTTGTCTATCAAGCGTACTTTACCGTCAATTTGAGCAGCAATCGCTAAAACACTATTTTCCCCAACTCTTTTTTCGTTAAGGAGGGAAAATTCGTTAACAACAACACTATACTCAATCTCCACTCCACCCTGGAGCAAAATGTCTTTTGTTACATTAATGACCGTTTCAGCCAAAAGTCCTTCTCCCGAACGTTGAACACATTCTTTGGCAGCAGTCAACGCCTGACTTAAGCAAAGGGCCCGGCTTCGTGAGTTGCCTGTCAGATACTTGTTCCGTGAACTCATGGCCAGACCGTCTGTTTCTCGAACGATCGGGCATCCAATTATTCTAACCTTGAAGTTCAAATCCTTGACCAGTTGATGTATAACAGCCAATTGCTGAAAATCTTTCTGACCAAAGAGTGCAACATCCGGGGTAACTATATTGAAGAGTTTCGATACAACAGTTGCAACACCGTCAAAATGGCCAGGTCTGTCAGATCCACACATCCCAAGTGACAAGGACTGCACTCTGACTAGTGTCTGCGCTCCCTGAGGATACATGTGATCAGGATGTGGAAGAAAGACCGCATCAGCCCCTTCTTTTCGCAAAAGATCGCAATCTAACTCTACTTGTCTGGGGTAGGAGTCAAGATCTTCATTGGGACCAAACTGCGTTGGATTGACAAAAATACTGGCAATAACCCTGTCACACACCTCTTTGCCTCTGCGAACAAGAGACAAGTGCCCATCGTGAAGACAACCCATTGTAGGGACGAGTGCAATAGTCTGCCCAGTATCACCCCACTTACTGCTGAGATTATTGATACCTTTTAATGAAGCTTCCGTTATCACTGCCTGGCCTTCAAACGCGCTATTTTCTCTTCTATCTCAGTTCGGGCCTGGCCCATTGTCGGGTCATCGCCAATATTTAATAGGAAATTATTATACGTAGCTATCGCTTTATCAAAGTTGCCTTGCATTTCTTCAACTCTGCCCAGGGCGGTATAACTTAATTGACTGTAGCCATCAATATCCTTAAGAAGATTATACTGAATAGTTGCTTCCTGATACTTTCCACCAGCTTCCTGTGCCTGGCCGGCACCCAAAAGAGCGAGTGGGTACAACGGGTTGGAAATCTTTATAGAACTCAGCACTGTGTCATATTTGTCAGCTGCGTCGTTGTATGCCCCGTTTTTCATGTCGAGGTGTGCAAGCTCTACTTTGGCCCATGTTGCAGAAGTCGTATTACTGTACTTATCTGCAACCGCCTGCAGAGCTTCTGCTCTTGAACCGATATCCTTTTTCATCGCAAGTGAAAGAGCAGAGGCAGCTTCTTCAACTATGCGATCGCGATACGAACCATAAAGAGACCATGCAACAACCGTAATAACAACGACCGCGAGCAAAACCTGAAGCATTCTTTTGTTCGCCCGTATGAAATCGATAACTTTGGGCGGGAGGTTAAGGTGTTCTAACAGGCCTTCAACCTGATCCATAGCTGATTCTTCGGTTAATCGTTTATTGAACGCACTCTCGTTAGACATGCGGTTTCCTCCTTTGGATAATAATAGTATAATATTTTATAAAGACAGGACACGAATTGAGCAATATAATATATAGAGATTTGTCTGTCTATGCGTAAACAGTGCAAAGCTCATATAGCTCAATTGTGCAGTTCAACTTTGACGCCCACCCTAAGAGAAATAATGATACGTACCGATTCACAACCTATACTCACTGTCAGTCAGTTCACCAGGACCATTAAGAATATTCTTGAAAAAAAATATCGTTTTATACGAATAAGCGGTGAGATATCTAATCTCAAAACTGCCTATTCCGGACACTCCTACTTTACTCTCAAGGATTCAAACGCACAGTTACGAGCAGTCCTCTTTAAACAACAAAAGCGCTTTCAAAACCTCGAATTAGAGGATGGCCAACACATTGTCTGTTTTGGACGAATCTCTTTGTATGAACCGAGGGGAGAATATCAAATAATAGTTGATTCAGTTGAATTATTCGGTACGGGAAAACTACAGATAGAATTTGAAAAGCTCAAAAAGAAGCTCGAAGCAAAGGGCTATTTTTCAAATGATATCAAACAGGAATTACCCCAATTCCCAAAAAAAATAATTGTGATCTCATCACCCACCGGGGCTGCGATTCACGATTTTTTAAAAATTGTCGAAATTCGCAAGTCAAGTGTCCATATATTGATACTGCCGGTTCGAGTTCAGGGCAAAGAGGCTTCAGATGAAATAGCTACTGCACTGCGAAGAGCCAACACAATTGATGAAGCGGACCTGATTGTATTGTGCAGAGGCGGAGGTTCTCTAGAGGACCTCTGGTCATTTAATGAAGAGACTGTTGCTGACGCAATAAATCAATCCAGACTTCCTGTTGTGACAGGCGTAGGTCATGAAATCGACTTTACTATCGCTGACTTCTGCGCCGATTTTCGCTGTCCGACGCCAACAGGTGCTGCCGAAAAGATCATTCCCGACACAGACTCTCTTATACGCCATATCAACAGCTTACAAACCACCATTAGAGAGCGAGTGTTGCGTAAGCTGCGATTCCTTGAGCAACAGCTCCAGCATAACGCAAAATTACTCGGCAACCTAAAAGGCTTACTACAACACTCAAGCTATCGTCTGGATCTGAGCAAAACCTATTTACTGCAGTCACTACAGAATATTCTGTCAGAAAAAGAACACTCCCTTGCAAATTGGCAAAGGCGTCTTGAGAACCAGGCACCATCTCACAGAATTACACTCCAGGAAAAGAAGGTACAGTTCCTTAGTAAACAGCTCGCAAACAGTATGGCCTATATCCTAGAACGAAAGCAAGCTGCACTGGCAAATAACGCAGGTGTACTCAATAGCGTAAGCCCTCTGGCAACCCTGAGCCGCGGCTATTCAATCGTACGTAAATTTGACGAAAAAAAAGGAACTCACGGCGTAATAAACCGCTCCAATGACGTTATAGTTGGAGATGACGTTACTATTTTGATGCATGAAGGACAATTGGGCTGCGTTGTAAAAAATGTCAGGTGAAAACTATTTGAGTGAAGAGTGAGGGAAGAGTGAGTGTAGAGTGTTGCAAGGCTGATTAAATGACCCACCAGCCTTGCTGTTGCAAAATATTTTACAACAATTCCAACCCGGAAAAGAAATACCCCATTTCAAAAGCAGCAGTCTCTGGAGCATCAGAACCATGGGTTGCATTCTCTCCGAGAGACGCACCAAATTCACGGCGCAGCGTCCCTTCTGCAGCCTCAGCTGGGTTGGTAGCGCCCATCAGGTCACGCCATTTTTGAATAGCATCTTCAGCCTCAAGCACCATAACAATACAGGGACCGCTCGCCATGAAGTCAGTCAATTCGCCAAAGAATGGCCTTTCTCTATGAACATAATAGAACCCTTCAGCTTCGACCTTCCCCATATAGAGCTTTTTGATGCCAACTATTTTGAAGCCTTCCTCGTAAATGCGACTCATAATCTTACCGCTATTTCCATCTGCAAAGGCATTGGGCTTAATGATAGCAAAAGTTCTTTCCATTTCAATTTCTCCTAGGTGTTGTACTGCTTCAAATGAATCCAGACACAAAAATTCAAGATTATGTATTAAATACCGTAAACCATGTAGAGGGTACTTTTAAAAATTGCTGCTTTACTCAGCTTCATCGTTACGCTCAAAACTTTATCCTCGGAGGTAAGCGAAGACTCCGATATCAATTATATGCCTGTGGTAAAATTTTTCTTGTGCCTCGAATCTGAACAAATTATCTACCTTTTCAAGGTACCCTAAGGTGAACACGTCACAGGTATCGCCGCCTTCCGTATTTAGAAGGGAAACAGTGACCGCAGTCCAACCATGAAAAGAACAAAGACCAGCGAACCTGAAACGACCAACTGGTTTGTTTTTTTAATGTCACGCGGTTCAAGGTCTCTTCCCGAGTCGCCCATATAGGGTTTTTCGACAATCTTTCCAAAATAGTTGGAAGGGCCTCCTAAACGTATACCGAGAGCACCAGCCACTGCAGCCTCTGTATGTCCTGCATTTGGGCTTGCGTGCTGCAGTCGGTCACGAAAGAATATTCTTGCAGCCCCTCTGTAATCTAATTTAAGGAAAAAAGCAGTGATAATTATGCAAAGTCCGCTCATCCTGGCAGGAATAAAATTTACAACATCGTCAAGTTGTGCTGCGCACCTGCCAAAATCGATATACGTTTTGTTTTTGTAAGCTATCATCGAATCCATTGTATTGACGGCTTTATATAAGAATGCCCCAAGAACCGCACCGCTTATTGGAGTTATATAAATAAAAGATGCAACAAGACTACCAATTATGGCAAAGAAAAGAGGAGCAGTCACGCCGTCCACCATGTTTTCAGCCACAGTTTCCACACATGCTTTTGTAACCCCACCAGAGTCAAGTTCGCTTGTATCTCTACCCACTATTTTGCTCACTTCTGTTCTTGCCTTTGCAATGGAGTCAGCTTCAAGAAGAACGCTGTAAACCGTATTACTGTGTTGAAGTAGATCTCGTCCGGCTATTGAAGTGTATAAAAAGAAAACCGCAAATACATTACCCAAACCACTTGAAAAAGTGTGAGCTGCAAAGAGAAGAGAACCCACAAGGCTGACTGTACTTAGAAGCACTACAATAACAGTTAATACACCGGCAAGACGTTCATTCTCCACATACCTGCGAGTGAGCCACTCACTCCCAAAAATTATTTTCCCTATTATTCTAACGGGATGAGGATACCAGCGCGGGTCACCAAAGAGAGCATCCAGGAGCATGGCAAAGAAGAACAGGCTGTAAAAAGTAGTCACGATAGTTATTTCAACAGACCCAGTTATAGATTCAGGAGACGATAAACCGAATCCATGTCAATATTTTCCCGGACACAATCAGCCAGACGATCAAATGCAATCTCAAGGTCGTAGGGTGCAAGGATTACCCCTACCGGCAGAAGACCTGCCTGTACTCTCAACCTATCGATATACCACCTTCTGAACTCATCACAGTCGAATATTCCATGGAGATAGCTTCCCCATATTTTTCCTGAACGATCAAACGTACCGCATGTTGTTCCATCGTCAAAACTGAGTAATGGTTGAGATGACAAAGAAGACACGCCATGATGAATTTCGTAGCCATAAATTTCTGTGCGGGATTGCAGGTGTGTACCTCTTTTTCTGGTCAGTCGTTTACTTTCTTCAATCACTGTCTCCATGTTTAAAAAACCAAGGCCGTTTATCTGGCCGTCAGCTGATTCAATCTGGTGAGGATCTTTGATGACAGTTCCGAGCATTTGATAACCACCGCAAACGCCCACTACCTCCCCACCTGACGCCAGACATGCATCAATTTTGGGCACAAATCCGCCCTGCAGTAGAAAATGCAAGTCATGGATCACGTTTTTAGACCCAGGAAGAACAATCGCCTGTGGGTGGCCGATATCATCAGCGTTATCAACAATACGAAGGATTACATCCGGCTCTTCAAGAAATGGTTCAATGTCGGTGAAGTTAGAAATATGCGGAGTACTGATGACAACAATTTCAACCGTATCATCCCGATGTTTTTCAACCGCGTTAAAGCTCCCCTTCTTAAACGACACAGAATCTTCTTCCGGTAAACCCAGATGAGGAATATGAGGGATAACACCAAATACATCCCGTCCAGTATGCAGTTTAACATAAGAATGGGCCGAACTAAGTAGCGATGCCTGCCCGCGAAATTTATTCACAAGGTAACCTGCAACGAGTCTTCTTTCCCACTCTGCAAGCACCTCCATAATGCCGACAAAGGATGCATATACCCCGCCTCGATCTATATCTCCGACTAAAATGACCGGTGACCCAGCGTATTGTGCCATCCTCATATTAACAATGTCATCAGCTTTCAGATTCACCTCACCTGGCGAACCGGCACCTTCAAGTATAACTGCATCAAATTCTGCTGCCAGAGAGTCATATGTAGTACACACAGAATCCCAGATATGAGGCTTATATTTGTTATATTCAAGCACAGACATATTGCCGACTGGCTTACCATTAACAATGACCTGACTGCCGGTGTCGGAATTGGGCTTTAACAGAATTGGATTCATGCGGTAGTCAGGAACAAGCCGTGCCGCCTGCGCCTGCACAACCTGAGCTCGACCCATCTCATCTCCCTGCAGTGTAACAAACGAGTTCAGGGACATGTTCTGGGCTTTAAAAGGGGCAATATTCAAACCATCCTGATAGAGAATCCGGCACAAGGCAGAAGTAATAATAGATTTCCCGGCATCAGAGCATGTTCCCTGAAACATGATGGATGGCACCCTTTTTTTCGCTTTTTTCTGTTTCTTTTCAGGCAGACAATATTGTTCTACAACCCCTATCAATTTCTCATTTTCTACCCGTGTTCTCACAGCCACTCTGAAATACGACCCGTCTAGTCCCTGATAATTATCGCAGCAGCGGATCATAATACCATTATCCAGACAGAATGTTGCAAACTCAGTGACATCACGACCATCAATAAATTTACAAAATAAATAATTTGCCTCCGCCGGGTAAATCTTCAGTTGTTGGTATTTTTGCAGTTGCAGAACGAGTTCTCTACGAAGGCTTGTGCATAACGCAACTGTATTCTCCTGATACTCTCTGTCCTCCAAACATTTCATGCCTATAGCCTGTGCTAAGCTGTTAACCGTCCAGGGAGGCAGGTTTCTACGTACAGATTGAGCCAAAATCGTTGGAAATGTACCATAGCCTATACGCAAACCAGGCATTCCGTAGAATTTTGTCATGGAATTCATTGTCATGATATTCCCACCTGCAAGGGCAACAGACCTACTACCTTCTACAAAGTCGAGAAATGCTTCATCGATGAGAAAAAAGCTATCTGGAAAGCGGGAGGCAAGCTCAAGGATGCAATCTCTATCGATCACAGAACCGGTTGGGTTGTTAGGCGTTGCGATGATGACAAGATCACCAGGGAGAATTGCAGCGGTAAGCCTTTCAAAATTAAGCACAAACTGCTCTTCTTCAACTATCAGAAATGGCTCTATATTAATATCTGCTAGTTTTATCGCTCGGACATAATCCACATAGGATGGGACAGGAATGAGTGCGCGTTTGAACGGCACTGCCCGGCTTATCACATACAACAGTTCAGTCGTTCCGTTTGAGACAACAATATTTTCAGCAGAAACTCCGGTATGTTTGGCAATGGTATCTATGAAGTCGGTGTAATCAGGGTCGGGGTAGTGAATAATCTGTTCAAGCTGGCTGCTGACGAGTGGCCGAAACCATTCTGGTGGACCAAGGGGGTTAATATTAGCACTAAAGTCAATAGGTTCCTCAGTATCCTTGGAAAGATCACGAAGTACTTTGTGAATATTTCCACCGTGCTCGAATGATTCCATATATATTACCACGTAACTATCCTAGGAGGTTGTCAGAGAATGGTCTTTCACCCAAACTCTTCGTTATTTCCAAAAAATAATGCTCGCAAGATTACCTATATAGCTGTGCGTATTTTTTGAAAATGCCTCGGAGTCTGTGCTTACCTGATTTTAACCAGATAAGCGCAAACTTCGAAATTCCTATTCTCGGACAGCCTCCTATAAATTAGTAAATGAAACTGTAAACAAAATGGCGGTGATCATCTCTGTAAGTTCGCACACTGCACCGAGGGTATCACCGGTCGCACCGCCAATTTTAGCCGAACAAAAAGCACCAAAAAGGTAGATCATCAAAGATACACCACATGCCAAAACAATGAGATGTGCAGGGGCCATTACCAGTAACAAAAGTAAGAGACCTACAGCACTCACAAATGCAGTTTTCCTGCTGCTTTCCGAGTAAAAAAGAGCACCAATTCCCCCTTCCTCTCTAGCATATTCCTTTAGAGCCATCGTAAAAATGATAGAACAACGTCCAATGATTGGCATAAAGAAAATTGCAAGATAAAGGGTGATTCCACCCAGGGAGTTCAGGGCAGCAAATTTTGCGAGGAGAACAAAGACCACGGCTACGACGCCCATCGAGCCCACACGACTGTCCTTCATGATTTCCAGGGCTCTTTTTCTCGGGCGCGCGCTAAAAAGTCCGTCTGCACTATCGGAAAGACCATCCAGGTGTAAACAACCTGAAATAAACGCCAGGTATACTATGGCAAAGGTGGCAACGACAGAGGGCGGGAAGATACATTGCAACAGGAATACACCACATACACCACAGCAACCGATCAATACCCCTACCAGAGGGAAAAATGCCAAGCAGCTTTTAAAATGCTCACCATCTTCCTCAGCTTTCCAGGAAACAGGAATGATGGTAAGAAACCGGAGAGCGGTGCAAAACCTGAGCATAGAATGTATCAGCTGTTGGGGTAAAGATTTCATAACGTATTTCTAGTCGAAATCATTTATCAGCCATAACAACGGAGGCTTCTTCAAAGGTCGAAACCTCAGTCAGAATTGCAACTGCACCCTCAACCAGGTTCATCGCTACTGCTGCGCCGGTACCTTCACCTAAACGGAATTGAAGATCAAGCAAAGGGCGTTCACACCCTAGAAGTTCCTGCATTGCGCCATGTCCCTTCTCAACCGATCTGTGAGAAAAAATCAGATAATCTTTAACAAACGGTTCAATTTTGTAAGCAATGAGAGCACCTGCAGTTGAAATAAATCCGTCAACCAACACCGGTGTATTGTGTGACGCGGCCCCAAGGATCAAACCGGCTATTCCCCCAATCTCAAAGCCTCCGACCTTTGCCAGGATATCAATACCGTCTTTTGGGTCGGGACGATTAACCTCCAGGGCGCGTTCAATTACTTTTACTTTGTGCAGCAACTGCTCATCGTCTAAACCAGTGCCTCGACCGGTTAGTTCTGAAACTGATTTGCTGGTACAAACTGAGGCGATTGCCGTTGAAGGTGTGGTGTTGCCAATTCCCATATCACCAGTACCTAGCAGGCTGTATTGAGGGCAGAGGTCATTTGCTATATCAATGCCTGATTCTATAGCTCTCTTGGCCATAGCCTTACTCATAGCCGGGCCTACAGCAATATTACCGGTTCCCAGGGCAACTTTTTTATTTATTATTTTTTTTGCATCTGCTAACTCTTTCAGGTCAGTAGCAACACCCATATCTACGATAAAGACATCAGCTCCAGCCTGTTTGGCCAGAGCGTTGATTCCGGCTCCACCATTGACGAAATTGTAAACCATCTGTGGTGTCACTTCTGAAGGAAACTTGCTCACATTTTCGGCGACCACCCCATGGTCACCTGCCATGGTCACAATGGCTTTCTTGTTGATTATTGGTCTCACTGTCCTTGTCATACCTGCGACATCAATAGCAAGGTCCATAAGGTCGCCTAACGCCCACGGTGGTATAGCAAGGTTATCGAGGCGCGCCTTTGCCTCCTCCCTGCTAAAGGAATCCTGAGGGAATATTTTTTCTACTGTTCTTTCCAAAAGGCTCATTTATGTATCCTGTAAAATTTAGTATTTTACTCCGTAAAAGCTGTCACAAAAACCAGGTAAGCGCAGACTCCGAAAAAATACGGATTCTGTTTTATATCATATGGTTATTATCACCCACAAGGTACTTACTTACCGTTTACCGATGTTAAATACTACTGTTTGATATAGAGCGGGACGCCGCATGTCACCAGGACAATTTCATCCGCAACCTTGCCTATGGTTTGATTACACGTGCCAACGAGATCTCTGTAGAGCCTGCCGACAACATTATCGGGTACAATACCCAATCCAACCTCATTTGTAACACAGATTACAGTACCCTTAAATTCTCGAGTTTTATTCAGCCAGCCATGGCACAGATCTCTCATTTGAAAATCATCAACAGTGGCATCTCTACTGGTCGCTCTGTATAGAATATTATTGACCCATAAGGTGATACAGTCGATGAGCACAACATCAAAATCACAGACTTTCTCAGGGAAAAGTGACTCCAGGTCATATTCTTCTTCAATGGTATTCCATCCCCTGCCGCTTCTTTCGTTCTTGTGACGTTGTACGCGTTTGGACATCTCCGGATCAATCTTCGGACAGGTAGCGACAAAAAGCTTTTTATGAGAAATATCTTCTGCAACTTCAATAGCAAAAGAACTTTTGCCACTCCTGGCACCACCTGTAATGAGAATAATTCTTGCCATTAAATCAACCGGAAATATTAAATCCTGTTAGAATACCACCTTCGGAGTGGAGTTGCAGAGAAGTGAATGTACCAGGGAGTACCTGAAAAACAAGATATTTTTCAGAAACCAAACAGAGTAATTCGCAAATGAGATGCCTGATAATGCCTCCATGGGTGACGACCAGTATTGATTGCTCGTCACATTCATAAAGCTTTTCTTTAAAAAGTTGTACCCGACTACGAAAGCCAGCGAGTGACTCTCCTTGAGGAAAAGAAAAATCATCTGAATCTGCTGCCCAGGCATCAACCAGCGCCTTGTCTGTTGCAACAATTTCATTAAATGATTTTTTTTCCCAGCTGCCAAAATCTACTTCCTTGAGGAGGGTGTTGTACTCTACAACTCCGCCTAACTCCAGCAGCTTGACAGTTTGTCGGCACCTGAGCATAGGGCTGCAAAAAATCTTAGTGAAATTTTCATCCCTCAAAAGCGCTGCAGTGCGTTGTACCTGTCTCACACCGGAGTCACTAAGAGCAATATCAGTTGCCCCGACATAGCAACCGTTCAGTGTTGTGGCGCCGTGGCGCATGAGACAGAGCTTTGTGACCACCGTGTATCCCCTTCACAGATAGCGATTTCAAAAAGATGAGTTGGCACCACTTTTTCATCTTGCCTGTGTTGATTTACTCCAAAACGTCATGAAATTCAAAGTGTTTGTAGGGTAATGAAGATAAGGGTGAAAACCTGTAAATTTTTTCAAATACAAGACGGGCAATACTTTTAACAAGAAGAAGACCACTTGAGACCAACAAAAAAATTGGGGAAATTGGCGGTTTTCGTTCGGGCACTATTTGGTAACCTGTTCCCACAATGTATAACCGTGTTCCTGGGCGACAACAAGTTCTTCTTCAGAAAGGGTCGTTTTGAGATAATTCAAGGCTGTCAGTGCCTGCTGGTTACCATTCGTCGCTGCAATCGCAATCCATGCAAAGGCACTTTTCAAATCCACATCACCGAAACCATCACCCGAGTAGTAAATGAGCCCAACATTGTACTGTGCTAGAATTGACCCTTTGTATGCAGACTCAAGAAACATCTCAGCTCCTTTTTCAAGGTTCTGTTCAACCCCGTTACCGGTGTAATACATAAATGCTAACTCATTCAAAGCGTCCTTGTTGCCATTTTCTGCTGCAAGCGTATACCACTTGAGTGCTTTTTCATAATTCCTGGGGATAAAAGAACCACGCATAAATCCTTCTGCAATAATTTTCTGGGAGACATGATTGCTCTTGCCGTTTATGGCAGCCTCGTGCAACAAAGAAAATGCCCTTGGATAATTGGGGGTACTGCCAAGTCCTTTATAGTACATCCCTCCACTGATGAACTGAGACTCAGCATCCCCTAACTGAGCAGCACGAAGATACAACTCAAGTGCTTTTGAATAGTTCTGACTCCTTTTTTCGCCGTAATAATACTGCTTCGCCTTCTCTTTAAGCATATCCACAGAAGTTTCAGCAAAAACCGGAACAAAAGCAGCACATACTAAGACAGCAGCAATTGCCCCGATTCGGACTTCAGTGTACCAGCGATTCAGTTGGTTCATGAAAAATAGTGACTATTTTTTTATCAACTTCGCAAGAAGATCTTTAGCAAAGTCAAGTTGAGGATCCAGGGTAAGTGAGAGGGTGAGCAGTTCAATAGCCTGTTCAGGTTGACCTATTTTAGAATAATTCACCCCTAGATTTGCGTAGTCTATACCTGATGCAGGATTGAGTTCTACTGCTCTCTGAAAATGCACAATAGCCTTTTTATAGTGTTGCTTTTTGTAAAAACAGACGCCGAGGGAATTATGTAAATCCGGACGTTCTTCATCGGATTCTATGCCTTTACTGAGAACTTCAATCGCCTCATCATATTGCGCTAAATCCTTGAGACAACTCCCCAGATAAGAGTAGATATACGGCAAATCCTCCTCTTCAGGACGCAGCTGCAAGGCAAGTCGAAAGTGTTCCAGAGCGATTTCGGTCAGCCCCATATTTGCATAATTACGTCCTCGATAAAATTCTACGAAATAGGACCCGGGGAGCAACGCTTCTATCTGTTGGAGTTTTTTATCCAATAGATCAGGGTCTGATTCAAGTTCAACCAAAAGCTTGGTGGAGAACAGCCCTACATTGTTAATTCTTGAACGTTCCCTGAAATGAGCGCCAGGAATAATTGTATAGAGTGCAGGGATTTGAAGGCCGTCATGCACAACATCAATCATGAAAACATCCATATTGTTCTTTTTAAGCGAATCGATACAATTCAACACCTCTTGTTTGATGTTATTATCAGACAAATTAGCCATTTCCTGAACAGTCACTTTTTCGTTCGTTTCTGTCAGATACGCGACCTCATCCATATTCAGCGGCTTTGGCAGGCCTGAAGCGACGTAATTGGATCCTGTATTGAAATCTCCTGCAAGTTGGGCAACTTCTGTGACCGCACGTATCAATGCTTTCTGTGGGTCAGGCGTCGTCCCTGCTGTATACACTATCTCACTTTGGGTAGGAAATGTAGACCTGTCTATTGCAAGAGCACCAACGGTACAGATACCAGTGTCGAGGGTAAAATCATTGAGATACACATCAACATTATTACTGTGGAATTTTTCGAGAAGATCTTTTGCAACCGGATCGTCAACCGAGGTTGGGTCAATTTGGGGGGTAGAAATACTCTCGGCATTTACCAAAGAGCAAACGTGCCTCTCAATAATCTCACAAATACCCTGAAGCGCTGCTTCTTCAACTGTATTTCCAGCAGATGGTCCATTAAATTCGTTGATAGCGAAAAACCAGGAAAAAGGTATAAGCACATCTTCATTCCTTGTGACATTGGTACCCCAGGCCCATTGCATTGGGATATCTTTCAACAATTTTTCGAGGGTTTCTACGGTTGTATGAGTGTCGTGAACAGAGTTAAGCAGGTATTCCACTTTCAAAACAGGATGACCAGCCTTCCGCATGGCGGCATAGTCTCCATTGAGGAAATTGTCCGGATTGTTTTTGTAGGAAAAGAAAGAAAACCGCTCAGCAAGCTCCATACAGGCCGAGGCCTCAGCCTGTATGGGTGAAGCTCCCTTTCCCATTTGTTTTTTTGTGCCGGTCATAGCAAGCGCGTCATCCCCGCAAACACTGAAATAAACTGGGATGTCTAAACGACCGTTGTCGATCCTCCTCACTTCATTCAATATTTTAAGCTCCAAAGATTCTACTTTTGCGTAAAATCTCTTGAGTGTTTCTTCAGGGGATATGGCTTTATCCTGATCGACGGTAAATGTTTTGAAACAATCGTTGAAGTGTACAGATTTTCTAATCATTTTTTATAGAAGTAAATATTGCAGCTTGAGCACACTACAAAAAGGTCTGTAGAAAACTCTTACTGATAATGGTTGGGAGGACGTTATTGTCTGCGACTGTTATAAACAGCTCCAAAAGCATCAAGTGCCTATACTAATCTCGAATCACCTGTTTTCAAGCACGATCATACGACACAATTCGCCTTTTACGAGTCGTGCTCCAGTGCCTGGACAATCGCTTGCATCTTTTCGGTTCCACCGTTTTCCTGAGTACACTGAACAGTTCTAGTCTGGTCCTCGTTAAGAAGTAATTTCAGGGTCAAACGATGTCGGGGCAGAATTTCCTGCGCTCTCATTGACCATTCAATAACGGTTATACCATCGAGATAAAAATATTCTTCAAATCCAAGATCAATTACCTCCAGAGCATCGTGTAGTCTGTAAAAATCCATATGATACATGGGGATGCGGCCCTGGTATTCATGTAAAATCGCAAAAGAAGGACTTGTCACATAACAAGTCTCTGGTACGTCAAGACCTTTTGCTATGGCCTGAGAAAGTGTGGTCTTACCTGCACCCAGATCTCCTTCAAGGCATATAACATCACCAGGTACAGCGAGCTCTCCTATGACAACCCCAAACTTTTCTGTATCGACAACTGTGTGTAAACATATTTCATATTGCTTCAAAGAAATCACCCTCAAAAATCGAAACTGCGACATTTCATATTGTTATGCCTTGGATCGGAGTACAGCCATACAAACAATAGTGCGGTATAACTGACTAGGAGGCTGTCCTAGATATCTTTCAGAGAAAAGGTCATCAATAACTGGAAAGGGTTATAATAGACGGGGTTTTTTTCAGGTATGATAAATTTATTGTGGTAAGCCAGTCTATGCACGGCGAGGTACCAGTTGGGTACAAGATAATATCCATACCAGAGCACCCTGTCGAGTGCTTTACAGCTAGCTATAAGTTCTTCCCTCTTTTCAGAGTAAATGACTTTATCAACCAGATCATCGACAATCTGCGAGTTGACACCCGCATAATTATACCCACCAGTTGTGTCAACGGTGGAGGAGTGCCAGAAATTACGCTGTTCGTTACCAGGCGACTGAGACTGTCCATAGGTCGAGACTATCATGTCGTAATCATATGATTTTAAACGCTCAACATACAGTGCTGAATCAATCGTTCTATAGTTGACTCTCATACCAAGTTTTTTAAGATTTTTTACGTATCCTGCCATCACTCTTTCAAAGGTAGATGACACCAGGACAATGTCAAAAGTGAATTTTTTACCCCTCTCATCCACGAGCATCCCATCTTTTACTGTCCAACCAGCCTCGGCTAACAGTCGTTTGGCTTTTCTGAGGTTCCCTCTAACCCTGTACTTTCCTGTAGTTGTCGGGGCAGACAGGGACGTTTCAAAGACCTCCGGCGGTAACTGGTCTTTATAGGGAAGCAGATACTCCAACTCCAAACCAGAAGGTGTTCCCTCTGCGGCAAGATATGAATTACTGAAAAAGGAGTTACTACGGGTGTATTGGTCATAGAAAAGGGCTTTATTGGTCCACTCGAAGTCAAAGGCTAAACCAAGCGCTCTTCGAACGAGAGGGTTTTTGAAAATCTCTCGCCTCGTGTTCATGACAAAACCCTGCATTCCTGCATTATTGCTATGAGGAAACATTTTTTTTATAATAGAACCACTTGAGAACTTAGGGCCGTCCATATCTCGGGCCCATTGCTTTGCAATATTTACGGAGAGAAAATCAAATTCCCCGGCTTTAAAGGCCTCCAGTGCGACCACTTGATCTTTGTAATACTTGACGACGATTTCATCGAAATTGTACATTCCCCTGCGAGTGGGGTGGTCACTGGCCCAGTATTTTGTATTACGGGCATAAATGATGCTTTTCCCCATATTTACCTGAGAGACGACATATGGGCCCGAGCCCACCAGGCTTGTCATCTCACCCACCCCCGAGACGTCACTAAAGCCATTCATTTTATGATGATTTTTAGGCAGTATTCTCATTTGTGCAGCAATAAGGTGAAGCTCACGATTGGGTTGAGAAAAGTTCAACTGTATGCGCCGTGGTCCTAAAATTTCAGAGCTGATAATGTCGTGATAATAATATTGGTAATATGGATGAGATTTGTCACTTTTTAAAATATGGAGAGTGTATGCTACATCCTTAGCAGTAACTGGACTATTATCAGAAAATTTCGCATTACCGTTAAGTGTAAATACCACTGATTTCTGGTCATCCGCTATGGCAATATCTTCGGCTAAAAGTCCATACAGCGAAAATGGCTCATCCAGACTTGATACCGCTAGTGGCTCGTATATCAGGTTTTCCAATCCGTAAGGGGCCTCACCCTTGAGGGTGAATGGGTTCAGTTTATCAAAACTGCCTATATTGTGTAAGACCAGACGTCCACCTTTTTGGGCGTCCTCTGAGCTGTAAGAAAATTGCGTAAAATCTTCTGTATATTTCAAAACTCCGTCAATTGAAACCCCATGGGATGCATAAAGAAGCGAAGAATAAGCAGGAAAAAATAGGCACACTAAAGTAAAAAGACGGGTAATGGACGAAGTCATCGTATCTCCAGAGAACAGGATAATAAAAGTCGAACAGGAGGGAGGGGGAATGCTGCATTAGATATTGTCATTGTTTCCGCTTAGAAACAATGACAATGAAAAGAAACCAGGAGTCGTCGCTTATCTGGTTTAAATCGAGAAATTATCACAAAATAAGCACAGCCATATAACAAATATCGAAGTCTACGCTATCTGCGGGCATCATTTTTTGAGAATTCCTAAGAGTTTGTAGCATAATTAAAGCCCGCTATCTTTGAGTTGCTCAACGACAACCTTCTGCTCCTCTGTTAATTCTTTTGGAATCATGACACCTATTTTAACATACAGATCGCCCCTCTCCCCCACAGGCCCTGACGGTAAACCATACCCGGGTATCCTCAATCGAGAATCATGCACGGTGCCGGGAGCCACCTTTATCATGAATTTTTTCCCTTCAAGCGTTTCAACCTCCACCTTTGTACCAAAGCAGGCTTCGCTAAATGAGATAAGCCTCTGAACAGTCAGGTCTTCCCCCTCTCGTGAAAAAAATTTGTTTTCAACAATATCAACTTTGAGGAATAAATCACCGGCTGGACCACCGTTTCGTGACCCCCCACCTTTACCCTGTAGCCGGAGTTTTTTTCCCTCTTCAATTCCTTTGGGGATTTTAACAGAAACGTTTTGCGGCGTCCCATTTTTCCTGAGTGAAATTGTTCGTTCAGCGCCGTTAAGAACTTCATCAAGAGTGACCGTTATCTGATAGGTCATATCCTGACCTTTTTCGGGGGCGGAGTGACAACCGCCTCCACACCCACCTGATTGGTTCTGGCCAAAAAATGACCCAAATGGGCTTGCACCACCGCCCATATTGGAACGAAAGCCGGCTGACTGTGCCTGGCCGCCAAATCCGAACTGATTCAAAATATCGTTGAGATCAAAGCCTCTGAAGATGTCTTCTTGTGAATATCGTTGACGAAAATCTGTGGAGCCATATTGATCATATTGCTGTTTCTTCTCAGAGTCAGAAAGTACAGCATACGCTTCACTGATTTCTTTAAATTTAGCTTCAGCGCCTGCATCTCCTTTGTTTTTGTCGGGGTGATACTTGAGCGCGAGTTTCCTATATGCCTTCTTGATCTCGGCAGGGGTAGACTGTTTTTGAACCCCCAGTGTTTCGTAATATTCCATAACTATCTAGTAATTGTATGTAAACGTTATCTTCAAAACCACTTAACTGTGCATCAAATAATATGAATCGTTGTGGGTTCAGTCAACCATCAAACACCGGTAAACGGTAAGTAAGTACCTTGTGAGTGTTTATAACCATATGAAATAAATTCGAATCCCTAATTTCTTGTTTTTTATTACAGCTTTTACGGAATAAGGTACTAAAACATGTTAGTGCAATAAAAAAGGAGTGGAAGCCTCATGAAAGCCCACACTCCTCTAGGAGGCTGTCCGAGAATGCCTTTTCGAAGTCTACGCTATCTGCCCAAACTCTTCGACTTTTAACAAAATGCCTATTCTCGGACAAGCTCCTAGTCAGTCGACAACGGTGGATCAATAATCTCTAGAAAGGCACATCCTCTCCCGTTCCACTGTCACCACCATATCCTCCTCCGCCAAACGGCTCTTGAGGCAGTGGCGGCTCTCCTCCAAAACCATCTCCTCCGGAGCCCGTGTCACCCTTTGGACTCAGGCTCTGAACAATAATTGAAATAATCTCTGTTGTATATTTATCGTTGCCGTTTTGATCTTGCCATTTTCGGGTCTGGAGTCTCCCCTCGACGTAAATTTTGGAGCCTTTGGATAAATAGTTTCCGCAGAACTCAGCGCTTTTATTCCAGACTATGACACGATGCCATTCCGTTTCATCCTGCATATTTCCATCTCTGTCCTTCCACCTTCTGCTTGTCGCCAGGCGTAAAGTTGCTACTGCTACACCACTTTGCGTGTAGCGAAGCTCAGGATCAGCCCCTAAGTTACCGACCAGAATAACCTTGTTAATCATAATTTATTCCTTTTGTATTGTAAAATATGCAGTCAAACGATTCTTTAGTTTTGATCAATATAAGATGGAATGAGGAAAGAACAAGCTCATTCTCACATTGGTGACTAGGAGCCTGTCCGAGATGTCAATCTCGGCCAGGATGTTGTGAAATCAACGAATAGAATTATCCAGCATAACAGGTAACCCTCCTTTCTGGTCAGGTGTATAACCCATCACCTCGTGCCAGATTTCGTCACTTTCCATGCAAAAATAAATACAGGTACGCTCTGCAGCCTTCTCTTTAAGAAGTTGGTATATATAACTATAGAGAGCTACCCGGCGAGGTCGAAAATAGCGGGATTTTCCGTCAAGACCTTGAATAAATTCATTGAAGTAGATCCTCGACTGTGGGAAACGCTGAATTCCAATTTCTTTCAACCGTGGCAGATAACGAAGGGCACCGAGAGAGATCCAGGCTATTGCCTCAGCAGGAACCACCTCGAACAGCCGATGAATCGTTTGAGCATATCCGTTTTGCCAGTCAGAATGATCTATGATTGGGTCAAAGTGAAAGGCAACTTTGTAGCCCCAGTCCACACATAGTTTTGCAGATGATAAGCGCTCTTCGAGAGTTGCAGATCGCAGTTCCTGTTTTTTCATCATTTGTGTACTGTTCAGGGACCAGGCGACGATGGTTTTTCCATTATGGTCGAGACCTGCCAGGTTTTCAATTACACCGCTTTTTGTCTTCAATTCGAGTACTGCATTGGTTTTGTTGCTCATAAATTCTACCAGTGGAATACTCAAGCAAGTCAACCTGTCAATAGCCAGTGAATCAGTAAATTCTCCGGTACCAATACGAAATATTCTCTCAGGCTCAGCCTGAAGAGCATTGTCGATTTCCCTGAACAATTGCTCTGTATTTACGTAAAATGTAAGCCACGGTGTATTGAGATACGCCTGGAGTATGCAATATACGCAATCTATAGGACAATTTGACCCCGTATTTACTACCTGATAATCACAACATTTATATTCCCGGGTTCCAGGACAAGGCTTAAAAAAAGTTCCCCTGTTATTGCAAAGATACAGTTGTTGTTTGCCTTTCGAAAGATTTCTCACAAAATCAATATCCAGGTCGTTTGGAGTTCCTCTTTCTGGAACGACGCTCCACGGAAGTTTTGCTCTGTCCAGAATCTCTTTTGTGTACTCGAGATCCAAACAGGACTCCTCTACAAAAACGGAGTCAATAAAGCGTGAAGGATCCCGCCATGTCTTTTTATTCATAAACGTACTCCACATTTCCAGCCAAAATGCCATTAAATTCAGGTAACACCTTGCAAGGCTGAAAAAGCACTAACCCGCATTTCTTGTGAACATTGTGTAAATTGGAGTTTTGCCTCAACAGGACCGAAAACCAAACAGCTACTAGCCTGCGGCCAAACAGACACAATGTTCATTAGAAATGCGGGTTAACACATTGTTGATAAGGATATAAAGAGAGCTGGTATCAGCGACCTTCACGGCAAACTCTGGTGAAGAAACCGAACAACAAACCGCTCTTTGTATAATGGAATCATATCAAGATACTGCTGACCGAGCTTATTCTTACCATGCTTTTTACAGCCATTACCGAATATAAAAATTTTTTTTTCAAGTTCTCTCAAGGTCATGTGGTGCTGTTCTTCACATAAAAAAGACGAATCAAGCAGCTTCATTAAACTGTAGATCCTCAGTTCGTCCATCCCCATGCGATATCTAAATGAAACCTGATCATCCCGCCCACCTTCTTTTATGGTGAGCGGAGAATCAACTAAAAGAAATGGAAACCGCCAACTCACCCGAAGCCATAAATCATAATCTTCACAGCATTGCAAGGATTCATCAAAATAGCCCACACGTGAAAACAGTTCCTTTTTTACCATAACCGTTGACATACCAACTGCACAGAGTTGAAGGCAGTGGTTAAAAATATTTCCCTGTCTTGGGATATGTATTTTTTTCTGATTGAGATGCTCTCCTCGTCTGAGCCATTTTTCTTTTGTATGGGATATCAAAAATTCCGGGTTATCTTTGAGCTGCTCGTACTGCACTTGTATTTTCTTCTTATGCCAATGGTCGTCAGAGTCAAGGAAGGCAATGAATGGCTGCCTTGATTTGAGGATCCCCGCATTTCTGGCAGCGGCAGGACCTTTATTGTTTTGTGTGAGTGTTGTAAGCGGTGTATGGCTCTGCTTTTTGTACTTACTCAACAGGCTTGCAGTACAGTCTGTTGAGCCATCATCAATGACTATGATTTCAGAACATGGTGTAGTTTGACGTAGTACGGAATCGAGTGCACGTTGTAACAACTCCACACGATTATATGTTGGTATTACGACCGACAAGGGGCAGGCTGGCAGAGGCATTTATGTACCAGGTAAAACAGAAATTTATTATTATATATGGCATTTTATCTGATCTTTACTGTATACTATACAGCTTTAAAAATACACTCCTTCCACTATTGGAAGTATCAATATAGCAACAAACGGCTTTAGAATGACTACAGAAATAATAATTAACGCAACAAGCTACGAGGTGCGTCTAGCGCTTGTTGAAGGTGGAAACCTCAGCGAATTCCACATGCAAAGGCCTACAGAGAAGGGCCTGATGGGCAATGTCTACAAGGGAAAAGTCGTGAGAGTTCTGCCAGGAATGCAGGCCGCTTTTGTTGACATCGGCCTTGACCGAACCGGGTTTCTGTATGTCGATGATATCTGTGTAGCTTCTGAAACATCCGACTATAATCCCTGCATAACCGACTGTGCCCAGACTCCGAACAGAGCACATGGACTGCATATTGAGGATATTATTTCAGAAGGCCAAGATATACTGGTTCAGGTCAGCAAAGATCCTATAGGAACCAAAGGTGCCAGATTGACCTGCCACATAACTCTCCCCTGCCGTAATTTAGTTTTTATTCCTCAGACCGATCATATCGGTATTTCGCGTAAAATTGAAGATGAAGAAGTCCGTAATACGCTTAAAACGCTCATTGACGAACTTCGTCCACAAAAATCTGGCTTTATCGTTCGGACTGTTGCTGAACACGCGACCAATGCAGAGCTTGAAGCTGACATGGAGTTCCTTCTTTTGTTGTGGGATGACATCGTTGACAAAGCTGAAGCTATGATTGCTCCCTGCCTCGTTCACGAAGACATCGATATAACCCTACGCTCCATACGTGATTTCTTTACTATGGATGTCGACAGCCTCATTATTGACGATCCTATAGCCTACGAAAAACTATTAACCCACGTCCAGACCTTTGCTCCCAAATTAGCCGATAAAATAACACTTTACGAGAGTTCCACACCTATCTTTGAAGCATATAACATTGAGATAGAAATCTCCCGGGCCGTGGAAAAAAAAGTCTGGTTACGGTCCGGCGGCTACATCATTATAGAGAGTACAGAAGCTCTCTCTGTTATTGATGTCAATACAGGTCGATACGTAGGTAAAAGTGATCTCAATGCTACCATTTTCAAGACCAATATGGAGGCGGCAATAGAAATCGCCTACCAGCTTCGACTACGTAATATTGGCGGCATTATCATCATCGATTTTATTGACATGGAGAGCGAAGAACACCGTGAAGAGCTCTTCAGTACATTCAAAGAGGCTGTAAAAAAAGATAAGAATCGCAACAATATTCTTAAACTTTCTGAGTTTGGCCTGGTACAAATGACCAGAAAACGAAACAGTGAGAACCTTCATCAGTTGATGTGTGAACCATGCCATTATTGCTCAGGTGAAGGGACGATCAAATCCAGGCGAACGATCTGTTACGATATTTTCAGGAAAATATCCAGACATCCTAGACAGTCCAAAGGTTCAACAATCACTCTGAGGGTCCACCCTAGGATAGCAGACATGTTGAACAGAGAAGAAGAAATAACCAAATCACGGGTCGAAAAAGAAACAGGTAAACGCATTATAGTTGCACCATCGAAAGATCTTCACATTGAAAAATATGAGATCATCTGGCAAAAATAATTTTGCGAATTATTTTCTCTCTTTAGTACCTTACTCCGTAAAAGCTGTGATAAAAAACAGGTACGCGCAGACTCCGAGAAAACACGGATTCGGTTTTATATTATACGGTTATAAGCACTCACAAGGTACTTACTTACCGTTTACCGGTGTTAGTAGCTAAAATAAGGACTATAATCCTATCATGTCACTAAAAAATCGTAGAAAAAAAAGACCAACCAGGCCAGGAAAGTTCATCCTCATCACTCTTTTCCTACTTATCGCCGCTGGGGCTGCAGCAGGATATATTTTGTTTTTTGAGGGAGACAGACCTTCTATCAATCTTGATCAGACCAAAGAATTCATTGGGAAAGATGCTGTTATTCACTACGCCGTCAAAGACGGCCAAAGCGGGATAAAGTCAATTGCAATATGGGGAACTCAGGGAAATAAGAACGAATTGTTGTATAGCCAGACCTCTGCCCGGGCTGGATATTACGGAGCTGTTGGACCTCTTGAAGATACTGGGGAAGTTGCTTTTTCCGTAAATAATAAAGGTTTTAAAGAGGGACCGATGACCATCACTGTTGAGGCAGTTGACTTTTCCATGAGAGGCTGGCTTCAAGGGAATAAATCAGTAGCCATTAAAAATGTCACGATTGATACAGTTGCTCCACGAGTGCAGATACTACACAGTGAAAAGTATATCTCCCAGGGTGGAAGTGGTATCGCAATATACAAGCTCTCAGATCAGGACAGTATTCACGGCGTGGAACTAAACGGTCACTTTCACCCAGGATTTCTCGTGGGTGATGGCAGAACCGACATCTATATAGTTTATTTTGCAGTCCCTTACGACGTAGATGGTATCGAATCTCTCCATATCACTGCCCGTGACCAGGCAGGCAATAGCGTTATTGTACCTTTCTCTCCCAATTTCAAAGCAGCAAAACAAAAGGTAGACACTATTAACATCAGTAATGGTTTTCTGAACACTAAAATCCCCGAATTTCAACAGTATTATCCTGAGATGACAGGTGAGTTTATTGACAAATATCTCTATGCAAACAACACTATCAGAATAGACAACAACCAGAAAATTTCGAGTCTGTGCAACGCCCCCACTGCTGAGAGGTTATGGAAAGGACGTTTTCGGCGTATGCCCGGCAGTTCCCGAGCAGGATACGCTGACCACAGAACCTACTTTTTCAAAGGGAAAGCTATAGACAAGCAGGTACACCTTGGAATGGATATTGCCTCTACCAGGAGAGCCAGTGTCAGAGCAGCAAACAATGGCAAGGTCATTTTTACAGATTATCTTGGCATATACGGTAACATGGTCCTGGTAGACCACGGGCAAGGAGTATTTAGCCTCTATTCTCACCTCAGTCAGATTAATGCTGCCCCAGGCGATATGGTTACGACAAAAACTGTTCTCGGTTTAACTGGAACCACAGGCATGGCAGGAGGAGATCACCTCCACTTTTCCATGCTGGTCAACGGTATCTTTGTTACCCCAAAAGAATGGTGGGATCCCCACTGGATTGAGGTCACCATCGAAGAACCACTCGTTGATTCCAGGTTTTAGCCGTAGACGAGAGTATGCTTGCTAAAAACAGAAGAGGTAACTCCTCAACTTTGTTGAAGGATTAATCTTCATAGTCATAGTCGGGATGACCGCATAGCGAACAACGCAGGGTTTGATCATGCTTATCAAATATCCATTCCCATTTTTTTTCGACTATTGTTTCTTTCTTTTCCACACCACATGTGACGCAAACCCATTTATCACCCTCTGCTGTCTCAAATAAATGCATGATTTTCCTTATGTTTAGTATAATTGAGTTGTTCGTTCGGCTGTACGCTTCCTACCAAGAGATTTATTCTCTACAGCATTTTAATAAAAAAGCCAACCTTACCTTTACACACAAACCATTTCACCAAAGTTGCAAATGAAACCCAGAATACCATTTCTTCTCTACAGCTACCTGGCAACTGAGATGCTTGCTCCGTTCTTTGCAAGTTTCATCATAATGAATTGCGTCTTTTTTCTGGTAAAACTTATTCCCTTTCTCAACTTTGTCCTTGAGCTTGAAATTGGTTTTGCTGATTTTGTACGATTATTCTCCTACCTTTTCCCCAACATTTTTCTCTACTCCATACCAATGGCTGCCCTGATGGGTGTAACCATCGGTTTTGCGAGATTGTCAAGTGACTCGGAAATTTTAGCGTTAAAAGCCAGTGGTATTAGTACGTATCAAATAATTCCACCTGTTATGATGGTTGTCACACTCATTGCGTTGCTCACTGCCTATTTTTCGGTGAGTTTGATTCCGTTGAGTGAAATTTCAATGAAACAGCTAAGCTATCAACTCTTTACAGAAAAAATCCATAAAGGAATTAAGGAACACACTTTCACCGAAGCTCTAGGTGACGTGGTTATATATGTCGATGAAATTGACCATCAGACAGGTGAATGGAAAGACGTTTGGGTTTCCGATATGCGTGAAGTCGTGAACCCGACAATAACCATGGCTTCTACCGGTAATATGACAGGAAAAATGGAGGATATGAGCGTCACGATCGTTCTTCGTAACGGCAGTCTTCACAGACCGAGCATTGCCAGCGCCCAGATTGTTCAATTCGACAATTATCAGATTAATATTCCATTGAACTCCGGTAAAGACGGCGCGTTGCACCTGAAGAAAACAAGCCTGCCCTTAAATGAACTGCTCATTGAAGCTGAAAGAATGCAAGAGGATACACCGAGAAAGAGAAAGATTATCATCGAATACCATAAGCGCCTTGTGCTTCCTGTCGGCTGCCTGGTAATTGGTCTCATAGGCCTCCCTCTCGGGTTACAGGCACGGCCAGGAAAAAAGGCAGTAGGAATTCAGGCAGGACTCACAATTTTTGTTTTATATTACATACTTCACACAGTTGGTAAAAACCTGGCAGAAGTTGGGCATCTACCTATCGTTGTTGCAATGTGGGGCCCCAACCTCTTTTTTGCACTTCTTACTATTTACTGGCTGGTTAAAGCTGCCAATGAAAAGCCCCTCGTACCGACTTTTATAGTTTTTCTTTTCTTGAAAATGTGGCAAGTGATAGCTTTTCCATTTTTAAAAATATATGCCGTCTTTATGCGTTTTGCAAAACCAGCAGCGATTGAGGACAACACAACAGTAACCGATGTTTCAGAGGAAGATTCTCAGGTTACGATTAGCGGAAATGCTAAAAGCCGGGTCTTTCACCTTCCTGCCTGCGAGTATTATCACTGTCCGAACTGCACCTTGGAGTTCAAAAGCATTGAAGTGGCTGTTGAAGCAGGATTTGAACCATGTCGTTTTTGTGAACATTTGATATAAGACAAACTCGTAAAAACCTCTCCTCGATAAACGGGAAATAAGTCGGGACTCTTTTCAGTACTCGCTCGACGGGTATAAGTACCTTCACAAAATTATTTATAAGATACTACAACACATCTTTTACCTCGGAGATAGCCATGATGCTGCCAACCGCCCTTGAAATGCAGAACCTGGATCGTTGTGCGATTGATGATTTTGGTGTTCCAGGTATTGTGCTCATGGAAAATGCCGGGCTCGGTACAGTGAAAATGATGGAAGAAGAGTTGGGCTCATGTCATGCAACATTTGCAGTTATCTTTGTTGGACCCGGAAATAATGGCGGCGACGGCCTGGTTATTGCCAGGCATCTTCACCAGCGTGGATGTCAGCCCGTAATTTTTTTTCTCGTAGACCCAAACTCACTGAAAGATGACACTGCTGTTAATCTCAACATCATCCACAAACTCAAAATACCCTTTCACATCGTCGACAACTCCTCCAAGGTCCAAACTATCCCCATTTTATGCAAACAGTTCGAGACGAGAGGGCGCCCCTGTTATGCCGTTATTGACGCAATATTCGGCATAGGGCTCCATAGGGAAATTACTTCACATTTTGCTGAAGCTGTAAGCATTATCAATAAGCTCGATTTCGTGCGTAAGCCTCCTGTTATTTCGGTCGATACGCCTTCCGGCCTGGACGTTGACACAGGTGAAATACTTGGAATTTGTGTGTACGCTGACTATACAGCGACCTATTGCTGTGCAAAACCAGGACACTACATTCACGGGAATCATTCCTTGACCGGCAAACTGACCATTATCGACATAGGAATTCCTCCGGAGGCAGTACAACGAGCAAACATTACCACGAAATTGTCCACCCCTCAGAACGTCAAATCAATTTGCGGCGTTCTCAACAGACAGCGACTCGGCCATAAGGGAACCCATGGACATATTCTCATGCTTGCTGGCGCAAGAGGCAAGACCGGCGCCGGCATTTTGACAGCGAAAGGAGCTCAGCGAGCGGGTGTAGGTCTTATAAGCATGTGCGTGCCCCATAAACTGAACACTATTTTTGAATCGTTACTCGTTGAGGCCATGACTCTGCCGCTCCCTCATAGTAGCTCTTTCTTTTTGGACAGTGACACCGATATCATTCTGCAGCACACAAAGGGTAAGCAGGCAGTAGTAATAGGCCCTGGTATAGGTACTGCTCCTGAGACTGCAGCGATAGTCGTTAAGCTCTATCAAACGCTTGAATGTCCTCTGGTTCTTGACGCAGATGCTTTAAATATTTTAGCGGCTAATCGAGATGCTTCGATGGAACCGCCCGGGGCAAGAATATTTACCCCCCACCCTGGCGAACTCAGCCGCCTGCTCGACAAACCAATCGACACAATTCAGGCCAACAGACTCGATTCTGCTGAACTCGGCTGTAACCTTTTCCCCAATAAGAACCATGAGACCGTTATGGTTCTTAAAGGTGCAGGGACAATAATAACAAGTAACGACGGCTCAACTGTCATTAATACAACAGGTAATCCTGGTATGGGAACAGGTGGGACGGGAGATGTGCTCAGTGGTATAATTGGTGCATTTATAGCGCAGGGAATGACAGCCAAAGATGCTGCAGTAGCCGGCACCCACCTGCATGGACTGGCCGGGGATATGCTCTATCAGGAGTCCGGATCTGGCTTTAGCGCAACAGAAGTTGCAGACACGATCCCCTATGCACTAAAAAGTATTTTTAATGAATGATCAACGAATCAAAAGATTGCACCTTACCAGGCTATTGGTTCTTTATCGTGCTGTACAAGATACTCATTACACTGAACAAAAACGTTTGACCCAAGGAAACCACGGTGAGCAGAGAGTGGGGAGGGGTGGCTTGTAGCGAGAACAAGATGTTTTCTCCTGTCTATCAATGCCACCTTTTTTTGTGCAAATGCCCCCCAGAGCATAAAAACCAGGTGCTCTCTTTTATGTGAAATCGTCTCAATGATATTATCTGTCAGCTTATGCCATCCTAGATTCGCGTGAGAATTAGGACGCTTTGCTATAACTGTTAAGCTGGCGTTCAGCAGTAAAGCACCCTGTTCGGCCCAGCGGGTAAGATCACTCTCTGTGCTGACCTTTTCTCCACCGTAAAGACTATTGTTCACCTCTAAAAGTACATTTCTGAGAGAAGGTGGGACGGGAATCCCCTTTCTCACTGAAAAACAGAGTCCGTGAGCTTCGGGTCCCTTCCCTGAATGCTCATTAAAATAGGGATCCTGGCCAATAATAACGACTCGAATCGTAGCAAGATTTGTCGCTTTCAAAGCTGCAAATACATTCTCTCGGATTGGAAAAACTCTCTGGTTTCCCTGTTTATACGCGGTCCTGACGAGCTCTTTGTGCCACCCCTGCTGCATTAAGGGGACATTCTCTTCCCAAAGGTCAGAACAGCGGGAGGTCGTCTCATTCATCTCTTCTCCACAGGCATAGACAAGTACGTATTGCAGAACGAGTATGGTATTGCCACGAAGAGGTGTTATTGTTGTTCGTAGCCGGCAATTCCATCACCTTTTGCTTGGTAATGTGACGTTCTTATTTTCTCTACAATATCAGTACTACTGAATGTCCCATCCAGCTGACAGTTTTGAATAACATTTTCACCCATCTTCTTGAAGTAACACTGATCCGAATCAAGAACCACGGGAGTACCTCCATTCTGAATAACGCAGGCCACGCCTTTGTCACCATCCTTTTCATCTCCCGATAAAACAACCGTCACCATTCTACTCTTATAAACGGCACAAACAGATGACAGGAGTGTGTCAATCGGCCCAAACCCTGTTTCTACTTCAGCAACTTTCTGCAACATCAGCTGTGCACTATATGGTTTGAGGCCAATAAAATCAGACGCGGATGCGATGTAGCAGTGTCCTCCTTCAACGGTGGTACCATCTCTTGCACGAATGACTTTCATAGCTGAAACCGCATCCAGATACTCTGCAAAGGAATTGATATGTTCAACGCTTCCGTGAAGCACAACAATAAGGGCTCCCCCTATTTCGGGCTCAAGCTGCGGTATTATTTCGAGAAGATTAAAAAAACTTCCCTCTCCTCCGCAGATAACGGTAAGGAATGTATTTCTGCGAAAATGTTTCTGACTGCTAATATCAGTATCAATCTCATCGCCACAGTTAGAGCATATAATGGGTTCAGATTTTTTTGAAGGCTTCAGATACATTACTTGCCGATGACCACAATCTTCGCAGAAGATTACCCTCTCTTCATTGGCAAGTTCAGCGATCATTCTAGGTTTAGAAAAAACGGGATCCTTGGGAATTATACGTAAAAGAGCCGCTTTTCTTACTTTTTCAATCAGAAGCTTTTTATGGGTAAGTTGATGACTTTCATGAAAAATAAAATTCTTGCAAATGAAGTCAATAGCACCATTTTTCATGGTATCAAAGCAGCGGGCAGTTCCCTCATCGGTTAAACTGGAAAACATAATGGTAGGTGTGGGGCGATGAATCATTAAGTGCTGAAGAGCTGTCATGCCGTCCATGATCGGCATTTCAAAATCGAGTAAAATCACATCAGGTTTGTGTTTCAACACCATATCAAGAGCTTTAATACCATTCTGAGCTTCAGCAACTATTTTTATATCGTGACAATCATCAAAGATGTCCCTGATAAAACGTCTGAATACCAGAGAATCATCAACTATGAGAAGGGATATCGTGCCCGTTTTTATGCTTTGGGTCATCTTTGGGGGGTATTCCTTTTGGGTACTGTGCCTAAAGAAGATGTATGAGCCCATACTAATTAATTTAGTACCTTACTCCGTAAAAGCTGTCAAAAAATAAGAAAATTGAGGTACTACTTAACTGTACAGCCGGTTCGACTGTATGTATTGAAAAACTTTATCACCGAGCAGGCCTGTGCATTCCTGACCTGATTTGATTTTTTTCCGGATAGCTGAAGAGCTGATATCATCAGGAATATACTGGGGAATATAAATATTTTTCTGCTCCAGTCTTCCCTGCCAGTGATTTTTATACTCTCTATAACCAAGGCTCTTTAAAAAGGAGGCCAAGTCAGGTTTAGTCAAACCACGCCTTTTAAATACAATCAGGCTCGTTAGGGTTAGAATATCTCGATGGGCTTTCCACGTCAAGATATCTATAAAAGCATCCACTCCAATCAGAAAAAAAAGTTCTGTCCCTGGCCTGTAGTACTGAAGAAGTGCCCTCAAAGTGTCTATTGTATATGAAGGTGTAGCCAAAGTTCCTTCAATAGCGTTGCACTCGAAGTTATCTATTCTGTCACAAGCCAGTTTAAGCATAGCAATTCGGTGATCAAAAGCCGTGACGGCTGCAGTATCTTTGTGCGGAGGGTGCCCTGCCGGTAGAAAGGTTATGGAATCAAGATGGAACTCGCTGTGAGCGGACTTCGCCATTTGTAAATGTCCACTATGGACGGGGTCAAATGTCCCTCCCAACAGCCCCACCCTTCTTTTGATCACACCCGAACCTGTCCCTGGCCATAGACAACAAACTTCTTCGTTGTCAATTCCTCAAGGCCCATTGGCCCGTATGCATGTAGCTTCGTCGTGCTAATACCAATTTCTGCACCAAGTCCTAATTGTCCGCCATCGTTAAATCTTGTAGAGGCATTGACCATAACGGCAGATGCATCCACTTCAGTAACAAACTTTTGAGCCGTGCTGTAGTTTTCAGTGATAATCGATTCCGTATGTTGCGAGCCATAACGCTGAATATACTCTTTTGCCTCCTGAAAACCATTCACGACCTTCATGCAGACCAATAGATCCAAAAATTCTGTTCCCCAGTCATCTTCAGTGGCAAGGGTAATCCCCGGACTAAGCCGGCAACTCTCGGGACATGCTTTTATTTCTACACCTTTTTCCTGAAGCCTTTTTGCGAGAGCTGGTATCAGGTCGGGGGCTACTTTTTTATGCACCAGAATCCCTTCAAGGGCATTACAGACCCCGGGTCTATGGGTTTTGGAATTAAGAACTATGGGAATGGACTTAGTCAAATCAGCATCTTTATCTATGTAGATGTGACAAACACCTTTATAATGTTTCAGCACCGGAATCCTGGAATTCTGGGCAACAAAGCGAATGAGCCCCTCACCACCCCTGGGAATTACCAAATCAATTTCTGATTCAAGCGACAAGAGGTGTTCAACAGCAGAACGGTCTGTCACCGGTATTACCTGAACAACTTCCTTGCTGACTTTATGAGAAGTAAGTGCCTTTTGCAAAATGGAAGCCAGTGCCAGGTTAGAATGGATCGCTTCCGAACCTCCTCTGAGAATAATGGCGTTCCCGGCTTTCAGACAGAGTGCGGCGGCATCAATAGTCACATTAGGCCGGGACTCATATATCATGGCAATAACACCGAGTGGAACTCTCATTCTGCCAACCTGCAACCCATTCGGTCGTTTTTGAATAGCATCCATACTACCAATAGGATCGGCAAGAGTAACAAGCTCCTTGAGCCCGGTTACCATGGAATCAATTACCGAATCTGTAAGACGCAAACGATCGAGCATTGCTGTTGACAGTCCTTTTTCCTCACCCGCCTGCAGATCTTTTTGGTTTTCGCTTTGAAGAAACGTTTTTTCTGAAAGCAGAAGTTCGGCAACGTTCAACAACACATTGTTTTTGGTTTCTGTTGAAAGTGAGAGTAAAGAGGCAGAAGCTTTCTTCGCTTTTTGAGCAAGTTCCAATATAGTACGTTCAAGAGTCATTTCTATGTCCTTAGCTATTTGATACCTAAATCTTGCCGACAAAGCAGCAAAATTAGATTTGTCTTTGCAAGACGATATGGTGCATCCATACTAATCAATTGAGACAGTCATATTTTTATGAGCATTTTTTTTTTGCTATCGAAGCTTTGAACTATATTTATGAGTCTGTTGATTTTATATGAAACAACGCTG
>JAWSVG010000026.1:0-73703 GCA_033852035.1 Desulfocapsaceae bacterium | reverse complement strand
AGGTTTTCGGTCAGCCACTAGGTATTTTGTTCGAGACCAGATAAGCACAGACTCCGAGGCATTCGAAAAAAACAACCACAGGCATATAGTTGATATCGGAGTCTTACGCTTACCTCCGAGGATTGTTTTTTCGACTAACGCCGATATTGGGTAAAAGAACAGTAAATAAGCAGACTCATTGATGTGCTACAGCAAAACCAGGTTATCTCTATGCATCACTTCATCACTCTCCTTGCAACCAAGTACGCTTTCGATTTTATCTGAGCGCAATCCCTTAATCTTATTCAAGTCACTGGAATTGAAATTCGTCAACCCGACGGCTATTACTTTTTTGCTTGAATCAGTACACCGAACGGAGTCCCCTCTTTCAAATTGTCCTTCAACGTGCACAACCCCGGAGGGCAGCAAGCTCCTCCCTCTTGAAGTTAGTGCTGCACAGGCGCCTTTATCTAAAGACAGAGAGCCCTGAGGTTTGAGGACATATGCAATCCACCTCTTTCTGCTTTGCATTTTTTCTTTCTTGGGAAGGAAAAAAGTCCCTACAGGTTCGCCGGAAAACAAATGCTGCAAGATATCTTTTTGTCGCCCGGGACCAATAAATGAACAACCACCACCCGCTGACACCATTTTTGCCGCACTTATTTTACTTTGCATCCCTCCAGTACCAAGTACACTTTTACTATTGCTGGCCATTGCTTCAATTTCTGGAGTAACTTCTGAAACAGTGTAGACAATTTTAGCAAGAGGATCAGTGACGGGATTCCTGTCGTAGAGTGCATCTACATCAGTCAGACATAAAAACATATCTGCTTCGATGAGATTAGCAACCAGCGCCCCAAGATTATCATTATCACTAAATTTGAGCTCTTCCGTTGAAACAGTGTCATTTTCATTGATTATTGGAATGACACCGAATTTAAAGAGAGAGAGGATGGTGTTTCGTACATTCAAGTATCTTTTTCTGCTTGCCAAATCCGAATGGGTCAACAATATTTGAGCAATATTCTTACCATATTTACCAAAGGCTTCATCATAGTCGTGCATAAGCTGGGATTGGCCGATGGCAGCGAGTGCTTGTTTTTCCTTGATACTCAGCTCCCGGTCATCCTTATAACGGAGCTTTTTTTTACCAGCAGCAACTGCCCCGGAAGAAATCAGAATCACTTCACGGCCGCTATTATGTAGAAAAGAGAGCTCTCTTGCCAGGTTGTCAACTACTCCATAATTTAATCCATCCTCTGAAGCAAGGATTGCACTGCCAACCTTAACAACAACCCTTTTTGCCTTGTCAAAAAACGATTGGCGCTGAAAGAGCCCTTCCTGCAATGATATTCCTGACTGTTTCATGTGTCTCAATCAATAACTATAGGATGTAACAACCTGGAATCAGAGTGTAGCTCCACACGGAAACCTTGCAATCTCTGTCCTCTATGAACAAGACAACTATTCTTACGAAGAAGTAACAAAAACACAAGGAATGAATACCAGAAAAATCATAAAATTGTTAAAAGTCTTTCCCATCGTTTAAAATTACAGCTACTGTCTCTTTTAACTGTTCAATTCCATCTCCGCTTTGACCAGAGATGATCAGAACGTGTTGAGCTAATTGCTCAAATCTTTCTTCTATATCTTCGAGCTCTGAGTCAGTCACGAGGTCACACTTGTTTAACACTAGAACTTTAGTTCTTTCAGCGAGTTCTTCCCTATAAGACTTCAGTTCGTTTTCAATTATATGGAAATTTTCTTCAGCGTTTTCATCGGCAATGTCTACGACATGCAGTAAAATGCTTGTACGCTCAATGTGACGTAAAAACTTGTGCCCCAGCCCTATGCCGTCATGTGCTCCCTCAACTAACCCCGGAATATCTGCGATTATGCAAGGATCATAATACTTAAACTGCAACACTCCCAACTGGGGCTCAAGAGTTGTAAATGGGTAGGAAGCTATTTTGGGATTAGCTGCCGACAACTTCGAAAGGAGAGTGGACTTGCCAGCATTTGGCAGACCGACCAAACCGACATCGGCAATGAGTTTGAGCTCAATTTTCAACCAGTACTCTTCTCCGGTCTGTCCTTTCGTTGCAATCCGTGGCGTTCTGTTTGTTCCACTTGCGAAATGAGGGTTTCCCATGCCTCCATCTCCACCGTTTGCAATGGTATAGGTCTCTCCATCAATCGTCAGGTCAACAATTACTTCATCCGTCTCAGCGTTTTTAATTACAGATCCCACCGGGACATCGACATAACTATTTTTACCACCTCTGCCGTGCATATCTTTGCCCTTACCATGTTCTCCCCTTTCCCCCTTAAAATGGGAACGAAAACGAAAATCGATAAGGGACTGCAGTGACTGCCTGGCTCGCAAGATCACGCTTCCGCCACGGCCGCCGTCTCCTCCATTAGGGCCTCCTTTAGGAACGTACTTCTCGCGCCTGAAGCTGACACAGCCGTTGCCGCCATCACCAGCTTTTACAAAAAACTTTGCCTCGTCTATAAAACCCATCACATCTCACTTCACTTCGAAAGTCGAAGCAAATTCTAAAGAACCCCGCTATCCCATGGGGAACGCGTCACAAACAACAACCGCAAGGGATGACTCAGGGCATATTTCCCAATATAAAACCAAAAAACTCGACCATCAATTATTATTGAGGTCGAGTTCTAATTCTTATGGGACCGATCAAAACCAGGCCCTATGAATATATCTGGTAAACTATCTACGCTTCAGGGTATACACTGACTCGTTTTCTGTTTTTACCAAATTCTTCATAAGTGACAACGCCGTCAACCTTTGCAAACAAGGTGTAATCCCGCCCACAGCCGACATTAGAACCGGGATGAATCTTTGTTCCAAGCTGACGAACTAAAATGTTTCCTGCCTTAACAATTTGACCACCGAAACGTTTTACGCCTCGCCGCTGGCCTGCACTGTCACGACCGTTCCTTGAACTACCACCTGCTTTTTTATGAGCCATTTTTTACTCCTTCTACCCGTTGAAGTTGATCAATATTACATATACATCGGAACATATAGTTCAAAGCATGAAAACTATGCAGATATTGCTTCAATCTTCAGCGCAGTGTACGATTGTCTGTGACCTTTTCTCAGTCTGTATCCTTTGCGACGCTTTTTCTTAAAGACAATGATTTTCTTGGCTCTACCTTGCTCAGCAATCTTTACGCTTACCTTTGCATCTTCAAGAGTCGGTTGACCAATTTTAACATCTTCACCGTCTACAACCATAAGCACGTCACCCAGGTCCAGACTGTCCCCAACATTACCGTCGAGTTTTTCAACCCGGATCTGATCGCCAGACGCAACCTGATACTGTTTTCCACCAGTACGAACTATCGCATACATTATATAAACCTCTCTGAGTGAATCATTCCAAACTTCTTAAGTTACCGCTAATTATTGCAAGAACCTCTCATTAAACCCTTAACTCATGCAATTGTCAACTTTTATCCTTTAAATTCTTGAATAGAAAGTTTAACAAATGAAAAAAAGACATTACACTGTGGTTCAACACCTAGATTTTGCAATTGACTTGTTTGTCAGGAGCTGGTTCAACGAGACTAACACCGGTAAACAGTAAGTAAGTACCCTTTGTGAGTGCTTATAACCATATGATATAGAATCGAAACCGTATTTTCTTATTTTTTTTGTGACAGCTTTTATGGAGTAAGGTACTAAACCGTGTACTCAAGCCGGGCCTTTTCTTTCTCTTGCCTGATGGTACAGGCACGCGCAAAGGCAGCCTTTTTACCATGTTTAGAAATAGAGACTGAAGTTTTACCCTGCTTTCCCTGGTGAGTTACCCAACTCACTTCATAACGGCTAAGTTTGTCGTTTAACCGGACACCTACAACGCCGGTTCCTGAATTGCTCACTGTCACCATGTGCTTGTTAGTCCTGACCTTACCGAGTTTCTTCTCGGTCTTGTCACGCCACGAGATCGCCGATAAAAGGCTGGAATAACGTCCGCCGCATTTCCTATCTGAGAAAAATTTAGAGTGTGTCTTTCCTAGAAAACGCACCCTCACATACCATCCGTGTGTTCTTTTGGATTCTTGATCTATCCTTGCAATATCTTTATGTTTTTCGAGAAGGATTTTGTGTTTTTTTACATCTTCCATACTATACCTCTAATAGGTTTTGACATGAATTACGCCCCGGGTTACAGTCCCCGGTATCGTAACGAGAAACAAGAAGGATTGTGGTTCGTGTATTTCTCCCTGCATTGTAGTACAAAAGAGCATGCAAAACCTGACAACACCTTCCAGCAGAGTTAAATAATTTATATGGAGTACAATGTCAACATTAATTCATAGCCTGCGCCTTGCATTAGTACTGTGTTTCCGTGACTCTCAGCCCATGGACGTTGCCAGTAACTCCGAGATAAACCTAACCGAATACCCACAAAATGACAGATAACAACCTCTTCTTACAAGAGCTAATCGCCACCGTCCAAACTCTTCGCAGCCAGGAAGGCTGCCCATGGGACAAACGCCAAACGAGCCAGAGCCTCATTAAATATATAAAATCTGAAACCGAAGAACTCATCCAGGGCCTCGAAAATGCTGACAGTGAGAACATCTGCGAGGAACTTGGAGATGTTCTGTATCTCGTGATCATGCTGGCCGAAATCAGCAAAGAGCGTGGCCATTTTCAGTTTTCAGACGTAGTTCAAACCATCAATGAAAAGCTCATAAGAAGACATCCTCATGTTTTCGCTGGCACAACATATAAGGACGAGCAAGAGCTTGCGGATCAATGGAAAGCAATAAAAGCGGCAGAAAAGAAAAAATTATCTATTTGACACAGTTCCTATATAGTTGTATTATGTTCAGTTTTTATCAAAAGGCAAATACTTAAGATGATAAACTTTTATATTGAACGTATTTGGGTATTATTTTGGTAATATAATAGGGAAGTTTTTACACCTTCTCGCTCTCTGCTTTATCTCAAAGCAAGCGAGGGCCGAAAATTTGGGAGCATCACGCTCCCTGCTTAAGACATGAGTCCAAGAGGAGGAACACATGCGCAGGTATGAAACAATCTTCATACTCCGTCCAAATGTCGGAGAAGAAGAAATCAACAGGGTTGTCGAAAGTACTACAAGTATCATTCTCGACGAAAAAGGCACTATTATTGATTTAAATAAGTGGGGCATGAAAAAGCTTGCTTATCTTATCAAGAAAGAAAGTTTGGGGTATTACGTATTTTGTGACTATGCAGGCACTCCAGCTGCTGTCGCTGAAATTGAGCGTAAATTCAGGATTGACGACACTGTACTTAAATACATGACCGTTAAACTTGCTGATTCAATTAGCGCTGAGGCTATCCAACAAGCTGTTGCAGACATAAATGCAAGAGATGCTGCAGCTGCTGCTGTAGAGACTGAAGAGACCTCAGCGGCTGAGGCTGCTGCGAAGCCAGTGGAAAAAGAAGCTGCAGAGACACCAAAAGAATCCGCTACTGAATAAACGATCTCATTTTACTGAGACACCATTTTTACCAAGGAGGCCGCTATGGCACCAAGACCACAAAAAAAACTGTTTTCCCGAAGAAAAACCTGCAGGTTTTGCGGCGATAAAGAGTTAGTTATAAATTACAAAGATGTAAAGACCTTGAGAAGCTTTGTTTCTGAAAGAGGAAAGATTATTCCTCGTCGTATTGTAGGCACCTGTGCCACACATCAGCGACAGCTTTGTGAAGCGATTAAAAGAGCTCGACAGATCTCATTCTTACCGTATTCAGGTTCTACTCAAGGCTAGGGACAGTCTTACTGGCGCTATGACAAACAAGGTGGTTAACCTAGACAAAAATCAGCCGAAAATCGGCCGAATAATCAACAGTTTACTTTTCAGTGCAGTAATAATAGTTCTGCCTGGAATAGAGTGGACTCTCTTTGGTTGGCTGCACCTGTTGCTCCCCTTACTTTCTTTTTTTCTTTTAAGTCAATATGGGGGACATACAGGTAAGCGGGTATTGCTTGTATCTATCGCAATATCGCTCCTTGCTTACCTTATTTTAAAGAGATTTGACTTATTCATCTTCTCACTGGCGCTGCTGTTTTCTGGTTATATTCTGTATCTATCTGCAGCACGAGCAGACAGTCCATTTATAAGCGGCCTGAAAACAAGTCTTGCACTTGCAACCAGCTGGGTCATTGTATTGACCGTGCTCTCTTTTGATGCCGGGGGCTCAGTCTATGGTCAATTTATCAGCACTTTCGACCACGGGATCAATGAGGCGCTTGTCTATTACAGGCAAAGTGACTCCGTAACTGCTGATACTCTGGTTCTGCTGGAGAGTACACTTAACCAGATGAGGGTGATTGTCCCGATAATAATGCCATCAATACTTGGTAGCTTTATCATGGTAATCACTTGGTTTACAATGATTGCCGGTAATAAATTAGTACTAAAGATCAGTGGCCATGCTCCCTGGGACAATTACCGAAACTGGCAATTGCCAGAGAAATTGATCTGGTTTGGTATCCTCGTTGGCGCACTGTCCCTTGTTCCCATCCAATTACCTCGGTCAATTGGTGTGAACGGCCTTATACTTTTAAGTATTATTTACTGCTTTCAAGGATTCGCTGTTACCGTGTTTTACATGAATAAATGGAGCGTTCCGCTTCTTTTCAGGTCATTTGTTTATGTGATGATCATTTTTCAATCATTTGGAACACTATTGCTGCTCATCTTTGGAATAGCTGATATCTGGTTTGACTTTCGAAAACTCAAAGTTACACCAGAAGAACCAATAGAATAAAAAATAAATAGTATAAGCGATACTGGTTGACACTCTACTCAGTCCCTCACTTATATTGCATACGAGCAAAAGGAGTTTAAAAAAATGGAACTCATTTTAAAAGAAACTATCAGTTCTCTTGGAAGAGAAGGAGATCTGGTAACGGTTAAACCTGGTTATGGTCGCAACTATCTATTGCCACAAGGTAAAGGGGTAGCCGCCACCGCTGAAAATATCGCGGTTTTAGAAGAGAACCGGGCTGCCATTGAAGCCCGTCTCGCAAAAGACCAGGCTGCAGCTGAGAAGGTAGCTAAAAAGCTTTCCGGGCTCAATGTTGTCATTGAACAACTTGCCGGTGTTGATGAACGCCTGTTCGGATCAGTAACAAGCTCTGATCTTTGTGCCAAATTAGCAGAACTTGACGTGAAACTCGACAAACGACAGATTTTGCTTAATGATGCAATTAAGACCTTAGGTGAAAGAAAGGTAACAGTTAAAGTTGGTTTCAATGTTACTGCAGAAATCGTTGTCAACGTCGTCCCTCTGCAAACCAAAGCTTAACGCACTATCTTAAGCGATTTATCCATAGGAAACTTGGGATAATCGTCGTTACAGCGCTCGAAGTGCTCTACTTCGAACACTACAAAAACACACCTTGAGGCTTGACCTTAACGGTGTGTTTTTGTTTAATGGTACCTTCTCAGAGCACTCAAGGTATCTTCACCCTCTTCTTGTCCATCAAGCAATCGCACATGAATGAACCAATCGTATCTGGTATTACTCCTCGAATTCCTCCACAGAATGTAGAAGCCGAGCAGGCTGTGCTCGGCTCCGTACTGCTCAAACCTGAGGCGTTCGGAACTGTGCTCGAAATCCTGAAACCCGACGATTTTTACAAAGACGGACACAGACTCATCTTTGAGTCCATGCTTGACCTTTTTGATAAAAATGAGCCCCAGGATATGCTCACTGTCTCAAACCTTCTTCGAGACACAAATAATCTTGAGAAGGCTGGAGGTGCTATGTACCTTGCATCACTCACGTCCATCGTACCTGTCACAGCAAATATATCCAGCTATGCCAAGATTATTAGGGAAAAGGCGATCTTACGTAAATTAATTACAGTGAATACCGATATTGCCGCACGTTGTTACGAAGAACAAAATGATATTGATATTTTAGTGGATGAGGCCGAGCAGGCTATTTTCGATATTGCCGGTACCAAGGGGAATCAGAATTTTACTCACATTAAAACCATTGTTCCAAAAGCGTTTGCTGTTGTAGAGCAATTGTTCAATAGAAAAGAACTAATAACCGGTGTGCCAACGGGATATAGCGAGATAGACAAAATGACTGCGGGGCTGCAGCCTTCCGATCTTATTATTATCGCCGCCAGACCGTCCATGGGTAAAACCTCATTTGCTATGAATATTGCCCAACATGCAGCCTTAATTGAAAAAACCGGGGTTGCCGTGTTCAGTCTTGAGATGTCTAAAGAACAACTGGTAATGCGACTTTTGAGTTCTGTTGGTCGTATCGACTCCCAGCGAATTCGAACGGGTAAGTTACAAAATGACGACTGGAATGGTCTAACACGTGCAGTCGGAATGCTCTCGGAAGCGCCAATTTACATAGATGACACCCCAGCTATTTCAGTACTAGAGATGCGAGCCAAGGTCAGACGCCTTGCGTCCCAATATAAAATAGGGATGGTTGTTGTTGATTACCTCCAACTCATGCGAGGAAGAAACAGCACTGAAAACCGGACCCAGGAAATCAGTGAAATTTCCAGATCCCTGAAGGCACTCGCTAAAGAACATAATATTCCGGTAGTTGCACTTTCTCAGTTAAATCGGGGTCTGGAAAGTCGTACCGATAAACGACCAATGATGTCCGATCTTAGAGAATCCGGAGCTATTGAGCAGGATGCTGATGTAATTTGCTTCATCTACCGAGATGAAGTATATAATAAAGCCCCTGATAACCCGGAAATAGGTACAGCGGAAATTATTATAGGCAAGCAGAGAAATGGACCTACCGGTGTTGCCAGACTCACGTTCATTAAAGAATTTACCATGTTTGAAAACATGAGTAATTATGATGGTCCAAACGATTATATGTAACGCGTATTGAAGAAGACTGTTTTTAACCAATAATTAATGAGTACTTTGAAAAAGTAGATTTTTCGATCAATATCAAAGCATGGTCATAATTTCACCCCAGGCATATGACTGATATCGGAGTCTTTGCTTACCTCCGAGAGTAAAATTATGACCACAATGCAGAGGTTGGAAGGAATAACAATTTTTCCAGGTAGCTTATTGTTTTCGAGGCTGAGCAATGACTGAGACAAATGCCATGTCAAATAGATACGATTTCAAAACCATTGAAGCAAAATGGCAGACTACCTGGGTAGATGGTGGTGTATACAGAGTTACTGAAGATGACTCTAAAGAAAAATACTATGTACTGGAGATGTTCCCATATCCTTCCGGGCGAATCCACATGGGTCATGTCCGAAACTATTCCATTGGAGATGTTGTTGCCAGGTACAAGCGCCTTAGAGGATACAACGTTTTGCATCCAATGGGTTGGGACGCTTTTGGTCTCCCAGCCGAAAATGCCGCCCAGAAAAACAATACCCATCCAGCTACATGGACATATGAAAATATTGACTATATGCGCAACCAGTTGCAACAGCTTGGGCTTTCGTATGACTGGCAAAGAGAGATAGCGACCTGCAATCCTGACTACTACAAATGGGAACAGCTCCTTTTTACCGAGATGTATCAAAAAGGTATAGTTTATCAAAAGGTTACTACCGTTAACTGGTGTGAATCCTGCAAAACAGTCCTTGCAAATGAACAGGTTATCGATGGTGCATGCTGGCGCTGCGACGAAGAAGTGTACCCGCGGGAAATGAACGGCTGGTTTTTTAAAATTACTGACTATGCGGAGGAACTGCTCCAAGACCTGGACACCCTCACAGGCTGGCCCGACAAGGTCATTACCATGCAGAAAAACTGGATCGGGAAATCCACTGGGCTGGAGTGTGATTTTCAGGTGGAAGATATGGATCACATAATTTCTATCTTCACGACCCGACCTGACACCATTTTTGGTGTAACATTCATGTCAATCGCCGCAGAGCACCCTCTCCTCGATGCCCTCATCAAAGACAGTGAGGATAAAACCGCTGTCCGTAATTTCATTGAAGAGATCAAGGTTGAAAAACAACGCAAGTCAGTCAACGACGATCCTGAAAAGCGAGGTATTTTCACTGGTAAATATTGCATAAATCCGTTTAACGGCGAACGAGTACCTATATATGTCGCAAACTTTGTTCTTATTGAGTACGGGACTGGTGCTGTTATGGCAGTTCCTGCCCATGATGAAAGAGATTTCGAGTTCGCCAGAAAATACAATTTACCAATTAGGCCTGTCGTTATACCAGAGGGCGAGACGATGGATCCTGCAACAATGGAAGAGGCCTCAACTGTTCCTGGTTCGTTGGTGAACTCTGGTGCCTTTAGCGGGCAAGACTCCATAGACGCACAGAAAGCCATCCTAGCGTATGCAGAAGACAAAGGCTTTGGCAAACAGCGGGTGACCTATCGTCTAAGAGACTGGGGCATTTCCAGACAACGCTACTGGGGGGCCCCAATACCAATGGTTCATTGTGAGAATTGCGGTGTCCAGCCAGTACCTGAAAAGGATCTCCCTGTAGTTTTGCCCGAAGATACTGAGGCCGGCAGCGAGTGCTTGCCACTTCATCAGCGGCCATCTTTTATCGCAACGGCCTGTCCTCAATGCGGCGAAGCAGCACAAAGAGAGACTGACACGATGGACACCTTCATGGAGTCCTCCTGGTACTTTGCCAGGTTTGCCAGCCCCCGTCACACCGAAAGCCCGCTTGCCAAACCAAAGGCGAGTTACTGGCTGCCTGTCGACCAATATATAGGCGGAGTGGAACATGCAATCCTTCACCTGCTCTATTCGCGCTTTTTCACAAAAGTATTGCGGGATCTTGGCTATCTCGAGGTGGATGAACCGTTCACCAACCTGCTCACCCAGGGAATGGTTATCAAAGACGGGACAAAGATGTCAAAGTCAAAAGGAAATGTTGTCGACCCCAACGATCTCATCCAACAGTATGGAGCAGACACGGTACGTCTTTTCAGCCTTTTTGCAGCACCTCCTGAAAGGGACCTTGAATGGAGTGCCCAGGGGGTAGAAGGTGCTTCCAGGTTTTTGAACCGCGTGTATCGATTGATTATGGCAAACATTGCACTCCTTGACTGTCCGGCAGAAATACCTAAAAATCTCAGTCCCGGCGGCAAGGAACTACACCGAAAAACGCACCAGACCATTCAACGAGTAACCGAAAGCATTGAACACAACTTCCACTTTAATACTGCTATCAGTGGTATGATGGAAATGTTTAATGTCCTCTCGGCGCGAACAGGCGATGACCAGAAGCAGGCAGCCGAGCCTGCGGTTATCCGCGAAGCTCTCTCGGTTCTTCTGGTACTTTTGTCTCCCATGGTACCCCATTTTGCTGAAGAAATGTGGCAAACAATAGGCAATGCTGACTCTATAGAAGATCAACCCTGGCCCGTTGCAGATGAAAAAGCTGCAAAAGAAGATTTGCTTACCATCGTTATCCAGGTAAACGGCAAGGTCCGATCCAGATTACAGGTCAGCGCTGATGAGGACGATACCAGGCTGACCCAAATGGCACATGATGATGAAAATACAAAAAAATTCATCGACGGCAAGCCTATCAAAAAGACTATTGTGGTAAAGAAGAAACTTGTTAATATCGTCATTTGATACTATTATCCCAACATGAATTGTTACGTTTGCAACATTATAATTGCGTCAAATATAACAGGAGAAGACAAGTGAAAATAGTGAGCCGACTCATTCCTCTGGTTCTAATAGCATGCGTCATTACCGCCTGCGGCTATCGAAATCCGAATGTTTATAATGGTCCTTCAAAATCAATCTACCTTACCGAATGGAAGAACAGGACGAATCAGTTAAATCTCGACTCTGATATTTACAGATCTTTAACACGGTGGTTTCAAAAATCCGGTTCGATCTCTATTGTAAGACAAAAAGAAGGTGCTGACCTCATCCTGGCTGGTGAGATCATATCTATAGCTCTGCCCAGCTTATCTTACGGAAATAACCTGACCTCAACAGAGGTTAAAATTGTTCTCAAAGTTCGCTATATCCTGAAAGAAATAGCAACAAATAAAATTATACTCGAAGTTCCAGAGGACGTACGGCTTGAAGACTACCTGCTGACAGGTGACAGTAGAACCAACTCAGATAATGAGACAGAGGCATTAAAAACTATTATTGAAGACCTCGCACAGAAAATTTACCAGAAAACAGTCTCTGAACTTCCAAAGCTATAAGGCCACATGCTAAATAGTTGCAGCTACCTATCATGGTAGCTGCAACTATCCTGCTGTACCCTCTTCGTCATGTTCAAAATTGCTCAGCATCACTTTGACTCACCATTCGTTCTCGCACCTCTTGCCGGATATACTGATCTCCCCTTTCGGCTGCTGTGTAAACGACACGGTGCAGGCTATTGTGTTTCCGAAATGATCAGCTGTCACGGTCTCTCTTTCAAACAACAGAACACAGTTAAGATGCTGCAGACTGTTTCAGAAGAAAAGCCCATGGCCTACCAGCTTTTCGGCTCTGACCCTGAGATAATGGTCAAAGCCGCTGAGATTTTAGCTGAGTACTCCCCTGAAATTATAGATATAAACATGGGTTGTCCTGTCAAAAAAGTCACTAAAAAAGGTGCAGGAGCCGCATTGATGTCGGATCCTGCACTGGCAGAGAAAATCGTAAGGAGCATCACTTCCAAGGTGACAATACCTATTACTGTAAAGATACGTTCAGGAAAAGACTCCAACTGCATTAATGCAGTTTCTTTTGCGAAAATGATCGAGGATTGTGGTGCTGCTGCGGTAACAGTTCATGCCAGGACATGGTCTCAGGGGTTTTCCGGTGTCATTGATAAAAGAGTCATTGAGCAGGTCAAGAACGCAGTTTCCATACCAGTTATTGGTAACGGTGACATTATGAAGTACCAGGACGGTCTGCAGATGATGGCAGAAACAGGTTGTGACGGTGTCATGGTAGGAAGAGCGGCTCTTGGAAATCCCTGGGTGTTTTCAAAAGAAGGTCGCCCTCAGGATCCTGGTCTCATACTCCAAACAGCAGGGGAGCACCTGAGGCTAATAGAGCAGTTTCTTCCTGCTGAAAAAATGCTTGGGTATATAAAGAACCATATCGCCAAGTATTTCAGAGATCGTAGAGGAAGCTCGGCCGCTCGTCAAGAAATACTCGCCAGTCGTACCCTCAGTGAACTAAAGCAGACAATGGTTACCTTCAAACAATACACTCAATAATCTATTTTTGCAGTTGTTCAATTTTCTTTAGAAAAAAAGTGGCTTCTTCCTTTATATCATCGGCTAAGGTTTTATCCCTCATGGCAGCTTTGAAATTCTGTGCTGCAAACGGTAACTTGCCTTCATAAAGATTGTATTTCCCGAGATAGAATGAAGAGAGGCCCTGTTGTTTTCTATCTGAATAGATCTTACCCAAATCAAAATATACTTTAGAATACTCTGGTAATTCACGGGTGATAATATTGAAATAGTTGATGGCCTGTTCCAGATCCCCTTTTTGATACAGTAACTGGCCCAGTGTCCTCATCGCATACATATCATATCGCTCTTTTTTCAGAGCACGCCTCAAGTCGTTTTCCGCCTCCTGGTACATCCCAGCAGCAAATTTTATGACAGCCCGATCCGTAAGCAGAATATTTTTGTTGGCAAAATATTGTATTACTTCCTCAAGACGTTCAAGACTTCTGTCAAAATTATTCTCATGAAGAGCAATCTGGGACAAACCGTATTGCGCCATTACTTTTTTGAACTCTGTTGCCCTCAGATCAGCGATGATATTGGCAAGGTATATTTTAAAAGCTTGTGAGTCTTTAACTTGAGAGAGGATTCGATATTTGAACCGTATAAATTCAAAATCATCAACAGCTTTACTTTCCTGTTCGATTTCTTCTGAATCAAGATCAATCAGAGACTCTATATAGCTCATTCGGGCTTCAGGATTGGGGTGAGTCAACAGATACTGCGGGAGAATATCGCTCCGGTAACGAGCAATCCTTCTCATAGACTCAAGCATAGCTACCTGGCCTTCCGGATTCCTCTTCAGTTTTTTCATCCAGCTGTATGCAAGAAGGTCTGCCTCTTCTTCATGCTGTCTGCTGAAATGAAGATTAACACTCTGTCCAGCAGCAAGAGCTCCTGTCAACAATGCTGGAGCGGCGGCGCCACCAAAGGCTATCGCGGCTAAAGCGAGCCCAAGAGAGGCAGCACTGCTGTACGCGCCTTTTTCGACACGGGAGGCAAGGTGTCTGTTCACTATATGACCGATCTCATGGGCCATTACTGAGACCAGTTCATTCTCGGAGTTCATGCTTGCAATAAGACCGGAATGAAAGAAAATCAAACCCGATGGTGCGGCAAAGGCGTTAAAATCTCTTGAGTCAATTACGAAAAAGTGATAGTCAAAATACTGTATCCCTGCTACCTCCAGAACACTCTCACCAAGATCGTTGATATATTGCGTTATATCAGGGTCATCCAATAATCGAAAACTGGAACGGACGGAATAGAGAAGCTTTTCCCCCAGCTCCCTCTCTTCTCCTATCGAAAATGAATACACAGGTGAGTAGGTAGAAAAAACAGTGAACACGGCAGTGAGCAAACAGCACACTATCTTTTTCAAAAGGGTCTTCATAGTGTCCTCAGCCAAAGAATCGTTCTACGCATTCCTTCTTCTGTTGAGATCAGTGGTTCATAGCTCAGATCTTTCTCTGCATTGCTTATTGAAAAATAATGAGACTTGGCAAGCTGTTCTGCTAGAAACCTGGTCATTTTGGGTTCTTTTGCAGGGGTAAAGTACTTATGGATCACCTCAAGTATGCTACCTATCCGATAGGCGGTTGAAAAAGACACTCCTTTCTCCACTGTGGGTATATTCATTTCTACAAACAGATCATTAATCCAGTTCCAAAGATTTACAGGGGTTCCCTGGCTGATAAAGTATGGTTTTCCCGCAGCTGTCTTGCTCGTTGCCAGATTCTCGGCTGCAAGAACATGCGCATGGGCTACATTGTCAACGTATGAAATATCTACAAGATTGGAACCATCACCAACTTTTTTCAGGATTCTTTGTCGCCCAGATTCGATTAACCGGGGAAGCAGGTGCGGATCTCCAGGGCCCCAGATAAGATGAGGCCGAAGAGCTGTAGTGAGGAGCGCTGACGAGTTTGCCTCAAGGATACTTTTTTCGGCCATTACTTTCGTTCGGGCATAGTGACAAAGGTACTCTGTGGCATATGGTAAATTTTCTGTACCTTTAATGATATCTTTTCTTTCAAAAACCACGGAAGGCGTTGAGGTGTAGACCAATACCGCTATCTTATTTTTTTTACAGCTTGCAATAACATTCTTGGTGCCAAGAACATTAGTGCTGTAGTAATCCTGCCAATCCCCCCAGATCCCGGCAAGGGCGGCCACATGAAATACCGCATCCACACTCTCAGATGCTGCATCCATGGCCTCTTGGTCACAAACATTTCCCTTATAGCAACTGACACCGAGTGCTTCCAGTTCAGGATATGTGTTTCGACCAATTACCCGAACTTTTACGCCGAAAGCAACAAGCTGTTTAACCAGTGCTTTCCCGACAAATCCGCCTCCACCAGTAACAAGAGCGCTTTGTATTAATTTGGATAAACCTTGTTTTGAGCCCATAATGCAAGTTTTTCACGGAATATTTTGGCGTTATGCCTGATATCAACAGGGAAGTCAGGATGTAGAATAAAACGATCTATCTTTTCTGTCTGTACATTTTTGCCAGCCAACACCCTTACTTCATCTAAAAGATCTTTTTCTTTAATTTGTATATTTTTATGTGGTTCTACGATAAGGGCCGGAAGTTCATATAGATCCTTATCATTTTGCCTGATTCCGACAAGTGCAGAACGATATACGGCAGGGTGTTCATTTACTATAGCTTCACAAGGTATAGAGTACAACGTTCCACTTGCGGTGATTACCCTATGGGCTTTTCGTCCGCAAAACCAGAGCCGTTGTCGCTCATCGACATAGCCAACATCTCCCATACGATGCCAAAAGCCATTCCCGTCAGCTATCTTGGCAAGATTAGTTTCATTGTCATTATTGTGATAGGCTTTGGTAACTACGTCACCACGAACAATAATTTCACCTATTTCTCCTATTGACAGTAAGAGTTCGGGGTCGAGGAAACCGACATCCCCTTTCGAGATTTTCATTATACGAATTTCAATCCCAGGTAGTGGTCGACCCACACACGTTCCCATGCCTTGCTTACTTTGCTGCCAGGTCTCTTCTAAGATCTCCCTACATTCAATGGAGACGATAGGGAGACTTTCGGTTGCGCCGTAGGGAGTAAATACCTGTGCCTCAGGGTGTACAGATGCTTGCACTCTTTGCAGTAAATCATAATGAACAGGCGCCCCTGCCATAAGTACTTTTTTGAGGCCGAGCAGAGTAATATCGTTTTTCAGACAATAATTGCTAACAACATTCCAAATGGCTGGTGACCCAAATGAATATGTAACCCCGTATTTTTCAATTGAACCAATAAACCTGAGAGGATCAACCTTGGCCGGTCTGGTACTATCCATATCAGGGATGACAGAACAAGCACCAATAGCTGCAGAAAAGAGGGCGAAAAGAGGGAACGCAGGTTGGTCAATATCATCGGGGGTTATACCGTAATACTCTTTGACCAGCCGTAGTTGAGCACTAAAGATTGAATGCTCATACCTAACACCTTTTGGAGGTCCTGTTGAGCCTGTGGTAAAAATAATTGCAGCAAGGTCAGTATCAGAAGGTTGATACACTTTATACGGAATTGATTCTTCAATTTTACTCTTTGTAATATCCTGCCCCAACAAACCAAAAGATCTCCCACAGCAAAATTTTTTCTGAACGGATCGAAACACTTTTGGAAAAAGTTTTGAAAATAGTATAGCCTTGGGAACGCCGACAAGAATTTTCGGCTCAACCCGTTCAATACATCGGAGTAAGTTTTTATAGCCCATTCCCGGGTCTATAAGAACAATAGGGGTTCCAAGTTTAAATAGTGCGAGCGTTAGACAGACAAACTCTAATGACGGACGTACCATCAAGATGACGATATCTCCAGGACGCATTCCATTTGCTGCAAAAAAGTGAGCGTATGCATCTGCTTTCCCGTTCAGCCCCCCAAACGAAATCTTCTTACCACTTTTTGCCTCAATGATACCTGTCCTATTTGGGTATTGCAGTGCATTTCCAACAAAGGTATCTGCTATATTCGTTGCCACGCTAAAAGCTCCCTACCCTTTAAAAAGGGTTACTAACCCAGGAAATGTTTTTCAAGAAGTGGTGCAATTTCCTGCCATTTATCCTCAAGTATGTAGTGCCCGCCATCGGCAAAATAATGACTTTCAGCCTCTGGAAACCTTCTTTCCCATTCGTCATAAAATGAGGTATTAAAACAAAAATCCCGGCCACCCCATAGGAGTAAAAGCGGGATTTTCAAATCTCGCAGTTTTTCCAGTTGTTGTTCTATTCTGAAAAGTGTGTCGTAACTTTCGTGATCCGGGGTCATCGGTATGTCCATCACAAAACGATGAACCGCAACCCGGTTTTTCCAGCTGTCATAAGGATACAGATACGCCTCTTTAACCTCTTTGGACATTTTTTTTTCAACGGCCATAAAAAGAGCTGGCCAGGCAAAACCATTAAAAAGTTTCACGATGATTGTTCCGAGATACGGTACTCGACAAAGCTGAATTCGACATGGGATACTTGTTGATCTGAAAGCTGCAGTATTCATCACCACAATTTTTTCAATCGCAGAGGGATTGTTTACAGCACAGCCGACGCCAATAGCGCCTCCCCAGTCATGGACCATAAGCGAATACTTTTGAACATTTCTGTACTCAAGCAGACGTTCCAGATTTTCAATATGCTGTGAAAGGGTATAGGAATAAACCTGCGGCTTGTCGGACAAGCCGCACCCCATATGATCAACAGCTATCACCCGGTAGTTTTTCTTCAATAGATTAACAGCTCGTCTATAAAAATAGGACCATGTAGGGTTGCCATGGACCATAACTATTACAGGTCCTTCACCTTCGTCTATAAAATGAAGCTTATTCCTATCTATAGAGAAATACTGGGATTGAAATGGGTAATCAGGAAACACAGTTATCCGATCCTCTCTCTTACAAATTAAGTTATTCCAGCATAGTGCGATTCAATATCGCTATCAGAAAACAATCAATCTATACAACAGCTAAAGCTCGTGTCAATACGTTATAGGTATCATAAAGAGAAGAAAATGCCATACGGTTCTTTTATAGTTCGGTATAGGCTACACCTTGCCTAACAGTTTTAGCCAATCCCCAGGAGGCCTAGTCACCTTTTTGCAAAAAAATAACATTAATACTGTTTCAAGGTGTTTAACTCATAGTTTTATATTGCTTTTATACTGCCGATATGCTAAACGAAGTCATTGTTGTGTCAATAAATAGTCATTTTTCCGATGACTTATTTACTGCATTTGTCACAGATGACTGTGGCATTTTGGTTGGCTCACACAACAAAAGGATGTCTGACCTGGTAATGGACAGAAAGTTTTATTAACGGTTTACCAAAGAACCGAGTAAAAAAGGAGTAGTACAATGGCAGAAGGTACAGTGAAGTGGTTTAATGATGCAAAAGGTTTTGGTTTTATAGAACAAGATGGTGGACAAGATGTTTTTGTACATTATTCCGCTATCGTTACTGAAGGTTTCAAATCCCTCGAAGAAGGTTCTCGCGTAAGCTTTGAAATCGTCGATGGCCCCAAAGGACCTGCTGCTGATAAAGTACAAAAAATGTAATTTTTGTTAAATATCAGATACAAGCCCCATCTTACAAGTCTCATGTAAAGTGGGGCTTTTTTTGTTCCCGTCTTTTGGACACCCTCATCTTCCATCTCTTCTTACATGGGAATCAGAGGCAAATATTGCGGTTGCCATCTAATATTCTCAATCATGACTCTCATTCTCGCTTCATCGCCATTGTGCTGAAAGTCGCTGTAGACACACTCCCTTGCGACTCCTTGTTCCACTGCACATATGGCAACAGCTAAAGCCACTTTTTTTCCCACAGCCTCAAGGTCTTTTATTGAGGGCATCAGATGACCTTTCTCCAGTTCATCATTACTCACCATATTAGAGACGGCTCTGGCCGCAGCAGTGAAGAATTCAGGCAGGACTTCTTGTGCACCAGACACCAATACTCCCAGACCAACACCTGGAAAGATAAATGCATTATTGCACTGACTTGGTTTATATGCACCTACCAAGGCATCCATGGTGGCACATGGGCCACCTGTCGCAACTAAAATTCCTTCATCGTTCCACTTACGAACATTTTCACAGAAGGTAACAGGATTGGATATGCTATGAAACAGTGGAAGAATAAGAGGCCGAGAAGTGTTCTTTTTAACCTGCTCTATCATTTGGTCGCTGAAAAAGAAATCCTGCCCGCTCGTTCCAATGAGCATAGTAATCCCACACTTCTTTATAAGACTGGGAATATCCACTGTATCGATCTCTGCAACCCATAGGTGCTGTTCAGCATTTTTGGCAAACTTTCTCTTATAGAGCTCAAGCTCTGAATCTGAAAGGATAAGACCTGTTGAGTCAATCATGAAGATATGATCCAGGGCCTCCGCTTCGCTGAGGCCGTCATCCATCAGTGCGCGAAGCAATTGTTCAGCCACGCCAATTCCGCCGACCCCTGCCCCCTGTATCAAAAATTTCTGATCTGCAATACTCTCACCTTTTAAGCGAATGGATGACAGGATTGCAGCGAGTGCAACAGCTCCGGTACCATGTATATCATCACTAAAGGAAATCAATTCATCGACAAAAGTGTCACGAATACTGAAAGCGTTATGTGGAGAGAAGTCCTCCCACTGACATAAAGCGTTTGGAAAAACATTTCTGAACGCCCTGACAAACCTGCCAACAAATGAAAGGTATTCTTCTCCTTCCAGCCGCTTATGGCGCCATCCCAGATACTGTCTGTCTGCCAGCAGCTTTTTATTATTAGTACCAACATCAAGAGAAATCGGCAGGCAATGCCATGGAGCAATACCTCCACCCTGAGTATAAAGCATCAATTTTCCGAGGCAAATTGCTATCCCTCCGGCTCCCTGATCGCCCATCCCTAAGATACCTTGATTGTCGGTTACTACAGCTACACGTATATCCCGGTGGGCAAATCTTCGTAGTATATCCTCTGCTTTATCGATATTCCCAGGATAAAAATGAAGACCATTCGCCTGCCGGAACATAGACGAAAACTTTTCAACCGCCAGGCTGATGGTCGGAGTGTAAATAATTTTTATAAACTCTTCGATATCACTTTTTATAAGACCATGAGCTAGGGTAACGTTACGATCAAACATGGAGCGTATAAATATGTACTTTTCTATATCGTCAGCTTTTTCGCTAATTTTATTCCTCGAACTTTCTATTTGACCTTCAAGGTCACGTAAGCCCGGCGGGAATCTACCCTGAAGGGCAAGAGCTTTTCTTTCAATTCTGGAAAATGCTGTGCCTTTATTTACGTAGCTGCATGAGCGCGCAGAAGCGCCACTGGCATAAACAACAATCTCTCGGGTATTTCCATACTCATCATATTTAAACCTGTACAAATTTGAAGACATTCTCAGCTCCCTTCATGTTCACAATATGAAATGTGTAATTGGCACCTAAACCAACCACCGTAAATGACCTGCGAAAGCATGTGGCTTGTGATAATAACGCATTGGGTAACCTAATAGCAAACTTTCCAATGCGCATTAATCGATATTTTTTATAATTGATTCAGTTCCCCAGCGACCCTCTCTGGTTACAGTCAGTTCCCGATATACGTGAGATCATAGATGACGTGTGTTCCAGGAGCTCTGGGGGAAGAAAACCTTAGTCCGGTGCACAAATACCAGGACCTGGTACTGTTTCTTGTATTATTACTGGTTCCTTTTCCAGTTCCTTTTTCTAGCAATAGACTTGATAAAGTACTCAATGTGAGGATATACTTTCATATAAGGGTGCCTACCTCCGCGAATTCAATTTTGACAATAACGAAGCGATTGGAAGGAAAAGAAATTTTTCAAAGTAACCAAAAGTTCGTTCCATATTCCAAACTCTCAAACTGTGAACCGGTACTATGACTAGAGACGAATTGCTTCAGAAAATTTTACGATCCGACGCATTGCCTACATTACCGACTGTTGCATCGAAGCTGATCACACTGACGTCAAAAGAAGACACCACACTCTCTGATATTGCGGAACTGGTTTCACAAGATATTTCGCTTTCCACCAAAATATTGAAAGTTTCCAACTCTTCCTTTTACAGCTTTCCCCAGCAGATTGGTTCTATTAAACAGGCCGTCGGTATTCTTGGAATCAATGCCGTCCGAAGTCTTGTTCTATCATTTTCGTTCCTGTCAATAAAGGGTGGAAAAGATGCCAGCCGCTTCAATTTCCAGCTATTCTGGGAAAAAGCACTGGCTTCCGCGGTTGCCGCAAAACTCATCCTGGAAAGGGTAAAGGGTGCTGATACCGAAGAAATTTTCATCTCAGGCCTCTTACAAAACCTTGGCGAGCTAGTACTGGCAAGAACCTTTCCCGAACGTTACGATAAGGTTCTCACTGCAACTGAAGAAGATCAGCATGACGTATCGATTGCAGAGGAAACTATTTTTACTGTAGATCATGCCACTGTTGGTACAGAGGTTGCTAAAAGCTGGGGATTTCCCGAAGTTCTTTATCTCCCAATTGCATATCACCACGATCCATCTGCCTACAAGGGCAAGGACGCCAAACTCCGCTCAACAATTAAAGCTGTTTATCTCTCAGGCCTCTTAATCAACATTCTCTATTCGACCAAGCCAGAGGAGTACCACAAGCAATTTCGAAAGGAGGCCAGTAAACTGCTGGGCCTTACTAATGAGAACATAGAATCCATTCTTGACGATATGCACTCAAGGATTGAAGAAGCAGGTGCCTATTTTAATCTAAAAATCAAGTGTACAAAGTCTGTTCAGGAAATATTGCAGGAAGCAAATATTCGCTTGAGTTTGCTGAATCTGGATTTTGATCAAATGAACAAAGAACTGATCCAAGCGAAAATTCATCTTGAAAATATTACCAGTGAGCTGAAAAAAAAGAATCAGATTCTTGACAACTTAGCCAACATAGACGGCTTGACCGGTGTCTACAATCATAGGTATTTCCAAAACACCTTGGATCAGGAGATTAGTCGTGCCACCAGAACTGAAAGGTCTCTCTCAATCCTACTGATTGACATCGACCATTTCAAGCACTTCAACGACACCTACGGCCATCAGGTTGGAGATTTTGTCCTAACTGAGTTTGCGCGAGCGATTCAAAATAGCATACGTGAATATGACACTCTGGCGCGTTACGGAGGAGAAGAGTTTGTCGTTATCCTTCCAGAAACTGCAGCGGAGGATGCGCTTGCAGGGGCCGAGAAAATCCGAACCATAATAGACGAAACGGTCTTTGATGACGGTAGAGAAAAATACCACATTACCGCCAGCTTCGGGCAGGCATGCAGCCGCCCCGCGACAGAAGATGATTTCAGCAAAAATGATTTCATCAACAGGGCGGACCAGGCTCTCTACCAGGCAAAGGAAAAAGGGAGGAACTGCGTTGTTGGCTATAGCCCGAAAAAGAAATGGTTTTCATTTTGAAGCCCTTTCATACTTCTTTGTAGAAAGCTCAGGCTAGATGGCAGCTACATCATGTTCTCAGGGTCGACATCGATAGAAAGTGAACACTGCTGTTTCACAATAGTCTTCTCCTGAGTCTTCAGCCCCGTGCATACTGCGTGCAGTTCTTCGGGCCTCGCGCCACGTATGAGCACCTGCCATCTGTAGTGATCTTTAATTTTATCCAGAGGTGCCGGAGCAGGCCCCAAAATATCAACCGTGTATTTCTCTTGCCTGGCCAGTTGTCGACAGAATCGCGCTACCTGAAGAGCAGTTTTCTGTACCTCTTCTTCAACTCTCCCCTGTATACGAAGAACAGTTAAACGCACAAAAGGCGGAAAAGCGGGATGTTGACGAAGCCGCATTTCATGATCAAATAACTTCTCATACTGGTTATTTTTCGCATACTCTATCGCATAATGGTCCGGTCTCATTGTTTGAATAATCACCTTACCAGGTTCTTTGCCCCTTCCCGCCCTGCCTGTCACCTGGGTTATGAGCTGAAAAGTTCTCTCGGCCGCCCTGAAGTCAGGCATACTCATCCCGCCATCGGCCCAGACAACACCGACAAGGGTGACATTGGGAAAATGGTGGCCCTTAGCTATCATTTGTGTTCCGATGAGAATATCAATGTTTCCATCATGCATATCTGCCAGGACTGCTAAAAATTTTTTGCGATTTGATGCCGTATCTGAGTCAAGCCTTTTTACTCTCGCCTCCGGCAGCAACTCCACGACTTCTTCTTCAACTCGTTCTGTACCAAAACCAGAGGGCACCAGATCCGTTGACCTGCAATTAACACATGTTGTTTTGTCTGCTGTGTTGAAACCGCAGTAATGACAAACGAGACGCCCATCTTCCTTATGAAGGGTTAAGGAGACATGGCAGTGAGTACATTGTACAGGAGTGCCGCAATCCCTGCACATAACTACCGCCGAAAAACCTCTTCTATTCAAAAGCAGGATACTCTGTTTTTCAGCCGACAGGTTGCTGGTCAGTTCTGTTAAAAGCTCGGTCTTGATTATTCGCTTGCTCAGGTTTTTACTCTCTTTATTCAGATCCACAACCTTTGCTTGAGGCAGGGATCGCATGCCAACTCTGTTATGCATTGTTAAGAGTTTATATTTCCCTTTCTTTGCATTTGCATAACTGGTTACAGATGGCGTGGCCGAACCTAACAGCACTACTGCGTCCTGATACTTCCCCCTTAAGACGGCAATATCACGACCATGATAACGAAATTTGTCATCCTGCTTGTATCCTGCATCATGCTCTTCATCTACCACAATGAGACCAGGATTTTTTAAGGGGGCAAATATAGCTGATCGAGCGCCGATAACAATTCGTGCCTTTCCGGACAGGGCAAGATGGAACTGGTCAAATCTTTCTGAAGCCGACATTCCCGAGTGCTGCAAGACAACCTGATCACCAAATCGTGATAGGAGATGCGCTTCAAGTTGGGTGGCCAGAGCAATTTCAGGCACAAGAAGGAGTACATCTCTACCCGTTGCAAGGGTTTCTTCCGCTGCCCTCAGGTACACCTCGGTCTTGCCACATCCTGTTATCCCATGCAACAGATAGGGTTGAAACTGTTGTTTTCTAACAGCCGGAAGAATATAACTCAGTACAGAGTCTTGTTCTTCTGTCAAACTATCAGGCCGAGGATAATAACGCAGTTGTTCTCCAAAGGGGCTTCGAAATATTCGTTCTTTTTTCCGTACGACCAGCCCTTTTATTTCAAGCTCAAGTAGTGATTTTGCTGCACCGGAATACAGTTTCCGCAGATCCTTCAGAGCCACACTCTGTACGCCTTTATCCAGACAGAGATGCTGAAGACAACAGAGTGCATTTGTTTCGGACAGTTTCAAATCAACGTTGTTGAGCGAACAAAAATCTAAATGAAATTGTTTCGCACCTTCCTTCGTATATTCCACAGCACCAGGGAAGAGTAATGGGTTTTGAGGAAGCGAGTAACAGACTTCTGTCTTTTCAATAGTCCCGTCACTTTTTAGACTATTTTCAAGAACGAGGATTTCTTTTTTAATACATGTATCTACTATCTTGCGATACGTTTTATTTTCCAGAACGGTTTTGGTCTCTTTTACTCCCAGTTCTGACTTCTCAGCTAACAAGTGAACCCAGGATGGTATGGTATCCTGGAAAGCGGTTCTCAAATTGGAAATTTCTCCAATCAGTTTTATCTTTTTTACAGTTCGGGGAGCAAGGCCTGAGGGGAGGGAGGATTTAACAATCAAGCCTAAAGGGTAATGATAATAATTAGCAAGCCAGCGGAAAAAAGGGATGAGGTTTTTGTGAAAAAGCGGCTCTACATCAAGGAAACGAGTTATGGATCGAATTGTGTATTTCGTTTCAGATGGTGCAGTACTATCGAGGACATAACCAGTTACCTTTCTCCTTCCCAATGGAACCAGCACCCGCCTGCCAATATAGTCAGGTGAACTGGTTCCGTAATCTGTATCGCCATTCCCTTCAGCCGCCTCGTAGCTATAGGTCAGGGTGTATTCGATGGGTGCATCAACCGCAACTTCAAAGTGAATCATAAAGTGGCGGTAATCTCTTTTAGATATTTCTTGAGTGGTGTGCCAAGTTGAGGATGCATAAGGCCGTAGGCAACAATAGCCTTAAGGTAACCCATTTTATCACCGGCATCGTACCGTGTACCGTCGAATTCCAAAGCGTACATAGCACGTTTTTTCGTCAAGGCAAGCAATGCGTCAGTCAACTGAATCTCACCACCATGTCCTGGCGTAGTTTTGTCCAGAATTGAGAATATCTCTGGCATTAAAATATACCTGCCAATAATAGCCATATCAGATTCAGTAGTGCCAGGGGCAGGCTTCTCAACCATCCTTCTCACTTTGAATGTATTGTCTCTCTCGTTTTTTTCACCCTCAACTATACCATAGTTATGGGTCTGCTCTTTGGGTACCCTCTGGATGGCAACAATTGATTCCCCCACATCATTAAACAGGTCGATTAACTGCTTCGCACATGGAGTTTTGCTCAAAACGAGATCGTCACCCAGGAGCACCATGAAAGGTTCATCACCTATGACATGCCGTGCAGTCCAAATGGCATGCCCCAGCCCAAGCGGTTTTTTCTGGCGAACGGAAACAATGTCAATCAAATTAGAAATATTATTCAGTTCTTCTCCTAAAACTACCTTGTTTTTTTCCCGGAGAACTGCATCGAGGTGGAAATTGTAATCGAAATGATTTTCAATCGCAGATTTTCCTTCGCTTGTAACAAATATTATCTGATCAATTCCGGAAGCAACAACTTCCTCAACAATATATTGAATGGTAGGTCTATCTACTATGGTGAGCATTTCCTTTGGAATTGCTTTCGTCGCTGGCAAAAATCTTGTGCCGAGCCCGGCAACAGGAATTACAGCTTTACGTACTTTCATAAAAACCTCGATTTGAGTATCGTGATAATACTGTTTCCAGTAGGAGCTGGTAACAGCTCCTGGAAAAGTACTTTTTCTCTCTCTTTGATAAGGGTAACAGAAAAGCTTCTGATATGGTATCTTCCCGGACGAAATTCCGGCAGATATGTAACATACTTTCACAACTACGACCATTTGTAAATGAATATTTTTTACCCTGAAGACCTCCCCATTTTCGCCCACAAACAGGAAATAATTGAAGCGATCCAGAAACATCCCGTCATTATAGTATCTGGGGATACCGGCTCTGGTAAAACAACACAAATTCCCAAGATGTGTCTGGAAGCTTTTCCTCATAGTACATTGCTCATTGGTTGTACTCAACCCAGGAGAATTGCTGCGTCAACAGTTGCAGCCCGGGTTACTGAAGAATTGGGCTCAAACGGCCATATGGTTGGTTATAAAATCCGTTTCCATGACCACACAACGGTTCAGACCAGCATAAAATTCATGACAGATGGTGTTCTTTTAGCTGAAACTCGAAACAACCGAACGCTTTCCAAGTATGGTATTTTAATAATTGATGAAGCCCATGAAAGAAGCCTCAACATCGATTTCCTGATAGGCTACATCAAACAGCTTCTCCCTCAACGACCCGACCTTAAAATTGTTATAACTTCAGCAACAATAGATACCATTTCTTTTTCAAAACATTTCGGCAATGCTCCGGTGATCCAGGTTGCTGGACGAACTTTCCCGGTTACCGTACGTTACAACCCGCCCGAAACTGAGGAAATGGGAAGTGAGATCGAGCACTGTGTCGATACCATTTATGCACTGTTTAATCATGAGCCGAGAGGTGATATCCTCGTTTTTATGGCCACAGAGCGCGATATTCGCGAATGTTGTAAACTCCTGGAAGCGAGAATACCTGAAGCTGTCATATTACCAATGTTCGGTAGACTGCAAGCTGCTGATCAAAAAAAGATCTTTCAAAACTTCAGGCTTGTTAAAATTGTGGTTGCCACAAATGTTGCAGAAACATCCATCACAGTTCCCGGTATTCGGTACGTCGTTGACTCTGGTCACGCTCGAATTTCATATTATAACGTACGTTCTAAAACCACGAGTCTGCCGATACGAAAAATCTCAAAAGCTAGCTGCGATCAGCGAAAGGGGCGCTCAGGGCGTGTTGGACCTGGTGTGTGCGTCCGACTCTATTCTGAAGAAGATTACGACAGCAGGGAAGAATTTACCTTACCTGAACTAAAACGATCAAACCTTGCCGAAGTTATCTTACAGATGGTCTCCTTAAATCTTGGCGCTCCCGAGAAATTTCCTTTTCTTGATCCACCTTCAAAAAGTGCTATCCGGGAAGGCTATAAACTCCTTCGAGAGCTAGGTGCCCTTACCCCACAGATGCAACTTACCAAAAACGGTAAGATAATGGCGGATCTGCCTATTGATCCGTGCATTTCCAGAATTCTCATTCAGGCCAGAGACCATAACTGTTTACGCGAGATAAAAATAATAGCCTCAATTTTAGCCATCCAGGATCCCCGTATTCGACCAGCTGAGAAAGAGCAGGCTGCTGATGAAACCCATAAGACTTTTGCTCATCCACACTCCGACTTTATGGCATTGCTCAATATCTGGGACACATTTCATCAAACGTATGGTGCGGGTAAATCCTGGTCAAAGTTGAAAAAATTTTGCAAGGCCCACTACCTTTCCTTTCAACGAATGCGAGAGTGGTTTGATCTTCACGAACAATTGAGCAGAATTTTGTCAAAGCGTGAAGGCTTTATAGAAAATACCGAAACAGTTTCCTATGAAACACTCCACACCGCCCTTCTGCCAGGTTTTCTGCGCAATATTGCTATGAAAAAACAGGGGAAAGAATATCAGGGAGCATACAATAAACAACTTATGATCTTCCCAGGATCGCAACAGTTCAAAAAGAGTGGGCAATGGATTATAGCGGCCTCATTTCTTGAAACAACACGCCTTTACGCCATTACTGTCGCAACGATAGAACCGGAATGGATAGAGGCAGTAGGAGGAAATCTCTGTAAATACTCCTGGTCACTTCCTCACTGGCAGAAAAAAACTGGCCAGGTAATAGCCACAGAAACCGTGTCTCTCTTCGGCCTTATTCTAATGTCTGGCAAAAAAGTTAATCTTGGGAGACGAGATCCCAAAAACCGCCAGGAAGCACGGAACATATTTATTCAAGCCGCCCTCGTTTCTGGTCAACTCAATGGTTCCTATTCTTTTCTTGAGTCCAATCAGGCTCTCATAGAAAAATGGCAGGCGACAGAAGAAAAGTTGCGCATTCGTAATATCGTTGTTGACGACCTGGCACTCCATGCATTCTATGATGCAAAAGTGCCTCAACACGTATATGACCAGAGAACATTTAACAGGTTTCTCAAAGATCGAAAGAATCATTCATTTCTTGAGATGAGCGAAGCGGAAGTTGTGATGCAGAAACCTGAGGAGAGGACAATGTCTGATTATCCTGCACATTTTTCTCTCGGCTCGCTGCAAATTCCTCTAGAATATCACTTCGACCCCGGTTCTGAGAAGGACGGCGTAACATTTAGACTTCCGGTAAGTTTAGCAAGCAGCACACCTCCTGAAATCTTTGACTGGCTTGTACCGGGGCTATTGCACGAAAAAGTAACGTACCTCTTAAAAGCACTGCCGAAGTCACTTCGCAAAAAGATGGTACCAATCAATAATACAGTGGACAGGCTTCTTGATGATATGTCCTTTGGTTCAGGACCATTTTACTCTACTGTTGAATCTTGTATATTAAAGCACTTCAGGCTGCTGATACAGCGTACTGACTGGACCCAGAGTCTTCCTTTGCATTTGCAGCCTCGTTTCCTTCTCTTAGGCGATGGCGGAGAAGAGATCTGTTCTGGTCGCTACCTACACGAGCTTCTATCATCCGAGACAATTCAAAATGCACCTCAACAAAAAACAGTGCTCCAACCAAAAGAAAATGAAATCGTTGCAAAATGGCAAGGTACCCAGCATAACATATGGGATTTCCACGATTTACCAAAGATTATTCCCTGTTATGCGAAGAGCCAGGAGATTGCTTTTTTCCTTTATCCAGTCCTTATGGTGTTGCAGGATAAAGGATATGTAGAAGTGTTTTTTGAACGTGACAAGCATCAGGCTGAGGAAAATAACAAACGAGGAATGGCCTTCCTCTACAGACTTCAATTTACCGGGCAGTACAAATCTCTTAAAAAATATTGTTCCACGGCTCTTTCTGGTCCCTCAGTAGCATGTTTTTTACACGCTGGTTGCAGTAAGAAAAACTTTGTGGCAGCTACCCTCGATTTTATTGTTCGGTCACTTTTTAGCCCGCTTACAGGTGAGGTCGATGAAAAAAAGGTCTTTGATGACAAAGTTGAACGAGTAATGCGTGAGGGTTTTTATAATGGCGGTCAGTTGATTTGTAATTCATTGCTTTCGGTGCTCCGTGTAAGAAAGAATGTACAGGAAACAATCAAACGTGTATTTATTGAAGGGAGAAAGAAGAAAGCCTTTCTCCCAGATAAAGAAGCCGACTTTAATGAACTGCTCCAGGAGATCTTTCCCTTTGATTTCCTTCAATCTGCTTCACATCATGAACTAGAATCCGCTGACAGGCAGCTCCAAAGCCTCATGATTCGGCTGGAAAGATTTTCAGCAGATCCAGGAAAAGATGAAAAAAAAGAAAAAGAGATACGACCCCACCTGGCCAATCTATCAACCTTGCAGCAAAAACAGAATCAACATTCGGCAGAAGCCTCTGAGTTCGCCAGAAGGTACCTGGAAATGATAAATGAATTCAGAATATCAATCTTTTCTCCAGAAATAAGGACACGAGAACCCATTTCTTTGAAAAGACTCGCTAAACATTGGGAGGCTGCACGTTCCAAGTGCTGAGACTGAGATGAGCAAGGTTACACTCGGAGTTTTGGTATGTTTAGCTTCATTGATTCTGTTAAGCAGGGGGCTGATTGTAATCGGTATACTGGCATTTGTAATCGGTATACTCATGATGAATGGGTGGAGGTGGCCAAGGAGGTAGAATCCTCCGTTGGCTGGATTAAGACCATCAACGTTCAGATTACTGCGCTGTAGAGCTTCATTGTTGTAAACGAGCTGTCACCAAAGAGTTACTCCGGCGCTGTACCCTGTTCTTCCTGCCACTGGTAAACAGTCTTTACAAGACGGGACATTTCAATTGGTTTTGTGAAAACTCGCCACGCACCCAAATGCTCGGCTACAGTCAAATAGGAGTCCGGCCCTATCTTTCCTCCTCCTGATATTGCAATAATACCCACACGGGGGAATTCTTCCTGAAATTGAGTTATCGTCTCGATCCCCTCCTGGACAGGCATAATTAGGTCACAGATCAGCAGATCAACCGGAGCATTTCTATGAAGTTCCACCCCACTTTTACCGTTATCTGCTTCGAACACGGCAAAGCCCTCCCGCTCAAGCCATATTCGGAACAGAGTACGTATCTTTGCATCATCATCAATAATAAGTATTTTCATACAGTTACCAGCCCCACAATGGGAACAGAAATCTCCGGTGGAATAGTCAATTGCAAAATTTAGGTTCTATTTAAAAATTATTTCCCTGAAAAATGCAACCATTCGCTGCCTTCTGCCAGCCATTTTCTGTTGCTCAGGAATAAGGTCGGTGTAGCTGATTTTCATTACAGACATCTTGTATTCTATATGTGTTGCGAGTTTGTTGTTGACGTACCAGGCGTACATGAGTCCCATCAATAAGCCAGGAGGAGTAAACCCTTCCCGTTTATTGACGAGCCTCGTGTAGTGGTTCTTTCCTTTGCCGACACACATTCGAGATAATTCTAAAAACAAGTGCAACTGGTCGTGTTTTAAAAAACATTTTCTTGTTTTATCACCAGTGAGGTAGAGGTGATACACCCGCCCTAGAAACACAGAATCAATCTCCACGTTCGCCATAGTCTTACGATCAGCATAGTTTCCAAGTAGAGACTCACCAAGCGCCACCATTAATCCAATCTCTAATGTATCTCTGTTAACCACCTGATCTGAGCGGATTTTAACGAACTTGTCTGTCGGGTCATAAAAGGAGTAGACATTGTCCCATTGCTGATCCCTTCCCCAGGAATCCTGGTCAATGAAGTGAACTCCTTCTATGTATTGCAGGTGACTCAACGGAATTACAGGGTTATCCCAGAGGATTCCTGCTATGAGTCCTCGAACATGGCTTGAGTATTCTCCATCAGCTTTATCCGTTATTACCGTAAGATCATTGAGCCATTGACCAATCTGAAGATACCTTTGACAAGGCTGCAGGCCGGGTGCCACGTGAAGTTCAACTGCCGTTAAAAGGCGACCTTCTTTATCATCCGGCTGCTTTTCATCAATCGATTGGAAACAGGTTCGGCCGTTATACAAGCCCTTAATAGCCAAGGCAAGTGTATCGGGGTCATGTTGAATCACCCCCCTTTCATTAAGGGCTTCTTTTGAATAAACACCGCATTCTATTGGAGCATACTGTCGTTGCAGAAGAGCTTGGCGGTCAAGGTATATTGGAACCTTCCCTTCGACAGCATATTTTTGAAGTACAGACGCCGGTATATCACCTAATGAAAGGCAGAGCACTTCGTTAAAAAGACCCTTCGTTCCTCCTGGGATATTTTTTTCATAGGCGCGGATCATATCAGATACATGGAACTTTCTATCAGGGTCTGCAATACTAAAATCAGTTTCACCGGCCTGCACCCACAGATTAGAAACCAGTATCTTCAGAGCATTTTTATTGTTTCTCACAGCTCTGGCAATTCCGGGTACTTTAAATACTGGTATAATTGAAGAATACAAACTGCCCGGTGCGAGAATGAGAATATCTGCTTTCGCAATATCGTCAAAGACCTCTTTATAAATACGAATTGTGTCAAAATAATCTACCTGGACACTTTCTACAGGAACACCCCGCCTTGCTTGGCCCAGCTTGTGTTCTCCGACGCCTTCAACACCATTTGTATATAGAACCTTGAGTTGTGCCGGAGTTGATGTGCATGGCAGTACCGCCCTTTCTCCAGCCCCTACATTTTCAGCAAGTCTGTTCAGTCCGCGAAACATTGCAGTATGAAGAATTTCTCGGTTTTGTACCAGGTCAACGTTAGAGAAACTCCTACCTATTTCTCTGTATACCGCTGCAGCCATGAGTAGATTGCCAAGACAGTTTGGTCGATTAAGCGACTCTGCCAGCCTCTGATCCATGAATAAATCATCCAGCAGAGTAGATAAATATCTGCATAATACGTCGGGGAGTCTTTGTAACAGCGAGGAGAGTTCGTTGAAATCATCGCTGTTTTTCTCAAACTTGAGCGGGAATCTTTTGTTAAAGACAGTAGAAAGAACAGATGCAACCCCAATGGCATTCCTCCCACTAATATTAAAAAGTTTCTGTAATTGCCTGAGCTGAATAGATGAGAGAAGGACGTGCCGCATGTCGCCAAGTGCAACAAGAGGGAGGTCTTTCATTAATTCTCCGGTTGAACCGCCATTGTCGGTTACACAAACGATGGACTTGGTGTGTGGGAAAATCTCTTTGAGCCCGGAGAAAGGCTTTTCGGCCCACCCTATTCGCCTGGAGTCCCCGCCGATTATATTGGATAGTCCGGTTCCGCCGCCGAAAACCACAACGTTCACCTGCTCAACGTCTTCCTCAAGAAGATTGTGACGAAGCTCGAGCAACTGTCTATTCACTTCGGTATGAACATGAGTCGGGACACCGCGTAGAACCAGGTCAACTATTTTTTCCCGAAGATCATCTTGAGGCAGGAAATCAAGTGGAGTAAGTTGTAATCTCTGAATTTCCTCTATCTTTTCATTAATCAATATAGTCCTCGTCTTTGATGAAGATGACACAACAGGAGACTGTCCAAGAATGGTCTTTCACCCCAAACTCTTCGTTATTTTTAAAAAATAATGCTCGCAGATAGCGGAGACTTCGAAATCCCTATTTTCGGACAAGCTCCTGGACAAGTGTATCGCAAAGACTCATCACTGACATTTACTACGCATATACTCTTCGACCCTGAGAAGATCCTCAGGAGTGTCCACCTCAATTGAGTCGTGTTCTGTAATTACCACCTTTATCCTGTAACCATACTCAAGAGCACGAAGCTGTTCCAGTTTCTCATACTTCTCCCATTCACCCTCCGGTAGTGCGACAAATGAGAGCAGAAATCCTTTTCGGTATGCATAAAATCCGAGATGCTTATAGTAGGTCGGCTTCACAGTTTCATTTGGATTTCTTTGAAAAGGTATCGGCGCTCTTGAGAAATAAAGCGCGTAATTATCCCTGTCAAAAACAGTTTTTACGTGATTAGGATCATCAATCTCTTCGGGTCGAACGATTTTGTAAATCAGAGTCGACATTGGCAAAGCCGGGTCATCTATAAGCGGCCCTGCAACCTGCTCCACTACATCCGCTGGAAACAGTGGCTGATCGCCCTGAATATTCACTACCACATCATGTTCTGAAATCTGAAGCAGTTCTGCTGCTTCAGCGAGCCTGTCGGTTCCTGAAACATGGTCGTTTTTGGTAATGACGTATTCACCCCCAAATCCCTCGACACAATCAGCAATCCTCATGTCATCTGTTGCTACAACAACACGAGATATCATATTTACGGAGCGTGCTCTCTCCACGACATGCTGTATCATAGGCTTACCAGCGATCAAGGCGAGCGGCTTCCCTTTGAATCGGTTTGAATCATATCGAGCAGGAATAATAGCAATAACTTCCGGTTTCTGAGTAGGCATAGTAAAGAAAGTGGTTATTAGTACTTTACTCCGTAAAAGCTGTAATAAAAAACCAGAAATTACGGATTCGATTTTATAGTAAATGGTCATAAGCACTCACAAGGTACTTACTTACCGTTTACCGATGTTAGGTAAATAGGAATTTTTTGTGTATTGCATTACGCTGGAATTTCTACAAAATAGAATAAGGTTATGCAAAACAAATCTCCTGGTATTGTCAAGCCTTATATAACATGACCTATGCAAGAAGACTATCAAGTATCTGTTTCGTCTACAATCAACTCAGACATAGCATTAGCAAAGGCTGCCGCACTCGCTGAAAGAGTAGGCTGCGCTTTGCGCTATCCGATACAAGAGTGCGATACACCGTTTGCGCTTACCTACACCAAGAAAGGTTTAGTGCTGCTCCGGTGTGCTGATTCAGGCAAGAAACAATCCATTCTGCTCTTTGTAGATTTCGTCAATGGAAAAAACGGCTACAGGTTGGTTAATAACAAGTCAATTAAGCAGCCTCTCGCCCGGGCAGTTGGCATTAAGTCAGGCTTCAGACCCACAATATTTGATGCGACAGCCGGCCTTGGTGGTGATGCATTTGTGCTGGCCAGTCTTGGTTCTAAGGTTTCCATGTGCGAACGTTCACCAATAATGGCCTACCTGTTAGAAGACGGCTTAGCCAGAGCATCATCTGAACCAAAGACCGCTTCAATTGTTCACAACAATCTCCGCCTGTATCATGGCAACACTACTTCAGTACTTACTGAATTGGAAGAATCGTTCCATACAGTGTACCTTGATCCAATGTATCCCCATCGAAAAAATTCAGCGTTAAACAAGCAGTCCATGCGCACCATTCGCGAGCTGGTAGGAGATGACTCCGATGCTGGAAAATTATTACACGTTGCGCTTAAAAAAGCAGCGAACAGAGTGGTCGTCAAGCGGCCTGAAAAAGCGCCACCTCTTTCAGAACAGCATCCTTCACACACTATTTCGATGAAAAACAGTCGGTACGACGTCTATCTGACCTTTAACAAAAGTTAAAAAACTACAAAAAGGCATCACTTATGGTAGCTTTCTCCTGCCTTAATGGTGTAGGCTCTGTAGAGCTGCTCGACAAGAAGCATACGCACCATATCATGTGTAAAGGTCATTTTTGACAAAGACAACAGGACATCGGCTCGCCGAACGATTTCTGAAGAATGTCCCTCCGGTCCGCCAATCAAGTAATGTATCTGTTTTATGCCGTGCATTTCCCATTCTGATATCTTTTTTGCAAAGGCATCAGAACTATACTGTTTCCCTCTGGAGTCGAGAACAACAGTTAAAGAGCCGGCCGACACTGCTTTTATAAGCAAGGCGGCTTGTCCATCAATTGAGTTTGTATTCCGCCCCTTCCCTTTTTCCTTGATCGTTTTAATAGAAAAACTGGTATAATGTTGTAATCGGGACGCGTATTCCTCTATACCATCCTGAATAAAGGAATCCTTGGTCTTGCCTAAGAAGAGGACCTCATGCTTCATACTTCACCTCAATCCTGCATACGCAAAGTAGAGAAAAATAAATTTGTCTTTGCAAGACGATATGTTGCACCCATACTAATCAACGCAGAAACTCAGCAGACAACGGTCGAGTCTCCCATGACCTGCGTCAGGATTTCGCAAAACTTCTGGTATGAGATCTCTGTATTTATACCAGGGCAGGACTCTGAAATTGTTAGAAAGTTATTTTCGTCAGCCAGTATGGACGGATGCAGGGGCCACTGGGCACAACGCCAAGGCCTTCCTCCATGGACGGTGCAACCATCTTTATAAAAGACACAATGACCGTTCTCAATTTTCATCTGCACTGTTTTTCCGGTAATACGCCAAAAATTCTGCCGTACTTCTTCTACCGTCACTCCAAGAGCAGCGACCATTCGCTCTCTATCTTTTTCGTCTAGAGAAACTGTCGTTTCTCCCTGGCAACAATAGCCACATCTTTTACATGAAAATATTTTTGTAACAAGAGACACGATGACACCTGAAAAATAATGAGTTAAACAATCAACTCTTAAATTATCACCTAAATCTTGCGTATGCAAAGTTCAGGTATGACATGATTATGAGGGTTATAATACCGGTCTCTTATAACGTTCCTGGCGATGTATGGCAATTTAATTGTGGAAAGCCAAGGCAGGTAGTAGAGGTGTTTGCGTAATTATGCATAACCAATGACATCTTCAAAGGTGGCAATATCAATACCGTAATGCATGGCTGCAGCTTTCCACTTACCTTCATCGGAGAATTGGAACATAATTTGGTCATTAGACGGAACAGTGAGCCAGCCATTCTCTGATAGCTCACGCTCAAGCTGACCAGGCCCCCAGCCGGTGTAACCGAGTAAAAAGAGGTATTGCTTCGGTCCTCGACCATTTGCAATATCTTCAAGAACTTTTGTTTCACGAGTCAAAGATACAGTTTCGGAGACATCCAGCTTATGTTCAACAATATAGTCAGAGCAATAGAGAATAAACGCTGATTCAAGTTCAACGGGCCCTCCTATGTGTACAGGGGGCAGCTCAGTATCAGGGACTGGAAGGTTGGCACCCCTCAGTATTTCTTCAATAGAAAAGGCACTATTCGGCTGGTTGATAGCCAGCCCCATGGCACCCTCTCCATTATGGGCACAAATATATATCACGTGTTCCTCAAAACGCGGATCTGGCATTTGAGGTGTCGAGACAAGAAAAGTACCAGCCATGGAGTCAACTAGCGGAGGGGTGTGCTCATTCATTGGCGCTCCTGCTTATAAAAGGAAAATCATTTACTTGAACCTAACCTCGATAAACGGGAAATAAGTAGGGGTTAGGTTGAAAGCGAAGAGAACTACCCCGCCTTATCCTCAGTTTATCAAAACCCTGCTCCCTTCGTCAAGACAGATAACGGATAGTGTACAAGCAATAGTGGAATAACAAACAGATAGAGATAATTCATGACAAACATATCGTAATAACATACTATGGAACGAACGGGTGTAAGAACCTGAAACAACTAACACCGGTAAACGGTAAGTAAGTACCTTGTGAGTGCTCATAACCACATGCTATAAAGTCGAATCCGTATCTTCTTGTTTTTTGTCACAGCTTTTACGGAGTAAGGTACTAATCGAAATAAATCAAACTCAGCGTCTCACAATGAGAAAGACAATAGACAAGATTGTAACGTGCAGCTGCCACGACCCTTTCACTTTTTTAGGTGCGCACTTCAACACTCCGCAAGAAAAAACTGTAACGTTGAGGACTTTCCAGCCTTATGCACAGGAAGTACGACTCCTGTTGGGTGACAAATGTGAGCGAATGTCGCAAATTCACAGAGATGGTATTTTCGAAATAGTCATCGAAACCAGTCTACTGCGTGACCCAGAGCTCGACCCATTCAATTATCAGTACCAGATACATGTTGACGACGGTTCGGTACTGACAATAAACGATCCCTACAGATTTCTTCCTCAACTGGGGGATCAGGACTCCTACCTCTTTAACGCAGGAAGAAACTATAAGTTATATAATCATTTGGGAGCACACCTTACCACTTTACAGAATATTGCAGGTACAATATTCAGAGTGTGGGCACCTAATGCTACATCAGTCTCGGTTACCGGTAACTTCAACAGATGGGACCCGAGACTTCACCAGATGAGAAATCTTGGTGGTTCAGGAGTGTGGGAACTCTTTATTCCACAAATCAATCAGTTTGAAGTATACAAGTTTTCGATTAAATCTGGGGCGGGCGAAGTAACTGAAAAGGCCGACCCTTTCCAGTTTTACGGAGAATTACGCCCGCGAACCGGCTCTGTTACCAAGGATGTTTCCAGCTACACCTGGAGTGACGAGGCGTGGCAGAAAAACAAACAATCGCTTTCCCCCTACGATGCTCCTTTATCCATTTATGAAGTCCATCCTGGTTCCTGGAAAAGAGATCCTGCGGATCCTGAACGTTTCTTGACCTTCAGAGAGCTGGCACAACAACTCATACCTTACGTCAAACAACTTGGTTTTACTCATATTGAGCTCATGCCGATCATGGAACACCCCCTGGATGAATCATGGGGATATCAGGTAACAGCACCCTTTAGCGTCACCAGCAGATACGGCACTCCTGAAGATTTTGTTTTTTTCGTAGATTCCTGCCATCAAAACAATCTCGGTGTCATTCTCGACTGGGTGCCTGCTCATTTCCCCAAAGACGGACACAGTCTTGGTCGTTTTGATGGAAGTGCCCTCTATGAACATGAAGACATACGCCTCGGTTCACACCCTGAATGGGGCACATATATTTATAATTACGGCAGGAATGAAGTCAGTAACTTTCTCATTGCTAATGCTCTATTCTGGCTGCACACCTATCACCTCGACGGTCTGCGGGTGGATGCAGTAGCATCGATGCTTTACCTCGATTACGCCAGACGAGACGGAGAATGGATACCAAACAGATTTGGCGGAAGGGAAAATCTGGAGGCCATTGAGTTTATAAAACATCTCACTTCAGTCGTATATGATATCTTCCCCAACACACTGCTTATTGCTGAAGAATCCACCAGCTTTTTCGGAGTTTCCAAGCCAGTTAACCAGGGCGGGCTCGGCTTTGGTTTTAAGTGGAATATGGGATGGATGAACGACATACTCAGCTATTTTAAGAAAGATCCGTTTTACCGTAAGTTCCACCATAATGCCCTGACCTTCTCTATTATGTACGCCTTCTCCGAAAATTTTGTGCTCCCATTATCCCATGATGAGGTCGTGCACGGCAAAGGCTCTCTTATAAATAAAATGCCCGGCGATGAGTGGCAGAAGTTTGCCAACCTGCGCCTGTTGTTTTTGACAATGTGGCTACACCCAGGAAAAAAACTGCTCTTTATGGGAGGCGAATTCGGTCAATGGTCCGAGTGGTATTGTAAAAGAAGCCTGGACTGGCATCTGCTTCAGGAAAATAACCTTCACCAGCAACTGCTCCATTTTGTCACTGACCTCAATGGGATTTATAAAGAGAACGCGTCACTGTGGCAATTGGATTTTAGCCATGAAGGGTTCCAGTGGCTCGATATCGAGGACAAAAACAACTCGGTTATTGTCTTTGCCAGGTATGCAAAAAATCGTGAGGATCACCTGGTTTGCATTTTAAATTATACTCCGCAAACACTTACAAATTACACAGTAGGTTTGCCTCAGGATTGCCAATATACAGAGCTTTTTTGCTCTGATTCAGAAAAATATGGAGGTTCAAACAACAGTGGTAGAGCAGTGCATAATGCAATAAAGGGCACATACGCCCAAGCTGATTACCATACAATCTTGACGGTGCCGCCCCTTGCAGGCATTCTGCTTCAGCCAGTGAGATAACGTACTCATCCCTCAATTCAAGCACATTCTTTCAGGAGAAAGATATGCCAAAGACAACAATATTCCCTCCGGGAGACAAACTGCAGAAAGCGATTATAGACTATTCAGAGCAATTGGAGGAAAACGCCGCAAAAGAACGAGAAAAGATTCTCCGGGAGATAGTACTAAAATATGATTTGAGCCCAAAAGATTGCGAATTTCTGAATCGTCATTTTTTAAAGGAGTAGTGCCCGGAGGATCTCCAAAAGGCTGATAGCGCCTTTTCAGGCCTGTCGCCAATGGTCATTCTACATCTCATGCAATAACATCAAGCGCCGTCATTGTAGACACTGGTATTAACTAACAAAAGTTGTTCAAACAGAAAAAGCCAGCCACAGGCTCATTTCGAGTCGCACTTACCACTTTTTATGTCCAATTGATCATGCAGGAGATTAAAATAAAAGGCAGTAGTTTTTTCATACATAGTCTGGGCAGTAAAATTCTCCACAACACGCTTTCTGCCGTTTTCTCCATATCGCTTCAGGTCTTTATTGCTCATAGCAAGGGCCTCATCAATTGCAGCTGCCAGACCTCTTGAGTCCATTGGCTTCACCAACCAACCTGTTAGGCCAGAAACAACTGTCTCAAGACTTCCCCCGTGTGCCGTGGCTATAACCGGCTTACCCATTGCCATCGCTTCAATTGTTGTCCTCCCGAACGCCTCAGGCTCCAGTGATGATGTTGACAACACAACATCAGCAAGAAGAAACGCCGCCGGCATGTCATTGCAATGCCCCACCAGCTTCACCTTGTCGCCCAGGTTATTGCGATTTACAAATTCAAGCAACTCAGTCACATAACCTGGATTATCATTAACATCGCCGACAACAACAACCTGATACTTCGTTTGTTTGACAAGGAGGAGACTTTGCAGTAGCACCTCCTGTCCCTTCCACCTTGATAATCGGCTGGGCAGCATTACGACAGGAGTCATTTTATCAATACCCCAGTCAGAGACCAGTCGCTCCAGTCGTTCAACAGTAACGTGAGCGCGGTTAAAGTAGTCAGTGTCCACGCCACGGAAAATCATTCGTACCTTGTCTTCGCGTTTGTAATATTTTACGATATGCTGTCGTATACCTTCAGAGACCGCGATCACACCATCACCTTTCGTCATGATAGCGCTGTAGGAATTGATGGAATAAAAGCCGTGAAACGTTGTGACTAAAACTGGTCTCTTCGCTTTAGGTATCGACTTCCATGCGACATACCCAACCCAGGCGGGCATCCTTGAGCGAAGATGAAGAATGGAAACATTATTTTTCCTGATGAGTTGGCGAAGAGGCCAAATGTGAAAAAGTATAGTTGGCGATTTAGAACCAATCCCTCGAGTAATATGCGTACTGCCCTCTCGCTCAAGCTGTTTAACGAGCCGCCCTCCACCAGATACAACAAAGGATTTGTGTCCGGTATTCACAAGGTGGCGTCCCATTTCAAGGGTGCCGCGCTCAACCCCCCCACTGTTCAACTCAGGAAGCAGCTGCATCACGGTCAACGACTCGTGTTCTTGTATTTTTTTCTTGGAAGAATCCAGTTCATGATACAACTCTATGGTTTTATCGCACATACTCCTGGCGGTAAATTGTTCATTCGCCCACAATAAAGCCTGCTGACCAAGTCGCTTGGTCAACACCGGGTCCCCCAGAGCAGCTGCAACAACATTGGCCATCGCTTTCGAATCCAAAGGAGGTACCAGCCAGCCTGTTTTTTCATGTAAAACTGTCTCGAGACTACCGCCATGACTGGTTGCAATGATTGGTTTTCCCATGGCCATTGCTTCAATGGCAACTTTCCCGAATGCCTCTGGCTGGGTTGAGGACGCAGACACGACAATATCGGCCAGCATGAGAGCTGCCGGCATGTCACTGCAGTGTCCAACCAGTAGTATAGTATCACTGAGTTTATGAAACTTTATTCGATCCTGAAGTCGCTTGGTAAATGATGGGTTCTCTTTGGTGTCGCCGACCAACAGTACTACAAAATCTCTTTCCTTAATCTGGGCCATACTCTCGATAAAAACATCCTGACCTTTCCATCTTGTAAGGCGTCCAGGAAGGATTATCACCGGTTTCCCTTTGTAACCTGAAAGCCATTGATTCCTCAGGACCTCCACACGATCCTTACTCACTGCGTCCGGTGAAAATTCTGTGTGGTCAAAACCTCCATGAATGAGGCTTATTTTTTCTTCAGCAACTTTATAGTTATCGATTATGTGACGTTTTATCGTCTCAGAAACCGCAACGACACGCTCTCCTTTGGTCATAATACAGGAATAGGAGTTCACAGAGTAAAATCCGTGAAAAGTCGTCACCAGTGATGGCCGTTTATCAGGATCGATCAATTTCCAGGCACAGTAGCCAATCCAGGCTGGCAGGCGAGAACGCAGATGCAGGACATCAACGTTCTCATCAAGGAGGAATTTTTGGAGTTTTCTAATATATTGCAGACAGCGAAAACTTTTTTCGCCAATGTAGGGCCAGAGTATATGGGTACAGCCGGCTTTTTCAAGTTGCGGAACGAGTCGCCCACCACCTGAAATCACAATTGAATTATACCCTCTTTGTGCCAGATAAATGGCTAGATCAAGAGTTTCACCTTCTACACCACCTTCATCCAGTTCCGGGAGTAGTTGTACTATAGTAAGTTTTTCGGCCACCATCTCAATAAAATTTCCTCAGCACATCGCTGAGCTTCGTTAAGTTCAGCAGGTTTACCCCAGGTGCCGTTGTTCTGCTCCCAGGATGAAAATGACCGGACCAGCTTTTTGTCCAGCAGTATGTCTTCATTAATTTTGAATTTGCTTTTTGCATTGACCCAGCGCATGGGAAATATCCCTACCTTACAACCGGCTGTCAAGGCTTCGTATACCATGGAAATCGAATCCGAGGTTACCCAGGCAACAGCGTTATTATCGTATTGCTTTTCTATCCAACCCTGTTCGGTGTCACGGTAATCAAAAAATGTGATATGGTCATGCTCGCAGGACAAAGCTTTCACCTTATCGACAGTAATCTGCGGTGTCCTGGGAGAAGAGGAAATAGTCCATTTTTTTCCTACATCGACTTCCGTTACTTTCCTTACCATACTAACAACTTCATCGCTTTGCCAAGAATGGCTTTTAGGATCGATTCCGCCAAGCAATATCAAGCCTTTCTTGTCGTTATGCTCTTGTTTATTTGTGCAATTATTGGGCGCCCCTATAGTGTGAACGATATGAGGCTGTAATGGTACACCATCATGCTTTGGAATAAAGCAGAGGTTGAAAAATTTTCGTAGATGGTGAGCGGGGGTCATGCAGGTACAGACAGGGGTGGTGCTTCCCTTTTTATACAAAAGCAGGTGAAGATGTGTTTGAGTACCTGTCCCGATAAGCAAATCGGCACGAGACAAGGCTGGGTGAGCGTTTCCTTTGCCGGGAAGAAAGAGCCGCATTGTGTCAAGAATACTCATTGCCACAGAACCACGCTTAACCTTGATCTCAGTTAACTCCACTGGGATCTGTTTTTGAAGCGCTTGAATTATACCTAAGGTCTGTTTTTCATGGCCGAGTCTGCCATCAAAAATTGCAACTACACGAAGGATTGATTTCTTGGAAGATTGCATAAAAAAGTAAACTAACTGTCTGGTACAGTTGAATTAGCTAGTTCCTTGGCGTCGCCCCGGAAGATCTTCGGCCTCCACCAGCAAGTTTTACCATAATTTGGTTTGATTTTTGTAACCTGACAGTCATTGATTTAAAAAGATGCTTTGAGACATCCGGATATTTTTCGATAATTTCATCGATTTTATCTCCAGGGTATCTCTTTACAATCGACCTGCCCTGAGAGACGATGGAAGCAGTACGCTTTTCTCCGGTAATCGCAGCCATTTCTCCAAAGTAATCTCCCGGCTCCGTCAATTCTGCAATCTTTTTCCCACCCTTTATAACAGACAGCCCACCGCGAATTAACTTAAAGAAATCAATATCCTTATTTCCCTCCCGTATGATCATGTCACCATCCTCATACTCCTCCACGTCCGGGTTGACAAGATAAGCGGGCAAACTATCTTTATGTGCAACTGTACGCCGTAAAGCCTCTTCAACACTCGTTATCCCCTGACGTACTTTTTGTAACGCAGCCTCTCGTAAGGGGGTCATGCCCTCTTGTACGGAAATTTTCCTCAATTGATCTTCGGGGACCTCTGCGCCTATTGCCTTTGCAACTTCATCTGTAACTTCCATAAGTTCGAAAAAGCCGACCCTTCCTTTATAACCCAAGCCATTACATTCCGAACAGCCTATCGGACCATAGATTTTAAGAATCTCAATTTCATCTTCGCGAAAACCCATTTTCACAAGATCTTCCGCCTCATAGTGAACTATTTTTTTACAGTTACCACACAATCTTCGCCCAAGACGCTGAGCAAGTACCATGGTGACAGAGGAAGCGAGCATATACGAAGGAATACCGATATCAATGAGCCGACCTATTGTGGCCGCACTGTCATTGGTATGGAGGGTAGAAAAGACAAGGTGGCCTGTCATAGCTGCTTTGATAGCAATCTCAGCTGTATCAATATCACGAATCTCACCCACCATGATTATATCTGGATCCTGCCTCAAAAAGGCTTTCAAGGCGGCAGCGAATGTCATTCCAACTTCTTTATGAACATTTACCTGATTTATACCTTTAAAATTGAATTCCACAGGATCTTCTGCAGTGAGAATTTTTATATCTTCACTGTTCATTGAGTTGAGTGCAGAATAGAGTGTAACTGTTTTACCGGAACCTGTCGGCCCGGTAACAAGGAGAAGACCTTGGGGGCGATCAAGACATCTCTTCAGCATCTCAAAAGTCTCTACCTCAAAACCAAGCTTGGTAAGATTTACATTGAGGGAGCTCTTGTCCAAAATACGGAGTACAACTGACTCACCAAAAAGTGTTGGAAGTGATGATACACGGAAATCGACAGAACGATTTCGACCCATTCTCATTTTGATGCGGCCATCCTGTGGTACCCGCCTTTCTGTAATGTCAAGGCCGGCTAGAATCTTCATTCTGGCAACCAGCGCATTCTTAATGGTCAGGGGCAAGTTCATGGTCTTGAACAGCGCACCGTCTTTACGATACCTCACCTGCATAGTTTTTTCATAGGGCTCAACGTGCACATCTGAGACCCCATCCTGAACTGCTTTGATAAGTATTCCGTTTACCAGCTTAATTATAGGAGCGTCTGAGGCCGCAAATTGATCTCCAACTTCTTCATCTTCGAGTTCTTCAATCTCAAAGTCATCCGCAGCTTCAGCAACAATAGAGCCGAAGTCATCTACCTGGGTGACATGTTCCTCTTCCTGAGCTTCGTCCTGTGTGCCTAGTAACGTCTCAACTTCTTCTTCGTCAATCCCATAATGCTTTACAAAAGCGCCCACGAGATCCTGCTCGCTGCACACGCACACTGACAGTTCTTTATTGAGTAGATCCTGCAGCTCTTCTACAGCGACCGAGTCCGTGGGCTCAACCATAGCTACTTGCAGGGTGTTGCCAGCCATTCGAAGTGGAAATGCCATAAATTCTTTGGCATTTTCATAGGATAAGAGCTTTAACGCATCTTGGGAGGGTGCCTCATCTTTGAGCAAAACAGCAGGATAATTATGCTGCCTGCTAAGGAAGTTGACAACTGTGCTTTCGTCAATATACTCAAGCTGACGAAGTATCGTACTTAAACGGCCACCATTTTTCTGCAGTAATTTCTTAGCGGTCTCCAACTGATTGGAAGTTATATAACCAGCCTTGCTAAGCAACTCACCGATTTTGACCTTTCCTGCTCCGGATTGATCCTTGACAGTTCTTTTCATCGATGATTTTCGTTGAGCACTTTTTTTAACTGCGGCCATTATGTCGAACCTTGAATATACGAGACGAGTAAAATACAGAACAATGCTGTTCTAACGAATATATTGCTGTTGTATAAGTAGTATAGAACATACTTACTGAAATCGTAAAAGATTTTAATCATCACAATAAAAAAAACAGAACAACCCTTTACTCAAAAATGATTTGAACAAAGGGCTTTTCTAAAAACCTACTTCTGTTACGCAAACAATGATTGGGACGAAAATTACACCATACCTAAATCTTGCAGACGCAAAGTAGTTATCCGTCTTCAGCTTCGCTGCCTCGCATCTCCGGTGGACTAGTCAATTGCAAATTTAGATCATAGAATATCTTTTTTTCATTTCAGTTTGCAGGGGAATGATTATTTCACGCATTGAGGGCTCCGCAGCCTTCGAAGTCCGCAGATTAAAAATGTGATTCCATTCCGTAAGGTTGCAATAGACAATTATTTCTGTCTTGCACGAGTTAGGCAATACCGTGCGAGCAGCTTGAGGGGTAGATGTTTCAAGGAGATGTAGATAATTCTTCTCAGTAATCAGCATTGATTCTTTCCAGACCCTGTATTCCTCACTTTCCTCATTAAAAAACATAGGCTTGACAAAAGACACCTGATTGTCAAATTTATCCTGGCTGTATCTACAGTATCTCTGGCTTTCCTGCAAAAAGCTGCACGGTCTATGCCGCACAAGCTCATGGGTGACGGCTCTATTGGTAACAATTTTCACACCCACAAACCTATGCCTCAGCTTCAGACTATCTGGAAACGCCTCAACATCCTTCAAACTCAGCTTTTTTATTGAAACCTGAGAGTCTGTATCCAGCGCTTTTTGGGGGTCAAATATTTTATCGAAAAGATACGGTTCTTTGGCAAAGAGAGCTACCATCAAATCGTTTACCAGCTGATTGTGTGGATGTGCTCCATAAAGCTCACGAAAAGCACGAATAGACCCCGTTACTATCATGCCGTTATCAATCCTATCAACCGTCAGGTACTTAGGCTGACAGGAAAGAAGTTCAAGAACGTGGTCAGGGTGGCAGGTCAACTGGAAGGTGGCGACAGCCATCTCGAGCACGGAATTATGCCCATGCTCAGCTATTTTACTGACAAATGGAATAGCTGAATCTTCTGTTATCTTGTCTTCGCTCTTATAGCAGATCCTTCCACAAGCCTCCAAACGTACCGCGATGGAACCACTATCTAGATCATCCTGAAACTCAAACGAGGGTTCAATAATCATCATCCGTTATTCTCCTTCCAAAATGGTGACATTTGTCTGAGAGACGCAATTATTGCAGGCATCTTGTCTAAAATAAAAACGACTTCCTCCTCCGTATTGTACACACTGAGGGAAAATCGAATTGATCCATGCGCTGCAGTGAACGGTACTCCCATTGCGCGGAGTACATGGGACGGTTCAAGAGAACCGGAAGTACAGGCTGAACCGGAGGATGCACATATGTTGTGCTGATTCATATGCAAAAGGATAGCTTCACCCTCAACGTACTCAAAGCTGATATTAGCAGTATTAGGGAGCCTATTAGTTTTATGTCCATTCAGCATAGAGTTCGGGACAGATGAGAGTAACCCCTCTTCGAGTTTATCCCGTAGCTCTTTTACCCTCGTGTTTTCCTCTTGCATCTTTTCGCCGGCGAGTTGACATGCCATACCCAAACCGACAATAGAGGCTACATTTTCAGTGCCTCCCCGTCGCCCATGCTCCTGATGGCCGCCTGTCAAGAATGGTACGAATAGCGTACCCCTTTTAACATATAAAACCCCAACACCTTTTGGTGCATGGAGTTTATGACCGGACAGGGCGAGCAAATCGATATCAAGAGTTTTCAGATCAATCGGTATCTTGCCAACGGCCTGTACAGCGTCTGTATGAAACAGTACACCTCTTTCTTTCGCGATCCTGGCCATCTCTTCAACAGGGAAAATGACACCGGTTTCGTTGTTTGCCCACATCACACTTACAATCGCCGTGTCGTCGGTAAGTGCTGCCTTGTATTCCTCCATATCAAGACAACCCTCTTCATCAACTTTGAGGCGGGTTACCCGGTACTTATTCCCCGTTGCAGTCTCAAGGTTCTCACACAGGCTTTTAACAGCTGGATGCTCAACTCTGGTTGTTATAACGTGTCTTCGATCAGGATAGGTTCTGAGAGCAGAAAGGATAGCAGTGGAATCACTTTCTGTTCCACAACTCGTAAAAGTGATTTCAGCTGGTTCTGCGCCGAGTAATTCAGCGACCCTTTCCCGAGCCTCCTGAACGGCAGAACCAACGGCACCTCCAAAGGTATGCATGCTTGACGGATTACCGTAATAATTGTCTATATACGGCATCATTGCCTCCACTACTTCAGGTGCAATCTTCGAAGTGGCGTTATTATCCATGTAAACGACGTCCCCACCTACCTGGCCCATTAATTTTCCTCCTCAACTATCAAACTCTCCAAGACCAACTCGCGTAATTTCTTCTCGACATACTCTTTAATAGTTGTCTGGGACTTATTACAGCTTTTACATGCGCCTCGCAGGGACACTGTTACGAAATCACCATCAACATCTACAAGCTCTATATCGCCACCATCTTTTTTGAGGCCAGGTCTGATTTCACGTTCCAGAACTTCTTCAATCTTTTTAATTTTCGTAAGGGTAGTCATACGTTTCGGTTTTGCTTCTGGTACAGCAACCTCAGTATTGGCCGCAACGGTTGTCGCCAGGATCTCTCGAAGCCTGTCTTCACATTTACCACAACCACCACCAGCTTTTGTGAAATTGGTAATTTCCTCTACAGAACGAAGACTTGATTCGTTAATAGCCCTGACCACCTCAATATCAGTCACACCAAAACACTCGCAGACTACTTCGCCCTGCGCCATTGGCAATACTTGACCGCGGTAATCTGCTATCGCAGCTTCAAGAGCTTCACGGCCCATGACCGAACAATGCATCTTCTCTTTTGGCAAGCCACCCAGGGCATCGGCTATATCCTCGTTGGTCAATTTTGCAGCTTCATCAACAGGCATCCCTTTTATAATTTCAGTAAGCACAGAAGAAGAGGCAATGGCGCTCGCACACCCGAAAGTCTTAAATTTAGCATCGGTAATAATGTCACTATCATCTATATCGAGAGTCAGCTTCAGGGCATCGCCGCACGCCAGCGAGCCAACATCTCCAGTACCTTTTGCATCTTCAATTTCTCCAACATTTTGTGGATTGAGAAAATGCTCTTGAACTTTATTCGTATATTCCCACATATCGCGCTCCTGGCTGTATTATTAAAAAACAAGCCGGGCATCATACCTCACCATGGCTTGTTCTAAATAAGTGTTTCCCCCTGTGTAAGGGGGGAGTGTTAAGAAACAAGTGTTGTTACTACCTGACAATAATACCAGAATAACAAAATGCAACAGTCTTTGAACAACACCATGATATTAGTATCTTACTCTGTAAAAGCTGTAACAAAAAACAGGTAAGCGNNTATGTGGTTATAAGCACTCACAAGGTACTTACTTACCGTTTACCGGTGTTAGCTCAAATCTGCTATTTGGGGGCGAAGTCAGCCTAAAGAAGACCGATGCCAGAAAGCATATCCCTTGCCACCTCGACAAGCTGCTTCGTTCCCTCTTTGGTTCGCGACTCAACATAGAATCGAACCTTTGGCTCTGTTCCCGAGGGCCTCACCATCAACCATGAGCCATCTTCAAAGAGCATTTTCCTGCCATCAATTGTTATAACCTCTTTTATTACGCAAGCCGCCTCACCAACCTTAATTGAAACGCCCGGCTTGTACTTTTCAAGGTTTCCCAGAGTAGATAACAAAGCTTCACCCTGAACACTCACCTCCACCCCATCACGATCTGGAAAAAATAGGCCATAAGTCTGTTCAATATGGTGCAGATACTCTCCAAGATTCTTTCCAGTCGTCAAAACCATGTCCAGGGCGAGCAAAAGTCCAATATAGGCATCTTTTTCTGGAGTATGGCCAATAACGGAGATACCATCAGATTCTTCAAAACAGACAAGAGCCTGCCCGATAACAGGCTTAAAGTTCTTAAATCCCACAGCCGGTTCAAAAACCTTTTCACCCAGTGCATGTGCTACAGAGTTAGCCAGGTTAGATGTTGCTACAGTTTTTGCAACCAAGCCCACTTTCCCCTTATGCTCATGGAGGAAATGATAGGCCATAGCCCCAAACTGATTCATACTTATTTCACGATTCCCGTCAGTGAAACGTATTCTGTCTCCATCTGGGTCAATGATCGCCCCTATTTTAAATTTTTCAGACCTTTTCTGAAGTACGTGAACCACCTGTGCCATGTTCTCGGATGAAGGTTCAGGGGCTACACCTCCAAAGGTGACATCTTCATTGTCCCGTAGCATCACAAGGTTTATCTGGTCAGATAGAAGTTGAGATATATGCAACCGGCTGGCGCCATGAACACAATCAACAGCAATCACCAGATCGTCACATTGCTGCAATGTACTAGTGAGCCTGTCAAGAGCAAGACCATGAGCGGAATGTCCAGCAGCAACCAGGGTTTTCCAAGACTCAAGAGAATCAAACGATTGAACTGAGCCCTTTATAGAAACGACATCCTCTGAGCAACCGCTTGCTACCTGCTGAATAAACCCTTCTCTGACTAATTTTCTGGCGTTGTCTGTAATTGTATCTGTAACAGGAGATGCGGCTGGACCAGCATCAGCAGCGTTAAACTTATATCCTCCATATTCAAGAGGATTATGTGAGGGTGTCAAATTGACAGAAAAAGCTGCCTGCAATTGCAGTACGGCTGCTGAAAGAACTCCCGTGGTTGACTCTCCAGCATAGTGCACGCTAAAACCAGCCTTTTGTAGAACAGAGGCAACCTTCGCAGCAAGTAGTGGTCCTGCAAATCTATTATCAAAACCAAGAACACAGCCCTTCGCTTTCGCCTCAGAAAAACTGCTGACCCCAAGAAGGGGGGCAAGGTCACGCTGAGAATCAAGTTTTTTGTACATCTGAACAATTGCAGTGGTTACTGTTTCCACCGTGCGTACATTGATGTCTTTACCAAGCACGCCCCTCCAGCCGGAAGTTCCGAAGTTGATCTCATTAACCGGATTAGTACTGTTGGATTTCACCTCTTTCATCACCAAAGAATAGACATGCTCAAGGTAAGGCTGCCACGAGTCGCCTTCACTGTTTCTATGCTGTACTATTTCTTTAATCAGAGTGAAATAATCGCTCCGGGATGATACGTTTTCAACGATGAAACGGCCACTTAGGTCTTTGAACTGTTCAGCAACAGACATAATGCCTCCAATAATTATAGTATCACTTAGGAGTAATCGTTGACACCTTCGCTGCCATACTAGCCTTCAATCTTCTGCGCTTTCTCTATTAACATAATAGGTATGTCATCCTTTATTTCATACAACAAAAGACATTTTTCGCAGATCAAACCATTTTCGTCTCTAAGTTTTACAGGCCCTTTACATTGTGGGCATGCCAAAATTTTTAGCAGATCTTTATTAATCATCATTTCCTCTCATTTTATTGCCCGCTGACGCAGAATGGTATATCATGTCCGGCTTACGGGTTTTTCGAATGTACGCACACATATAGTTTGTATTAATGGAACGAATTTGATATTTACCTAAATTCGGTCATGATTGCATAACTATCATTTACATCAGGGTACCTTGAAAAATTAGACATTACGACCAATATGAAGGCATGGCCAAAATTTTGCCCATAACCCAGAGATTGGAAGGAACAACAATTTTTCAAGATAGCCATTATTATATCACACAAGGTTCAGGTTAGATACAATGAGACAAACTATCGGTTTTATAGGCGGAGGCCAAATGTGTGAAGCATTGGTCAAAGGAATTATTGCTTCTGGTTTATACAAAAACGATGATGTTTTTGTCGCCGAACCAAATGACTACAGACGCGATCACCTGAAAGAGACCTATGCTATCCAGACCTCTCACAACGAAAACCTTATTCTAGAGAAGTGTACAGTGGTTATCCTCTCCGTAAAACCGCAAACAATGAAAGGTTTACTGGAAGGTTGTCGGGATAAAGTTAGCTCAGAGCATATACTCATTTCTATAGCAGCTGGCCTTCCAATCTCATTTTATGTCGACATTATAGGTAGAGATACAACGAAGCTTATCAGAGTCATGCCGAACACACCCTCACTGGTGCTGGAAGGCGCTTCTGCCCTCAGCAAAAATGGCAATGTTTCAGATGAAGAACTACGAATAGCCGAACAGATTTTTAAAGCTGTCGGCGAAGTGGTTATCCTGGATGAGGTCCATCTGGACGCTGTAACAGGCTTGAGTGGTTCTGGCCCTGCCTACGTTTTTTCATTTGTTGAAGCTCTGGTTGATGCCGGAGTTAAATCCGGTCTCACCCGGGCAATATCCGAAAAGCTCGCTCTGCAAACGGTACTTGGTTCAGTTAAGCTCCTTAAAGAGACAGGTGAGCATCCGGCAGCACTGAGGGGTAAAGTAACCTCGCCTGGGGGAACTGCAATAACCGCAATCCACGTACTGGAAAAAGTTGGTTTCCATGGCATCGTCATGGATATTGTAGAGTCGGCTGTAAACCGATCAAAAGAGCTGGGCCAGGTCAAATGATCAGCGCTGCAGGCGGATTTCGAGACACCACCAGACTTGCCGTTCATAAAGTTGCCATCATTACCAAAAAAGACGACAGCCGGGCTAACAGTTATGCTACAACCCTTACAGACTGGCTAACTGCACGAAACATTGGCTGTTCTTTGAATAAGATCCATCCCGACCTGGATATAATAATTGTTCTTGGTGGTGATGGAACACTACTGCATATTGCCGAAAAAGCAGCACGCCATTCAATTCCAGTTCTGGGGATAAACCTTGGTAATTTGGGGTTTTTAACCGAGCTAAGAGAAGACGAAACTTTCAAAGCTATTGAGAATATCCTTACAAGCGATACAACTATAGAAAACCGCCTCATGCTGAAGTCGAGGCTCATCGTGAAAGGCGATGCCACTTCGTATAGATATGCATTAAACGATATCGTAATTAATAAAAACGTTCTTGACAGGCTACTGAACCTTTCGACCACTGCTGACGATGAGTACATTACCACCTACAAGGCTGACGGTCTGATTTTCTCATCCCCAACGGGATCAACTGCTTACAATCTCTCAGCCGGCGGGCCTTTAGTCTATCCAGGGCTGAAAACCATCACTGTTACTCCGATATGTCCATTTATGCTGGGGAGCAGGTCCATTATCCTCCCAGCCAATAAGCGTATAAGAACTCGACTTGACTGTAGAGACAATTCTGAACACGCTCAGGTTATAGTAGATGGGCAGGCGTTCTGGGAGATGAGGGATAGCGATGAACTCGAAGTTGAAACGGCCGAGCACTCTTTGAGACTGATTGTCTCATCCACAAGAGATTATTTTACAATACTTCGCAACAAACTCAACTGGGGATACCAGGAAAACAATATATCACCTCAATCTTGCAGATGCAAAGTAGAGAAAAGATGATTTGTCATTTCAGAAACTCACCTGTTCATGAGCTCCATTTTTTCTGTTACTTGCTCCCCTTCGGGATTGACAATTCCACCGAATCTGCTTTGTTACCGAAGCTTTGAAGTAGTTATACGCCTTCAGCTTCGCTGCCTCGCATCTCCTAGTCAATTACAAAATTGAGGTATCACAATAACTCCGGTTCACTCGACCACGCTTATTTTTTCTTCTTTATACGGTATTTCTTCATCTTATACTGTAGTAAACTTTTTGTGATTCCCAGATTTTCTGCAGCACGTGCCTGAACATACTCTGTTTCTATCAGTGCATGGGTCAGCATTTTTTCCTCTATTGTATAGAGCACTTCATTCAAGCTGGCATCTTTTGGTAGCATCTGCGAAATATCGACATCCTTGCCCCAACCAGAGTCTTTATCATCGTACAGTGTATCAGGTTGGACATCTTCGGCTTGTATGGTATCTTCACTACAGAGAATAGCTGCTCTTTCGATTGTATTCTCAAGTTCACGGATATTCCCTTCCCAGGGCAATTTCATAATCAAGCGTAATGCCTCTTGAGATATTTCAAGTGCCGGTTTGCTAAGCTCTTCCTTGTACTTCTCAACGAAAAATTCAGCCAGAAGCCGCATATCATCCATACGTTCTCTCAAAGCTGGAAGATTCACCGGGATAACATTTAAACGATAGAATAAATCTTCCCTGAAACGTCCGGCTGCAACCTCTTCCCTCAGGTCTCTATTAGAGGCACTCAGTATTCTGACATCAACCTCTATAGTTTTACCACCGCCAACACGTTCAAATGTCCTTTCCTGGAGAACCCGGAGCAATTTTGATTGCAGAGCGAGTGGTATTTCTCCAACTTCATCCAGGAATATTGTCCCTTTATCAGCCAACTCAAAACGCCCTTTCCGCATGGTAACGGCACCGGTAAAAGCACCTTTTTCATGGCCGAACAACTCACTTTCCAACAGGTTTTCCGAGAGTGCCGCACAGTTTACCGCTATAAAAGGCTGAGCTTCTCTTGGACTATTGACGTGGATGGCCTTGGCCACCAGCTCCTTACCGGTTCCACTCTCTCCTGTAATTAAAACCGAAGCGTGTGTCGGTGAAACTTTTTCGATTAATTGATAAACCTGGATCATTTTGGGATTTTTACCGACCATCCCGCTAAAACCACTTTTCCCTTTAATCTCATCTCTTAACCGGGTATTTTCCCTGACGAGAGAATAGTGCTGAACAGCTTTTTGTATGTTTACAAGGAGTTCGTCGTTTGAAAATGGTTTTGCCAGGTAACTGAAGGCCCCTGCCCGCATCGCTTCCACAGCTTTATCTATCTCTGCAAAAGCTGTTATAATCAGCACGGGGAGGTCCGGCAGTTTTTCCTTTATTTTATCTAGGAGTTCCACTCCATTCATACCCGGCATCTGCATGTCTGTTATGACAATGTCAAGATCAACATCTACTACTATTTCAAGTCCTTCCTCTCCACTGGCTGCTGTGAACACCTCAAAACCTTCATCTTTCAAAAGTTCAGACAAGACGACAAGATAGTTAGGTTCATCATCTACCACCAATATTGAATACATACTCATAAAGATATCCCCAGGTCAGCAACTGACAAATTATATTTCTCTCGGTTTTGTGCAGCGCGCTCTTTCATCTGCAACAAGACATCGGGAACAGATACATTTTTACCGCCAGCAAGTGTTGTACCAGGTCGTACATTCCCATGATAATCGCTGCCACCAGTTACAATGAGATTATTGTTTTTTGCTATTTCCAAAAACATTTTCTTCTGTTTTTTTGAGTGGGTTGGGTAATACGCCTCAATTCCATCAAGCCCTTCGGCGATTAAATCTCCAATCGCCTCTTCCAGTTGAGACCCTGATTTCTCTACTTGCAATGGATGAGCAAGAACAGCAATCCCACCGGCATTTTGTATAAACGTAATTGCATCTTTTGCATCAAAAACCAACCGAGAAGTGTAGGCAACTGCCCCCATACCCAGATATTTGAAAAAGGCTTCTTCCATATTTTTAACAACGTTCTTCTTCACCAGTAATCTGGCAATATGCGGCCTGCCGGTCTGCCCTATTTGGGAAATGTTACCGAGATCTTTCTCCGTAATTGAAATCCCTAACTGATCCAGTTTGGATAAAATCTTTACGTTTCTTCTCAGTCTTCCCTGCTGTAGCGAATGTAACGCCTTATTTAAACCATCGTTAAAGGGCTGGAAGTAATATCCAAGCAGATGGACAGTATAATCTTTATAGTTTACGCTGATTTCAACACCTGGAACAATTTCCAGGCCGGTTTGTATTCCTGCCTGTTGCGCTTGGCTGGTGCCTTCAATCGTGTCATGGTCTGTAATGGACAAAGCAGTAAGACCCTTTTTTTTTGCAAACTCCACCAGCTCAAAAGGACTCATACTGCCATCCGAAAACGTCGAGTGGACGTGTAAATCAATCGTCATTGTATCATCTCAAACTGTCTTTGGTCGTACTCCATTTGCTTATTACCTCAATCTTGCAGACGCAAAGTAGAGAAAAAATGATTTGTCATTTCAAAACAAGATGTTGCAAACATCATAATCATTTCAGAAACTCATTTGTTCATGAGTACCATTTTTTCTATTACTTGCTACCTTTCGGGATTGACAATTCCACCGAATCTGCTCTGTTACCAAAGCTTTGAAGGATATTGATACGTCTTCAGCTTCGCTGCCTCGCATCTCCGACGGACCTGTCAATTGCAAAATTGAGGTATTTTTCCCTGTCGCGCCAATTATCTCAGCTTAAACCGACCGCTCATCATAGCTTCTTACTATAAGTCACAAATTCACCTCTTAGCAAGGTGATCAAGTATAATTACATATTTTTCTTTACTTTTTTAGTAATTAGTCCGATAAAATCTGAATCATATATTTTCTATGTACCAGGAGAATCCTCATGAAACCCTTTTGTATCGGTATAATCCTTTCTATGCTTGTGTGCAGTTGTACCAGTAGAATACCAGAACCTGTGAATTATCCATACTCCCAGCAACAAAAAATGCAGGCCACTCAGCACTGGAACGTTCTTTCCCAAGATCTGGCCAACCGCATAAATAATGAACTTATTATTACAGACAATATTGATAAGGCAGTTTTTGTCCAGGAAACATGCGGTGATGAGTCAAAACCTTGCGAACAAAATCAAAGCAGTACCTTCCATGAAGCATTCCGGGATTTACTCATTACCAACCTTGTTGGCTTTGGTATTCCAACAGAGAGTCGCAGGAACAACGAGGCAATCGATATTCAGTACAAAGTACAGGTCGTCAGGCACAATTCCAACAGAATGCGTACAATTCAGCCCGGTGTTTTGACCGCCATTTCTGCAGCCATAGTGGTACTTCGAAATGTACCTTCTGAGCTTCTCATTCTCGCAGGCGGCGTTGCGGCAGATATTGCCAATGTTACTCTCACTGACAACGGTCACTATGAAGTTATTATAACCACCTCTATGGTTGCAAAGGGCCAGTACCTCTTCCGTGCCTCTGATATCTACTACATAAACGACAAAGACTTCTGGCAATACCAACAAACCACTCCACAAAGCACTACGATACAGCTCTCTCAAAAAACAAAACAATTCCAGCCGAGGATGATCCCAGGAAATCAAGAGATAGTGTCACCATCTCCTATGAACGAAAAACCAGTAATAACTGATGATAAGAAGAAAAATATTTAGAGACTGGCTAACACCGGTAAACGGTAAGTAAGTACCTTGTGAGTGCTTATAACCATATAATATAAAATCGAATCTGTATTTTCTCGTTTTTTACATCCCTCAGGTAAGCTATAGACTCCGAGGGGATACTGAACTGAGTGAGAGCTTTTACGGAGTAAGGTACTAATAATGAAAATAAAAAAATATGGTAGCATGTTGTTTCTGCTTGTTTTGTTCTGTGGCTGCTCCTCATTCAACTGCACTCGCCTTGAAAGAGTTTTAGGAGGAGAAACAAATCTGATCAAATTTTCCTATAAAATTGCCGATAATTTGATTGAGACTGCTCTCCCCCCTCTCATGCCTAGAAATCCCACTATGCCGATTATAGTAACCACCTTCGTGGACAATAACAGGCTGGAGCAGACATCGCAGTTTGGCAGAATACTTCAGGAACACATTTCGTCAAGACTGGTGCAACAAGGATATACTGTCAAGGAAATAAAACTAGCTGATACCATGAGCATCGAACAACAGTCAGGCGAGACGATATTATCTCGTAATCTTTCTAAATTGAGCGGAACAGTGGAAGCTCAGGCAATCCTTATTGGTACCTTGTCAAGAGCGAAACGAACACTCTATATCTCAACACGGCTTGTAAATCCCGCTAACAGCGTTGTCATAGCATCGGATGACTATAAATTGTGCATGGATGATCGTATTATGGAAACCTTAGGGCTTCACTATCAGGGGAACGGTACATCAACTATTCAGGAGCCAAGTCAGCCGCTTCTCAACTCAGTTCTTTAAACGCACAACCATGAATCTTAAAGGGAAATCCGTTGTAATTCCAGGTGCGTCAAGGCCAATTGGCCGCGCTATAGCACGTAAATTCGGTACCGCCGGAGCCACCCTTTTCCTCCCAGTTTATGACTGGCCTGAGTCAGTGCGCGAAATGAAGGCTGAATTTACCCAAAATGATTTCATTTTTCACCCTATTTCCATTGATCTACGGCAGGTATCTGAAGTAGAAGGATTAGCAGAAACCATCAGTAAAGAAACCGGCTATGTCGATTTTCTCATAAATAATATTGAGAGAGGAGGTATGCCCATTGTCCATGGGAGCTATGGGAAAGCTCACAATAAGGAGCAATGGAACCTTGAATTTGACACAACCGTCAAAGCCAAGTGGCTTCTTTATCAGTACTGCTTTCCTTTCATGAAACAACGTTCAGGTGGAGCCGTGGTCAATATCTCATCAATTGCTGCCGTAACAGGAAGGAGTGGCTCGGGTGCAGTCTTTTTCAATGATGGATATAGTGCGGCCAACAGAGCAATTCAATCTTTTACTGAAACGTGGGCTAGAGAGTCCGCACCAGGGGTTCGAGTCAATGAGCTTATGCTTGGCCTCATTCAGAGCAGGCATGGTGAGGAGACCAAAGGATGGTCTGTTTTGTCGGAGAATGAGAAGAACCGTCTCCTGAGTGAAATCCTTCTTGCACGTACGGGTCTACCCGAAGAAGTTGCGCGTGCAGTGTTCTTTCTTGCGGTCGAGGCAACATATATTACAGGATCATGTTTACGAATGGATGGCGGTTTCAGCCTGGGCTCCAATCGTGTTCCCCCAATGCCTCCGGGGATACTCTGACAGCTCTCTCTTATCTTCCCGCAGGCAGTCCTAGTTGGTCCCCTGAGCACTCATAACGTTCTTTGCAAGATCAGAAACCTTTACAATACTGAATGTGTTACCAATGAACAGGCTCAGTTCAAGGTTGCAATCCAGGTATTTCTCAACAGCATCAAAAGGGCCCTCAGCATCAAGTAAACTCAGGCACCAAATGGCAAGTCCAGCTACATATAAATCAGAAGACTCCAAGTACGCTAAAAGATCTGGGCTTACCAGATTTCCTGACATGTCAACAGGATACTCCAGACACATTCGGCCAATAGCCCACAATAGCCCTCGCTGCAACATAGGATGTTCTATATAATTTCCATCCTGGAACGATTCCTCACCATCTTCTCTCATGTATGAAATGAGCATGTGCAAATACTCCTGACGTAGCGTCTCGCTATGACACATGATCTCTGCCATTGCTTCTGGCGCCCCCCAACCTATTCCACCGGATTCATCATTGAGTGACCATAGAAAGCGACGCATAACTATTCGCGCAGACTCAGTATCCTTTTCAGCGATTGCAGGTACAACTTGACCAAAACAGGCCACCGCATTCCATTTGACGTTCTCCTGCAGATTACACAGGGCGATAAACAAGGTATTGATGAGGATATGTTGTGGATAATGGCGCAACTGGGAATAAAGAGCTTTGGGAGAATCCTGCTCCAGCAGAGAGAGGATTTCCTGCTTAAACTTGCGTCTACTCATAGTTTCTCGAAAGTAAAGAGTTACAGCAACAAGAAAAAAAAATTGATCATAACGCAGAAAGTGGCGGTACAGGTAATTTCCCAAGGTAGCCTATAAACAATCGATGCCTCAAAAATCATCTGCTACCGATTGTTTATATCATCGATACGCTGAATACCTTCCATAAGGAGTCCCATAAAGCCACCCAAAGGTGTGAGTATTTTTTCAGGAGTGTTCAGCCCCTGGGTGAATTTAAATCTGCCATCTTCGACAGCGAGAATCTGAAAGAATGCTTCCTGACCCTTAGTATCATCAATTTCAGCGTGGACCAGTTCCCCTTCAAGAAAGAGAATATCAGCTTTCTTATCAGCAAGTTCAAAACGCAACCTTCCAGTTTTGCGACTGGCATTGATCATCTGGCAAATTTCAACGGCGGATACGTCCGATAACTGCCCAACCATTCCGGAAGCCAGATCTTCTGAACGTTGGGTGTTCATCGTTGTTATTCTGCTGACAAGCAGTTTATAAAAGAATACCTGCAGTACAGGAAAACGGGCAATTATATGATGAAAGTTTTTTTGACTCATAATTGCGACCTTACAGGGCTCGGCTGCCATCACGGTCATCGAGACCCTATCCCCGGAGAGCAGACTCATCTCACCAAAAACTTCACCAATCCCCAGCTCTGCCTGAACAGTACCAAAATCGTCAATTACTTCAGCCTTTCCCTCAACGAGTATAAAAAGGCGGTCTCCCGGATCATCCTTCTGAGTAATCGGAAATTGCCAGGGGTATTCTTCCAATTCTAGCAGCGTCGCAAGGTCAAGCAGTTCGTTATCTGACAGAGTCGAAAAAAGTTCTATTGTCCTGAGTAAATCGGCAAAGTCATGTATACCATCAATTTTCCCTCTTTTCTCAGCTGCAGCAAGAAGTGTCATTTGCAGCGTTGCGTAGGTCTTGGCCGTTTTGTATTCAAAATGAATACGCCCCGTGCAGCCACCGCAATCAAACTGCGTTTTCTTGGACCCACTGCTGGTAAATTTTTCATAACTGGTACTCGATACAGTGAGGTCAATCAACTCGCTCATCAGCGTCAAACAGGTCTGTTTTCCGGTCGGTAGAGTTAAAATGCCTTCACTGATCTTCAACTCTTCGCTGGCATGATAGAGAGGGCAATTGTTTTCCTCGACAATTATAAAAACACCATTTCTAAACTCCATAATTTGTCCTTAATCCGATCTGCCAAAAAACAAGTATATAACGAAGCCCAGAACTAACGCAGCCCCAAAAAAGACAGGTAAAACCTTATCCATTTGAAGTTCATCGCCAATTATAAGTGTGTTCATATAATCCGTTCCGCTGACCCACCAGATTGCAATAAGGATTGCAATAATAATGAGATCCTTCCACCCCTGTTTGTACACCAAATAACACACCAAGAATGCAAAAGGCACTACAAACCAGGGATTCGTAAATAATGCTATAAAATCAACATTTTTAACCTGTTCAGTAATATGGGTTGATTCAAACCACGTAATGATACTTACAAATAGTTCCATTTTCAGTTCCTCTGATTGAGCAATTCTCTTTTCACAATCCAATACTCTTAGATCATTCTAATCACACAATATTACAACATTTTACCACACAACAGCCATAGCAACAGTATTTTTTAGGTACGAATAATTTCGAGTCAATAGTGATAGAGGATCCATGTTGTTTTACGTTAGTTAGTGGCCGAACGAAAACCGCCAATTTCCCCGATTACTTCGTTGTTCGAAAATTTTAATCCTCGGAATATCAATTATATGCCTGTGGTTAAAATTTGCGTTCGCCTCGTACTCGTAAAAATTTGCAGGTTTTCGGTCAGCCACTAGTTAATAACAACCCTCCGCCCGTATGATACGACAAATCAATTTCAAAGACAATGTAGACTATGTCACGTAGAAACTTAAGACTCGGTGATTACAAGATTCCCTTAGTTTAGATTGCACGTTTTTACACAACATTACTTTTGACAGGAGGGAAAAAGCTCTTTTACCAAAGAGATTGTTGCTAATCATCGTATCGGTTTTATTCTAGTAGAAAGATCAATTTACTATTAATTCACAAGGACACATGCAGAATGCACCATAACTCTAACATCATTCTAATCGGCATGCCCGGGTCAGGAAAAAGTACGGTTGGAATAATACTCGCCAAAATGCTAGCATTAAATTATTTGGATTCAGATATTTTAATCCAGAATTTCACGAAGAGAACCCTTCAGCACATTGTTAACACAGACGGTGCAATGGCCCTCAGAGCTATTGAAGAGAAGGTACTTCTTGATATTCAGTGCATCAACCACGTCATAGCCACTGGAGGAAGCGCCGCATACAGTGAAAAAGCAATGACCCATCTACAAAAGAGCGGTACTGTGGTATTCCTACATGCCGATCTGCATGTTTTACAGTCTCGAATCCACAACTACGAGAGCAGAGGCCTGGCAAAACAGCCAAATCAAAGCTTTAGTGACCTTTTTGAGGAACGACAGGCTTTGTACGTTAAATATGCAGCTATAACCGTTGAAAGCTCTGGCTTAACACAGGATGAAGTGTGTGATGTCATCATTGATCAACTCAACAAAATAGAGTAATCTACACGTCTAACAACCATTAGCCGCACAGGACAGCCAAAGAAAATGCCCACCCGCACTCAAAGAGAATTACAAACAATTAACGCTATGATTTCCCTGTTCTGTCAAAAGCATCACTTCGTCTCGGATGGGGAGCTTTGCGGTGAATGCAAAACTCTTTTGCAGTATGCACAGAAGAGGCTTGATAAATGTCCGTTCCAAAACATAAAACCTACCTGTGGCAAATGTTCCATACATTGCTATAACAAGGAAATGAAGGAAAGAGTTAAAGAAGTTATGTCGTACGCTGGTCCCCGGATGATCTGGGTACACCCGGTAATGGCAATTCAGCACCTCATTGACAACTTCAGGTCCTCTCGACTCAATAGTTCGCGAATACAATCCTCCACTAAATCTCATTCAAAATAGGTGAACGACTACCATGAAAACACTGATAACAGGGTCATCAGGTCTGGTTGGAAATAGCTTAGTCGATCATCTTTTCAAACAGGGTCACTCTATTCAGTGTTTAAAAAGAAATAGTGCCCCCAGCCAGGACACCTTTTGGGAAACCGAATCTTTACCACAAAATACAGATCAGTTTTTCAATACAGTAATCCATCTTGCTGGAAAAAACGTAGCTGATGGAAGGTGGACAGCATCTAGCAAAAAAGAAATTCTTCTCAGTCGGGCTAACGGAACCAGAGAGCTTATCGACTACATTTCCCTGCTGCCACAAAAGCCTGAATTGTTTTTATGTGCTTCGGCTGTCGGTTACTACGGCACGAGAGGAGATAATATTCTCGATGAAAACAGTTCCCCTGGAGAGGGCTTCCTCGCAGATGTCTGCAGACAGTGGGAAGGAGAAACCGCCCGTTTAACAGAGATGGGTGTTCGCGTCGTGAATCTTCGTTTCGGGATGATCCTCAGCCCCAAAGGAGGAGCACTACAAAAGATGGCTCTGCCCTTTAAAATGGGCTTAGGTGGAGTAATAGGCAGCGGCAAACAGTATATAAGCTGGATCAGCATGGAAGACCTGGTCAACATTGTGGATTTTATTGTTAAGACTAAATCAATATCAGGCCCTGTGAATGTTGTCAGCCCAACCCAGGTAACCAACAGACAATTCACAAAAAGCCTCGGAAAAGCATTGCACCGCCCCACTCTTTTTAAAGTGCCCACCGCTATGGCCAAACTCGTTTTTGGCCAGATGGCAGATGAGATGCTTCTCACCAGTGCTCGGGCAATCCCCAAAGTGCTGCTCGACTCAGGATACCAATTCGTAGACCACTCTCTGAATGAGGTACTTACCCGCTATACTGCGGTCACGGAGTAGCAAAACATGAAGACCATTTTAATAGAAAAGGCAGAAAGCCAATTACAGCATACTTACCGGAATAGTACTATAACTGGCTTTTCAGGAAGGTGGGATGTTACGTGGCCTGGTTTTTATTGTCCAGTTATTCGTTGTACAGCCTCTTCATAACGCAATATAGTCTTTCTGGTTATTTCCTCGGGTAAAACCGGTGCAGGAGGTGTCTTATCCCACGCTAGTGTCGAAAGATAGTCCCGCAGATACTGTTTATCATAGCTTGGTTGTGATGTGCCCGGTTCATATTGATCTACGGGCCAGAAACGAGAAGAATCCGGAGTCAGTACTTCATCAATAAGTATCAGCTTCCCATCAACTTCCCCAAGCTCAAACTTGGTGTCGGCAATTATTATACCTTTTGTTAAAGCATAATCAGCAGCCTTCTTGTATAGAGCTGTGGAAATCTCAGCAATCTGTTGTGCTTTTTCTTCACCAACGATCTCTTTCATTCTTTCAATAGAGATATTTTCATCATGGTCTCCAAGCTCGGCTTTTGTCGATGGAGTAAAAAGGATCTCCGGTAATTTGTCAGACTCTTCCAAACCGGCTGGCAAAGCAAATCCACAAACGACGGTGTCTTTCTTATACGCACTCCAAAACGATCCTGAAATATATCCGCGCACAATGCATTCAATAGTCAACGGCCTGGTCTTCTTCACCAGCATCGAACGACCACGAAGATCATCTGCATAAGGTGCGCATTCTTCAGGGAACTGGTCTACATCAGCAGTAATAAGATGGTTCTCTACAATGTCACCCAGTAAATCAAACCAAAAAAGAGACAACTGGGTGAGGACTGCTCCTTTACCGGGGATAGCATCATCCATGACGACGTCGTACGCAGAAATGCGATCGGTAGCAACCATCAGCAATTTATCATCATGACCAGGTATTTCATACATATCACGAACCTTTCCCCGGTGTACAAGATTGAGTTTAGGGAAATGAGTGGTAGTAATTGGCCGTATCATTGTAGTAACTCCTCTTCAATATGGGTAAACGTACAGGGATAATTTTTATTAACGGAACGTACTGCTTTTTTGATCTATGACCTCAATCTTACAGACGCAAAATTGAGGTATGAATCAATATAACTAACACCATGCAATGATGCAGCTACTACTTCTTTTTAATGGCGGGATATCTGCCACATGCTGGATTTTCATAGGCTACGAGCCTTGCTGTTAAGGATCCAATCGCTATTTTGGAAGTAATTTTAACAGGAACACGACATTCGTCGTCAGTGTACAAAATGACTGTATCCCCCTTCTTTTCATAGAGTCCTTCAAAGGTTAAAATCGGCATAATTTCAACTGTTTGAACTGTCCCTAGGATACTATCGTCAACCTCTTTTCGGGCCACTATGTTCACCACAACCTCCGCCCTTTTATGATCGGCAAAGGTCGGTACAATGAATTTTTCACCAACTGTAAATGGCATTAATCTACTGTTGAAGAAAGCAGAAAACTCGTTGTTTGTCCTGCCTTTAATGACATGCGTTCTATTAACTTTGTTATTCCGGATCTCTTTAACTTCCAACTTTTCCTGATTATACTCTACAATTTTATGTGCTTTATAGTTATATCCTTCTTTTTGCCAGATCTCGGCGTGGAATGGAAGCCTATCCTTGCCTCGTACCTTGGTAACATGCACATCTTCGGTTGGGTACAAATAGTGTATCGCACCATTTTTTGTCGATACCCGAGACCTAATTTCATATTCCTCTTTGAGAGTATCGAGCAAATTTATTTCGAGAAAGAGCTCCCCAAGTTTAATTCCACCTCCCCAGAACACATCATATTGCAGTTTTTCTAGCCCGGAGTAGCCGATCTGCAGCAATGTAGGATCAATTATTCCTAGAGGCAACACACTGGTGTCATATTTTTTTATATTTTCATCAGCCATCGCACCATATGAGGTCAAAATTGAAAATAATACACAGCAGACAACAATTTTTCCTATCATACTTTTCCTCAAAGAGTAGCAAGAGACAGCCAGGTAGCAAGAAACAGGATAACGCTGATAAAGCCGTTCATGGAAAAAAAGGAGGCGTGAATCTTCGATAAGTTTTCTGGTTGAACCAGTTTATGCTGATACATTAAGGCTCCCGCTGTGAGCAGAACCCCAAAGTAGTAGATATAGTTAAGACTACTGACATACCCGGTCAAGGCAAAAAAAGTGAATGCAGTAATATGAAAAAGACCGGCAAGTCGAAAAGCTTTTTCCTTACCTAGCCGTGACGGAAGTGAAAAAAGGCCCTCTTCCCGATCAAAATCTGCATCAAGGCAGGCATAAATTGTATCAAACCCAGCAACCCAAAAAAGAACCCCCAGAGACAGCACAAATGGGTAGCCAGCCAGAGTCCCGTTCACCGCCACCCAGCCTCCTAAAGGTGAAAAAGCCAAAGCTACACCCAATACCAAATGACAGAGTGAGGTGAACCTTTTAGTGAGTGAATAGAACAAGGTGAGACCAAGAGCGAGAGGGGCTAACTGCAAAGTCAAAATATTTAGCCGTGAGCAGGCGAAGAAAAAGAGTACTCCTGCGACCAGTATCATCAACCACACCTCCCACATCTTCACAGTACCAGCAGGAATTGCACGAACCGCTGTCCGTGGGTTTGCTTTATCAAACTTATGATCCACGATGCGGTTGAACCCCATAGCGCAGGTTCTAGCACTCACCATAGCAAGGAGCACCCAGAACAGAGTAGCAAAGTCTGGAAGGCCTCTTGCGGCGAGAAAGGCTCCGGTGAATGCAAAAGGAAGTGCAAAAACAGTTAACTTGAACTGGATCATTTCCAGCAGAATCAATATTTTTTTAACTATTGTATCCATTATGAGAGAAACACAGGAGCAGTGCGCAAAGGACATCTGCGCCTTAAGTGGTTGGTGAAGAAGGGCCTTCATAGAGATTCGAATAAAGCTTTAGCGGCAAACAGGCAGGATCAGCTTCTTTGCACGTAATGAGGTAATTGAAAAAGGTTTCGAGCGCTTTTTGCTTTTTCCCTCCGAGATCATACTCAATAGCGCTGAGGTAGTCATGACATCGCTTTTCTGACATGGGTATACGGGGTGCAGCAATTGTGCATATTGAGGCCAGATCGCCTTTTCCCTCAGCACTGCACCTGAGCAACTCTTTGTGGATTTTTCCTACCAGCTCAGGATGAGCTTCACAAAATTCCTCACGAGCAGCACATACCGCAAAAACGAAAGGGAGCCCGGTTTCTCTCTTCCAGATATCACCTAGATCAAATTGATAGAGAAATCGTGATTTTTCCAACAATCGCAGAGCATCATCCCCTATTGCCAAAACCGCTTTGTACTTCTGATCATCAAATTCTGTAACACTACCTGTGGAGTACTCAGGCTGAACTTTCAAAAAATGTCCGAGTATTATCTTTACCAGCCCAACTGAAGTCTCGGACTGAGAACTAAGTAGTACTGGCAAGGCATCGAGTTGCTCCATGGGAACATGGGAAAATAAAAAAACCGATCCCACAGGACCATTTGCACTTATCGAAAGACCTGACAATATTTTATATTTATCGGGATGCGCTCCATATTCAAAACTTGAAACAAAGCCGAGATCAATTTCACCTTCAAAAAGTTTTTTATTGAGCTCTGCGGGAGGCGCTTCAACAAGTTGCCAGCTCTCAGGCAACTCACTTTCTTTCCATTTTTCATATATAGGTGCAAGGTTGAGATAGTTGACGATCCCTATTCTTGCCTTTGCAATGTCAGATTGTTTCATAAGAACTATTCCATTTCTGTGATCATTGATGAATGAACAGTGTCAACCCATGAGATTTCAGAAGGTCTTCCACCTGAAACGAGCTCCCTTTCCAATTCTTTTACATTGTTACAGTTTCGAAGCGCCGGCGATGCTGCATGAAAAAAATGAGCACTTTTACCAGAACTCAGGCTGCCATAGTCAGCACTGCAATGTAATGCCGAGGCCCCTCCAAGCGTTGCCATTGCCAGGATAGTGTCTGCCGATATCTGAGGATGTTGCTCCGACAAAATTGCCATTTCACGCCAGAGATCTATTTCTCTGTTTGAGGCGAATGAATCTGTTCCCAGAGCTGGTAGAATACCAGCAGCTATCATATTAACCACCGGCGCCACTCCCACGTTGAGGAAGGCATTACTCCCCGGGCAAAGACATATACTTGATTTTTGTTTTTTTACAAGCTGCAGTTCATCATCAGTAACGTGAACACAATGGACCAGAAGTGTTCGTTCATCAAGGATGTCCAGTTGCTTGTAGTAATGGATTGTCCCGGAACCACCATCATAACCGTTGAAAAAAGTAGTGTCCCAACTTTCTCGCTTTTCAAGGAAGTCTCTGAAACACCCCTTTTGGTCAGACAAAAATGTGAACTCGTCCTTGGTCTCGGCAGTGTGTACTGAAAAAATGTGGTGTAGTCTGTTGCTACGCCTTTTCAGTACAACTAAAAGTCTGGGAACTGTAGAGTACGGTGCATGGGCAGTAGCAGGAATTTCATTCTCCAGCTCACGTAACGAGGCTTGAGCTGCCTGAAAAGCAGCATCATGAGGACCAAGAAACTCAAGCATGCGAAGAACAATCGGCCAGTTTTCTTCCCTTCCCACGTGCAGTTCAGAAAAGTACTCATTGCCAATATCAGCAACAAGAGCAACACCGGAGTTGTATTGGTCTTGAAGAACCTGAGAAAATGATTCAACAATATCTGTTTTTGAGAAGTTGCCCTTCAACCTTTGCAAAAGAAGAGCTTCTATCCAGTCGGTGAAAGTTTCTTCAGGAAGAGGCGAAGAAATATTTCTCAAATGAGACAATTCCAGGTGCATGTGTCCGTTAATGAGCCCCGGTAACAAAACACAATCGTATTGTAGTTCCTGGCAATCAGGATAACTGCTCAGTACATCAACCCTCTTTCCAACACACAAAATTCTACCATTGCAGACGGCAACGGCACCATTGCGTAAAGTAGGAGAGTCAACAGGAACAATCCACGGTGCAGTGACTATTTTTATACTATCCTGGAATGTAGTATTCATGGGTGGAGCCTGGAGGTTGCTCATAACCCTCTCCATTCATTCTCATTGCAGTCAAGCGAGAAGTGTATAGTCCATCAAACGTTGCGCGGGGGTGTAACCTGCATCAGAAACCAGTCGTCTGATTTCCTGCTCAGACAGCCTGAAACTAATACCAGCTGCTGCGACAACATTTTCTTCAATCATGGTACTGCCAAAATCATTTGCGCCAAAAGAGAGCGACAACTGAGCAACTTTTGGCCCCTGAGTCACCCACGAGGCCTGGATATTATCGAAATTATCAAGATAAATCCTCGATAGGGCAAGCATCCTGAGATACCCAACAGCAGTAGTTTTTTCCAGATCGGCCAGGACAGTATTTTGAGGCTGAAATGGCCATGGGATAAATGCAGTAAACCCTCCGGACCTATCCTGCAGTTCACGGAGTCGCCTGAGATGTTCCAAGCGATCCTCACTGGTCTCAACGTGACCAAACATCATAGTAGCAGAGCTGCGAAGGCCCTGCCGGTGAGATTCTTCCATTATTGAAATCCATTGATCAGCAGAGCATTTTCTTGGAGCAGTGAGGTTCCTTACCCTGTCTGTAAGTATTTCTGCACCACCGCCCGGAATGGAATCAAGCCCAGCAGCAATCAAACGTTCAATAACCACAGGGACAGGCTGTCCGGACAGCTCAGAAAAATGATGAATTTCCGGTGGGGAAAAACCATGAATATGTATCCCCCTTGATTTCATGAAGGTCAGCATTTCTTCATAATATTCAAGGGGCTGCCCAGGGTGTAATCCCCCTTGGAGCAAAATCTGGGTCCCGCCCAAGGCTTTTGTTTCCTCAATTTTTTCGCCTAGTTCATCGAAGGTAAGCAGATACCCATCTTTTTCTTCTGGCCCCTTAAAGAAAGCGCAGAACTTGCAGGCGGAAATGCAAATATCTGTATAGTTGATATTCCTGTCGATAACATAGGTTACAACTTTTTGAGGATGTTTTCTTTTGCGGATACTATCGGCGAGAAACCCTAGCTGGTGCAGATCAGCCTGAGCCTCCAACATAAGGAATTCTTCGTCTGAAATTCGCTCTCCGGCGAGGACATTTTCTATAACTTCAGCAAATTGCATTTCACCCACCCTCTTATAATTTAATTGTGAGTTTCGATCACATTATAGAGCGTGTCTCTTTGCACCGGCACTCTCCCCGCTTCTTTTATTAAACGGACGAGAGTCGTACTGCCAATTGCCTGATCTGTGTCAGCTCCGGCCATATGAGTAATAACCTCTTCTTTCACGGTACCGTCCATATCGTCTGCCCCAAAAGACAGTGCAATTTGTGCCATTTGGGGTCCTATCATCACCCAATAGGCCTTAATATGTGGGAAATTATCAAGAAAGAGTCGGCCAACGGCAACATTTTTCAAGTCATCGATTCCTGTGGTTCTCGACAGATCTGACATTTCAGTATTTTTCGGATGAAATGATAGTGGGATAAATGCCAGAAACCCATCAGTTTCGTCCTGCGCATCTCGTAAAGCACTCAAATGCTCAAGTCGCTCCTCCATGGTCTCAATGTGGCCATACAGCATAGTGGCATTCGACTTCATTCCCATCTTATGGGCAATCTTTGCAACCTCAAGCCAATCTTTACCCGGAAGTTTCTTTTCACAAGTGATCTCCCTGATTCTCGGGCTGAACACCTCGGCACCACCTCCAGGAAGTGAACCAAGCCCTGCATCAATGAGGATTTCCAGAGTTTGCTCAATAGATTTACCTACAAGATCAGAAAGGTGTGCAATCTCTACACAGGTGAAGGCTTGAATATGGAGTTCACTTTTAACTTCTTTAATTCCTCGCAGTAGTTCAAGGTAGTAGTCAAATGGAAGATCAGGGTGAATACCACCGACCATATGAATTTCAGTGATCGGTTCAGCCAGTCGATCTCGGACCTTCTCCTTTACCTGCTCAACGCTCATCTCATACGCAAGATCAGCACCTTTTTCTCTACCAAAAGCGCAAAACTTGCAAAGGTTTGTGCAAATATTCGAATAATTTATATGCTGGTTATAGATGAAATAGGCATTATCTGCATTCATCCTGTTTCGTACTAGATTAGCAAGGTAGCCCAAAGCTAAAATGTCATTGCTGTTATAGAGTACCAACCCATCATCGAAACTCAGTCGTTCTTCAGCTTTAACCTTGTCAAGAATGCTTCCAAGTCCAGCCTTTACAATATAATTTTCCACGGTAAAATAAAAAGCCGGGTTATTAACCCGGCTTTTTGAGTAGAGAGATATTTTTTCAATCAATAAAGAATTTGAGTTTTTCGCGACGACTCGAATGACGTAACCTGTTAAGGGCCTTCTTTTCTATCTGCCTGATACGTTCTCTGGAAACATTAAAAAGTTTGCCAATTTCCTCAAGAGTGTATTCTGCTTTTTCACCAATCCCAAACCGCAAACGAATGATCTTCTCTTCTCGCTCGCTTAATGTCTCGAGTATGTCGTTCACACGCCCAGAGAGTTCCCGGGTCTGAACAGCGTCATAAGGAGACTGGGATTCCTGGTTTTCCAGAAAATCGCCGAGTGTTGAGTCGTCATCACCTACGGGAGTTTCAAGAGAGATCGGTTCTCTGGATGCCTCAAGGATGGATAAAATTTTATCCATTGGCAGATTCGTTGACTTCGAGATTTCAAGTGGTGTTGGTTCGCGTCCTAATTCCTTAAAGAGCGCATAAAAAGCCTTGAAGAACTGACTTCTCAATTCAAGAAAATGAACTGGAAGTCGAATGGTCCGTGTTTTATCAAGAATTGCTCTGGTAATTGCCTGCCGTATCCACCAACTTGCGTAGGTGGAAAATTTATTACCCTTAGTATAGTCAAACCGAAAAACAGCACGCATCAACCCCAGGTTCCCTTCCTGGATAAGATCCGCCAGGGTCAGGCCCTGGTGCATATACCGTTTAGCGATAGAAACCACTAGTCTCAGATTAGCCCGGATCATGGTGTCCTTGGCGATCTCAATTGACCTGCTATACGCTTCCAGCTTAGCCTGCAGCTCAAACAGATCTCGTACATCCGGGTATTTTTTAGCTGCGCTGATTATATTATAGCGCATAAAGTTGAGCTGCTGTTTTTTTGGTTTTAAGGTGGGATCTCTTTTTTCCCATAAATCTATACGATCTCGAAGCACCTGCACCTCAACCACCCCAGAACTATCTTCACGAATGGCGGTGATAATTGCCTCAAATCCTTGACGAATGGTCTTACTGTATTTTGCTTCTTCTTCAGGCGTCAGCAGATCAAAGCGACCCATTTCTCTGAGGTATGTTGTGGTAGTTTCCTCAGCTTCATGGCTCTCCTCTTCTGGGGCAACTACATCTTCTACCTGAGATCCATCTCCATCACTACCTGAGTCTTTTTCCCAAACCTCACCAGACAGAGTTCTTTTCTCGCCGTCCTTTTCAACCGTTACTATTTCAATTGAGTGCGCGCCTAAAAAATTAAATATAGACTCAATTGCGTTGGGGTCTTTAATCTCATCTGGTAATAATTCATTTAAATCGTCAAAGCTAATACAGCCTTCTTTTTTTCCTGCTTTGAGAAGGTTTTCTTTTAGTTCGGGCAGCACCAGTGAACCACTCCATCGCTAGAATTTAAAAGACTCCCCAACTCGCTAGAATGAAACGATTTTGAGATGGTCTCAAGAAAGACGAACAGATTAATCAAGATTTTGGGCAAAAAAAAAGCCAACGAGGATAAACCCGCAAGCGAGATAACTTTTTCCAAAAGAGCACAGTAATACTATATTTTGAGTCAAGTTGCAATCCATTAAATAAACTCTGCTCTTCAATCTGATTTTCAACTGTTCTTTTTTATCAGCAAGCTTATATTATAGCATCAATGCTTCGAGATTCAAGGTACGGCATTTTTTTTATTCTTTTTACAGGGAGACGAAGGATTTTTCCACTCTCCTCAAAGACCTTTGGCTTCGTCATACTAATGAATCTGTTCTCCCAGATATAAACAGAAGGTTTTCTATGATATCCCGCCGTTCAAGTGGAGTACTCGCCCACATTACCAGCCTTCCCTCCCCCTATGGAATCGGTGACATCGGAACCTCAAGCTACTCCTTTATCGATTTCCTCATTTCCTGTAACCAGAGCTATTGGCAATTTTTGCCTACAGGTCCGACCAATTCACATCTTGACGATTCCCCCTACATGAGTACCTCGGCTTTTGCCGGCTCGCCCCTCATAGTTTCTCCTGATCTGATGTATGAAAAAGGATTAATTTCAAATCATGATCTCCATGACCATCCGGAGCTTTCTCCTTACACTGTCAATTTTGAGAAAGTTCGTAAATTTAAGAAACATTTGATCGAAGTAGCATATCAACAATTCAAACCGGACCAACATCTGGACTATTCAGACTTTGTGAAAAGAACCTGGTGGCTCGATGACTATGCACTATTTATGTCCTGTAAAAAGAAATTTTCTTACAAAGCTTGGTTTGCATGGCCTAAAGAAATAGCGTCCCGAAATAGCGACGCCCTGAAGAGCTGCCTGAAAAACAACATAGAATTGGTTAATTATTTCAGATTCGAACAATATCTTTTCTTTCAGCAATGGAAGATGCTTAAAGACTACGCTTCCAGAAAACACATTTCTCTCTTTGGTGATTTACCCATATACGTTGCACACGACAGTGTAGACGTCTGGGCAAATCAGGGTATTTTCACATTGAACCCTGAAACATTTCAACCAACGCATGTCGCAGGTGTTCCACCTGATTACTTCAGTGATACCGGTCAGCGATGGGGGAACCCGTTATATGACTGGCAGAACACCAAGCCTTCCGTCCAGACACAGCTCCTGGACTGGTGGGCAGCAAGACTTAAGCACATCTTTTCACAGGTGAATCTCGCTCGGATTGATCACTTCAGAGGCTTTGAGTCATACTGGTCTATACCGGAAAATGAAGAAACCGCTATACATGGGAAATGGCTTCCCGGCCCGGGTCACGATCTGTTCACCCAGTTATCAGAACGGTTGGGGACACTTCCTATTGTTGCAGAAGATCTTGGAATCATAACGACGGGAGTTGAGAAACTGCGGGACAGGTTAGGCTTTCCTGGAATGAAAGTTTTACAGTTCGCATTTGACAATGACCCAAGCAACCATTTTCTCCCCCACAATTTCAAGTCGCCCTTCTGCATTGTATATACCGGTACCCATGATAACGAAACCACAGTGGGCTGGTATCTTGGTGACGCGCTGACTGATAACCAGAGGATAACTATAAAGGCCATGGTGAACCGTACTCTCCACGACAAGAACAGCATACATCGAGACTTAATGTACCTTGCCCAGGCATCAATCAGCAAACTATGTATCTTTCCACTCCAGGATATCCTTGGCTTTGGAAATGACTGCAAGATGAACAGCCCGGGTACTTCAGAGGGAAACTGGAAATGGCGCTGCGCGAATCGATTTTTAAACCAGGATATTGCTGATTACATGAAAACGTCCACTGAGTTATTTGGTAGAGGGCGAACGACCACAGGGGACAAACAATTACAATCAAGGGTACCTTGAATAATAAGGTGTCTCGGAGTCACGCGAACTCGCTTACCTCCGAGGAAAAAATTCTGACCATAACGCAGAGATTGGAAGGGTTAACAATTTTCCCAGGTAGCCTCAACTAAGTATTGACAACCCATCTGGGGTCAGTTATATAAACGTCCACTTGGCCCCATCGTCTAGTGGCCTAGGACACTGGCCTCTCACGCCGGTAACAGGGGTTCGAGTCCCCTTGGGGTCACCAAGTAATAAAAAC
>JAWSVG010000106.1:0-27336 GCA_033852035.1 Desulfocapsaceae bacterium | reverse complement strand
CACGCAGGGTTCTTAGGGGGGACGGGATCGAAAGGTCCCTTCCCTACCCGACACTTGCGGGCGCAGCGGTTTTCCGATACCCCGTGTGCGAGCCACATTCTTCTTTTGCCCAAATTCAGCGCTGCAAATCCCGCAAGCAACTGAATTCAAACGTTATCTTTCAAACAAAAAAATGAGGCTCCAATATGGAATTACACGTCTACCTTGCTTTTGTGGTTGCAACATCAATAATGATAGCCCTGCCAGGGCCGAGCGTTATTTTAACCGTTGCCCATAGCATTTCATTTGGTTGGAGGTCGGGAATCGCTACTGTTGCAGGGGCAACAGTAGGAATTGCAGTTCAACTAATAATTGCAGCAATCGGCCTAACTTCTTTACTCAATATTGTAGCTGGAGCATTTGAATGGCTACGTTGGGCTGGGGCCGTATATCTTGTCTACCTTGGTATAAAGCAGTGGCGAAGCGCCAGTGACCCTATGGAGATTACTACTTCAGAGGTATCAAGAAAGAATCTGTTTGTTCAAGGTGTAGTGATCACAATACCAAACCCCAAAAGCTTGATATTTATTGCCGCCTTTTTGCCCCAATTCATCGACGTTACGCGCCCTCTTGGTGTGCAGTTTTCATTGATTGTACCAACCTTTTTATTAATCACTTTTACGGTAACATCTGTTTGGGCACTACTTGCAGGGTCAGCAAGAGAATTTTTACGGAGTCAGCGTGCAATTAAAACTGTCTCACGAACCTCTGGTGGCTTGATGGTTTTGGCAGGTATGGGGTTAGCTGCAGCCCGCCGCAGTAATTGAAAACGAAAACAAATAAACAACAAAAAAAGCGTAATGTACTCAANNAAGGGACCAGCGGGCAGCGCAGTTTTTCAAAGTTCAGTCTTACTGCCAAACTCATCGGTAAATCAAAGCTCAGTGTTTCAAATCCCGCTGGCCCCTGAGCTTGAACGTTAGGAATTAAAGACACATGAAACCTAACCTAGAGCAATTAAAGACAATATTTATCGTTGAGGCGCGGACTATTGATGGAGCTGAAAATGCCATCTTTGAAGTTTCAAAAGAATATGAAAATTGTTTAATCCTTACCGGTGAAATATATGGGGAAGAGACAAATCATAAAATCAATGAACTTGGCAGGAATTATGGTCTGTCAATCCTTGCTCGTGATTTAAGTATTTTGCACGAAAAACCAATTCGTCACTAATGGAAATTTAAAATAAATACTTTGATAGCAAAACGTTCCTGCAGAAGCGGAAAAACTGGGCAATAGTTAAAAAAACACTATAATCAAATCCTACAACTAGAACTTTATTGCAGTGAAATAAAAGCAAAAACACATTAAGACTACTGTATCCTTTTTCGGAGAGCTTTACACGAACCAGAATATCCCGCATGTTTGCCCAAGCTGTTACATAACTTATACTCTCCCCAAGCGACCTACCTGGAAAGAGGGAATTAGAATGAACAGGCCTTATTTTTAACCATTTTTTCAACGCTTGATCAGCATCTTTGCTGTAATAGACTACACGCCCCTGAAAGTTTTTCTCTCTCAGGTAGATAATGATTTTCAGCTCTGCCAGACTGATATCTGAGATTTGAACCGCGAGTAATTCTCCGATTCTCATTCCGGTTCGGAGTAAAAGTAAAATCAGAACTCGGTCTCGATCTGAGCTAATTGCACCAAGGAGACATTGTAAATCCTCGGCATTAATAAAACGGGGAAGTGCTTCAGTGCTTCGGGAAGTTTTATGCGGATTTTTCGGTCCATAACAGTTTCCGGCAGAATATCTTGCTCAACAAGACGAGTGATAAAAGCGTAAAGAATTCGAAGATAATTTACAACGGACGAGGTCTTTTGCCCTCGTTCCTGTTCGTACTCTACAAATTTGCTGATATCCTGATGAGTCAGGGAAAATATGTTTGTCTCCTCACGCTTAAGAAAGTGTAGAAAATAGAGAATAACACGGCCTGAACTCTGAATGGTCTTTGTTGACAAATCCTTGATGTATTTGTCATACACGTGCTGGGCGACAAGGTCAGCTCCTGGTAAACCACTTTCTATTAACCGGGAGCATGATAGTTGAGCCCAATACCGCTTTTGATAAGCACGGTGGCTCCGTGTATCAACATACTGGGCTTGTGTATACTCATCAGAAAAGAACTTTTGAGCAAAATCGGGGGATTGTGTTGTAGAAGGCTGTTCGGTCATAATCGTCTCCTTTCTCTTTTACAGAAAAAACAGAGCGTTAATAACCTTAGTATATCATTTTTAACGTTCGAATTTTGTTACGTGGAGTCATGGATAATCTCTANNTCTCAGATTACTTGTTTGTTGTTAGGTTTTAAGAATTGTCCATCTTTTTAGATACAGTAGTTCAACCTAGAGTTGGTTTGGTAATATCAGATCTTCGATGTGGCAATATTATTAAGAGGTTCACTATTTAGACATTGTAGCTCCAAGAGTATTGTAAGCAATTTTATGATTTTTACTTTCTTGTATTTCTCAATACTCCCTTTGCTGCTATCATGTCAGTTTTGTGAGGGCGAAAAAAGAAATCCTATCCTTTATTTATGGATCACGCTGAGTCGGGGAAGAAAAAATGGCTTACGGTCAGTATATTAGCTCTCTTGTGCCGGGCTGTTGCTCCAATATATTTTTCAAAATGACCAGTCCCTCTTTGAGAGATTCACGACTTTCCGCTGTGGTGAGTGCAATACGAATTGCGTAAGGCTCCTTGCCCCTACCATTAACGAAGTGGTTGGAATCGATACACTTTACATTTTCCGTTCTGAGCGCTGCCACAAAATCCGGAGCACGCCAAGGTTCTGGCAATGAAAGCCAAATAAAAGGTTTTGCGATCTCATCTACAGGGAAAAAGTGACCAAGAATGGTGCGTGCGATATTCCAGCGACACTTAATTTCCTCTCGTTGCCAGGCTACGAGTTCATATATAACATTGTTGTTAATCCAGTGTTTTGCAACCTCTTCTTGTAAAAATGACCCGGACATGGAAAGAGCGTGTTTCACCACTTCAAGATCAGATGCAAATTTGGGTAGTGCTCTAAGGTATCCTACACGCAATGCTGGTGAAACAAATTTCGACAGGCTAATTACATAAAAAGTACGTTCTGGAGCCAAGGTAACAATTGGAGGAGGTAAATCATCCGTGAGAGCCCAAAATGGATTGTCTTCAAGAATATAAAAGTCATAACGCTCTGCGATTTCTGCAATAATTCTTCTTCGTTCAAGCGGCATGACCACGCCTGTCGGATTTTGAACATTGGGCACTAGAAAAAGTAGCTTCGATTTAGTTGTGCTTGCCACCTTTTCTAAGGACTCCGGAATGATTCCCTGTTCATCAATCGCGACGGGGGAAATCTGCCTGTTTCTTACCTTGCATGCTGTTTTCAAGCCGTAGTAGCCAATTTCCTCTGCCATAATGGAGACACTGGGCTTTGTCAGTACACTCAAAACTAGATGAATTGCTTCTTGTGCTCCGGCGGTTACAATAATTTCTTCGGCAGGAACTGCAAAACCACTGTCAGCAACGAGAGAGGCTCCTGCTTTGCGGTGGCTTTTATAGCCTAACGAAGGAGAGTAGCCAGACAGGGATCTGTGTAATAGAGCATCGCCAAGTTCAACCATACTTCCTTTGAATGCCTTCTCCCTTAATTTCATATCGGTTAGGGGAGAAGGAAGTAGCAAGCCAAGATTGATATTTCGTTCTTTTTTCCCACGAATTACAAATCGATTATTCTTCTGTTCTGGGGTTTTGACCCGAGTACCATCACCAATTCGAGCAGAGACCAATCCCCAATCAGAAAGTAATTTATAAGCTTTTGCAACTGTGCCAATAGTTATCCCTAACCGCCAAGACATCTCTCGATGCGCCAGTAGTTTGGTTCCGGGTTTGAGTTCATTGCTAAGAATTTTGTCTCGAATCGCTTCAGCCAGAGCACGATAGCGATAACCAGAGCAATTACTTAAGTCAGGAATCCAGGATATCATAATAAGTCCATCTTTTTTTGCCACGGTGTCAATATATCATTTGACCCCGTCGGGAGTGTCAATGTAAGGTTTCAAACATCATACATGACACACTTAACGGTGTCAATTTGAAATCACAAGGGGTTCATTTTGTGGTAGCTGGATCGATGTTGAAAAGGGATACGACTCCAAGAATCGTATCAGTTTGCATATAAATTGCCTGTAATGAAGGAAATGATAAGCGCAATAAAAATCTGTTTTCATAAATAAGAAGCAATAAGGGGAAACGTCATGAATTACAAAACTATCATCTACTCAATTGAAAACGGTGTTGCTGAGATTCGTTTCAACCGGCCACATCGTCTTAATGCTGTAGTAGCCGAATTTTATACCGAAGTGTTAGATGCTTTGAGTCAAGCAGAGCACGATGATGATGTGCGTACCATCGTGCTAACTGGCGAAGGGCGTGCTTTCTGTGTTGGAGCAGACTTGAAAGAGCATAAAAAAGGTGAACGTACTGAATTGGAAAAACTAGAATATCTAAACCTTGGCAATGACGTCTGCCAACGTATTTACGAACACCCAAAAGTCGTGATTGCAGCTATCAATGGATTTGCCCTTGGTGCGGGATGTGAAATGTCTGTTTCTACCGATTTCATTCTTATGAAAAATACAGCTCAAATCGGCTCCCCGGAAATCAGCATCGGCACATTTGTAGGTGGAGCAGTTACAGAAATCTTACCGAGAATTATTGGTCTGGCCAAAACCCGAGAATTGATCTTCACTGGGCGTCGGATTGATGGTGTGGAAGCGCATTCCATTGGTTTGGCAACACGTGTTTTCTCAGAAGAAGAGTTCGATGCGGGTGTTAAAGAATTCGCTGAGTTGATAGGCTCTAAGGCACCGGTTTCCATGCGTTTTGCCAAACAACATCTGAACGATATGCACCAAGATTATAAATCACGACTTACAACTGAAATTGCTGCCCTTCGTGCCTGCATGCTGACTCAGGATTGGCAGGAAGGTGTCGATGCCTTTGCTGAAAAGCGTAAACCTGTTTTCAAAGGACACTGAGACCATGACAGCTTCTAATAGATCTTTGGATTTCCTAAATCCAGATTCCATCGCGATCATTGGCGCATCTACTAAGCCTGAAAAACGTGGTTATCAGGCGATTGCACGATTGCAAAAAGATGGTTTCCCGGAAAGTAACATCTACCCTATCAACCCTAAGGCACCAGAAATATTAGGCGTTAAGGCATATCCTTCTGTTCTGGAGGTAGAAGCGCCTATTGATTTAGCGCTGGTTTGTACGCCGGCCAGATCTCTTCCGGCTGTCATCGAAGAATGCGGAAAAAAAGACATCCGTTGTGTTGTGGTTTTGGCCGCTGGTTTTTCCGAAATTGGAGAAGAGGGAAGCGCGGTCGAGCAAGCTATGATCGATGCCGGGAAAAAATGGAATGTTCGTATTATCGGGCCGAATACTAACGGCATCTTCAATCTCCACAAGAATGCCAATTTAGTCGGTGTCCCGGATGCAGAAAAAGGCAACATTGGGCTTGTCTCCCAATCGGGCAATATCACCCTTGGCTTTATAACCGAAGCAGCTCGTAAGGGCGGAGTCGGCTTTAGTACTTTTATCGGTGTAGGTAATCAGGCTGATTTAGACTTCAGTGATTACATCCGTTATTTTGCGGATGACGAGAATACATTTTCTGCAATACTTTATGTAGAAGGCTTAAAAAATGGTCGTCGTTTTTTAGATACTGCTCGAGAAGTTGTTCCTAAAAAACCGATCGTCGTATTCAAATCCGGTCGTACAACCCAAGGTCAAATTTCAGCATTATCTCATACGGGTTCCTTAGCAAGCAGCTATGCTCTGACACGTGACGTCTTACGACAGGTTGGTGTTACGGTTGTGGAAGAAACTCTGAATATTCTTCCAATTGCAGAAGCTTTAGGAAAGTTACCTGTAGCTAGGGGAAACCGAGTAGCTATACTGACCGATGGGGGTGGGCATGGTACAATTGCGACCGACGCCCTAGTTGATGCAGGGCTTGAGGTGGCTAAATTATCTGAGGAAACGGTTCGCAAGTTAAAAGAAGTTTTGCCTCCGGCAGCAGCCTTCAATAATCCTGTGGATGTTGCAGGTGCTACAGATGAAAATGCTGCTCCAGGTGCCATCTGTACTGACATTATATTAGATGATGAAAATGTGGATATCCTTATGATTACGGGGATGTTGGGTGGGTTTCATAAACGGTTTTCTGAAACACTTCTTGAAGGTGAACTGCAGGCCGCAAAAGATATCGCTCTAAACTTCAAAAAGTATAAAAAGCCGGTTCTCGTCCAAAGTCTTTACATGCCACAAAAGCCTGAACCTTTGTTACATCTCAGAAATGAAGGTGTTCCTGTGTACATCTGGATTGAACCTGCTGTTGCAGCCGTAAAAGCAATGGCGGAATATGGAGAAGCATGTCGACGGTTAGCAACAAATCAACCATCAACAGACACGGCAGCGCTACCCGAAAGTAAGGCAATTTTTAATAAGGCATATTCTACTGGACGCACCGCCCTGCTTGAAAATGAAGCCAAAGATCTCTTGCGATTGTATGACTTGGATGTTCCCGCAGAAATAATAGTAAAATCGGAGTCGGATTTGACCGATTTGCCTGAGAGGTTAAAAGCTGAACCCCTCGCTATGAAGATCGTCTCCCAAGACATTTTGCATAAAAGTGATGCTGGCGGTGTAATCCTCAATGTTACAGGTGAAGATAGTCGCCAAGAGGCCTTCCAGAAGATTCTCAGCAATGCCAAAGCTTACAAAGCCGACGCGCAAATCGAAGGTGTTCTGGTCACCCCGATGCTGAAATCCGGCGTAGAAGTGATCCTCGGTGTTACACGGGATAAAACGTTCGGGCCTGTTTTAATGTTTGGCCTTGGTGGCGTATTTGTTGAAGTTCTAAAAGATGTCACCTTCCGTGCGATCCCTCTATCTAAAGCTGATGCAACAGAAATGATTGAAGATATTGATTCTGTAAAAATCCTCGATGGCGTTCGCGGAGCTGAAGCAGTTAATCGCAAAAAATTAGTCAATTTGATCATGAAACTCTCTGATATGATCTGGAGACATCCTGAAATTGCAGAGCTTGATTTAAATCCTGTGATAGTACGTCCAGATGGCGTTTCTATTGCAGATGCTCGTATCATCTTAAGTGAAGAAAAATAATGAGGCTAAGAACCTGATTTTAACCCCGGCAAAAGAGAAATAAACCCGGTAAAAACCTTCAGGTAATTCCTTTTGAAAACTTGGGATGAATGTAGACTTTGAAACACCTTCGTATGGTACGAAACCGAATGCTTGAATCCATCACAATCAGTAAAGGAGAGATATCGCAATTATTAGAAAGTCTGGTGTTTGCAATCTTCCATTGAGAGAATTTTCTGCAATGCCAGTCAATAATGTTCACCACCCAAAAGGGGTCATAACAAATCAACAGAGGAGAAACATGATGAAATCAAGATTAACATTAGTTCTAGCAGTAATGATCGCTGTTCTTTACTGCGTCCCAAATGTGAGTTCGGCTAAATCCAAATTCATTACTCTAGCATCTGGTAGCCCTGGAGGTGTCTATTATCCTATGGGTGGCGGCATGGCAGTTGTCATTCAGAAAACTGTTGAAGGTGTTCGCTGTGCGGCTGAGTCTACTGGTGCATCTGTTGAAAATACTCGTTTAATCAGTAGCCGTGATTCTGATATGGGGATGGTCATGGGCTCCAGCGCCTATGCAGGGCGTGAGGGATGGAAGCCATTCAAGAAGAAGCATGACGTTCTGGCAATGTTTCAAATGTATCCTGCGCCAATGCATATTCTTACTACCAAAAAAACTGGAATCAAGACTATCGCCGACCTCAAAGGCAAAAAGGTTTCAATCGACAGGCCAGGGAGTGGTGGAGCTATAATGTCGCGAGTTATTCTCGAAGCTGCGGGTTTTGATTTGGAAAAAGATGTCACTTTAGCTGGGTTATCAGTTTCTGAATCAATAGCGGCTATGAAAGATGGTATTGTAGACGCTATATTCCTCAACTTTGCCTACCCTGCCGCAGCAGTAATGGATCTTGGATCCACCAGAGACATTGTAATGATACCAACAGACCAAGCGCTTGTTGATCAAATTATCAAGAAATATCCTTATTATGTACAGATCTCAATTCCCAAAGGAACATATAAAGGAATCGATTCAGACATTCTTTGCCTGGGTGACTCAAATGTCATGGTTGTACACAAAGATATGGAAGAAGACCTCGTTTATAAAATCGTAAAAGCGATTTTTGAAAATGTCGATGAGGGTAAATATGCATTGAAAAACATTCATCCGATTGCAGCCCAATTCACCCCGGAAAATGCTGTTAACAGCCCAATTCCACTTCATCCTGGTTCTATAAAGTATTTCAAGGAAAGAGGTGCAATAAAATAAGACCCAACTCCTGTGTGAGCCCTCTTTTGAGGGCTCACACCATTTTAAGGGTGGTGATCATTTTCCAAGAGAGTTTACATGAAGTGATTGTACGAAAACTTATTATATAAACGAATAGTTAACAAGATATAAATAAAAAACACATGGCTCAGAACTATAGAATATCTACTACAGCTGTACTCTTATTGTTTGCTGCCACTTTTTTTAGTTTTGTCAGTGTTGCCACATCGCAGGAGCATACTTTAAAGCTCATAAAACAACCTGAAAATGAAGTAATCATGGCATTTTCACTCAATGCTGAAGATCGCTTTTTTCTCGATTACATACACTCAAAAGATAAAACTCCGGTTCACGACGTCTTTCATATTAGTAAAAAGGGGAAGTTAGTTCTTATAGAAGAGCATTATGAATGGTACGGAGCCGGATTGGCATTCCATCCTGAGGGAATAGGTCAGATTAAATTTGAAAACGACGGTACCCGGGTAGTACTCAATAGAGAACTCGATCAATTTCTCTTGCGAGTCGGAAGAATTGCTAACCACACCTTGACTATAAAGTCAGAAGAGATCCCACTGATAAGTATTGCACATGGCGGAGACTTAATTGAATTTGTCGTGGATATTCACAATAATGGCGAGGATAACTGATGGAAACTGAGAACAACCATGACGAATTAGGTAACTCCGAAAAGACGATCAGCGAACAAGCACTGGAATCTGAAGATAAGGCCCAAAAACTTCTTGAAACCATGGAGCGTCGGCGGATCTATACGGGAAAGGCGGCTGTGATTATTGGATTGGTGGCCATTGCGACCTCCTGCTATCATCTCTACTATGCTTTTTTTCACCCATTTTTCGATTTAAATCACCGTTCGATTCATTGGCTTTTCATCTCAGTTTTAACATTTGCTCTCTACCCGCTTTCTAAGAAAAACTCACCCTCCAATAGAATGTCGATCCTTGACGGCCTGTTAATGCTCGCTTCGGTTATTATCTGCGTCTGGCTTTTTGTAAACTCCAGTGACATTCTAAATAGAGCCGGTTCTTTTGAAACAATTGATGTAATAATGGGCACAGCTTTGGTGTTGTTAACACTAGAGGCGTCCCGCAGAACAACTGGTCCTGCTGTATCAATCGTGGCCCTTGTGTTTTTAGCCTATGCTTTTTTTGGCCCCTATCTTCCGGACTCCCTGGCACATCGTGGTTACAGCATTGAGCGTGTGTCTACCTATCTTGCCCTGACAACAGACGGTATTTTCGGAATTTGCATCGGTGTTTCAGCTAATTTCATCCTGCTGTTTATTCTCTATGGAGCGTTATTGCGGAAAACAGGTGCCGGACAGTTCCTTACCGATGTTGCCTTTGCCCTCACTGGACGTACTCGTGGAGGCCCAGCCAAGGCTGCCGTGGTATCAAGCACTTTTTTTGGCATGATTTCAGGGAGTTCAATAGCTAACACTGTTACCACAGGCACATTCACCATTCCACTCATGCGTCGGACCGGTTACCCGGCACACTTTGCTGCTGGCGTGGAAGCGTCCTCATCGGTTATGGGAATGATTATGCCACCGATCATGGGTGCGGCTGCTTTTATTATGGCTGAAGTGCTTGGCATTCCCTACGTTCAGGTATGTATAGCAGCTGCTATTCCGGCATCTCTTGCTTTTTTCGGTACGTTTATGCAGGTTCATTTTCGTGCGGTTTCCTTAGGGCTTAAAGGAATGGCCAAAGCTCAACTTCCCAGCATGAAAGCTGCCATATTAAAAGGATGGCATCACATCTTTAGTGTTAGCCTGCTCATCTATTGCCTATTTCTCAACTACTCTCCAGAAAGGGCTGTGGTTGTAGCTATAGTTGCTCAACTTGCTACGGTACTTGTGGTTGGTCTTATCAAAGGCGAGACTCTCAAAGAATTGGCCTTCACTCTGGTTGAGTCTTTGCGTGATGGCGCTATAGATACCGTGGAAGTGGCTGCAGCATGTGCCGCCGCAGGTATTATCATCGGCTCCGTTACTATGACGGGTCTCGGCATCTCTTTTTCCTCACTGGTTGTGGATGCGTCTATGGGACATCTATGGCTGGCCCTTCCACTCACTATGTTTGCCTGTTTGGTACTTGGGATGGGTGTTCCCGTTACTGCTCAATATGTGATCGTTTCTTCTCTCGTCGCACCAGCATTGACCCAGATGGGCGTAGTGGCCATTGGGGCGCATCTGTTTGTGCTATATTTTGGTACACGCGCTGACATCACACCACCAGTGGCACTAGCTGCATATGCAGCGGCGGGTATCGCCAAATCACCTCCTATGAAAACGGGTGTAACAGCATTCAAATTAGGTATAGCAGGGTACATAGTTCCTTTTATGTTTGTGTATGCTCCTGAGTTGTTATGTATTGGAAGCTTTGGCGAAATTGCGTTGGCAACAGGTTCAGCGATATTAGGAATTACTGCGCTGGCTGCTGCGGTACAGAGATGTTTTTTAATGAAATGTAACTCGCTTGAACTTGTTCTTCTGTACTCGGTTGCTTTTTTAATGATGAAACCCGGAATGACCACAGACCTTTTTGGACTTGTATTGTTTGGGTTGGTTTTTTCTCTCCAGAAAATAAAGAAAAAGAAAATCGATATTCCAGAGTCGGTTGTCAAAGAAGTACCTAGATTTGAAAATTGAGATACTTTGTTGACTGATAAATCATGTAAGGAAGTCACAGTAAATTTGCCAGTTAGCACTTAAAAGTCATTATAACCCCAATCACTAATTAGTTTTCAAAAACCTCAATAAAGAGAAAATTACAATGGAAAACAAACTACCCTCCCATGCATCTGTCGTTATTATTGGTGGTGGAGTTATGGGCTGCTCAACCTTGTATCACCTAGCTAAAGAGGGTGTTACTGATGCCATTTTACTTGAACGAAATGAACTTACTTCCGGTACTACGTGGCATTCGGCAGCTCAGGTTCGAGCTCTTCGTTCATCACAGAATCTCACCGACCTGATAAAATATTCGGTTGACCTCTATACCCAGCTTGAAGAGGAAACTGGACAAGCAACGGGGTGGATTAATAAAGGGTCTTTGTCAATTGCAACCAACGAAGACCGCTTGGTTCATATCAAACGCCAAGAGGCGTTGGCCCATCTTTTTGGGGTGCGAGCCGAATCTATCTCAGCGGGAGAAGCCAAAGAACGATGGCCACTTATGAATGCTGACGATGTGATTGGTGCTGTCTGGTCCCCTGATGACGGGCGTGTCGGCCCATCAGATCTCTGCACAGCCATGGTTAAAGGAGCTAAAGCACGGGGAGCAAAAATATTCGAACATACTGGCGTAACCGGGATTTTGACAGAAAATAATAAGGTGGTAGGCGTTGAGACAGATAAAGGAACAATCCGCTGCGATAAAATTGTTCTTGCTACAGGGCTTTGGAGCCGTAAGATTGGGGCCATGGGTGGTGTTTCTACACCGGTTTGGGCCTGTGAACATTTTTATCTCCTGACAAAAGATGTACCTGAAATTACAGGAAATCTACCAACACTTTCTGACCATGACTCTCATCTTTACATGCGTGATGAAGCCGGAGGATTGCTGGCAGGTTGCTTTGAACCGCATGCAAGAGCCGTCGATCCTGACCGACTAGGCGAAGACTTTTCGTTTAGTTTACTCCCAGAAGACTGGGACCATTTTGAACCGATGTTACTCAATGCATTCCATCGTGTACCTGCGTTAGAATCTGCTGAGGTTAAGATGCTGCTCAATGGCCCCGAAGGTTTTACGCCTGACGGGTCTTTCATGCTTGGCGAAAGTTCTGAAACAAAAGGTTTCTATCTCGCCTGTGGGTTGAACTCAATTGGTATCGCTATTGGCGGTGGAGCCGGCATGGCTCTCGCACACGAAATTGTACATGGATACCCTCCCACAGACCTTTGGGAGTTAAATCCGAACCGGTACCCTGCTTGCTGGAACTCGGTCGAAGCATTATGTGAAAGAGTTCCTGAAACTCTTGGTACACACTATGAAATAACCTACCCTGGCCGGCAGCAAAAAACTTCCAGAAATTTACGACTGACTCCCCTTCATGATGAATGGGTTAAGGAAAATGCAATGTTTGGACAGTATTATGGATGGGAACGTCCTCAATTTTTCAACTGTACTACTGAGCCCAAATTGACCTTCGGTAAACCTGCATGGTTTGATCAAGTAGGTCAAGAGGTTGAACAAGCACATAAAAGTACGGCGATTTTTGACCTGTCTACCTTTGGTAAAATCGAAGTGAAAGGACCTGATGCAGAGACGTTCCTCAATAGAATTTGTGCTAATAATTTTGCCTGCCCCCCAGGACATGTCATTTACACGGCAATGCTCAACGAACGCGGAACCTTCGAGAGTGACCTTACCGCTATTCGTCTGGCAGATGAGCATTACCGTCTCTACGTAGGTACCAACATGATCGTTAAAGATCTTAATTGGTTGAACAAAAACAAAAAGGATGATGAGAGTGTCACCTTTGAAGATGTTACAGACGATTTTGCGATTTTAGGTTTAATGGGTCCACAAACCGTAAAATTAGTGCAAGATATCAATGCACCACAACTGAATGATATCGGTTATTTTCGAAGTATGGCAACAAGTATCGGTGGAATTGATGTACAGGCAACACGCATGTCATATGTGGGAGAAGCTGGCTGGGAGCTGACATGTAAAACGGCGGATACGCAATCGCTCTATAAGATCCTCATTGATGCGGGAGCTGAGCCCTCAGGTATCTATGCGCAAACGTCAATGAGAGTTGAGAAAAAGTTTTTTGCCTTTGGCCATGATCTTGACACCGATATCACCCCGCTTGAAGCCGGATTGGAATTTGCTGTTGATTTTAGTAAAGATTTTATAGGCAAGGATGCTCTTTTAGCCCAAAAAGACAAGGGGATTGAGTCGTCCATTGTTCTCATCACACTTGATGATATCAATGCGGTTCCCTTAGGTAACGAGCCTGTCTTAATGGGTGACAAAATGATTGGTAAAACCAAATCCTCTTCTTTTGGTTATCGTGTTGGTAAACCCGTCGCCATTGCTCATCTGAAACATTCTGGATCCTTCGAATTAGAAGGAGCTGAAGTGCAAATCAACATAGCTTGTGAGATGTTTACAGGAAAGGTAAGCATGACACCTGCTTTTGATCCAAAGGGCCTTATGATGCGAGCTGTATCTTAAGGACTTGATTTTGTGTAGCTGTTTGTTTCTGCCCTGAAACATATTGAAAAACGGAGATTAGTTGATGAATTTTGAATTAACGGAAGAACAAAACCTGATTCGGGAAATGGTAAACAGCTTTGCTGAGACTGAACTCGCGCCATCGGCCAAAAGTCGTGATGAGGAAGAACATTTTGATCGAGAGCTGATGTTTGACAAGCTTGCTGAACAGGGCCTTACCGGAATCATTTTCCCCGAGGAATATGTTGGAGCAGGAGCCGACTATATCAGCTATTGCATTGCCGTGGAAGAGCTTTCCAGGGTATGTGCTTCAACAGGAGCTACCCTTGTTGCCCATCTATCCCTTGGAGCCAACCCTATTTACCTTTTTGGTTCAGAGGATCAAAAACAAAAATATCTTATCCCATTATCTGTTGGAGAAAAGATAGGAGCCATTGGCATAACAGAGCCCTCTTCCGGATCTGATGCTGGCAGTATTAATATGAAAGCTGTTCGTGATGGTGATGAATGGATTTTAAATGGAACTAAGATCTTTATAACCAATGGTGGTGAGGCCGAGACTTATGTGATTTTTGCGAGAACCGATAGTGAGGCAGATAAACACCACGGTATCAGTGGATTTATCGTCGAAAAGGGCACACCAGGATTCTCCTTTGGCAAAAAGGAAGAGAAGATGGGGGTACGCAGTTCGCCAACCATGGAACTTGTATTTGAGAATTGCAGGATTCCTGCAGAGAACCTTCTCGGTGAAGAGGGAGGCGGGTTCAAAATGGCAATGATAACGATGGATGGGGGCAGGATCGGAATCGCCTCTCAGGCCATTGGTATAGCTCAGGGGGCACTGGACCACGCAATTGAATATACCAAAGAAAGAAAACAGTTCGATACATCTATCGCCGGATTTCAGGGGGTGCAGTTTCAACTGGCAGACATGGCGACTCAGATAAGTGCAGCTCGTTTCCTAGTCTATAATGCTGCCTATCGTGCCAATGAAGGCCTTTCCCACACCAGGGAAGCAGCCATGGCTAAATTGATGGCCAGTGAAACTGCAATGAAAGTAACCACCCAGGCAGTGCAACTACTTGGGGGATATGGGTACACTCGTGAATTTCCAGTGGAGAGGATGATGCGGGATGCAAAAATTACTGAGATATACGGTGGTACCAGTGAGATACAGAGAGTTGTAATTGGCTCGTCCCTGACGAAATGATTGGGTTACTTGAGCGGATTAAATTACAAATTCAGAACCATATTAAAATAATTGAGGATTCATTAAATGAAGATTTTTGTATGCGTGAAATATGTTCCAGACACTGCTGCATACGTTAGTATCGTTGATGGCAATGGTTTTGACGACTCTGTGAAACATGTGGTCAACCCATATGATGAGTTTGCCATCGAAGAAGCAATTCAGATCAAAGAAAGAACTGATGGGGAGATTATTGTTGTTACTCTGGGAAAGGCGCATGCCACCGCTGCAATCCGTTTTGCGCTTGCCATGGGTGCTGACAGAGGGATTCACATTAAAGTAGATGAAATATTGGTTGATACCATGACAACTGTTGAAGCCCTTAAAATTGCAATAGAACAAGCTGGCGCAGCAGACCTGGTTTTGATGGGGAAACAATCTGTTGACAGCGAAGGCATGCAGACTCCCTACTACCTCGGTGAGGCACTTGGTTTACATGTTGCCACAGATGTTATTGATCTTGTATTAGAAAAAGATCAGGCAATTGTTCAATCCGATCTCGGAAATAATGAGATAGCAGAAATAGAATTGGATCTCCCTTGTGTTATCGGCGCAACTAAGGGGTTAAATGAACCCCGTTCTCCTAAGCTTCCCAATATTATAAAAGCGAAAAAAAAGCCGATTGAAGAAATCGCTCTAGAGGACCTTGTTCCGAGTAAACCAGTTAACAGGACAAGCTTAATCTCTTTTGAGTATGCACCTGAAAGAAGTCAGGCGATACTGTTTGAAGGAGATACCGCTGTGGTTGTTGAACAACTTGTTGAGGTTTTCAAAGAAAAGGCTTTGATTTAAAGCAGTTTACAATTTCACGCTGTTACAGGAGCGCAGTTTATGTCACGTATTGGAGTAGTAATAGAAATCAGGGATAATGAAATTAAAGACAGTAATTTTGGTATCATCACTGCCGCCTGTGGCGATGACACACATGATGTCTGTGCCTTGATCTTTGATAATTCAGCAGAAGACCATAAAGAAACGCTTGAAAAATACGGAGTAAAAACAATTATTGAAATCACATCCGACCAGGTAGCGTTGAATATGCTGCCAGATCTTAAGGCTATTGCCTTGGTTGATGCGATGAATGAGTTTGATTTTAAAACGTTGATTGGCTTGAGTAGTCCCACTGGCAGAGACTTGCTGACCCGGACGGCTGCGCGTTTGAATGTTCCGTCAGTTCTTGACTGTATTGGTGTTGATTTTACAGATCATACAGTTATGAAATCCCATTTTTCCGGTAAAACTATTGCAAAATTCAAACTTGCAAGTGAATATTTTATTTGTGGGATTCGACCTAATACCCATGAAGCAATCGAAAGACCCTTAAAAGCTGAAGCACAAATTGTCAGCTATTCTCCTATCGTTCATGATAAAAAAGGTATAAGGGTTCGAAAAATTGTGAAATCCTCGTCCAAATCTGTTGATTTGAGTGAAGCCAGTACCATCATATCCGGTGGAAGAGCTATCAAATCCGCTGAAAATTTCAAAATACTTAATGAATGCGCCTCAGTTCTGGGTGCTGCTGTGGGCGCATCCAGAGCTGCAGTCGATTCCGGTTATGCTCCTCATAGTATGCAGGTGGGGCAAACTGGTAAAACAGTTTCTCCTAAACTCTATATTGCTTGTGGAATTTCAGGTGCAATTCAGCATTTTGCAGGAATGAAAACATCAAAATTTATCGTCGCCATTAATAAGGATAAAGATGCACAGGTTTTCGAAAAATGTGACTACGGAGTTATTGGGGATCTGTTTGAGGTGGTACCTGCATTAACAGAGGCATTGAAAACTATGAAGAACGAGGCCTGATGGCTCTGGCCAAGGGCAAACTAGTGCCTGTCAATGAATAATTTTCTTACTCTAACTCTTCGTAGTTGGGGGATTTTATTCTCGAGATATCAACCATATGCCAGCAGCAAATTTTTGCCAGCGCCTTGATTTAGAAAAAAGACTTCATCTCTAGAAAGATACGAACCAAATCGTCGAAAAAAGGATACGCACTATCACTGCACAATTCCTCTGATTTCATATTCAAAGTTGCGTAAGATATAAAGAATATGAATCAGATTCTAATTGCTAAAATCTAAAAAAGGTACCCGCTCAATGACTAGCTTGAAAGAGATTAAAAAAGGACTTGAGGCTGTTGATAGTACTAAGATTTTTTTTGTAGACTTTAACGGTAGAACTATGAGTCTGCCTATTAATCCAGACAACATAGAATCTATCCTCGAAAACGGCATCGGTTTTGACGGCAGCTCTATTGCTGGCTACGGGACTGTCGATAGCAGTGATTGTCTGCTGTTTCCCGATCCAGAAACTTTTAAAGTTTTGAAGTTCTCAGATGAAACTGTCGGTTTTTTCATTGCCAGTATTTACAATGAAAAAGATAAACCAGCTCAGGCAGACCCAAGAGCTATACTTAATAATGTTTTGGTAGAGGCGGAACGTGAATTCGGTTTCAAATTCCTTGTGGGTCCGGAACATGAATTTTTTCTACTTAAAAAAAGGAAAAATCGAAAAAATCTGCATACAGATCAAGGTCTGTACTTTCAATCAAGTCCCATGATAAAGGGGAAGCAGTAAGAAACAGAATCGTTAATATCCTAAAAGAGTGTGGAATAGCATTCGAAAAAGCTCATCATGAAGTTACTCCATCCCAGCATGAAATAAACCTCGAACCCACCGATCCCTTGAGTGGTGCTGACCGTACTGTCCTTTTTAATTATGTAACCCAGAAAACTGCGGAAGAATTCGGATATCGAGCAACCTTCATGCCAAAACCCTTTGATGGATATAACCGAAATGCCTTCCACCTGCATCTATCTGCTCAGGATATCAACGGCAACAATGTTTTTTATGATGAAGACGCTGATCAGAACATTGGAACCGTCGCCAGACAGTTTATAGGTGGTATCCTGAAACATGCCAGAGAAACATCAATTATCATGGCCTCCACCTGTAACTCATACAAGGCTTATGTGATAGAGCGGGAAGCACCCATAATCTGCAACTGGGGGGGAAGAACCGTAGCTCTATGGTGAGGATTCCTTATTGTCCAAGCCCACAGGGTACCAGGCTTGAGCTCAGGAGGCCGGATCCGGCAGGAAATGTATATTTCCAGATGGCCACTTTAATAGCTATGGGCACGGAAGGAATCAGAAATAATATAATCTGTGGAGAACAGTCGACAAGTGGTATTTCCAGTAAGGATCTATCGACTAAAATATGGGATAAACGCTTTCTCCCCAAGAGCATGTTTGAAGCACTGGCGGAGGCTGAAGGAAGCTCATTTCTAAAGAAGACTCTAGGAGATGAAACTTTCCAAAACTTCATGGCATTAAAGACTAAGGAGTGGGAAGGCCATCGAACCCATGTGACCAATCGTGAATTGTCTATGTACCTCGATAGATAAGATATACAGCAACCCAATTATAGATAGGAAAAGATAGATGGAAGAATGGATTGAACAACTTCAAAACAGTGTAAATACCCTGGGAAGATTGTCAGAGTATATCAACGTCACTCCTGAAGAAAAGAAAGCTATTGAGACAATGAATACCAAATGGGGAACATCGCCTTATTTTGCCTCTCTCATGGATCGGGACGACCCCAAATGCCCAATTCGTCGGCAAGTGCTTCCTTCCTTACAGGAAACCGTGAATGAATACGGAATCGAAAATTACCTCATATGGAAGGAAAACAGAGACACAGAAGAAGTTCGGCCGGACAGTATCGCACGACAATACCACGATCGGGTGGCCTTTACTGTGACAGATGTCTGTGTCAACTATTGTCGCCACTGCTTTAGAAACGAGCTTGTGGTTAATAGGGACCTTCAGCTCCGCATGGATGTGGAGGAAGGATTAGAATGGATTCGTGAACATACAGAGATTCGGGATGTATTGGTGACCGGCGGGGATCCATTGGTTCTTTCTGATGCAAAGATAGAATATATTATTCGAAAATTACGGGAAATTCCTCATCTTCAGATGATTCGGTTCGGAACACGTGCGCCCATTGTTTTACCCCATAGGATTACCCCTGGTTTAAAAAAAATACTGAGCCCATACCATAAAATCCCCCTTTGGATTAACACCCAGTGCAATCACCCCAATGAAATCACAGATAAAACAGCTGAAGCTGTGTTTGATCTGCTCACCTGTGGTGTCAATGTCGGCAACCAGGCGGTATTGCTCAAAGGAATTAATGATGATGTAGAAACATTCCGCGAGCTGCATCAGAAATTACTTAGGGTACGAATTCGACCCTACTATGTATTTTATTGTGAACCGGCGCCGGGTATCGATCATTTCAGGACAACTGTAGAAAAAGGTGCTGAACTCATTCGGGATTCCCTTCGTGGACATACAACGGGCCTTGCTCAACCTATGTATGTGATCGCTACGAGTATTGGTAAAATCCCATTGATGCCTGATTACTATATCAAAGGAAAAGATGAGAAAGAATACACGCTTCAGAATTATAAAGGTGTCACAACTAAATGGCCAAATATGCCGGAGTAAAAGTCTAAAAAATGATTTGCTGCGTCAATAGTGCCAGTCTTTATGTAGATATAATGATTGCGCTATCATGAGTTTGAGCGGTGAGGCGTTAGTTAGTGATCAATCAGAGTAATTATTTTTAACAGTACGCAATGTTTTTTTTTATTTAGAGGAAAAAAGGAAACCACCATGTCACGAAAACAAACGCCATTGCGCCCATATTTTGAGGAAATGGCCAGTATTGGCTCAGCTCTCAGTGATATTGATATTAAACAATCACAAGAAAATATCGATCTAGTCAAGGAGCAAGAAGGAATTCTTGCTGAAGAGGTAGACCGAGTCAAAAACGCCGGTATCCCTGCCAAAAAAATCCATGATCGTGGGGGAATGACCATCTATGACCGGCTGGATTATCTGATTGATGAGGGTACCTGGTCACCTCTGCACACCCTGTATAATCCCCAGGATAATGAGGAGGGATGTACTGGTGTTGTCAATGGAATTGGTAAAATCTGCAATAAATGGGCGGTGATCATCGGCTTTGACAATAAGGTTATGGCGGGTGCCTGGATAGCCGGTCAATCCGAGAACATCCTCATGGTCACGGATATGGCCAAACGGCTTAACGTGCCTCTGGTCTGGCTTACAAACTGCAGTGGTGTGAAGTTGATGGAGCAGGAGACCGTCTATGCAGGAAGACGTTCAAGTGGGACACCTTTTTTTCGTCACGCTGATCTTAATCACCAGGGGGTACCGATACTTAATGGTATCTACGGAACCAATCCGGCCGGTGGTGGATATCAGGGAATCAGCCCGACGGTATTGCTAGCTCATAAAAATGCTAATATTGCGGTTGGAGGAGCAGGTATCGTCGGTGGTATGAATCCGAAAGGACACTTTGATGCCGAAGCAGCAGAGGCGATAATAGAGGCCACGAAAAATTTTAAAAGCAAAAGCCCCGGTCGGATCGAGACTCATTTTGACAAAACCGCATATTTTCGAGAGGTCCATGAATCTGAACAAGGGGTATTGGACGGAATCAAGGAATACATGCAGATGATGCCTGCCTACGATCCTACAATGTTCCAGGTAGCAGCGCCAGCTGCTCCAAAATTTCCAGCTCAGGACCTTAATAATATCCTTCCGGTAAATCAAAAGCGCCAATATGATGCCTCTCAATTATTAGCACGTCTCACAGACAATAGTGAGTTTATGGAATATCGACGAGACTATGGGCCTGAGGTTTTTACCGGAATTGCCAAGATTGACGGTTTCCCGGTTGCCTTTGTTGGCAACAACCAGGGTTTTTTTCTCGATTATCCCAAATACGCTGACGGTGCCTATTTTGGTGTTGGAGGCAAACATTACCGTGAGGGGCTGATTAAACAGGCTGAATTTGTCACCCTCTGTGGCCGCGACAACCTGCCAATAATCTGGCTTCAAGACACCAGTGGGATTGATGTTGGTGATATTGCAGAAGAAGCCGAACTACTCTCCCTTGGTCAGTCTCTTGTTTACTCGATAGAGCAGACGGAGCTTTCAATGATGTGTGTTGTACTGCGTAAAGGCTCTGCTGCCGCTCATTACATCATGTGCGGCCCCCAAGCGAACAATAACAATGCATTTACCCTCGGCACGCCTATGACTGAGATCTATGTCATGCACGGTGAAACCGCCGCAGCAGCCTCATATGCTCGCCGTCTTGTAAAGGAAGAAGCTGCCGGCAACGATCTAGAGCCGGTACTGGATAAGATGAATCAGATGATTAACGATTATCAGGATAAGTCACGTCCAGCCTATTGTGCAATGAGTGGGTTTGTAGATGAAATTGTTGAGTTACCCAACCTGCGAAAGTACATCCAGGCCTTTGTTGGAGCGAACTATCAGAACCCAAGATCAATCAGCCCGATCCATCAGATGCTTCTACCTAGGATTATTAAAGGGTAGGGCTATTTGAATTGATATTATGCTGGAAGGTGCTTCACGATTTGTCGCAAATAAATACAAAAATATAATCCAATTAACCGTGGGGTAAAAGTTCTGTATCAATTAGCATTTATCATAACCTTGTAAGCGATCTACGCTACATGAATAAAAGTTTCGTCTGCCCAAGCTGTAATAAAAACGCAGTTTCTGTACTGTTCGGAATTTTCAATGTTATAATGCTACTATGTATTAGTTCTATTAGTTGTGGTCACTGCAAAACAAAACTTAAGCTAATTACTGGTACAAAAAGACTATTAATTCTTTGTTCCTTGGTAGGTTGGCTTGTCGGGATACTCACAGCAGAAATATTTCAGACGGCACCTGGATTTGTTGTGTTTTTTTTATTCATTTCTATCCCGGCACTGATGAATAGAAGATTTTTTGATATTAAATAGTAATAACTGCACGTAAAGCAATTGCACAAAAGAATAAAGCTTATAAAATCAACTGCATAAAAACTTAACAAAAGGTTCAAGAGGGACGAAAACACGATTGCGCTATAGGAATTTCATACGAAGGAATCCTTAGCAGAAAATCCCATATCCTTCTTTAACTCAGTGTAGTGTTTCCGCCCCTTAACCACAGAGTACAACAATAAGGAAATTGTCAATATGACACAAAACATTCTAATTAGAGAAGAAGAAGATACTGATTTTACGACCATCTCCGAGGTGACTATCGCAGCATTTGAAACGATGAAGATTAGTAATCATACTGAGCAGTTCATTGTTGAGGCACTACGTTCAGCAAATGCCTTAACCATATCATTGGTTGCTGAGATAGATGGCATTGTGGTGGGACATATTGCATTTTCTCCAGTAACAATATCAGACGGCACTAAAGATTGGTACGGCCTCGGCCCGGTTTCAGTACATCCAGACTTTCAGCGTAAGGGCATTGGAAAGGCACTTGTACAAAAAGGATTGTCGCACTTAAAAAAGCTCAAAGCGAAAGGTTGTTGCTTAGTCGGACATCCACAATACTATCAACAATTTGGATTTAAAAATGTTGACGGTTTAGTCCACGAAGGCATTCCTCAAGAAGTGTTCTTCAGTCTTTCTTTTGATCGGAATATTCCACAAGGAAATGTATTATTTCATGAAGGGTTGAAAGCAAATCGCTAACTGAACCTATCCACAGCGGTCCAAGCCACGGCACAGATTGGGCTGCGTTATTGGGCTGTTAGCTTTCATAATATATCGAGGAATGTAAATGAAAAAAGTGTTAATTAGTGCCTGTTTGTTAGGCGATAAAGTGCGCTATGATGGTAAGTCTCTATTTACTTCAAACAATATACTTCAGGAATGGGTAGCGGAAGGTAGAGTAATTTCCATCTGTCCAGAGGTAAGTTCTGGAATGAGCATTCCAAGAGCTCCTTCTGAAATAAATGGTGGTGACGGGTACGATGTGCTTTCAGGTAAAGTGTCGGTAATTGAAAATAATGGTCATATTGTCACTAAAAATTTTCTACGTGGTGCTAATAACGCATTGGCATTATGTAAAGCAAATGAAATCGATGTTGCCGTACTGGCAGAGTTTAGCCCTTCATGTGGAAGCTCATCTGTATATAGTGGAGATTTCTCTGGAACAAAAGTCAATGGAAGTGGTGTTACTGCCGCATTATTAACAAGTAATGGTATTAATGTTTTTAGTCAACACCAGTTAACCGAAGCTAGCAAAATGCTGCAGCCGACCCGGGGGGTGCGCGGCTTTACGGAAGCCCTCGGTTTTCAAAAATATTTGGCTTCGACAACCTGCTCGGCTGTATGCCCCGGTCGGCTGAGCTCCCCGTTCAGCGGTTCCCGGACGTCGCTACAATTGATCTATAGCTGAATCTTAAATGTCTCCTTTCGTAAACTTATGCCCATATATGAAGTTAGGAAAACGTTTTTAAACTACAGTAGTGGTAGTATGCAATTACCTGAATCCACAGAATAAAATAACACGATTATTTACATTTTTTGCTTGACCAAAGACCCTAGGGGTGGACGACTTTTTTGTAGGAATAGCAACAACTTACAAAGGAGGCGCGCATGTTGAACAACAGATCATTAAACAGGAAGCACCAGATGGAACTTAATCGTAAAACAAAAATTAAACTTCGCCAGCACCTTAACGCAGATTCTCTCTTTGCTTCTATTCGGTGTGGTTTTGAACAGATTCAGGACCATCGAAACAGCAATACAACAATACTTCTGGCTGATGCACTTATGTCTGGATTTACCGTGTTTTCCCTGAAAGATCCCTCCCTGCTGGCATTTGATCAGAGACGTACGAGGTGTTCGCATAATCTTATGACAGTGTACAATATCGAGCATATTCCTTGCGATACCGCATTGCGGGAGATCCTGGATGATTTGGATCCGGTTGACCTCCGTCCAATGTTTAAGACAGTATTCCAAAAACTTCAACGGGGTAAGGCTCTGGAGAAGCTGATGTTTATGGAAGGTTGTTACTTATTAAACCTGGATGGGACCGGTTATTTTTCCTCAACCACGCGTCATTCTAAGGCGTGCAATAAAAAAGTAGATTCCGAGACAGGGGAAGTAACCAGTTACTATATGCAGATGCTTGGCGCCGCCATTGTCCATCCTGATTATAAAGAGGTTATCCCACTCTGTCCGAACCGATTAACAAACAGGATGGTATCAAAAAAAATGACTGTGAGCGTAATGCAGCAAAACGGTTTTTAGCTGACCTTCGCCGGGAACATCCTCACNNTTAATTATAAATGAAGATGCTTTGAACTCTAATGCTCCCCATATAGATGACCTTGAAAAGCATGGTCTCCACTATATTCTTGGTGTTAAGGAAGGTGACCATACCTTTCTTTTTCGATATGTCGATACCGCTATAGAAAAAGGAGAACACACTGAATTTACAGTTGAGAATACCGAAAAACCACACATTTGCCATAGATTCCGATTTCACAATGAAGTGCCACTGAATAAATCTCATCAGGACACTCTTGTCAATTTTATTGAATACTGGGAAGAAAACACAATCACAGGAAAAATCCAGCGGTTTTTGATGGATAACTGATTTTGTCGACACTGATGAAAACGTTTTCACGATTATGCGTGGGGGCCGGGCAAGGTGGAAAATTGAAAACGAAACATTCAATACCCTAAAAAACCAGGGATACGGTTTGGGTCATAATTACGGGCTTGGCAAAAACAACCTCAGTACAGTATTTGTGCTGCTAATGATGCTGGCATTTTTAGTGGATCAGGCTCTGCAACTGTGTTGTGGGCTCTTTAGCGCAGTTTGGACAAAAGCCAAAAGCAAGCGACAGCTATGGGAAGATATCCGTTCAATGTTTCGGCTTTTCGACGTTGATTCAATGGAATCGCTCTATCGTGCGCTTTTATCGGATATAAAAGTACAGTTGCCTGATCTGTCGACCAGATAAAATTGGTCAACTGAAATTATCAAAGAACAATGGATCTCCTCTTTTCTTAAAATTACGAGGAGACGGGTGGATATGTGCACCCAAAAAACAGGAATTTATGGCTTTTCAGCTCAATGTCACCAATGAGAAAGAAAATTTACGTTCACTTTACAAAAAGGCTTGCCCAAATTACCCTTTGGAGACAATTTTTCAATTATTTGTACTACTCCGGGAGCAGCTGCTCCCCGTTAGTTGTCCAGATAATTAGTGACACAACGAGCTTTGATATCGAATTACGATAAGTTCTTGTTGTAAGTCAGTAAGCACCTTGATATGCTAGACCCAAGAAAAATTCAACAGGAGGTGCTATCATGAACAATTTACCAAAAATCAAGAAACTCAGTAAAAAATTTCACTTGCTAATTTCTTCGCTACTAGTGGCTATACCGTTGTATTACGTCATCTACTGGGCCTTTATAAATAGTTTGCCAGAGATATTAATAACCCAAAATGTCGCCTCGGTTCCACTAGCCCAAAATCCTTTGTCAATTAAATTTCAGTTAATAGGGTTTGTTGTCAGCTTGCTCCCTCTATCTGCATTAGTTTACGGACTTATAAATATCAGGAAGCTATTTTCCTTTTACAAGGAGGGCGTGATATTTTCCTTTGAACACGTCACTATTTTTAAAAAAACTTCAAATGCCCTCATTGGGTGGGTTTTCTTATCAATATTGTATGAATCTGCTAAAAGTGTCTTGTTTTCAATGGGAAACCCGCCAGGGCAAAGAGTTATCAGTGTAGGATTCAGCTCACCAGAAATTACTACACTTGTTGTTGCTGGGGGTGTTTTTGTTATAGCGTGGGTAATGGATGAAGGTCGTATATTAACTGAAGAGCAACGTTTAACCGTTTAGCCGGAGTCAGCAATATGTCTATAGTCATAAACTTAGATGTGGTTCTGGCAATGCGCAAAATGAAGTCTGTTGAACTTGCAAAACTGATTGGAATTACAGAACAGAATCTATCAATTTTAAAAACAGGAAAAGCTAAGGCTATTCGAGTCTCCACGTTGGAAGCTATTTGTGAACACCTGGTATGCCAACCAGGGGATATTCTTGAATACAAGGAATAAAGCCAACAACAGCAACTAACCAAAAAAATCAGAGGAACCTCAAAAAGCTAGTTTTATCAAGTGACTACCTGTCGTGTATACGGTGCTATCTGCATTGCATCCAGCTGCTTTTGGGCTCCGCCGATACAGGTTGATAGGATTGACCGCTGCGCGCTAAATCCTATCGGGCGCTGTCTAGTACCTCGAACGTGCTGGCTCCTATTCTCAACAAATCGATTTGAAAAAACCTCACAACCATTTGCCCGCGAGTCTCGCGGCTCAACAGCGCCCGTTAGCCTACCAAGTATTTAAAGGATCTTATGATAACAAATCACCGAATATCTACATATGCATGGGTATATATTTTTATTGTTGTTGCGCTATTTTTTGCGTTGCCTGCTTGTACGACTATTCAGCGTTCCGCCCACATGTATGGAAGCAATGCATCTCCCCCATTAATTTTCCAGTTCAAGGATGGGGGGGCGAGCATTTATTATTCTTTTACTGTTGGAAATCTCACCCAACCTGATACTGCAATATTTTTCTATGGTGGAACTGGCTGTCCTAGTTGGAAATCTGTAATGCCCGATTACGTTAGTGGCCTCACCGTCAATGCTCAAGTTTTCGTTCTCAATAAGCGCTTTGTATCAGACTGTTCTTTAGGTTTTTTTGACTGTGGCGAGGAGTTTCATTTAACAAATAATCCAGATCAATGGATAGCTGATTATTCAGAATTCATAAAATCACAAATAAGAATCACTCAACCCAAAAATGTTGTTTTGGTTGGTGTTTCTGAAGGTGTGTGGACAGCAACCAGAGTTGCAGATCTCTTGCCACAAATTACACACCTTGCAGTGATAGGCGCCGGTGGCTACACAATGCGCAAATCACTCACTACACTCAACGAGAAGGGAACCTTTCGGTTCAATGTGGAAAAAGGTTGGGCTAAGATTATCAATGACCCTCGCAGTATTGATAAAAAGTGGTTAAGCAACACCTACCGTTGGTGGTATGACGTCATGGATATAGATCCACTCCAGGACTTTCTTAAGCTAAACATTCCAATTCTTGTTGGCATCGGAAAGCAAGATACAATGGTGCCTGTCGAATCCGCATATTTTCTAAAATCAAAATTTGATGAGGCTGGAAAAACTAACCTTACTCTCAAGGTATATCCAAGTACAGATCACCGTTTAAAGGGCAATGGTGTTTCTTATCGTAACGATTATTTTGTGTCGCTGAGCAACCTGATAATGGCATCTGACAAAAAAACTTTGAGAAATAAACAGAAATAAAAGGCTAACCAGTCACTACACAAGGAATTTTCGTACGCTGCGCTCCTGAAAATCCTGTAAGTTTAACGTTAGTTGCGACACGAAAGTCGCTTTATATATATGTTTTCACAATAAGTTATAGTGAGAA
>JAWSVG010000163.1:0-451 GCA_033852035.1 Desulfocapsaceae bacterium | reverse complement strand
CCTGCCATGAGCAGACTTGTGGCACCTTTTTTCCTTGAAAGATCTCTTGCTCTTTTAGCAGCTTCGCGGGCTCTGGCCGCATCAACAACCTTTGAAAGAATCTTTTTAGCAACACCAGGATTTTGCTCTAAAAACAAAGTCAGCTTTTCAGTACAGACCGACTCTACTATCGACTTTACTTCACTATTACCTAGTTTAGTTTTGGTTTGACCCTCGAATTGCGGGTTAGGGACTCTAACTGAGATGACACAGGTGAGTCCTTCACGAACGTCATCGCCACCCATCTTCTCACGCATATTTTTAGGAATCATGTCATCATTTGCGTATTTATTTATACACTTGGTAAGCGATGATCTGAATCCGGCTACGTGGCTGCCTCCTTCCCGGGTATTTATATTGTTGACAAAAGAAAACAGTCTTTCAGAATACCCATCAAAATGCTGTAGGGATA
>JAWSVG010000025.1:4893-16641 GCA_033852035.1 Desulfocapsaceae bacterium | reverse complement strand
TGGGGTGAAATGCATTCTCGGAAAAGCTCCTAGGAGTTAGCTAGCCACTTTTTAACCTTTTTCTTATAAAGGCTTCGTTTCAAAGAGCTGAGATGGTCTACAAAAAGTATACCGTTCAGGTGATCGATCTCATGCTGCAGAACAACTGCAAAGCGGTCCTCGGTGGACAGTTCCTGAGGCTGTCCCTGCAGGTCCTGATAGGAAACGGTTATGTTTTGATAACGCGTTACGTTGGCCGTGAGTTCCGGAACACTAAGACAACCTTCTTCGTCGATCTGTTTGCCTTCGTGTTCTGTAATGAGGGGATTGACCAGAGCCATGTTTTGCTTTAGGCCTTCTTTTGATTCGCTGGTGTCCACCACAATCAGTTTCAGGGATTTTCCGATCTGGGGAGCGGCAAGACCAACACCCGGAGCGTCGTACATGGTCTCCACCATATCTTCAACGAGCTTGGCGAGTTTCTCGTCAAAAACTGTTATTTTTTCTGTCTCTTTTCGTAGAACAGGATCAGGGTATTGACAAATAGTTTTGATGCTCATTTCATTGTATATAAAGGGAAAAATTATAACATACCAGTGCGTGGACCGGGACCTTCGACAATGTACCATAGCAGCGGTATTTCTGCCACGGTTAGAAAAGATAAGCATGGTTCGCGTTAAAGTGAATTCAATGCTGCCCGGGAAAATAGTGGTGTCAAAAAACCGATAAAAAATGTCTGCATCAGCGGCTCACTGCACAGGATAAGCAGCAGATAGTTCTTCTGGCGCAGGATGTTCTGGTGTAGAAAAGTGACACGGGTTGATACGTAGCAGAGGTAATTCCTCAATCCGCGCTAATACAGGATCTGTTGGGGAAATATCTTGACATATTTATCAAACTATTGTGTCATGTAACCTTGTTCTGCTCTCTCTCTCATCGAATGGCTGAAGTCGTTAAAAATGTTACGTAAAAAAACCTACGGCGATTCGGTTTTCTAGTCTAAGGACGCAAATTCGCACCTCTCATGGCAGAGGTGTGTCAAACAACACTGCTACCACCCGGCCCACATCCTGAAAGGTGAGCACGTTTTCTTGATAAGGAGCCGATGCCTGCAGCTGGGGATTTAGTACCTTACCCTGTAAAAGCTGTAATAAAAAACAATAAAATACGGATTCTGTTTTATAACATATGGTTATAGACGCTCGCAAGGTACTTACTTACCGTTTACCGGTGTTAGAATTATAAAGGAGAATATGTCGAAATGACAAAGCCAACTGAAAATCCGATGCCCGACGATCAAGCGCAAGACCTGGTTGCAGAGGTGGACACAGGTGGGCGGAACCCCAAAGGAACAATTTCCCGCAATGTTCTCTTTTTCGTGCCCCTGATCTGGACGATCTTTCAGCTTTGGTATGCATCCCCTTTGCCATTTATGTTGAATTTTTTTGTGATCAATGACACGGAAGCAAGATCAATTCATCTTGCCTTTGCTGTTTTTCTGGCCTACACCGCTTTTCCGACATTTAAATCATCTCCCAAGAGGCATATTCCTGTTCAGGACTGGTTGATGGCATTTACAGCTGCGTTTTGTGCGGCCTATATTTTCATTTTTTATGCCGGATTGTCCGACCGCCCTGGCAAACCAACGACCCTTGACCTGGTTGTTGCTGTTGCTGGTATAGCCTTTCTTCTTGAAGCGACAAGAAGAGCACTTGGTCCGCCGCTTATGGTTGTGGCTGCGGTTTTCATCTTTTACACCTTTGCAGGGGCCCACATGCCCGAGGTGATTGCACATAAAGGTGCGAGCCTGGTGAAAGGGATGTCCCATTACTGGTTGACGACCGAGGGTGTCTACGGTGTCGCCCTCGGTGTGTCTACGGGGATGGTTTTTATGTTTGTATTGTTCGGCTCTTTGCTTGATGCTGCGGGGGCAGGTAATTATTTCATTCGTACTGCTTTTGCAGGACTTGGACATATGCGGGGAGGCCCTGCCAAAGCTGCGGTGGTTTCTTCTGCCATGACCGGACTGGTTTCCGGTTCCTCTATTGCAAATGTTGTTACCACCGGGACATTTACCATTCCTCTCATGAAAAAGGTTGGTTTTTCTGCTGAGAAAGCCGGTGCTGTAGAGGTGGCTTCGTCAACAAACGGTCAGCTGACCCCACCGGTCATGGGAGCCGCGGCATTTCTCATGGTGGAATATGTAGGTATATCGTATATAGAAGTTATTAAGCACGCCTTTTTACCGGCTATTATCTCCTATATTGCACTGGTGTATATCGTTCACCTGGAAGCATGCAAAATGGGCCTGAAAGGAATGAAAAAGGTCAAAACCAAGACCCTGCCCCAGAGCCTGCTTACCTTTGTTTTTACGGTACTTAGCTTGATCATCATGGCGGGGGCGACCTATTATGGACTTGGTTGGATAAAAACGGTGGCAGGGGAGAATGCCATTTGGGTTATCGTACTACTGCTTGCTGTAGCTTACATTATTCTGCTTGGCTTTGCCTGCAGGGTGCCCGAGCTTGATACGGATACTGATATAAAAGAACTGCCGCCATTGGGGCCTACAGCTCAGGCAGGGTATTACTATCTTCTACCCATAGTGGTTTTGATGTGGTGCCTCACCGTTGAACGCCTCTCTCCGTCTCTTTCTGCTTTTTGGGCGACTATTCTTCTCATTGTTATTGTTCTGACCCAGCACCAGTTGAAGGGGTTTTTCAGAAAAGCTCAGGGCGACGAGTACTCTTTTACGCGTGGCTGGGGTGAATTGATTACTGGCATGGTTTCTGGTGCCAGAAATATGATCGGAATTGGTGTTGCAACGGCTGCAGCCGGCATTGTTGTCGGCACGGTAACCCTCACCGGAATCGGCCTGGTAATGACAGAATTTGTTGAATTCATATCGGGTGGAAACCTGGTGCTGATTCTTCTTTTCACCGCTGTTATCAGCCTCATTCTGGGTATGGGCTTGCCGACCACAGCAAACTATATTGTGGTTTCCACGTTGATGGCACCGGTTATCGTCAGTCTTGGTGCCCAGAACGGGCTTATTGTGCCGTTGATTGCCGTCCATCTTTTTGTTTTCTACTTTGGGATACTCGCCGATGATACGCCGCCCGTGGGGCTTGCCGCTTTTGCAGCGGCCGGTATTTCTGGAGGTGATCCCATACGGACAGGTATTCAGGGTTTTACTTATGATATCCGGACTGCCATCCTACCCTTTATTTTTATATTTAATAATGAACTGTTAATGATTGGTATCAGCGGCTGGCTGCATCTGACAATCATCATTGTTGGCGCAGTCGTCGCCATGCTGCTCTTTGCTGCAGCCACCCAGGGGTGGTTCTTGACAAAAAACCGCTGGTGGGAGACAGCTGCCCTGCTGCTTATTGCCTTCACCCTGTTCCGACCTGGGTATTTCTGGGATAAGTTCTATCCGCCGCTCAATGAAAAACCAGCAGCAGAACTGGTTCAGGTTCTGGATGAAATAGAGCCTGGTGGACAGTTACGCCTGAAGGTCAAAGGCGAGAAAATGAACGGCACTGAGTATGAAATGACTGTCATGCTGAATGTTGGGGATGAACCGACTGGAAGCGAGAGGCTGAGTGCCCTCGGTTTGGAGACGAGAAATGAAGACGATAAAGTTATTGTGGATATGGTAGGTTTTGCAAGCCCTGCTGAAAAAGCAAATATCGACTTTGACCAGGAAATTCTCAGTATCCAAATGCCAACAGATCGTCCCAATAAAGAATTGATGTTCTTTCCGGCATTTATTTTGCTTGCTTTAATCATGTATCTTCAGCTTGGCAGGGCGCGAAAAGAACCTGCTGCTGTGCCTGCGTGATGCAAAACCTGCCGCACTGCAGAAACCTTGTGTGCGGCAATCAGCATCCGTCTTGTTGGAAACCAGCAAAAGCACAATGTGGACGATGGTAAATACAACAAAGTGAAAAAAGCAGTAACTCATTGAGGAGCCAGTAATGGTTAAAAAAATATTAGTACCGCTTGCGTTCTCAGTTTATTCACGTGGAATATTGAACTATGCGGCTGATCTTGCCATGGCTACAGGAGCTGATCTTCTTGTGGCCAATATAATTAACGAACGTGACCTTGAAGCAGTGGATAAGATAACCTCTTTTGGCTACAAGGTTGATGTTGAACACTACCTGGCAACTCTCAAAGCCGAGCGCCGTGAAGAACTGCAGGGACTCATGGATGAATTGACACTGCAGGATGAAAAGGTGAGTTTTACTTTCCGGGTGGGTGATCCGACGAACGAATTATTGAAACTCGTCGTTGATAAAGGTATAGACATGGTGGTAATGGGGGTGAAGACCCATGACATTCGTCATATTTTTACAGGATCTGTTGCAGAGAGAATGTTCAGTCGATGTCCTGTCACGGTTGTTTCGTATCGTGATCAGGAAATTTCTGAAAGGTTACTGAAAAAATTTACCAAACACAGGAATAAACAAGAGTAAAAGGGCGCATGAATATTCTCATACCTGTTATTGGTTATTTTGCCGGGGCGATCCCCTTTGGTCTCGTTATTGGTAAAATGGTCGGGGCAGATGTTCGAAATGAAGGAAGCCATAACATCGGTGCCACAAACGTCAGTCGTGTCCTTGGTAAAAAACTGGGACTTCTTACTTTGGTTTGTGATTGCTTAAAAGGATATTTACCAATCTGCCTTGCTGCGTTTTTGCTGCCGGAGACATCGTCTAAAATATATGTCGTATCGCTCACTGGCGTTATGGCGGTTATAGGACACATATTTCCGGTTTACCTGAAATTTCGTGGTGGGAAGGGAGTCGCAACAGGTCTCGGTGTCTTGTTGTATCTCTCACCCTCTGCCGTAGCTCTCAGTCTGGTGGTTTTTGTTGCCGCAGTGGTTTTAACCGGCTTTGTCTCTGCCGGTTCTCTTCTGGCTTCCGGACTCATTCCGCTCTGGCTCTATTTCCTGGGGGCCTCCCCTGTAACTATTTGTGCTGCAGCTTGTGTAGCCCTGCTTATCTGGTTAAAGCACCATGAAAATATAAAGAGACTTGTTCAGGGCACCGAAAAGAGCTGGAAGAAAAAGAAAGAGAGCTGAAGGTCGAGATAATTCAGCTGCACGCGGGGAGTGGGGGAGAACTATGAAGATAATTGAAGTATCCGAATTTGGCGGCCCTGAAGTGATGCAATTGGTCGAAAAGCCGGCTCCTCAGCCGGCAGGTGGTGAAGTTCTGGTGCTGGTAAAGGCCGTTGGAATAAATCCGGTTGAAACCTATATCCGGGCGGGAACCTATCCCTTGCTGCCGGAACTGCCATACACTCCTGGAGGGAATGTTGCGGGGATAATAGAAAGATGCGGCCCGGGTGTTGGGGACTGGAAGGAAGGAGACCGGGTCTACAGTGCCGCAACTCTCAGTGGTGCGTACGCTGAGAAGGCTCTCTGTAGCACTGGCCAAATTTTCAGATTACCCGATGAATTGACATTCTCACAGGGAGCAGCACTCGGTGTTCCGGCTGCTACGGCCTGGCGGGGTCTGTTTATCCGTGGAAGAGCTCTGGCGGGAGAACGCGTTCTGATACACGGAGCAAGCGGTTCTGTGGGCCAGGCAGCAGTACAGCTTGCGCGTGACGCCGGTATGGTTGTTGTTGGCACAGCAGGAACAGAAGTGGGTTGTGCAATGATCAAGGAGTACGGTGCTCAGGCTGTTCATCACAATAAAGACGGATATGAAGATGAGCTGCTGAACGCCAGCTCGGGCAATGGCTTTGACCTTATCCTGGAGATGCTTGCCAATAAAAATCTGGAAAGAGATCTCAAACTGCTTGCTCATCGCGGCAGGGTTATCGTTATCGGCAGCAGGGGACCCATTCAAATTGACCCAAGGCTTACCATGGGAAAGGAAAGTGAAATACGAGGACTTGCCGTTTTTAACTCTACTGAGGAAGAAACGAAGCAAACCCATGAAGGGTTGGCCCAGGCAATAAAGAGTGGTTCTCTTCGACCTGCTGTCAGCTGCGAAATGAGTCTTTTGGAAGCTCCGCGTGCTCATCAACTAGTGATGAACGATGGCAATTGTGGAAAGATAGTTCTTCAGCCCTAATCCTCGGACAAGCTCCTAAGAGCTGGGGACACTGGTGAAGACCTTCCCGCCTCTAACTTTTCAAGCAGGAAAAACATAACAAATATCTAAGGAGGATGTATGAAAACCCGTTCGTTGTTAGTCGCCGTTGCTGTATGCCTTGCAATGTTAGCTCCATCCCATGTTCTGGCAGGTTCAGAGTACAAAAAAGAATATAAGATGAGTGTCGTCGTGGGCCCCAAATTGCCTTGGGGTGCAGGTGCAAGCAAATTTGCCGAGTTGGTAAAAGAGCGAACCGAAGGGAGGATCAATATAAAGGTTTATACCTCGTCATCTCTTATGGCTGGAAAACAGACCAATGAATTCCTTATCCATCGACAGGGTGTCGCTGAATTCTGTTTCGCCTCAACCATCAACTGGTCAACAACCATCAAACCACTCAATGTTTTTAATTTGCCGTTTTTCTTCCCGGATTATAAAGCCCTGGATGCCGTTACTAGTGGTGAGGTTGGAACGGAGCTAGGTGAACTGTTGCATTCAAAGGGGGTATCTGTACTGGCCTGGGGTGAGAACGGGTTTCGCGAGATCACCAACTCAAAGCATGCTATCAGCAAGCCGGCTGATCTTGAGGGTTTAAAGGTTCGTGTTGTCGGGACACCAATTTTTATCGATATTATGAAGGCTCTGGGTGCAAACCCTGTTAATATGAACTGGGGTGATGCCCAGGTCGCATTTCAACAAGGTGTGGTCGATGCTCAGGAAAATCCAGTCGTAGCTATTGAAATTCCGGTTAAAATCTGGCAGTTCCATAAATATGCAACTATCTGGCGCTATGTTATCGACCCACTGATGCTCACCGTTAACAACAAAACCATGGCCAGTTTTACTCCTGAAGATCAGGCTATTGTGCGTCAGGCAGCAGAGGAAGCAGCTGCTGAGCAACGGGCTATTGTGCGCAAGGGCCTTATAGCGCCCGACTTAAGCGCCCTGGAAACCTTACGCTCAAATGGTATGGAGGTAGTTGAGCTCGATGAGGCCGCCCGTGGAGAATTCAGAGCGAAGACTACCGCAGTCTATGAGAAATGGACGAAGGTGATTGGTGCTGATCTGGTAAAAAAAGCAGAGGCCGCAATAGCAGCGTCCCGTTAATCAATCCAATGCCATTATTCCCTGTCTCTTATGGGGAAGGAGAAGAATAGTTGTCTACGTTCAGATGGATTACCGAGCACCTTGAGGAGGTGCTCGGCGCTTCACTCCTCGCTGTCATGGCTTGTTTGGCTTTTGCGAATGTCGTTACCCGGTATGTGTTTCACTACCCCCTTGCTTTTACCGAAGAGCTGGAGGTCAATGCCCTGGTGTGGCTGACCATGTTTGGTACCTCTTCTGCCTTTCGGAGGAGACGGCATCTTTCAATGCTCTTTTTTCAGGATAAGTTGTCTGAGAAAGTTCGTCTTTATCTGCACTACGGTATTGCCCTGCTGTCCATCGGTCTCTTTGTGAGTCTTGGTTTCCTGGGGTATCTGCAGTTGATTGATGAACGGTTTCTTGAAATAACCTCCGAGTCACTGGATCTCCCTCAGTGGATCTATACTTCGTGTATTCCGATTGGTTGTGCAATGATTGTTTATCGGATAATAGAAGCCACCGTTCGAGATATGAAAGGAGGCAGGTAACAATGGGTATTGCACTTTTTCTTGGATTTTTCTGCCTGCTGCTTCTGGGAGTTCCGATAGCTATTGCCATAGCGGTTCCTACGTTTCTGGTGATCTGGGGGGCTGGCCTTGGAACCCCTGTCATATCACCAAACTTCTTTGCCGGGATTGCTAAATTTCCTCTCCTGGCTATACCACTTTTTATTCTTGCCGGCTTCATCCTTGAGCGTTGCGGCATTTCGTTGAGAATTATTCGTTTTGCTAATATCCTGGTGGGAAGAAGACGTGGTGGCCTTGCCATTGTAGCCATAGGAGTCTGCGTGTTCTTCGGTGGAGTTTCCGGTTCTGGACCTGCTGATTCTGCTGCGATCGGAGCAATCCTCATTCCGGCGATGTTTGCTCAAGGCTATAGTCGCGGTTATAGTGCAGCCCTGATTGCCGCTGCAGGATCAACTGCGATTATCGTTCCGCCTTCTATTGCGCTCATCATCTATGGCGCCATCACCAACACCTCTGTGCCAGCACTTTTCGCTGCTGGTGCTATTCCCGGATTTCTTGCCGGGATGTCACTCCTGGTTCCAGCAATTTGGATTGCCCGGAAAAGAGGTTATGGTTCCCAAAAAGAGAGTGAAGAGCATATCGGCGTATGGAACTCCTTTAAAGAGGCCCTCTGGGGATTGCTTGCCCCGGTGATAATTCTGGGCGGCCTGTACGGAGGGATTTTCACTCCCACCGAAGCTGCCGTGGTTGCCGTTTTTTACAGTTTATTTCTTGGCTTTGTTATCTACCGATCATTGTCACTCAAAGAGGCCTACCAGATTCTCGTTGATGCCAGTGAAGCCTCTGCCATTGTGATGCTTATCGTGGCTTTTGCCGGGCTGTTTTCCTGGGCAGGATCTACGGTTGGTGTCCTTGACAGCCTGGCCGGGTTGCTCATGGGTGTGAGCAATAGTGAGTGGGTCGTGTTGTTGCTGATCAATATACTGATCTTTGTTGGTGGTATGTTGATTGATGCGATCTCAATTTTCTACATTTTCCTGCCCATTTTCCTGCCGATAATGGATTATTATGGATGGGACCCGGTATGGTTTGGCGTGGTGATGACACTGAACCTGGCTATAGGTCAGTTTACTCCGCCTGTTGCTGTGAACCTCTATGTCACAACGCAGCTTGCAAATATTCGCCTGGAGGAAACCTTTAAGGCAGTATGGCCCATGGTATTGGCGATGCTGGTCGCGTTGGTCATTGTCATCGCCTTTCCTGTCTTGTCACTTTTTGTGCCAGAATTCTTCGGACTGATATAAACATATCAACGCAGATGGAGGTACAAAGGTACCTCTCATGCAAGCTGTTTTCGTGCCTTTAGTTTGGCGTCTATCAGCTCTTTATGTGTCAATCGCAGCAGGTTCGCCAGTTTATGGGCAAAGTGATCCTCGTGGGACTCAAGTCGACCATCAATATGAATGACTCGCCAGACAGCCTCCATGGCGGCAATTTTTTCTTCTTTTGAAAAATTATTATTCATGTACCTGGTGAAACGAAAGAGATCTACAGACTCTTTCCTTTCTTTGTCACCGCTGGCTATAAGCTCGTCAAGCTGTCCTCTGGCGATGCCGCATTCTCTCATCAGTGTTTCGGCGACGTGCTCTTTTTCCTCGTTTGAACACTCTCCATCAACATGCGCTGCTTCGAGTAATAGCACACAAAGAGCAACATGGGCATCGCCTGTATTTGTTTCTGAATCTGGCTTTCCCTCTGGTGATCCTTTTATGATTTTCTTTATTAAATCTAGCATCTGTTTTCCTTGTGTTGGTTATGTTCGTCTCTTGGTCTCAGCCCTGTTCACCACGATAAGTGCAGTTACCACAAGTACAATAGAAGCGATGAGATTTGAGGTGACAGGTTCATTCAGCAGGACTATGCCGCAGGATACACCAGAAATCGGCATAAGAAAGATGAAAGAATGAAGTGTCGTTGCGCCAAATCTGCTGATAAGTGTGTTCCAGGCAAGAAAACCAAAAGATGTTATGACAACGGTTTGATACAGTACTGCTGTGGCGACCCGTTGATCTATGAACTTGACCATCGGTTGGTCGAAGTACAAACCGCAGAGAAAGAATATCGGGGTAATCATTAACATCGGGTAGAGTGTGACCTGGAAAGGGGAGAGGCTTGCGCTGATTTTTTTTATGTACACAACATTGCAGCCCCAGGCCATCACTGCCAGGAGAACAAGCAGGTCGCCCTGGATCACATCGCCGGTGACGGTGACGCTGTCAAAAAAAAGCAGAGCTACGCCTGCGAAACCGAGCAGCAGACCGGCTGTTTTTCTTAGATTGATAGTGTCTCCTGGAATGAAAAAATGAGCAAGGACCATAACCATAAAGGGCAACAGGTTTCCTATTAGGGCACCGTGGGAGGCTGTTGTTCTGAAAAGACCGAAAGAAAACAGTGAAACCTGGGTGAAAAAAATGAGGCCAAGGAGGGCCAGTTGAAATGCCTGCTGTCTGTTGATGGCCAATGGTTTACCGGTGAGTCGTGCCCACAAAAAAATGAGTGCTGCTGCACCTCCGAATCGTATTCCTGCAGCAGTAAATACTCCAAGCCCGGTCAGGCCTACTTTAACAGCCACGACATTGGCACCAAAGAGAATGCAGAGAAAGACAGTAAAAAGAGAAGCTCCTAATGGGAGTTCATTCTTTTCTTTCTGGAGAGACACACTGGTGAGTTCTGTTTTCAAGTTGTTTTACCGCCTTCCTTTTCGAAAAGCCACCAGCTGCGAAGGTTCTGCAAAAAGGATAGTGTCGTCCCGGTGGTTTCCAGACGTGTCTGAGGGAGAGTGGTTTAAAGATCTATCTCGTCGCCAAAATCAAGTACCATTGCCTTTCTGCCTGTTGCTTCCACCTGGCTTTTAAAATCGTTGGGATCCGCTTCAATAACCGGGAAAGTGTTATAGTGCATGGGGATGGCGATCTGTGGGGACGTGAGTTCTACAGCTTTGACTGCATCCGTGATTCCCATGGTAAAATTGTCTCCAATGGGGAGGAGCATATAATCGATGGGGGTCATCTGGCCGATGAGCTTCATGTCATAGAAGAGCCCAGTGTCTCCTGTGTGATAGACTGATTTGCCGTCAATGGAGAGGATAACGCCGGCCGGTTCGCCACCGTATGTATTATCAGGAGTCATCGAACCGTGGTGAGCGATCGTAAACTTCAATCTGCCAAAATCAAAATTATAGGATCCGCCTATATGCATATTATGGGCGCGGTAACCTTTCTCTGCACAATAATTTGCAAGTTCGTTTACGCAAATAAAGAGTGGGTCTGTTCGTTCGGCAATTTTAAAGGCATCGCCAACATGATCTCCGTGGGCATGGGTCAACACGATAAAATCGGCGGAAACGTCAGCAGATTTTACGGGGGAGGTCGGATTGTCATCAAGGAAGGGGTCGATCAGGATAACAAGGCCGCTGTCAGTTGTAATTTGAAATGATGAATGGGAAAAGTATCTGAGTTTCATGTGTTCCTCCTGGGGTAATGACTGCAGTAAAAGTAGTCTCACAATGACTTCCAAAAAAATCCTGTTACATCAGACGCTAAGAGAGTAGCAGTAGTGGTGGGTGATTTCAATTCATTTGTATAGTTCTTCTCTCAAGACGGCTCTTTTCTGCAAGTTCAATAAGGCGAATAACCAGAGGGCCCTCCCCTTCATTGACCGGGAAAAGATAACAAAAAGTAACGAGTTCTTTTGAGCCAAACTCGATCAATTGTAAAAGTCGTAGCCAGGTTAAGTAATGACCAAACAGATTTTAAAAAGATACATTTTAACCAGTATCTTTTTACCACCAAATTCCAGGAGTGAGCGCACTCTCTTTACATTCAAACAGCCGTATCATCCAACAATACAGACATCGATTTATAGACGAGCGTGACCAGACCGATAAAAACAACAAGGAGAGTCATCCCAACACCAGGATGACCAAACTTGAACTGCCAGATGAATAAAAACGGCAGTATATACGTGACAGCGAACACCAG
>JAWSVG010000025.1:0-4853 GCA_033852035.1 Desulfocapsaceae bacterium | reverse complement strand
TCATCAGCCTTCGTGCAATACATGACTGTCAGCCACGTGCAAACCACAAGTGTCGTCAAGATGGTGATCTTCAACGGATATGGGGATAATGCTGTTTCAGTGCAAAAAGCTTCAAGATAGCATTTGAATGCTGTGCTGTTTTGATACAAATAATCATAAATGAGTGTGTAGACGAGCGAACTCAACATTGCTGCTATTTGTGTCCAGGCGTTTATCCTCCACCAGAACCAACGAAGCAGAAAAACCGGCGCAACTCCTGCACTAATAGAAAAGATAAACTTCTGCAGGGTTAGGATTTTGTCAGTATTATAAGCAAACAGAAGCGACACCGTTGAAACGAGAAGCATCGCCGCAAATGAGAGATACTTATACTGCCAGTCCTTTCCGTCTTTCAAAAGATACGTCTTTACAATATCAACGGTAAGTAACCCGCCACCCCAGTTGATTATACTCTCAAGGGTAGTAACAAAGCTGAAAATAATTGCAATCAGGACAACAGCTTTGAAACCATCCGGGAGATATTTCATCGCTACTTGGAGATAGAACGCTTCCTTATCGATATCGCCATAGTCATAGATCCTGTATTCAAGCAATCCGCAGTCCCAAATCGTACTCACAAATAAAAACATCAAGCTTGTTATTAAAATTGGAATGAACAATGTCTTAAATGCTGCAAACTGACTCTTTGCCTGTAGATGTCGCTGAGCATTCGGATCTGAATTGTCGACAATGTTCACTGACCACCATTGTATAAAGATGAACACGAAGAAATTAGAAAACGAGCCACTGTTTTCTGAATCACCTCGGCTCGGTATCAACTTGATTTCGTCAGTTGCAACGACTTGCAGCGAACCATAGATGTTCTCAAAACCACCGTATGCCTGAACCAGAAAAAAACAAATGAGTATCGGAGCTGACAGACATACAATTGCATGAAGAAGATCAGTTCGAATTTTCTGATGAAAGGAATTCTTCAACACCAACAGTAGCACGCCAACAATAAGTATCACTTCAGGATTCACAGCCGAGCCTAGCTGTAACACTTCGAGCAACTTTCGCAGTGCGAGAATGATAAACGAGCCGAACAAAGGAATCACGAAGATGGCAAGAAAAATCGCTCTGAATATATGCAGGAAGACACCGGACTTACCAGAGAAACGCAACCGGATCAGTTCGTTATCTGTCTTGAATGTAAGCCTCGACCACATCGTCGCATAGAGAATAGCTGGAACCCCGGCAAGCCAGAACCGGCTTTTAAGCATCCATATACCAGAGTAGCCATTTTCTAAAATGAGCCCCATACTCATCATGTCAGTCATAGGGCTCCACTCGATCATGAAAAGAGACGCGGCAAGTAACAGCCAGCTCGGCTTTTTGTCTTCGCCAAACATATGGCTAAACCGTTTAGCACGAAACAGAAATGACAAAGCGACAATTACGGCAAGGTATGCTGCGATTACCAGATAATCAGTGAGTGAAAGGATTATCATTACAAGTAGTCCGTATTTCTCATCAGTTCAGGTGCCTGCTGATAGTATTTTCGGTAACACCCATTAACTTCGCCAGCTCCTTCTGGGTTGGCTTTTTAGGCATATCCAGACCTTCATTCTCTTGATCGACGATCTTTGTGTAGATTTTATATAGATGTCGAATGTATGATTTTTTCAGATTCTGCAACGGCTTCTTGGAAAACAGTTCTTTCAGCTCCAGCCTATTGGATGGTTCGTACAGAAAATCGTCCAATTTCTCGTCATAAAACACCCTTTTTTCGATACGCTCTCCCGAAAATACGCTAGAGGAACTTTGTTTTTTCAATAACTTGAATTCATCGCCACCGAAGACGATCCATTTACGAAGAAAATTATTCAGTTCTCTAATATTGGACTCCCTCCAGTCTTGATTAGATAACAGTTCCAGATTGTTTTCCTCAGCAAGAGCATCTTGAAATTCTTTGATGTCGCACGGTAATAACTCACGCAGGCGATTTTCGTGAAAAATCGTGGTCCACGTGTACCTTTCCAACAAAACAAATGCTATTTTATACAGCGTGCCAGGACTATTTCTCTCTACTTCACGCAATGGTAGCAAATCTACATCAAGTTGGCCAACTCGGCTTTTCAAATCCGGCCGCACCCCATCTTCAGCATCAAGTCGACTGAGCTGACCTGCCGCGATAACTCTGGTATCGGAATACTGATTTTCAACTCCCCCAAGAGGTCTATACTCTCCGCTTTCCATGAAACGCAGCAACTTTGCCTGAATCCTAGGACTCATTTCGGGTAGTTCATCAAGAAACAGCGTGCCGCCATTGGCTGAATCAAGAATTCCAACAGAATCCACATACGCTTGATTGTGAGAACCTTTCCGGTATCCAAACATTTCGCTCTCTAATAGCTCGTCCGGCAACCCTGCACAGTTAATCGCGAAAAACGGCTTATCACGCCTCGAACTCAACTCATGAATCGCCCAGGCAATAGCCTCTTTCCCGCTACCCGACTCGCCTTTTATAAGAACATTAAAGTTGGTGGCCGCTATTTTATTCACGCGAAATCGCAATTCATCAATAGCATTCATCCTCTGGGATTTTTCACATGAGTAACTGCCACCAGCCATATCTGGCTCTCCTTGCTCGAAATACCTCAATGCACGAGTATATTCATTCTCAAGCGTATCGCCATCTACTGAAATCCCAGAAATCAACTGCCGACAGACGTCACCCAACCTGTCAACTCTCGATATAATTGCGAGCATTAGACGGTACTGAACCCATATTCTTTGGAGTTGCTCATCCTCAAATGAAGCATTGGTCCCTCCTGCAGTTGCTTTCGGCTTCACTCTCTTCTTGTATTGGTTAGCCTGGAACCTACAGCCCGTCGCTGCACACCATTTTTGCATATGCTCAAAACACTCATAGGTGGCGACGGTGATTTTTCGTTTGTCATATTGCGTCTTCTTCAATAGCGACGACACTCGTTCTAATTGTTCCTCTGATAAATAGTGTATCGCGACAAGGATCTCGTCTCCATCTGAACAACGTCTCAAGAGTGACTCGAGTCTGTCTGCAAAAGTGATACCTCTTATATGTTCGACTGTTCCCAGAACATCGACACCTGCATTGCTAAAGTATTTTCGCGCGAACGATACCGAGGATTCACGTGAATCCACGAGAACATGAAGCTTTTTATGCAAGTCTTTCATGATATTAAATAAACGTAGGCCTAACCCCAACTTATTTCCCGTTTATCGGGGTTAGGTTAGAAGGAATGAGTCTATAGCTGTGTGTGAAATTCGGAAACCCCACAATATTAAATTATCACGAATTTCGTTATCAAAAAATTCGATATTTTAATATTCATGCTAGATATGCTTTCAAAACGTGCTCTTCCCCGGCCAGCTGAGCACGCCTTCCCTATCCACTCCTTGCACCAAAAACACTATTCAGCGTAACTGGCCTATATTGTGCTACTAGTGGACGAAAGTGCATGTTCACAATTAACGAAATCTCACAACGGCGATGCTATGTTAAAAATGTTACTGTCTGGATTTATTATTATTTTCATGTTCGCTCAGGATGTTGCGATATGCGATACAGGCAAGAAATCCAATAGACAGAAATCTATAGCCCATCAGGCACTTGAAGGAAAATTTTCTTCTTTACAGGAAGGAGATGTCTTTCAAGGAGCAGCTGACTTACTCGATTCTCGCCACACCCCGGCAAGACTTACTCTTTATATAAGAAAAGTCTCAAAACCGGACGTTCGTGAAGACGAATTTGACATTGAAGCTATCGCTGTGATGAATACGAACATCGCTCGTATAATCTATGGTCTCAAAGGAATCTATGTTCCAAGCTGGAGACAACTCAATCTCTACGAAATACAGAGTCACCAACCAATGCATTTAACCTCAACCAAAACGACAAAACGCGCCGTAAATTTTGAGCCGGTCGGACTGGCAGGAAAGCTAACGAAAGACAACCAGACTATACACTGTCAAATCGCCTACAATGGAAATGCTTCCCTGAAGCGCGTAAATAAAGCTGTAGCTGCTACTATTACGGAGAGCATCGCTTTGAACATCGAGAACTAACTTAACCAAAAGGACGTTCGCGTGGAAACAGACAGAAAGCACCTAAAACTACTAACTTTCTTGAACTATATCGCTATTTCAACAATAGTTTTGGTCCTCGGATTTATCATCGGAGACCAATCTGACCAACGAGCCATGGCCGGAACGATTGTTGCGCTCTTTCTTACAGCCGGACTCGTCTGCATGCCTATAGTTTACCATTGCTCACTACAGCGATTGGAGCAGCTCAAAAAGTATAATGGAAATATGAGTGATAATTTTGAGTGAACACTTACCTAAGGCGGGCTACCCGCAACCCAGATAACGCCGAAGTCTGAGCCCCCTCTGTTATTATCACTCTATCTGACCAAGAAGCAGTAGCCGTGAAAGCTGCACTTGCATTTCTATTTGATTCGGAAATTTCTCGAGCCGGTTTTGATCTGTCCAGTATTCAATTTATTCTGGGTATTGATAAACGCAATGAAGTCATCCGTACTCAGTGGTTTGAAAAAATAGTAGCCTTGATATAGATCCCACCCGGCCATGCTAAGAATATCGAATTGACCCTTTTTCTTCTATTCCTTCAGCCAGAACCCGCATCTGCATTGTATGGCCCATATCAATAATAGAGCCAGCAATTTTTGATTCCTGCTTAATTTTACTTTGGGGTTCATTCCAATTGCAGTAAGATACCGGACATTTCCTGCTTTCTACGTGCAAAATCTATTGCTGCTTGTCGCTTTACATGTCTTATCTCCAGTTACCTCAAAATTTCATATTCGGTT
>JAWSVG010000105.1:0-14384 GCA_033852035.1 Desulfocapsaceae bacterium | reverse complement strand
TTAAGGCACTTACTGGGAGCTTGTCTGCGTTAGTACTTTAAAAATTCAATCGAAGTCTTCGCTTATCCGAAGTCTTCGCTTATCCGAAGTCTTCGCTTATGTGTTGTTTTTTATGAATGAATTTCGTGAAGGTACTTACTTACCGTTTACTGGTGTTATTTTTATAATATGAATTACAGAGGGGTTATTTGAATGGCTAGAATTACATGTGAAGATTGTTTGGATGAAATTGGTGATCACAACAGATTCAATCTTATCCATTTGGCAGTAAAACGTGTTAAGCAGCATCGACAGGGAGAGCCTTTTCTGGTTGAGGGAAAGAATCAGGAAATCGTTATGACTCTGAGAGAAATTGCCGCCGGAAAGGTGAATATGGCTAACGTTGAGCAACTGCCGGATGCAGCTGGTGTTGCAGATGATATGGAAGATTCGGAAAAAATCGTTCCTCAGGCTGCTTCATAATGAGATTTGTCGTGTTTGTCGGCTTGAATCGGTTTTTTTCCAGACTCCAAGAATTGTTATATTGATTAGTTATGAGTGTAGATTATTACGAAACATTATCCGTATCCAAGACCTCAAGCGGTGGCGAAATAAAAAAAGCCTATCGTAAACTTGCCATGAAATATCATCCGGACCGTAATCCAGATGATAAGGAAGCTGAGGAGAAATTTAAGTCCTGCACAGAAGCCTATGAAGTGCTAAGTGACTCTCAAAAAAAACAGATCTATGACACCTACGGACATGATGGCCTGAAGAACAGCGGGTATAGAGGCCCTGGTAACTCGGAAGATATCTTCTCGAGTTTCGGAGATATTTTTGGCGACCTTTTTGGCTTTGGCGGTGGCGGACGCGCACAAGCACAAAGGAATGGACCTGTTGCCGGTAACGACCTGAGGTACGATGTTGAAATAACATTCATGGAAGCGGTGCACGGCGTCTCAAAAGAAGTGCAGCTTACCCGCAGAGATACGTGCTGGACCTGTGAAGGATCCGGAAGCAGGCCAGGCCACCAGAAAGGAACCTGTCCTAGTTGTAACGGTCGAGGACAGGTCGTCCGTTCACAGGGATTTTTTCAGATGAGCTCAACCTGTCCGCAGTGTCATGGTGAAGGAAGTATTGTCACAGAGCCTTGTTCTGACTGTCACGGCTCAGGTCTGATTGAAAAAACTAAAAAGGTAGCACTGAAGATACCTGCTGGTGTTGACACCGGTGCACGCATGCGACTTCGTGGCGAAGGTGAAGGCGGTCGAAGAGGTGGCGAATCCGGTGATCTTTATGTCGTGGTACACGTTGAAGAACACGAATTCTTCAAACGTGACGGTGATACCATCTATTGTCGATTTCCCCTTTCCATGGTGAAAGCGGCCTTAGGCGACACGGTTGCAGTACCGACTGTACATGGTAAAAAAACTCTGAAAATTCCACCCGGCAGCCAGTCCGGTGAGGTGTTTACGATTCGCAACGAAGGGGCACCCAATCTTCGCAGCCACGGTCGAGGTGATATGGTAGTGGAACTTCAGGTGCTGACACCAACACATCTCTGCGATGAGCAGAAGAAGGTTCTCGCTGACTTTGATGGCTTGTGTCAAAAGCATGGTCAGCATCATGAACAGGAAGGCTTTTTTAAAAGGCTGTTTAATGAGGTTCTTGGTAAAAAATAAGGTGAAGGGACTGTAGATGGCGACAAAAGAAGAGGTTGTTTTTACCCATTTTGACGATCATGGCAATGCCAGGATGGTTGACGTCGGCGGTAAACAGGACACAGAAAGGGTTGCTGAGGCAAGCGGAACGGTTACGATGTCAGCTGACGCCTATGACCTTGTTAAAAAAGGTACCATGGCCAAAGGGGACGTTCTTGGCGTTGCGCGGGTTGCTGGAGTTATGGCAGCCAAGAAAGTTGATGCCCTGATCCCCTTATGTCATCCGCTTCTCATTAATAAAGCGAGTATAGACTTTACCTTTCATGATGAAAAAAATGTCATCGAAATCATGGCAACGGTAGGAATAAGCGGTAAAACCGGTGTGGAAATGGAAGCTCTTATGGCTGTGTCTGTTGCTGCTCTGACTATTTATGACATGTGCAAAGCCGTGGATAAGTCCATGGTTATCAGCGATATCTGTCTGTTGAAAAAAACTGGCGGCAAGAGCGGCATCTTTGTACGTTAGTATCTGTCTAGAGGTGAAAAAATTTGGCTTAAATCGAGGCGTGTGATACATGTAGTCATGCCCTTTTTATAATCCGGTAAGCGAGTTCGAAAGACTGCAAGATGTCTCATTATTCAAGGTACCCCTTTTAATAATGAGTTTTAAGTGCCCGTTAAGATTTTTTTCGTTATTTTTAGGAGAGTTTGAATGGACAAGGAACAAATGGAGCTGTTTCGATCCCAGCTTCTAGAGAAAAAAGATGATATTCTTCACGAAGCAGGAAAAACCTTATCGGAAATGACCGACCAGACGACAAATATACCTGACCCAAACGATCGAGCCACGGTCGAGTCAGGAAGAAGTTTTGAGTTGAGGATTCGCGACAGAGAGCGAAAACTACTCTCTAAAATAGATGAAGCCATAGTTCGTATTGATGAAGGCGAATATGGTGTCTGTGATGATTGTGGTGAGACTATCGGATTGAAAAGGCTGGAAGCACGTCCCGTAACAACATTGTGTATTGATTGCAAAACAATTCAGGAAACGCGAGAAAAAGCAAAGGGGCAATAAAGGTCGTATGCCGGAACTTCGAAAAGATCCAATTCTCGGAAGATGGATAATAATCTCAAGGGAAAGAAGAAAAAGGCCAACCGACTTTCCCACGCATATAACGGCTGGGACTGGTGGATTTTGTCCTCTCTGCCCTGGAAATGAATCATCCACTCCACCAGAAGTTCTCGCCTATAGACACGAAGATCTCCCTCAAGATGGACCTGGCTGGGAAGTCAGGGTTGTCCCCAACAAATTCCCAGCCTTGATCATCGAAGGGAATCTCTGTAAAGAAGGTCTGGGGATGTATGACCGCATGAACGGCATTGGGGCACACGAAGTAATAATTGAAAGCCCTGATCATGAAGAAAGTTTCGCCGACCTGTCGTCCCAGCGGATGTCACTCGTCTTTCAGGCCTATAAAGAACGTATAATCGACCTCGAAAAAGACTCTAGATTTAAGTATGTCATGGTATTTAAGAACCATGGCAAGGCAGCTGGAGCTTCTTTGGAACATTCTCATTCCCAACTCATAGCCCTACCAATTTTGCCACGGATGATTGTGTCTGAGCTGGAAGGTGCGAAAGCTCATTTTAATCACAAGGAGAGATGCATTTTTTGTGATATTATAAGGCAGGAACAACAGCTGTTCGAGCGAGTTGTCTGTCAAAATGATAAGTTCATCACGATCACTCCTTTTGCGCCCCGCACCCCATTCGAGATGTGGATTTTACCAAAAAAACACTCCGCTAACTACTGTTCACAGTCTGCTGAAGATTTTCAGGAATTATCTGAATTATTTTCTGAAACTTTGAAAAGACTTAGTGCATGTATTGCCAATGTTCCCTATAACTTTGTATTACATACTGAGCCTTTGCGATCAGGAGGACTTGAGTCCTATCATTGGCATTTTGAAATTGTACCGAAATTAACCTCAATAGCCGGTTTTGAGTGGGGATCAGGCTTTTATATCAATCCACTTCCCCCTGAAGAGGCGGCAGCATATTTGAGGGAGTCTTGGCCGGAGCCATCAGTAGGAGTAAAGGATGAAAAAGATTCTGCTTGTTGATGATGAGGAAAGTATACAGTTGGTCTACCGCGAAGAGTTTGAGGATGAAGGATACTCAGTCATCTCAGCTGTAAATGGCGAAACTGCATTGGAATTGTTTAAAAATGAAAGGCCGGATATTGTTATATTGGATATTCAAATGCCGGGTATGAATGGTATTGAGGTCTTACGGAAAATGAAGATACTTGACTCATCTGTTCCTGTTATACTGAGCAGCGCTTATCAAGAGTTTATGAGGGATCTGGGGACATGGGCGTCCGATGACTATGTTGTAAAATCTGGAAATCTTGAAGATCTTAAAAGTACAGTGCAGAAATTACTTGTCACCTAACTCCGACAAAAGGGAAATAAGTCGGGATAAGTACCTACACCAAATTATTTCGAAGTCTACGCTTATCTCTGCCATAAAAACGAAGGGAATAATTTATAAGGTACTAAAATCTGTAGGTTGAACTATTCGAGTGGTGACATTTCAAAGGCAACTTTCCTGAAATAACCCGCAAAAAATACTGCCTCACTTGCCATCAGTACACCCTGTAAGTGAGACCTGAAAGTAGGATTTCATTACACGTGCTACTATGAAAGATATTCAGAGCGAGCTAGACAGCAGAAGAATCAACATTAAAAAGGTAGGCGTAAAAACAGTCTCTTACCCGATTACTGTTAAAGACAAGGCTCAAAAGCACCAGCATACAGTCGCCACAGCCAATATGTATGTAAATCTGCCCCATAAGTTCAAGGGAACTCATATGAGCAGATTTCTCGAAATACTCAATGATTTTCATGGCCAAATTGACATGAAAAGTTTTCATGTCATTCTCGAGAAAATGAAAGATCGGCTTGAGGCGGAAGCATCGCACCTGGAAATTGATTTCCCTTATTTTCTTAAAAAGGTTCGAAACGGTTCCTCGCAGAAACTTGGCCTCTACAAATGTTCGATGCATGGATCACTGGAGGAGGTAAATGAACTTGTTCTCAGCGTTGAAGTCCCCATAAGTTTGCCGATATCAGAAGAAAACACTCAACGGCTACCTGGTTCTATGGGGAAGTGGGGCAAAGCTGATCTGAGCGTTCGTTTTCGTCAGTTTTACTGGATTGAAGATATGATCCTTTTAGTGGAGCGAGCCGTCGAGGATGAATTGAACGCCCTGGCTCATCAATCCATAAAAATTCTTTCTGTTGAAAAATTGACAAGAAGAATCGGGACGCTTCTTGAATCTATAGATGCAGTAGAATGGTTTTCCGTGACTGTTCACAATTTCTGTGATGATTGTTCAACTTTTGCAACGATTGAATCTTGTTAGTATTTGAGACCTGACTTCATTGTCCCTTTACCTGTTTTCAGGCACTAATTACAAGAGCCAGTAATACAGCTGGTATAAGGTAGGTTTTTACCTATTAACTGCTAATTTCAACCACACATCATATTTTCATGCGTGATCTACTATTTGAAATCGGAACAGAAGAAATTCCAGCTGGATATCTCGACCCTGCACTTGACCAGATGCGTACTGCATTTACAGCCAAGGCAAAAGAAATGAAGATACCGCACCAGGACCTGCGGATCGTGGGAACTCCCCGCCGCCTGGTCCTTATTGCAGAGGGGGTAGCAGAGAAGCAGGAAGATATTCGGGAAGAACTTTTGGGACCTTCAAAGAAAGCGGCTTATGACAGTGATGGCAAAATCACCAGAGCTGCCGAAGGATTTGCCAGGTCAAAAGGGGTTGAGGTAAGTGAGCTGAAAGTAGTGGATACCCCCAAAGGTGAATACCTCATGCTTGAGCGTGAGGTTAAGGGGAAAGAAACAGCACAACTATTGCCGGAAATGCTTCAAGATCTGATCCAGACCCTTTCATTTCCAAAGTCCATGCGATGGGGAGCAAATCATTTGGTCTTTGCCAGACCCATTCAATGGATTGTCGCTCTGCTGGGTGACGAAATCCTCAAAGTAACCCACGAGGGACTTGTCTCATCGAACAAAAGCTGTGGTCATCGGTTTATGGCAAAAGAGCAGTTTGAAATACAGAATGCCGGGACATACGAACAGCAGCTTGCTGAACGGCATGTAATTGTCGATTCGGTCAAAAGACGAAATAGTGTTGTAGCTGAGATAAAAAAGGCCGTTGCTGAATCAAAAGAGATGGCAGGGGGGAACGTTGCCGTTGATGAGAAGTTGGTCGATACCGTCAATAACCTTGTCGAAACACCTTATGGTGTATGCGGCAGTTTTGATGAGAAATTTCTGCAGTTACCTGCAGAGGTACTTATTACTTCCATGCGTGAACATCAGAAGTATTTCCCGGTTGTTAATTCTGAAGGTGCTCTGCTTCCAGGGTTTGTTGCTGTAAATAACACGCAAGTTCGAAGTATAGATGTTACCCGAAAGGGCCACCAGAGGGTATTGCGTGCTCGTTTGGAAGATGCACTCTTCTTCTTTAATGGAGACAAGGAGACGAGACTTGAGGATCGTATCCCGAAGCTGAAAGGCATTATTTTTCAGGCCAAACTTGGCACTATGCTTGAAAAAAATGATCGTATCGTGAAAATGGTCAAAATCCTGGCAGAGAAAATCCAGCCAGAACTGTCTGAAAATGCCTGTCGGGCAGCAACTCTCTGCAAAACAGATCTTCTCTCTGATATGGTTGGGGAGTTTCCATCGCTTCAAGGTGTCATGGGAGCAGCCTATGCAGTTGAAGACGGAGAGGCGGACGATGTTGCCCTTGCAATTAAAGAACATTATATGCCAAAGCGCGCTGGAGCAGAATTGCCTTCAAGCGACCTTGGGGCCCTGCTAGGTCTTGCTGATCGTTTTGATACCCTTGCCGGATGTTTCGGTATTGGTCAGATTCCGACCGGAACCGCTGATCCTTTTGGCCTGCGACGGATTTCCCTTGCCATTCTCCATATTATCGAAAACAAGAAATACGCAATCTCGCTGAGAGAGTTGATACATAAGGCTCTCGCCCTCTATGGTGATAAAGTAGACGGCAGCAGTGAAACTGTTGAAAAAGTACTCAACTTTATTAAGGGCAGATTTGCAAATGATTGTATCAGCAGTGGATCTGAAGCTACTGTGGTTGAGGCCGCAATTTCCGTGGAGTTCGATGATGTTCTTGATTGCCTGTTGCGTATTCAATCCATGCAGGAAATTCGCAAAGAAAATGCATTTACCGTACTCGCTTCTTCATATAAAAGAATTAAGAATATCATTAAAGACAATAGTGGATCCAACGTAGATGAGGCACTTTTTGAAACCGATGCAGAGAGGAATTTGCACAATCTGTTTATGGAAGTCCGCGCTGAGATGGAAAAACTTATAGCGAAGAAAGAGTATACTCTAGCCTTAAAAGTAATGCTGAAGATGAAGGAACCTGTCGATTTCTTTTTTGATGAAGTGATGGTGATGTCAGATGATCTTGCTGTACGACAAAACAGGCTGAACCTGCTTACTGCTTTGGGAGAATTAATCAGACAAATTGGAGATATTTCAAAAATTCAGGAAAGCTGATACAAGCCACGTCAGGCGATAAGAAAGGGGATTGTTCTATATAGAACAATCCCCTTTCTTATTTAGTGCCCGATTATTTCTTCTTAGGATGGCAAACGCTGCACTTGGCTATTTTCTTTTTCTTTAGCTCTGGCTTTTCTTTTGCCATCGCCTTGTGGCATGCCAAACAGTTACCGTGCCCTGCACCTTTGATTGTATCGAGCTTCAGCTTACCTTTGGTCTTTCCGGCGAGTTTGTCACTATTGTGACATGATTCACATGTACCCATAGCCTGACCTTCAGCATAGGCCACCTGGCTACCGTCGTCAGCCATTCCGTGATGACATTCAGCACATTTGAAAGTGTCCTGGTGCATCTTGTGGGGGAAAATAGCAGGCTTGGGCTTTTTACTGTTGGCACCAACCATTGTGATATCAGCAGGACCTGCATCGGTAGCCATAACAAAACAGACACCACAAAGGAGAAAAAGAGATGCTATACTACAGGCGATAATTTTTTTTAACATGAACGTGCCCCTTTAAAAAAAGATTAAATGGTATGAGTCTATTGAATTACTAAGTATTTTGTTCGAGATCAAGGCATTCGAAAAAAACAACCATAAGCATATAGTTGATATCGGAGTCTTCGCTTACCTCCGAGGATTGTTTTTTCCGAATAACGCCGATATTGGACAAAAAAACAGTAAATCAACGCGCTCATGATATCCTTCGACTCTATCTAACAATCTACAATATGTATACAAATTATATAATAGTTTGTCAAACGGCTAACTATAGAAAACTAATCAAGAATACCACTTTGTGGCACGGCGTTTTGTCAAGCAGAACCGTAACTGTGTAAGCCTGATAGCAGAAAGTTCACACCATAGTAAGTGAATATGACAGAGAAGAAACCCCCTATTGAAAGTATCGCTATCCTGGTCCCGCTCCAGCCCCTTGTATACCTGGCATGAAGGGTTATTGCATAGAAAAACCAGGTAATAAGAGACCATGTCTCTTTAGGGTCCCAGCTCCAGTAGGTGCCCCATGCAGAGTTGGCCCAGATAGCTCCGGTGATAATGCCTGCACTGAGCCAGATAAACCCAAAGACCATTGTTTTGTGGGTAATGTCGTCTATCACTTTCAGTGGGGGCAGAGTATGGTTTTCTACCTCATAATCCTTCTCATCTCCAGTTTTGCTGTTTTTGAGTAAGTACATGAGTCCCAGTCCGGCTGCAACTGCAAAAGCAGCATATCCAATAAAGCAGGTGACCACATGTGAGATGAGCCAATTGGACTGAAGAGCTGGGACGAGAGGACTGATTGATTTGCTGATATCTGCTGAAAATGAGGCGTAGGCCATGGCGAGAAAGGCAAAGGGGATGGCAAACGCTCCAATTACTTTTGTCTTAAATTTCCACTCTATCAACAAGTAAAGAATAACAATGGTCCAGGCAAAAAATACCACAGACTCATACATATTAGTAAGTGGTGCATGGCCGATACCCATTTGATACGACTCTATCCAGCGAAGGCCAATTCCAGCTGTTTGAATGACCCAGGCTAAGGCGGTGAATACTGTTGCTACAAGTCCAAGTTTGTTTACTTTGAACACAAACATTGCTACGTAGAGCAATGTAGAAAATAAATAGGTGAAAGTTGTAACTCCGAGTAGTTGCGAACTATCCATATGCCAGACTCCGTTAAATCGTAAAGCAGAGAAAAATTATGTGATCAGAACCCTGATCGCCTGGTACCTAACACCGGTAAACGGTAAGTACCTTGTGAGTGCGTACAACATAGTATTAAATCGAATCCGTATTTTCTTGTTTTTTATCACAGCTTTTACGGAGTAAGGTACTAAATCTTGCAGACGCAAAGTAGAGAAAATAATGAATGCAGTTATTTTTCAACAAAACTGTCTATTCGTGATTTGATCGTATTGAAAGCCTTTGAAAGTGCCTGTTTGTTTTTGTTTGTCGACCCGGCCAGTTGGAGGGTAGTTTTGGCTGAATCAGACTGAATACATACCCATATACGTTTATGAGAGAGGAAAAAGGCCATATAGAGGCCGATAAGCATAAGACCGCAGCCGAGATAGACGAGCCAGACTCCTGGGTCTTTGGCCACCTGAAGCCCTGTCGCGTACATCTGTTTTGCTGAAATGGTATAGGTGTTTGCACCGGTCTCAATGGTGGTACTCTGGCTGTCATCAATCCATTGTGTCGTGGCAGGGCTATCTCCTTCTTTGAACCAGACCTTTGCACGAACAACTCGCTGACCAATCGCTTCAGCATTTATGATACCGAATTGAACATTTTTATCTTCCCAGCGCACCTGTTCCTGAAACGGCATGACGAATTCCTGGGTATCACCGTTTGTGCTGTTGGATATTCGCACTATAAAATCTTTATAGCCTTGATAACTTGACTGATAGAAAGTGATTCCTTTGTAAGTAAGCGGGCTGTTTACCCTTATATCTTTTTCAAGGATAACTTTTTCACCTTCAAGGACGGTGAGAGAACTTTTATATTCCTTGGGCATTCCATTGTCGTAGAATTGGATCCCAAAGGAGTTACAACGGACCGAAAATCCAAGATCAATAGGAGTAGAGGTTTTGTAACTGTAAATCTGTTTGGTGGTTTTCAGTTCAGGAAGCATAACGCTTCCCTTAAAACCGAAAAAGTGACCGATAATCGCACCAGTAAAAATCACGAGAATAGAGATGTGAACGATGTACACACCTGTTCTGCTCCAAGGATGTTTCTGTGAAAAAAATATCTGGTCATTGCCACTATTTTGAATAGCTGTCTTCCATCCACATTCAGTAAGTATAGCGCCAATGTCGATTGCTGTTCGCTGTTTTGGCGTCAACGCCCACTGTTGTGAGTAGGACATGCTGGAAAGCTTTGCCGGTTTAACTGATAGGTTATCGGCCTTGATAATCTTCAGCACCCCGGGAAAGCGATCAATACTGCAAATAATAAGGTTAGCACTCAGCAAGCCGAGTAGAGAAAGGAACCACCAGGAGTAATACATGGTGGGAATATCAAGTATGTGGAAAAAATGAGCTATTTTGGCACCAAATTTACTCACATAAAAACTGTGTGTTTCATTTTGGGGAATAACTGTGCCAATAATTGATGTGAGTGCGAGAGCGCAAAGTGTAAAAATTGCGAGTTTGACTGAAGCGAAAAAGTCCCAGAGGGAATGAAGTAATTTCATAAAAATGTAGAAAGTATATTGAGAATTATTGTTATAATGAAAAGTATACCTACAATACGCTGTATTATATTGCAATGAAAGAGGTGGAGTGCAAGGTAATGTGGCACCTTTTATTGAAATGATATGTGAAAGACAGAGAGTCAAAACAACTATGGATTTCGTACGAATCGCTACACTAAAAGATTTTGAGGAAGAGGGCATTAAATCTTTTTCAATTTTTGGAAAAAAAGGAGGTCTTCTAAAAAACGAGGACGGAAGTTTTTCTGCTATAGAAGTGGGGTGTAAGCACCAGGGAGCAGATCTTACCAAAGGAAAAATAGAAAGAGGGTATTTTGGCACAACGCCCAAAAAGGTATATTTTGGCACCCAAACCTGAGTGCTGTCAGGATTCAGTAGAATCTGCAAGCTTAATCCTGATTCGGCTGCACCTTACGAAAGTACTCCACGTAACAAACATGAAAGTAGTATCAGTCACTATAAATNNTTGACTAATATTATGATGTTCTTACTCCTGAGTAGACAACGAAGCTGTAATTTTTAACAAAGTATCTTAAATTAATATTCAGATTTGAGAATCTTGTTCTAGCTTCACTCAACATGTTTTCAGATAGATCATAAAGAGTGAATTCAGCGTTTGGTAGTATCTGGGAAACCAAATATGAAAAAAGGCCCGTTCCCGCTCCCAAATCAAGAACTGAGATTTTCGAGTCCATGTCACGGTCAATGAGTTGCAATGCTGTACCGTAAAAATCATCGAAGCAAGAAATTAGTTGCTTTCTTGGTGCATCATGAGAAATGGCCTTGTTTTGGTCAAACATTTCTAGTCTGCCGACACCAGTCTGATTTTAGTTAAAGGAATATTCATTGCTTGAAAACACAGTTATATTTTCATTGGGCTTTAAGGGTGTATCGAAATGGAGCTGTTTGTAAAAAATCGTTAATTTCTTGGAAATTATCCAGCGATTGCAGGACAAAAGCAAATTGTTGACGTTGTCTGGCAAGACTAGGAGTGTTTAGGCCTAGCAGATTGATTGTGGTTTCAGCCTTGTTTCGATCTGCTTCTGCAAGGTCAGCAGCAGGCACAAGTGTCCCATCAAAAGCCATCAATTGAAAAATGCTGTTACAACCCAAACGCGGCTCTATGGGGATTTCTTTATTTGCCTTAAAATGACCACAATGATGTTGTTCATTACAGCTCTGGGCAAGATTGTCATAAACAAAGGTCAGATTTTGGAACCTGCTCTTCGGTTTTATGTGTTCGAGATGGCAACTATCACGGTCTATATTATTCTCACAATAGACACACAAGCCGTCTTGTTCATGATCCAGAGCTCTATGGATTTCATCTTTGACCGGATTTACACCATCCTCTCCCCAGGATGCATTAGGGTTGTTGCGACGATACCTGACAAGGGCCAGTGGCTCGTCCGTGTGCTCCAACTCAATCATTACCATCCTCACTTGAACGTTCAGCCTTACTTGCCAAAAAACTAAACAAGGTTTTATCAGCAGCACTAAACTCAAAACCTGCCTCATCCAGTTTGGTTTTTATTTCAATAGCCTCAGTTGTCTGAGCCTCTCCAGCCCTGGTCAGTTGTTCATATCTATGAATATACTCTGTAACGCTTGTAATTTCTGGTCGAGGATGAGTGCCCATAATTGAGGAAAGAGCATCCCCGGCTTCATGGGCCAAAGGACTGAAGGAAGGTGTTCTTGCATACCACCCCCCCTTTTTATCCTGCTCAAGTATCCTGATGTTTTCTGCACGCAAAGTAGTCAAGACCTGCGGACTATGGGTGGTAACAATAAACTGGGTACAGGGGAAGGCCCGCATCAAATCTCCTAAGACTCTTTGCTGCCATGATGGATGAAGATGCAGATCTATTTCATCCACCAGCATTATTGCCGGAGCCAGCAGAGGGGGAGAATAGAAGTCAGGAATATCTCGTTCTGCAATCCAATGACTCTCAAAATTCTGTATATCCAATAACCAGTCCATGTTATCATGACTGAGATGTCCATTAGCAAGGGCCAGACGACGAGCAAAGTCCATTCCCATTGCCAACATAGATTGGTACCCCTGGCTTAATTGAGTTACCTGCAACTGCTCCGGCTTGCCTCCTGTATCCACTACAAATTTATGCTGGCGATTAAAGTGGGGATTCTTATAATTACCACCCAATATCAGCTCAATTACATTTCTCACAGTTCCCAAAAGATTTGAGTCTTCCCAATCTTCAGGGCGACACCCTTTATTTGCCCTGAGCTCCGCCGTCTCCTCCAGGTCAAACCAGTTGAGCATTTCTTTGAAATCATTTAAGGGTTCAAGAGTGCCAACTAGGGCAGATGTTGGTTGGAAATAGTCAATTTTTGTACCTCTTAAACGCTTAGGGATGGGTAACCAGCCACGTTTTGCACCGTAATAACTAAACACTGGCAAAAGCTCCGGTAGCTCATTCTTGAAGGAATCCAGAATGCTTCTACCAACATCTGCCAGAGCTTTCTGACCTACTTTGTTTTTTGGCCTTTTCCCCTTACTGGAGCTCCGCCACTTATCCCAGTGCAGACCAGTTGAGGAAATCACCTCCACCTGGGTAAAATCACTCCTTTGAGGCCAACCATTCTTTTTCACTTCTTCGATATGTAAATCAGTATCAAGAATGCCAGGCCCAGATAATCGCTGACCGGCAGATGAAAGGTAAGTTAGCAGAGGAGTAAGTCCAACAGCAATGCCATCAAGAACCGCCGTTTTACCTCCTCCGTTTTCCGCTACCAGCACAGTTAGTCGCGAGTGAAGATCAAGCTCCAGTTCTTTAAAACAACGAAAATTTCTTAGGATGACCTTTTTTAAATGCATAACAGTTCCCTATGCGGGTATATTTTCGAGATTAACTGCAACTTTTAGTTTCGGTTTTATCAGCCCCGAGGTAACGGTAGATGCTCGCTTTTGAAAGATTGTAATCCTTCATTAGAGTTTTGATCAATACTCCCTCAGCCCGTCGCTGTCGTAGCATGGCAACATCATCTTTGTTCAGCGTCTTCTTGCGACCAAACGCAACACCCCGTTCCTTGGCTTTGTTGATACCATCCATTTGTCGTTCGGCACGTATTTCAGTCTCAAACTGAGCAATCGCACCCAACATGTTAAACAACAAACGACCGGTAGCATCACCTGTATCAATATTCTGATCCAGAACTTGAAGATTGACCTTTTTGAGCTCCAGAGTCTCGGCGATCTGACAGAGATGTAGCGTTGAACGGGCCAGCCGATCCAGGCGTGTAACAACCAGCACATCGCCTTCCCTAACATATTCCAAACAAGATTGCAGTTGGATACATTTATTGGTGGTGGCACTTTTCTTTTCCTTAAATATTTTACTGCAATGTGTCAGTTTATCTAGTTGTATGTCTAGAGTTTGGCCAACTGAACTAACTCGTGCATAACCGACCTGTGCCATGGTACTCTCACTTTTGTGTTTCATTATATCTTAGGGTATTTGAGAAAATAATATTGAGACATTAAAAGAGACATGTCAAGCTATATGTATCGCAAAGTATACTTATTGAGACTACTAAGAGAAAGATATTAACCATGTAACAAAGCACTTCAAATACTACCGATAGCACAAGACAACAACGTCTCAAGATCCTGGGGCAGGAAGAAATTGATGCCCTGTTTCGGCGTCCTTGTTTCACCGATGAAGAAAGGGAGCAGTATTTCACGCTGTCTTCGACCGAACAAGAAGTGCTTGATGAACTGAACACGATAATATCAAAAATAGCCTTCATTCTTCAGCTTGGTTATTTCAAAGCACGTTCTATGTTTTTCTCTTTTACCGCCAATGATGTTGTCACCGACATGAACTATATTGCTGAGCGTTGTGTTCCTTCCACTGTTAAACCAGACTGT
>JAWSVG010000024.1:49320-93379 GCA_033852035.1 Desulfocapsaceae bacterium | reverse complement strand
TGATTTTGCCATAGATATACACAGCCCGACAAAGGTATGGAGCTCCTGCTTGCACAACTTTACCTGACTCAGTAAACCCGGTCAGGTTTCCCAGGAACCTGTTATGTTTCAGCTGCATTACTTATTTTTAGCAACGACCCATACTGCATGGACGATGCCAGGGATGTAACCCAATATGGTTAGAAGAATATTGATCCAAAAATGTTTTCCTATACCAACTTGCAGGAAGACACCTACGGGAGGCAGTATGATTGCGCAGATGATTTTAAAAAATTCTATGGGGTGCTCCTTCCCTTTGTGGGGCTACGTTTTTAGAACCTTATTCCGTAAAAGCTGTAATAAAGAACAGGTAAGCGCAGACTCCGAGAAAATACGGATTCGAATTCATATCATATGGTTATAAACACTCACAAGGTACTTACTTACCGTTATCGGTGTGAGTACATTCAAGTACTGTCTCCGTCTGAGGCTTTAAAACAGTAGGGGTCCACGTCTTTGAATATATCACGGCCAAAGCCAAAACTTACTGCCGGGCATCCTCCACATGCAGGACGGATTTCACACTGCATGCAGATAGAACTCCCAAATCTGTATTGTTCTGCAACTGGTGAACGATAGATGGTTGTCAAGGATTCGTTGTATATATTGCCAAGCAGGGATGGGAGTTTGCGACAAGCATGCACTTCCCCATCAGGGAGAAGGGACACAAAATTAAAAGCAGCGCCGCAGCCAACACCTGCACATCCGCCCCCTAGAGGACAACCTTTCTGGTGCAATTGTAAATTAAAAAGGTTGTCTTTGAGGCTGAGTATAGGATTAGCAGAAGCCGCTTGAATAAATGTATCTAAAAAACCTGGATATTGGTCAGGGTCTACCGAGGTCAGGGCTGCTCCTTCGCCAACCATCGCTAACCTGTTGAAAGTGAAGAGAGAGACCCGGTCTCGTAATATCTCGGCCAGTGGGAGTACCTGGTCTATATTAGCTTTGGTGAGCGTGAGCATGACCATGCTGTAGATGCTCATTTCTTTTAATAGTTCTAGAAATGACAATACTTTATCAAAACTCCCTTTACCACGGATGTAGTCGTTGTGTTCCCGCAAGCCCTCCAGACTCACCTGGAAAAACTCAGGCACCCGAGTCTGCACCATCTTATTGAGCACTGTTTGGGATATCGGGTTACCTAGTATCGCTGTGAGGAAGCCACGCTCCGCTGCTTCCCGGTAGAGAATGTCAAAGTGAGGGTAGAGCAGGGGGTTTCCGCCGGTGAAACTTATCTGCCCATAAACATTTTGTTCCTGGCAGAATTCATACAGGTTGTTAAGGACATGTAAGCCCTGTTCAATAGTCATGGTTGAACGTTCGCTTCGATCATAACAGTGCAGACAATGAAGGTCGCACTTCTGAGTTACGTGCCACTGGAGGGTAAAAGAGGGGCTGGTACATAATTCATCTGTCCTGATCTCTTTTCGGCAGAATCCTTCAGGGCGAACAATCCTTGAGGTGGGAAGCAGTACAAAACCCTTTTGCGCTGCCTGATAGAGTAGAGTGTCTATAAAAGCGATACTGACATCAGCTTCGGCTGCTGCAGTTTTTACGTCAGTATCTTCGGTTACAATTTTAAGTGCCAGTAGCTCATGGCTACTTGGGTTGACCAGCTCAACAGTTGTGGAGTTGTCTTTTTTTAATAAAAGGATAATCGCTTTGCCGGGCACCGGCTGTAGAGGGGTTTCAGTGAACAAACTACTGAGGCCCAGCCACGATACTTCGAGGAGATTTAATGCAGGGTGTACTTTGATTTTTCCGACTATTTCAGGAAGTTCAACTGTGTGTTTTGAGAGTGTATAAAGGGAAAATTCAATTGCGGCCAGGTCAGCGAGATACGGTTGACTTCTGAAAAGTTCAGGGTGGTTGTTAAGGTAATCCGGAAGGTTCTCAGCTGAAACGTGATCACATGTATCTGGGAGATGAGGATGACTTAATGGAAAAATGGTCTGCAACTCTGTTTTCAAAAAAGTTCCTCATGGTGTGCAGGGGACTCAACTCGTGGGTGGCGATCTGATTGAAGATGAAAACGTGAAAGAAGATCTGCCAAAGTGTAGAGAGAACTCCGGCAGTAATCAGTTTAATATACGTACAAACTGCACGTCGCTATCAACCCCTTCAACCCCTTTAACTGCTTTTGGCTGGTTTTTTCTCGGGTACCGCTTCATCGACGGCTTCATCAACCGCTTTTTTGCCTTCCTTTAATAATTCGTCAGACTTTTCCTTCGCTTTCTCTTCAGCGCTCACGGCGCTGCCTTTATGGGCACCTCAGCCACTTCCAGCAGCGGGCTTGGTTACTTCAGCGCTACCTGCGCTGGGTTTCGCACCTCAGCCACTTCCTGAGGCTTGAGCACCGGGTAAAGAAATACTCCCGGCACTGATCAGACTCGCAATACCAAGGCTTGCCAACACTTTTTTCACACCTTTTTTCATAATAGTCTCCTTTTACGGATGTTTATGAAATTCTGATAGGGAAAACCTATCTGAACAGAAGTAGTAATAAGAATTATATATAACTGGCGGGGAAATGATGTCAATTAATTTTGTTTACAGCAACTCTTTTGCCTGCCTAATGCTGTTGTCAATATCAGTTTGTACCTGTGTGATTTTGGCCTTTTCAACCAGAAGGTACTCTTTGGCTCCCTTTAGCTCAGTATCTGTTTTGGGTGGTTTATAATCGTGCATCCAGTTCATCATACCTTTGCCGGCACTTTGCAGACTGGCTATCGCCTGACTGATGTTTGAACTTTTCCCTGACGTTTTTTCAAGCGTCTGCAGGCTGAGTTTGAGTTCGTGCATGTCTGTCATTTTGGCCATCGCCTCGTCGTGAATGGTCATGACTGATTTGACACGTTCCCGGTTTTCATCTACAGCCTGGTTCTGACATCCGGTAAGGAGACAAAATGCAAATACACAGCTTAAAAGGATTTTCATGGTACCTCCATTGTCGAGCATGAATCTTAGTGGCATTGTGTTAATTCCTGTTCAATATTGAGCTCTGTCCTTCCATGCCCCCAGCTATTTTGCATATACAGTATGATCTCGGCTATTTCGGTTGGAGACAGCTTTTTATTGCCGGGCATCACCTGGTTAAATAGTTGACCATCAATCTCTATCTCCCCTCTCAGTCCATAGCGTATAATGCATGGGAGATCGGTCAGATCCTTGTTCAGGAACCGGGAATTTCGTATTGGCGGGTAGAGTTTAAGGAATCCCTCTCCTTTCTGACCATGACAATTGGAGCAGTTTGAATTGAACAGACTCTCCTCCTGAATACGTGTCTCCGCGGCCACGTACACAGAGGAGAAAATGAGGACAAAAAACAGTATGAGGAGCCTATTTCCTGGTGAGTTTTTTAATATCATAAATGAGTTGATCCACTTCTTCTTTATTCGTGCCGTCATAATAACCGCGAATTTTTTTGTTTTGGTCAACCAGGACGAAAGAGCCGCTGTGAATATATCCCCCCGGGCTTTGATCGTTTTTCATTGCCGCTAGCATATAATGTTTGGCTAGTGCAAATATTTCATCCTGTGCTCCGGTAACCATCTGCCATTTTTTACTACTGATCCCCAACCCTTCTGAAAAATTTTTCAGTACTTCGACTGTATCGTGGTCCGGATCAATGGTGTGGGAGAACAAAAGTACACCAGGGGAGTCTTCATAAGCCTCGTAGACCCGAAGCATTTGTCTTTTCATTAATGGGCATATGGTTGGGCAGGTGGTGAAAAAAAAGTCTGCAACATAGATTTTCTTTTTAAAGATCAAAGGGGTTACTTCTTGGTTGTCCTGGTTTCTTAAAAGAAAATCCATGGAAATTTCACCGTAGACCGGAAGTTCAGCTTTGCTGCCGCCACCTTCGCAGCCGGCTAAGACAACTAAGAAAAGAAATAAAAGGACTGATCTGAATATGTTTCGTTGTACAATCATACATGTCACCAATTGATTGCCTTAATTCATGGGGGCAGAGTGATACCTAAATTTTGCAGGCCTGTGCAGGAGTTGCACAAACCTGGCTATTTGTAATTGGTTTAAATGCCTGCTGCGAGTGCTGTAGATCTCCGAGGGTCAGCGCCGCCATACATCATGCCATCTTTCAACATGATAGACTGGATAGCACCCATGGCAGATTTTTGCTTCACATCGTGGCCCATCTCTTGCAGATTTTTAACTGTATCAGGGCTGAGTCCTTCTTCAACTCTTAGTTCATCGGGTAGCCACTGGTGATGTATACGGGGAGCCGCCACGGCACTCTGAATGTTGAGACCGTGGTCAATAACATTCATGATTACCTGCAGGGTGGTGGTTATGATCCTCGAACCACCAGGGCTTCCGGTCACCAGAAAATTTTTGTCGTCTTTTTTAACGATAGTAGGAGACATGGAACTCAACATTTTCTTATGGGGTTCAATTTTGTTGGCTTCGCCACCTAACAAACCGTACGCATTGGGAACACCGGGTTTTGCAGAGAAGTCGTCCATTTCATTATTAAGCAGGAAACCCGCGCCTTCAACGACGATACCAGAGCCGTAGCTGAAGTTAATGGTATAGGTGTTGGAAACGGCATTTCCAAACTTATCAGCAATAGAAAAATGGGTGGTTTCATTGCTTTCATACGGTAGAGGATTGTCCGGTGCAAGGGTACTGCTTGGTGTTGCTTTATGACTGTCGATTCCCTGACGAAGATTGGAGCCATATTCTTTTGCAGTCAACCCTTTGAGCGGTACCTTTACGAAATCGCTGTCTCCTAGATATAAGGAACGGTCGGCATATGCACGTTTCATGGCCTCTGCCATCAGGTGTATGGTTTGGGATGAATTGTGACCGTATTCATTTATATTGTATCCTTCGAGAATATTTAAAATCTGCACAACATGTACACCACCAGAACTCGGAGGTGACATGGAATATATCTCGTGCCCCCGGTAATTGCCTCGTACCGGTTCTCTTAATTGAGGGGCGTAGCTTTTCATATCATCCATAGTAATAATACCGCCATGCTTAGCCATTTCTGCGACCAATAATTCTGCAGTTTTTCCCTCGTAGAATTCTTTAATACCATTGTCAGAGATGCGTCGTAAGGTTGCTGCGAGATCTTTTTGTATAAAGAGTTCACCCGGCTCGTAGTAGGTGCCGTCTGGTTTGTAGAAAATTTTCCCGGATGATTCCCATTTCTTGAGCATCTTTTCTTTGTTTTTCAGGCCGTCACTGAACCGGGGTGTGACAATAAACCCTTCTGCAGCAAGTTGTATCGCAGGGGCCATTGCCTGCTGAAGGCTCATTGTTCCGTAGTTCTCAAGGGCCATTGCCAGGCCAGCAACAGTGCCGGGAACACCAGCTGCCAGATGGGAATAGCGCGAGACAGCGCTGTCAGCATTACCTTTGTCGTCAAGGAACATATCTACAGTTGCTTTTACAGGTGCCTTTTCCCGGTAGTCGATAGCGACAACTTCATCTTTTTGTTCGGAGGAAATGAGCATAAATCCTCCACCACCGATATTTCCGGATCTCGGCTGGGTGACGGCCAGTGAAAATGCCGCAGTAACTGCTGCATCTATGGCGTTACCGCCTTGCTCCAGAACATGTTGAGCCGACTGCGTGGCTAGAAAATGGCTGGTTACCACCATGCCGTTTTTTGCCTGTACAGGGTGCATCCGCTGCCCCTCAATGATTGCGTCTGAGTATGCTGCCTGAGATGATAATAGCAGAATCAAACCTGTAGCGACTGCAGCAATTCGCCTGTAATCCGGGTGAAAGATTTTTGTAAACATTTTAGTTTCCTGTCGTCAAAAGAAGGTGTTAGTAAGTTTTTTGCCCAACAAGCGAATAGAACATTACTGGTAGTGAAGGAAAAAGTCAAATGTGTTCAGGTAGATGAGGCAACTGGTCATGCTTTTCTCACGAGTGTTTTGATTACAAACTCAACCATATGCCTGTGTTTATGTTTTCCGAATGCCTCGGAGTCTCGTACCTCGTTTACTTGAGGATTAAAATTTGAGGCAACGAAGAAAATGGGCAAATTGGCGGTTTTCGGTCGGGCACTATTTATAGTGTCGAGTCGTATATTCGCGGAAGACACTACGAGAAGGGTGAGGTTATTAAGAGATGGCGAGCTCTGTCGGAAGAGGTTTTGGGGTTAATTCCTGGTAGACTGCCCTGGCCAGAGATGTAACGGTATAAGGTTTTTTAATGTACGTTCCCGCTCCTAGTTCCTGTGCTTTTTGAACACTGTTGCTCTCTGAGTAACCACTGGCTATGACTGTTTTCTGCCTTGGGTGGAATTCACATATCCTGGAGTAGGTCTCAAGGCCGTCTATGCCGCCTGGCATGATCATATCGAGGAGTAGCAGGTCGAATCCGGTGTCTTTGCATTGTTCCACTGCTTCTTCTCCAGAGCGAGCAACATGTACCACATATCCGAGGAGGGTGAGGATTTCAGTAGCGAGTGCCCTTTGGTCTTTCATGTCATCAACAACGAGGATATGTTGCCCTTGTCCCCTGAAGCTGTACCATTCGATATTTTCCTTTTCTTGAAGGTCATCACTGATAACAGGAAAATAGAGCGTAAACGTGGTTCCACTGCCCGGTTTACTTCGAATATCTATGTAACCTTGGTGGTCTTTCATTGATCCCCAAACAACTGACATGCCGAGACCTGTACCACTGCGACCCATTATTTTTCGCGAGTAAAACGGCTCAAAGAGATGATTCATCTCCTCCATTGACATCCCGATGCCGGTATCTGTGATTGAAAGAGTTATATACTCGCCGGCTGGAATAATTTCATAGCCGGGATAGTCTTCAGGAACGATTTTGTTCTCGGTATAGATCTGCAACAGGCCTTCCTGCTCCATTGCTTCAAGAGCATTAAGAAAGAGGTTCATGAAGATTTTCAATAAATGTACAGGGGATCCGGCGATGTTAAAGAGGTTTGTTTCCAGCGCAATCTTGAATGTAATGTGTTCTGCGTTGGAAACCAGTTCTCTATGTTCAGGGCTGTCTAAAAACTCAGTAATGACATTGTTGAGATTGACTGGAACAGCCTCACCGATCCCTTTTCTGGCAAGCGTTAAGAGATCCTGGACAATAGCTGCTGCGCGTTCACCTGATCTTTTGATTGTTTGGAGCGGCTTTGTTATGGGATCCTCAGGCGGCCTGTTGATGAGGAGCATGTCCGGGTAACTGACGATCCCTGAAAGAATATTGTTAAGATCGTGAGCCACTCCTCCGGCAAGCATTCCAATGGCTTCCATTTTCTGGGCATTTTTTAAACGGTTGGCTAGCTCGTTCTGAAGAGTAACATCTCGAATGTCGAGGACGTAACCATCAATCTCGCCTTCAGGGGTCAGATACGGGCTCAAAGTGACATTCCAGCACCGATTGTCTGTAGGGCTCTCTTGGGGGAGTGTTTGAAGTTGGATGATTTCTCCAGCTAAACATTTTTCTATTGGTCCTCGTAGCTCGTTTTCAAAATAAGTACGGTCCAGAAGGTCGTGTATTGATATGCCATTAAGATCACGTGATGTCCCGGCTATTGTTGACCTGTAGGCACTGTTGGTGATAATGTGGCGATGGTCAATACTCAGCAAAGCCATGGCATCACTTGAGGCTTCAACTACCCGGGCTATTTTTCGCAGATCCTCTTCTGCCCGTTTTCGTTCCTCAATCTGTGTTTTCAACTCTCTGTTAGATGTTCGGAGTTCTTTGGTTCTTTTTTGTACCTGATACTGGAGGAGCAGAGCTGCGCCTAGAAAAAACATGGCACTGCCAATCACAGTATACAGCAGAGGTCGGAGCCATTGAGGAAATTTATTCTGGGTGTTCACTACCAGCCATCGATTGATAGCCTGATAATAGATCGAGTTCTCACTGTCTTTGAACTCTATGAGGTACGAGTCAATCTTGCCAAGTATTGCACTATGTTTTCCTTCCGGCACAGCATAACGCATTTCAATGGGATTAAAGATAATAGGGGTTGAATCTACGTTAAAGTCGGCCTTAGTTCGTTTTCCAAACAGACGATTAACTACACCGATCTCAGCCACATCGGCATGGAGCATCTCAAATACAGTTTCATATTCATCTGTTTCCAAAAAACGGCAGGAGATGTTAAATCTATCTGTCATCTTTTTCAACACCTTGGCATGGATATCTCCCTGTTTTACACTGATTTTTTTACCCTCAAGCTCAGTTAAGGAAGTTATAGGGCTGTTGGCCGGTGTGTACAGTTCGGCCCAGTTCGCAATAACTGTTGTAAAATTAAAATCTATAACCTGCTCTCGATATTTTGAAAATGCTATCGCCGGCAGGAGATCAATTTCCCCTGTTTTGAGTTTATCTAAGAGTTCAGAGAAGTTACCATTGACATAGTGTAACTCCCAACCCTCTCTTCCGGCAATATCTTCTAATATATCGATGAACAACCCCGTGACCTTGCCGTTCTTGTCTACAAAAATAGTTGGTTTATTGCTATAGATTCCAACTTTCAACACAGTCTGGCCGTAGGTGCTAGCTGGTGTAATACAATGAACGAGGAGGAAGAAGAGGAGGAGGAAAAGACGAGGATAGGTCCTCCTTGAAATATTGTAGGACTTGTCTTGCCTGGGTATTTGCACTGACGGTATGCACATCGTAGTCGTGTCGGTCGGGATACGTCCGCCAGAGGTAAAAGAGTTCATAAGGACAATTGTAAATCATAACACAATTTTGAGTCAAATGTATTTTCCTCTCTTGAGGAAAAAGTTACAGGTCTTTTTTTTGTCGGTAGTGTGGCTTCTGTTAAATCGTAGTGTTGTATACAAAAAGTGAGCTTAAGCCTGTCAATAAAAGTATAATTACTCACTTAAGCATAAGGTGTGCTGCCCCCATTATGCTGTATCTTCTCCTGGCTCTTCTTGAGGGATGGAGGAGGGACGTGTTGTTTATCGAACTGCAAATATCATTAGAGGGAAAACATGACAGAGAAAATATGCAACGGATGTGAAAATATGTTTGCCGAGATGGACTGCGAGGATATTTTTACCCCTGAGGATTTCACAGATGAACAGCGGCAGATATCAGAAACCACGGAACAGTTTGTCATGAATGAAGTCATGCCAATGCTACATGATATTGAAACGCAAGATTTCGATCTGCTACAAAAAGCCCTGTTGAAAGGAGGAGAGCTGGGGTTGCTTATGCTGGATGTCCCTGAGGAATACGGGGGACTGGAACTTGATAAGGCCACGAGCATGCTGGTTGCCGAAAAAGTTGGACCAGCAGGTTCATTTGGAGTTTCCTACATGGCGCAGACCGGAATAGGGACTCTCCCTCTGGTCTATTACGGGAGCAGTGAACAAAAAGAACGGTATCTTGATAAATTGATGACTGGAGAAATGATGGCCGCATACTGCCTCACTGAACCTGGGTCAGGCAGCGATGCTCTTGGGGCGAGGTCAACAGCGATACTTTCTGAAGATGGCCAGCACTATATCTTGAATGGTACGAAACAATTTATAACCAACGCTGGTTTTGCGGATCTCTTCACTGTCTTTGCAAAGATTGACGCGATCCATTTTACAGGATTTTTAATTGAGCGTTCCTTCGCTGGAGTTGAGATTGGGCCGGAGGAAAAGAAAATGGGTATAAAAGGCTCCTCTACTTGTCAGCTGATCTTCAACAACGTCAAGGTACCTGTCGCTAACCTGCTTGGCGATGTTGGTCAAGGGCATAAAATCGCATTTAATGTCTTGAATGTGGGGCGGTTTAAACTTGCCGCCCTGTGTGGTGGTATTCTGAAGTATGCACTTAGTGAAGGAGCACGTTATGCCAATATGCGCAAGCAGTTCAATGTACCGATTGGCAGCTTTGGTGCTATCAAGGAAAAGCTCGCCACAACCGTTGCAGCGAGTTTTTCCTGTGAATCAATGGTGTATCGGCTTGCTGGACTGCTCGATAGAAAAATAGCCACCATCGACAAGAGTCGGAGCGATTACTATACTCAGTATCAGAAAGCTATTGAAGAGTATGCTGCTGAGTGTGCAATATCAAAAGTTTTTTGCAGTGAGTCGGTTGCCACTGTTCTGGACGAGGTATTGCAAATACACGGCGGCTACGGTTTTATCAGTGAATACCCGATAGAGAGGATGTATCGCGATGAGCGGGTCCAACGTATTTACGAAGGGACTAATGAGATAAACCGGCTCCTTGTCGCAGGAGCTTTTCTACGAAATGGTTTTAATAGGGACCTGCCATTGGAACGTGCAATGGAGGCCGCGTCTGAGTTTTTTGTCCAGCGTAACAGCGACCCTTATGAGAAATCTGGCCTCTTTGCCGAAGAAAAGTCGCTTCTTCATCGTTTAAAAATGCTACTTCTGGTACTTGTGAAGCGCGGCTGGAAAATACACAACAATACTCTTCAGGACGAGCAGGAGTTGCTGCTTGTGATGGCGGACATCATTATACAGATTTTTGCCATTGAGTCCGTGGTTATGCGATCAGAAAAGATATACCAGGGTGTTAGTTCAGCCAAAAAGGATGATCTAAAAGCTGTGATGAAGGTATGTACCTTTTCTGCCAACGAAAAAATAATTCAAGCAGCAAGAAGAGCGTCGTTCTATCTTGGAGAGCATGAAAAATTGCAGGATCTACTCGGCGGTATTCAATACTTTTCCGGCTACCACCCTCAAGCACTGCTTGAGTCCAGACGTTATCTTGCAGAGAGAGCCCTGGAGAATGAGAAATACTTTTTCTAATGGGGATTGTACCAAAACTGGAGACCGGGTTGCTATAGTCTTTTGGGATTTTTTACGATGTCATCATTCCTGGAAAGGGCCAGGGGTGCAAAGTGCTCCCTCGTCGTTTGACAGGCTTGCGCAATTTCCACAAATATACTTGGGATTAATGGATAATCTTTCAAGTTGATCTGTTTTGTTCGCCGATTTCAGCTCACAAATATGATTATTGTGACTTTTCGTGTTTGTACACAGGTTGTCTTCAATGGGCAATCGATTGCTCACGATAAACTCCTTGCAAAGAGGATTGTTTTCAATTAACACCAAATTATCGTTATCTTCTCTATGACATGCTTTAACTGAATCCTTCAGTATATATCTTTACAGGTAATGATCGATATAGATCCTGGCAACCCGAGGTATCCTTAGTAGATGCCGATTATTGACATCATTTGATATGTTGCTGGAACTGTGTGCCATTGTAATCCAGAACCACTCCGTCCCAGGTGATCTCAACTAACCTGATGTTGCCATCCAGAGTATTACCTTCACGCAGTATCTTATTGTTGATTATTACCATTCGCTGCCCTGGTGTTTCTGAGTAGGTGTGTCCGGCGAGGGTAATTTCAGGAATGTTTCTTTTTACCTCCTCCGGCAGTTGTTGGGTTGACGGCAGGCTTTGGTGCTTTGTACCTGTTTGTTTGGGCGTCTCGCCTGCTGTGAGCAGGCGCCCTTCTTTATTGACACGAACGATTTTCTTTTCTTCCCTGGCGAGCATGAGAGGCACTGTTGTCGTTCTTGAAGGTGTCAGAGATGGAGATGTGGAGGAGGGGGCTGTTGGCTTTGGAGGAACTGCGGTTTCGACGGGAAGATCGACGGGAGATGTGTGTAGAGAAATATAGTATGAAACGCTGAAGGCCAGGCCTAAAGTAATGGCGGAAAGACACCAGAGTGCCAGCGTGGTCTTCTTCTTGGAGTATCTTTTTTGGAAGCCGGGAACTGAGCCATGTACGCTGTTCAGGCTCGGACCATTTTCCCTTTGTCTCTCTTGCTCTGATTTTTTTAGTGCGTTTAAGATGTAGGACATGGCATCACGTGTGGTAGTGGCAGTGAGGTGGCACTTACTCTTTCACCAGTGGTTGTTCTTTTCTTTCTGTACTTAGGGTCCTTATTGCCGAACAGCAAATAAAATTATAAGGGGATCCATATTGTCACCACAAAGATCAAAACAGCGAAGACCAGTTTTTTCAGGTCAAATTGTTTTTTACCTGGATGAGTAGCGACCTCTTTGGCAGCTCTTTTCAATATAGCCAGATCTACATGGTCTCTGCCTTCAGCGTACGCACCCAGTAGTGCCCGGTCACAAAGAGTATTTATCAGTCTGGGGACCCCCCCCGACACCTTGATTATCCGTTGAACTGCCTGCTTGGAAAAAAGCTTGTTTCTGGGGTCGCAGCCTGCAACCTCCAGTCTGTGGTTGATATAAGAATGAACATCACCTGGTTGTAGTGGTCCTAAATGGTACCGGGAAGTGATTCGTTGGTTGAGTTGCAGCAGTTTTGGGTCTATAATAAATTGTTGTAGCTCTGGTTGTCCTATCAGAACTATCTGTAGGAGTTTGTGGCTGTTCGTTTCAAGATTCGTGAGGAGACGTAATTGTTCCAGGGACTCGGTCTCAAGGTTCTGGGCCTCATCTATAATGAGCGTGGTATTTCTTCCTTTGGAATGTGCTTTGAACAGATGCGTGTTTAAACAGTCTATATATGTTTTTATGGATGGATACTGTTCCTGAACGGGTATAGCCAGTTCCTCGCAGATCGTTTTTAGCAGGTCGGGTATTGATAATTTCGGGTTAAGGATGATTGCAATATCAGTCGTCTCGGGGAGTTGTTCTATGAGACAACGACAAGCCGTTGTCTTTCCGGTACCGACATCACCTGTCAGAAGAATGATGCAACCCTCACCGCTGACTCCATACAAAAGGTGGGCGAGAGCTTCCCTATGCAGCTCACTCATGTAGAGATATCGGGGGTTAGGGGCGATCGTAAAAGGTTTTTCTGCTAAGCCGAAGTACCGTGTGTACATGTTGAAAATCGAAGGTGAAATTTCACGAAAATGTATGGTAGCCTTGCGTAATTTTTTTGTCACTCACTATACGGTGGATTGAGATTATTTACCATTTTTCTTTGTTTCGGGTATCTTTTAGCGTAGGCTGTCTATGGCATCGTAATGTTTCTAAATCAAAGTCATTTTGAGAAAGATCTCAAACTGGATGAATTGTTAGTTTGACTCAGGATATAATCGTGTATGCCGGTTTTTGAGTACAAAGCCCTCGATGCGAATGGCAAAAAAATCAAGGGGATCATGGATGCAGACAGTGAATCCATGGCGAGGACGAAGTTGCGTTCTGCTGGCAAATATCCTGTCTCCATTGAAATTAACACACGAGGAAACGAACAGAATGCCCGACGAACTCTCCGTTTATTTGAGAGGGTGAAGTCAGAGGAAACCAGTGTGATGACCCGGCAGCTTGCAACCTTACTTGAAGCTGGCATCCCGCTTGTTCAGGCTCTCGATTCATTGGTCGCGCAAACCCGTAACCCCGCGTTGAAAAGGGTTGTCGCTCAGGTTAAAGAGTCGGTGAACGAGGGAAAAACGCTGACAAAAGCCCTGGAGGAGCACCCTAAATTATTTTCTGCAATATTTATAAACATGGTTCGGGCCGGTGAAGCGTCAGGCTCATTGGAAATTGTGCTGGAAAAGCTGGCTGACTTTGGTGAAAAACAGGAAGCCTTAAAAGGAAAATTGCAGGCAGCCCTAATCTATCCTGTGTTCATGGGGGTTATAGGAACAGCTATCCTGTTTATACTCATTACCTATATTGTGCCCAACATTACCCAAGTGTTTACTGAGATGGATAAGGTTTTGCCACTTCCCACTCTCTTCTTAATCGGTCTCAGCGATTTTCTGAAAGTGTACTGGTGGGGGGTCGTGTTTTTACTGTTCTTTGCTTTTCTGGGAATACGGTATCTTGTGGGAACTACGGGGGGGCGATCAGCCTGGGATCTGATAAAACTGAAAACACCCATTGTCGGGCCAGTTGTTCAGAAGGTCATTCTCGCACGGTTCTCTTCAACACTTGGCAGTTTACTCGACAGCAGTGTAGGGCTGATGACCTCGATGCAAATTGTTCAGACGCTCATAAACAATGTACATGTATCCAGTGTCATTGATGAAGCAATGGAACATATACAAAAGGGGCAGAGCATGACTGTTTCACTTTCCAATTCAGAGTGGTTTCCACCTATGTTTGTTCAGATGATTGCGGTGGGAGAACAGAGCGGAAGCCTGGAAAAAATGTTGAAAAAAGTGGCCAATGCGTATGAGAGAGAAGTCGAAACATCAATTGTGGGTATGACATCACTGATCGAGCCGATCATGATTGCTGTAATGGGTTTGGCTGTCGGCTTTGTTGTGCTCTCAATTTTGCTGCCGATCTTTGAGATGAATCAGATGATTGGCTGAGGAGAGTCCTTTGCCTTCAGTTGAAAATTGGCCGGGATAACTGACCAATTTTGAGAATGATGCTAAAGGTGGTAGAATGTTGTAACTCCATTTATATTGTGTACTAGGGAGTTTATCTTTGGTTTTACTGACGAAGGGAATGTGCAAAATATTCGTGTGCAACAAAAAAAATGGAATAGGGGAAAGACAATTGACTACCTGTATTGTTGTTCTCATTGATCAATTGAGGGGGGGGGAATGCTAAAAGAGAAACTGATGACAGTTGGGCTTGTCGTCCTGGGCTTTATGGTAATAGGCAGCTGGGGTGGTGCCGCTACCCAGCTTGATACCACGTTTGGGAAGGACGGCTTCGCTTTGCAGGATTTTGGTATTGGGGATGATGAAGTGTTTTCTCTTGCTGTACAGTCGGACGGGAAAATTGTTGCAGCCGGGTACAGCTTCAACGGGGCTGTAAAAAATCTCGCCGTGGCTAGGTTTCTCGAAGACGGGACCAAGGATGTTGATTTCAGCAACGACGGTTTACTCACCCTGAGTATGGGAAACGGAGATACGGTTGGACGTAGCGTTTTCATCCAGGACGATGGCAAAATAATCCTGGCCGGTTCGGTCAGGGATGATACTGAAAATATTGTGGTGCTTCGTCTGACCCCCGAAGGGAATCTCGACCCTTCCTTTGCGGTTGACGGGCAGCTGTTGGTGGCGGTGAATGACGGTGAAGTGGAAAATTGTGATATCACGCTGGTTGAGAACGGGAGCATTGTCGTTGCTGGGACCGTAGGCTCAGAAACCGCAGTGAAATACGCCGTCTTTGTGAAACTGGACCCAGAAGGCAGCCTTGATGAAAGCTTTGGCGTTGATGGAGTCTCTGTTGTTAAAGGGTCGTACGATGTCACGGTTAATGCAATAGACACCCTCCCTGATGGCAGTATTCTGGCGGGGGGGATTCTGGCTGACGCTGATACTGCCGAGGCTGGGACTCTACGTCTGACTCAGGAGGGTATCCTTGACTCGGCATATGGTACGGAAGGGAAAAAAATAGTCATTGTCGAAGGTGCAGGTTCAGAAATAAATGATATCCTGATTGAAGAGGATGGGAATGTCCTGCTGGTTGGAGCTGTGGATAATGGAAACTATCTGCAGGCTTTTGTTGCCAGGATAAGCGAGAACGGATCCTATGTGTCTGATTTTGGGGAGTCTGGTCTGTACCGCAGTTCTCTGGGATATGAGAACGTTGCCAACGCGGTTGTCCTGCAGAGTGACGCCTCTATACTTGTGGCTGGTTTTGCAGCAACAGAAACTGGTAAAGATATCTTTCTTTTAACCGTAACAGAAACCCAGGAATCTGCAGGTGAGGATCAGGTTGCCGTGGAAGAACTGGACTCTCTGGCAATAGTAAAGAGCGCAATGTTGCTCGAAGAGGGGGAAGAAGTCCCGGTAACTGAGGACACTGAAGTGGTAGCTGTGAAAAATCTTGTGTTTTCATACTCTCTCACCGATGTGGCCGAAAAAGACGATGTCGGTTATGCCGTGGCGATTTTACCTGACGGTAATGTACTTGCTGCAGGTTCAACGGAAAATGGCAACGATATGGACTTTGCTGTAGTGCGCTACAGCAAAGAAAATATTATACAATCATCCAACTCGTTGGTGTATGGAAATGCAGTTGTGACAGAAGGTTTTCGTGTGCTTACGGCTCCTGTGACCAATGTCACAAGAGTCAGTGCTGTCTCAGGTGGTATTATAAGTGAAAATTCTACTCTGTCATGTGAAACAGGCTGCACACAGGAGTGCGAGGACCTTGAGGATGAAGAGTGTGAGGGGGATGAAGAGTGCGTGGAGGACAGCACGCAAGAGGAGTGTTATGATGCATGTCTGCTAGAGTGTGAGTCTAAACCAACCATTGAGCTGCGAGGCGTCGTGTTTAGTGTAACCAGTTTACCCTCCTATAACGTGGATGAGGGCGAAACGGACGGGGATGGGGGCGCTACGGTTAGTGAAGATGAAGATACGCCTACTTCATTTTTAGGTAATAACTCCGCTTATGAAGGTGATATGTTCTCCTATGATATCATTCGCTCAGGCCAGACTGAGGACGGCAGCGGCACCGGGGCCTATTCGAGTGAGGTCGCCAAGGTATCTCCCGATGTAACGTACTATGTACGGGCCTATGCCGTTCTTTCTGATGGTACGGTCATTTACGGTAATCAGGTAATGTTTAAGAGCAACGATGCCTGCTTTATTGCAACAGCTGCTTATGGCTCCCTCATTGAAAAAAAGGTGGCTCTTCTCCGGGAGTTCAGGGATACCTATCTGAGGGGGAGTAGGCTGGGAGAACGTTTCATAGGAGTGTATTATCATGTTTCTCCTCAGATAGCAGACTTTGTGGTTCGAAGTGAAATTTCAAAGGCGATTGTTCGTCTGCTCCTTCTGCCGTTTGTATTTATCGCATGGTTTGCCGTGAAAGCAACCGTTGTCGTTCAGGCCGGAGTGTTAGCTGGGATCATCGGTTTAGCTGGTCTTGTGCTGTTGGCCATAAAAAAAAATCAGGTTATGTCCAGATGAAGATGAAACAGGTAGCGTTGTCAGCTGAAAAAAGAGTACGAAAAGAGGCTGGTTTTACTCTGATAGAACTGCTCGTTGTGTTGGTTATAATCGGGATTCTTGCTGGCTATATCGGGCCCAAAATCATGGGACATCCGGAAGAAGCCAAAAGGACGAAAGCAGCTCTGCAGATTCAGGGAATAGAAACAGCATTGAAGATGTATAAACTTGACAATGGCATGTATCCAACGACTGAACAAGGACTTCAGGCACTTGTGGAACCACCTTCCACCGGTAAATTACCACCAAAATGGCGGAATGGCGGTTATCTTGAAAAAGGGAAAGTACCCAAAGACCCCTGGAGTGAAGAGTTTATCTACCTGAGTCCTGGGGTACATGGGGATTTTGACCTCAGTTCCTATGCAGGGGATGCAGAGGCAGGCGGTGAAGGAGATGCCAAAGATATCAATAGCTGGGAAATTGAGTAGGCAGGTCGAATCGCGTGTTCAGAATGTGCTGGTATATATGCGGCACTGTACAAGATGGCAGAATAAGGAAGGTGGATTTACCCTGATAGAGCTTATCGTCGTCTGCGCGCTGATTGGTATCATGCTCACTCTGGGACTACCGTCTTTTAAAAATAGTGTATTTACTGATCCCCTTAAATCTTCTGCAAGAAAAATCATTGGATTTATCGGTGGGGTCAGAGAGCTTGCCGTAAGACAACGGCAGCCGTATCTGCTGCACATCAGTCAGGTAGATAATCGTATCTGGTATGAAGAAGATCGTGACCAACCAGCTGAAGACGATGAGGAGCCAGTAAAAGAACTGCAGCTTTCTTCGTCTGTACGAATGGCAGAAATTGGAAGCGACAACGAACCTTCTGGCTCTGAGATGAGCACTGTCTGGGTAAGCAAGGAAGGCTATCTTGTCCCGACCGTCTTTCGACTTGAAGACGACAGGGGGAATACACTGAGTGTACAATTCCAGCCATTCCTTGATTCGGTCACAATCTCTGATGATGAAGGTGCAATCTAAAAATGAGCTGTTTGACCTTCCTTTTAAAGAAGATGGATTTTTTATGCCCCCTGGATGTGGGTGATCAGAAGGCATTCACCCTCTTGGAAGTGATGATTGCCGTGTCGATCCTCGCTATCGGTCTTGTAACTCTTTTTGGCTCCCAGTCAAAAAGTCTCTCGCTGGCTACTGAAGCAAAATTCAATAATATCGCACCAATGTTGGCGTCTGGAAAACTCGCAGAACTCAAGGCAGGTAATATTCCATTGGCCGCCGCCGAAGGAGATTTTGGTGATGATTTTCCTGGGTATATCTGGGAAATTGACGTTGAGGATGCTGTATTTGAAGCTTCTGAGGCGCTTACCGGACTGGATGAGCAACTGCAGCGGGTTGACCTGAAGGTATTGTGGAGTGGGACCGTATACAGCTACAGTTTCACTTACTACTCTAGACCATTGGAACCAGGTGAATAATCACCCCTGCATTCGATCACAAAGAGGGTTCACTCTGGTGGAAATCCTCTTCGCGATCTTTATTTTCGCAATAGTCATCTCTTCTGTGTATGGTTCCTACCGTGCAACTTTTCACATAGTTCATAACTCAGAAGCCGAAATCAGCATAGCTCATTACGGCCGTGTGGCGTTGTCTCGTGTCAGCGAAGACCTCGAGGGTATTGTCACTGGTGCTGACGGTTTTTTGCAGGGAGAGCAACATGAACACGACGGGAAACGTGGGGACAGTCTTTCATTTGTTTCGTCGGCACACATTGCTCTGCGCAAACAGGATGTCGCATCAGGTAATGCTTTCATCAGATATTCTGTTGAGCCGGACGATCAGAGTGGTCTTTTGAACATGTATCGTTCTGATACCATCATGAGACCGGGAGTTGAAGTCGGCGAAGAAGAGGTGGAAAAACATCTGATCTGCTCCGGAGCAAGTGGGATTCGTTTCAGCTATCTAGACCGGGATGGTAATGAGTACGAGGAGTGGTTAAGCAGCGAAGGTTTGGTTAAAGAGGAAGGGGTAGAGGATGCACCGGTTTTTCCTCTCATGATACAGATTGAACTGAGATTTACTGATACGGTGGAAGGTGATAGCCTGGATGTCTTCAAAACAGCTGTGTCGCTCCCCCAGAGGCCTGGGAAATGAAAAAGTCGCTTAGTCAATCGGACATGGCTGTGGTGGTAGGTAACCAGAGCGGCATGGCACTCCTGATCACGGTGATGACATTGAGTCTTCTGGTTGCGGTAACTGTCCAGTTTCACAAAAATGTCTGGCATAAATATCGTGTTGCTCATAACTATAAGGTCGGTGAACAGTTAAAAATCATTGCAGATTCAGGTGTTAACATTGCGCTGTCGCTTATTGAGGCAGAGGGTAAAGAAAATAAATCGGATTCACTCATAAGCGGTTGGGCTAGTCTGGAAGAAGAACCTTTGAATGGTCTGTTTATCGCAGGAAATTTACAGCTGGCTGTGACGGATCTGTCTGGATTGTTACAGATAAATAGTCTGGTGCAGACAGCAGAAACGAAAGAAGCGGGTGACAAGGAGGAAAGAGACATCATAGAAAAAGAGTTACGCGAGGTTCTTGTGAGGCTGCTTCTTTCGGGCTCTTTCATCATCGAAGAAGAAGTAGAGGCAACGAGTATCACAAATGCACTCGTCGACTGGGTAGATGAAGATGATAAAGAATCTGATCGTGGTGCCGAAGACAGTTACTACCAGTCACTTGAAATACCATATTCCTGTCGAAATGGACCTGTTCAATACATTGAAGAGCTTTTGCTGGTCAAAGGCGTTACTCCAGAACTGTTTTTCGGTACGGAAGAAAAAGAAGGTATTGTCGATTATTTGACAACGTACGGAAATAATGGCAAAATTAACATAAACACGGCGCCATCTCTACTCATTAAAAGTATGAATCCATTAATCACTGATGATTTGCTGGAAAGTTTTGATGAATTCCGAAGGGAGGAAGGGAACGAAGAGGACCTCAGTCAGCCGGGGTGGTATAAGAATATAGGTGGATGGCCAGGAGATATTGAAATCAATGAAAGTCTGCTGACAACAACCGGCACATTTTTTCAAATTTCGTCCACAGGCGCATTTGCTACTTATGCCAGGAGAATTATTGCAGTGGCCGCGCGAGGTGAGGACGGAGAGGTAGGTTTACTCAGGAGAAGGGTGGAGTAGTGTATGGCTGATACCATTTTGGGAATTGATATCGCCGCGGATAGGCTTGTTGCAGTCGCTGTGGAAAATAGTTCAAGCTCTCGTGTGGGCATGGTGAAGAAATGTGCGGTTGTCGATATCAAGGAACAATCTTTTGATGAAGCACTTCGTCAAATAAAAGAGCAAATAAACTTTGCCGGCTTTCGCTGTCTGGTCACTCTGAATGCTGAATATTTCTTCTACCGAAACCTTACTCTTCCCTTTGCAGACAGAAAAAAGATTGACCAGGTTCTTTCATTTGAGCTGGAGGAGTTGTCACCAGTAGATGTCGGCAGTCTGGCGATAGACTGCACGGTAGCCGCTGGTAACGACAGCGAAGCCAAGATCATTGCCGCTATGATCAACAAAGATCTTTTGATGGAGAAACTTTCGGCACTCATTGAAGCTGGTTTTGACCCGGATAGTATCGGAATCAGCGGCGTTCATGTTGCTTTGCAAATTGCAGCACAAGAGGCCAATCGTTTTGTACTCATGGACTTTGATACATACTGGACAAGGATTTTTGTCGTCGTCGATGGTCAAGTTGTACTGATCCGTTCTCTTGTCAGTCCTTTGGGCACAGGTTCACGTTCTGCCAATGTGATCAGTTTTGCTCAAACCGTTAAACAGACATTGCTTACCTCAAAACCTCTGCACATTTCGGACCCGGATTACCCAATTTATTTCATTGGTTGTGAGTCTTTGAGGAAAATTGTTGCCTTGGTACTTCCTTCTGTGTTGGAAGGTGGACATGTCGAAACATATCGTCAAAGCTGGCAGCCGCTGATCAAATTTGATCCTGAGGTAGAAAAAGTATACCAACCTGATGTCATGGACAAGGCGCTTGCACTCGGGCTTAAAGGGGCAGACAAAACAGCAGGTTTTAATTTTAGAAAGGGTTTACTCAGGAAGAAAGCTTCTTTTAAAGAGTATCAAGGGGTCTTCATGAAGCTGAGTGTCCCCCTTGTCATCATTCTTGTTTCTGCCGTTGTATATCTGCTTTACGGTTACTCTTCGATGCTTACTACCAGAGAGCAGGTGAAGACTGAAATCGATACCGTTTTTCGGGAAACCCTGCCAGAGGTGACACGAATCGTTAATCCTGTTCAGCAACTGCAGGTCGCAAACAATGAGATTAAAGCCACACTCGACCCGGGTGGAAATGGCGCTGCAGGGCACACTGTTATAGATATACTTATAGAGCTTTCAATCCGTATTCCAGCCTCGTACCTGGTTAAAATAGTTCGTCTTGTAGCAGACGGGGATACCGTCAGAATAAAGGGTGTGACGGGGGATTTTAACACTGTGGACAGCATACAGAAAGAACTAGAGAAATCACCATATTTTAGAAATGTCACTATCAGTTCCGCCAACCAGTCTTCTAAAGGAGACGGCGTTGGCTTTGAACTTAAACTAGAGCGTGCTCGGAAGTAATGGTATGGCCAACTTATCTCAATATTCACTCCTGAAAACGATCCGCGAAAAATCCGGGTTGGAAACTATGGAACCCAGGGAGAAATGGATAGTATTCGGTGGCGTACTGTTTGTCATTTGCTTTCTGGTTTTTCAGCAGGTCCTGATGCCATTCTTTGAAGCAAAAACCGGCTTGGAGAAATCTATTGATCGAAAGCAAGAGGAACTGGTTACCATTAAAGAGTTGCAAAAGGAGTATCTTGATCTCAAAAATGAAGCTGGGACGATTCAAACGCGTTTAAAAGCAAGAGACACGGGGTTTACCCTCTTTACTTTCCTGGACGAACAGGCTGAGGACAGCCAGATAAAGAAGCAGATAAAGTATATGAAACCATCAATAATTGAGGGCACAGAGATGCTCAATGAAGTGATGGTGGAAATGAAAATTCAGCAAATCCACTTGGGATTACTGGTGAACTTTCTCAAGTTGATTGAATCTGAGAGCAATGTAGTGTTTGTCCGGCGCATTTCAATTCAGGAGGCAGGCGGGAGCCAGGGATACCTTGACGTGATATTACAAATTGTAACCTTCGAGGAAAAGGGATAGTTATGATCACTAGAAATTCTGCCTCTCGAATTCTCAGTTACATTCTATGTGGATTGATTACGACAGTTTTGTGTGGATATTTATTTTTTCCTACCGATAAGGTGAGGATTTACTTAGAGAAAACTATAGACTATTGGTCACCATCCAGTGTCTGCAGGATTGGCAAGGCTGAGCTTTTGTTTCCGTTGCACCTGCGGTTTGAAAATATACAGATCCAAAAGTTAGGGGAAGGAAATGATTCTACGTTTGTACTGGATGCAGTAGAATTTTCCCCCGGTTTAAAATTTTGGCAGAAAATAAAAGTAAATGGAGAATTATACGCTGGCCTGTTTCAGACTGAGTTGCACCATAGGCACCAAAAAGAGATGTTTGAACTGGCCAAGATCAGGGTCGAAGATGTCGATGTGGCAGAAATAATAAAAAATATCAGCTCTTGGAAGAGGAATGTGACCGGGGAAATCAGATTCTCCGGAAGCTATGAGGCGAAATATACGCTTCCTTTAAATGGTTCTATAAAGGGAAACGCCGAACTTATTGGCGGCAGCCTGGAACTGAAGAGGCCGGTTCTGTCTCTTACCACCCTGAATTTTGAAAAGGTTATTTCTTCTGTTAATTGCGATGCGACTCAGTGCCGATTGAGTGAAGGAGAAATTTTGGGAGAAGAGATCGACGCAAGCTTTTCAGGTGAATTGAGCCGGAGCGCACCTCTGTTGATGAGCAGACTTCAGTTGAGTGGTTTTCTAGATCCACGGGAAAGTTTTTTCAAGACGCATCCCCAGGGTGATAAAATGGTCCGGCAATTACTGCATATCAACAAGTCTGACATGCTGCCCTTTACGGTTGGCGGTACTCTACAATGGCCAACATTTCGACTCAGTATGTGATGATATGACTGATTATTTCCACGATAAAGTTGTATCCATAGTCCGTTTACTGAAAATAATATCGCCCTTCCTGCTCATTATTATTACCTGTACTGGTGTGGTTAAAGGCAGTTATATGCTCATGGAACACTACCTGTTGCAGCCACCAATCTTTGAAAATGTTACTACAGAAGAAAAAACGAAAAACAACGGTGGTGATGTCGAAGAACCTGTGCCAGTTGAAGAGAGGAATTACGCAATTATTCTTGAAAGAAATCTTTTTGGTTCGCTACCTGAGAAGACGATTGAAGAAATGGTTAATGATAAAGATTATACAGAAGATATAGAACTGACAAACCTTGATATTGTCCTGTTTGGCACTGTGCAGGGAACTGAGGGGACGAGCCGGGCAATAATTTTCGACAAGACAGTCAATAAGCAGGACTTGTATGAGAAAGGGGATGTGGTGCAGAGTGCATCAATTGAGAAGATCTTGCGGGGGAAGGTTATTTTATCTTTCAACGGCACAGATCAGATGCTTGATATGAGTGGTGCAGCAAAAATGCGGGCAGGAGGCACTTCTGTTGCTCCCCCAGGGAAAGCACGGCCTCAGGCTGTGGTTCCTCAAACTAGACCTGTGGCTGTCGCCCCGATACGTCCTTCTCAAAGAGCTGTGAGAGGCTCTGTAGAAAATGCAGTTCGTCCAAGAGTTGTCAGGCCTTCTCGCCGAATAGGAACTAAATGAGCTATATTGTTAACAAGTTTGAAGTGAAGGTGGATATTCTATGAGCTGGTTTCAAAAGTTAATAGCTGGTCTCATCATTGTGTGTATCTGCACAACGATGAACAGTAATTCAGTGGCAGAAGAGCTGCCCCGTCCACTTCCTGGTTCTGGTCCTCAGCAAGGTAATGTGGGTAAACGCTTTATAACCATCGACTTTGACAATGTCGATATTCACCTTTTCATAAAATATATAAGTGAACTAAGCGGAAAAAACTTTGTTGTTGATAAGGCAGTTCAAGGCAATGTCACTATCCTCTCACCAACGAAAATTTCTGAGGAAGAGGCATACAAGGTTTTTGAATCGGTGCTGGAGGTGCATGGTTTTACTACAGTTGAGGCTGGTTCTGTAATCAAAATACTTCCTTCAGCAAGGGCACGGTCTCAAAATGTTGGAATGGTGAATTCTGCAAAAACAACCAGCCCTGAAGACAGAATTGTGACGCAACTGGTACCACTCCAGTACAGTTCACCGACAGAGTTGAAAACTGTACTTACTCCTCTTGTCTCCCAAACAGCATTGATCATTCCCCATATACCTTCAGGCATGTTGATTATTACTGAAACACAATCAAATATCCAGAAACTGCTTGGTATCATTGAAGTTCTCGACGTAGAATCGAGAGAAGCGGAGGTTGTGGTTCTGCCCCTGGAAAACGCATCCGCGCCATCGCTTGCCAAGATATTAACTACTATTTACCAGAAGCGAGGGAGCACTCAAAAAGCAGCAGGGAGGATCAGTTCAGGAGGGGATATTAAAGTTGTCCCATATGAACGTGTTAATGCAATTATCGTACTTGCCAATGCGAGTGAAATGGGACGAATTCAAAGCCTGGTTGCATTGCTCGATACAAAAATTCAGCGTGCCGAGGGAAATATACACGTCTACTACCTTCAAAACGCCACTGCAGTGGAGCTTGCAAAGGTGCTGAATGCCCTGCCAGAAAAGCAAAAAAGTGATAGTGTGAATAAAGGAAAGGCGGCCGCTATTTCCCGTAGTGTGAGAGTGATGGCAGACGAAGAGACAAATTCGCTTATCATTACTGCCAGCAAGGATGAGTATGCCGTCCTCGAGACTGTCATTGAACAGCTGGATATCCCAAGAAGGATGGTATATCTCGAAGCACTCATTATGGAGGTTGATGCTGACAAAAGTTTTGATGTCGGGGTTGAGTGGGCTGTCGGCGGTATGTCTTCTGATGGCACTGCGCAGATTGGAGCGGGTTTTAGCACTGGTAGTTATGACTATGTGACAGGCATAAATGATTCGCCGCCAAGTTTGCCCTCAGAAAGTTTTTCTGTAGGGGTGATCAAACAGGGGATTAAGATCGGTAATGTTACTTTTCCTAACATTTCTGCAGTGCTCAGAGCGTATAAAACAGATTCTGAAATAAATATTATCTCTACCCCTCAGATTCTAACCATGGACAACAAAAAAGCCGAAATTTCAGTCGGTGAAAATGTCCCTTATATAACGAGTAAAAACACCACGAACAGCGAACAGGATTATACAAACTATGAATACAAGGATGTTGCGACGAAACTGTCTATTCTACCTCATATAAATCAGGCAGACACTTTACGCCTTGAAATAGAAACTGAAGTGGTGCGACTAAAAGGGGACAGTGGAGTGGCAGAGAACACACCTACGACCTTCAAACGTACTGCATCTACAACAGTGGTCTTAAACGATCGGGATACCGTCGTGATTGGTGGAATTATTGGTCACGATGCTACGGAAAGTGAATGGAAGATACCGCTTCTTGGCGATATACCTTACCTGGGATGGTTTTTTAAGACTCATTCCAGTACAGAAATTAAGACGAACATGTTTATATTCGTCACACCTCGGATTGTTCGTAATCCTGCCAGTCTGGCTGCGATTACCATGGCGAAGGAAGAGAACATCAGTGATGTTCTACCCACAGTGAAGGAGCAATTGCATAAAAAACAAAATATTGAGCATGCTGTCGTGCTTACTGCCAAAGGCTACGAAAAGCTCCAGGAAGGTGAGACAGCCGAGGCAAAAACATATTTGAATGAAGCATTGGCAATTGATCCTAAAAACCCGTATGCGCTGATGAACATGGGGGTTGTTTATGAAAAGGAAAATAATCCGGAAGCAGCTGTGGAAATGTATCAGGAAGTTGTTACTACAAGTTCTGCAGAAGTCGCTGGACAGGCAAGTGACTCTGAGAAAACAGGTCTCCCTCTGATTGAGCTGGCAACAGAAAGTATAGAGAGAGTCATGTCGGAGAAAAATCGCAAATAACTGTGTAACTACATACTGTTGTTCTTGCATACGATTTCAGGTTTGAATAGCGGCGGGAAGGTGAATGAAAAGGATAGGTGAGATACTGGTCCAGGAATGCGGCCTCGATTCGGATGATTTTGACCGAGCTTTAGAGGCGCAAAAGGAGCAAACTGACACCACCATAGGTGACATTCTGATACAGAGCGGCGATATGGCTGAACTTGATATCCTGCATGCCCTCGGTCGCCAGTACCATATGGAGGTAAAGAAAACCCTCCCCGGAGATATCAAAGTCGATTTTAGTGAGCTGATCCCGATAAGCTTTCTGAAAAACAACAAAATTGTACCAATACATACAGCTGAAGAACAGTTTATAGCTATAAATGATCCATGCATTTTCCAGCCAGTGGATGATTTACGGTCCATTCTCGGGCAGGAAACAGGACAGCCTGTTCTGGCTCGTAGTCAGCATATTTTGAACGTGATAAACTATGCCTATGATATGACCCAGTCCTCTGCTGATGAGGTGATGCAGGACATTGATGATGAGGATCCTGAACGTTTGTTTTCCGAGATTGAGGAAATTGGAGACCTCCTTGATGATACCAGCGACTCGCCCGTTATTCGGTTGGTGAATCTTATGTTTTCACAGGCCGTTCGAGACAACGCCTCGGATATTCATATTGAACCTTACCAGAACAGTTTGAAGATCAGGCAAAGGCTTGACGGTATTCTCTATGATATGCTCAGCCCGCCAAAACATGTTCAATCTGCTCTTGTCTCAAGGGTCAAGATCATGGCAAAGTTGAACATAGCAGAAAAAAGGCTGCCCCAGGACGGCAGGATTGAGCTGAAAGTAGCCGATAAGGAAATCGATATACGTGTTTCCACCCTGCCGACAGCCTTTGGTGAGAGGGTGGTGTTACGACTGCTGCGAAAATCTGCGGTTATGATCTCCCTTACTGATCTCGGGATGCCAAAAGATCGCTTTCTCCCCTTTGAGAAACAGATCAAGGCTCCAAACGGGATTGTCCTGGTCACAGGGCCAACCGGATCTGGTAAGACCACCACTCTGTATGCAGCACTTTCCACCATCAACAACACCGATATTAATATCATTACTGTTGAAGATCCTATTGAATACCGGATTAGTGGTATTGGCCAGGTGCAGGTAAACCCCAAAATTGATCTTACCTTTGCTTCAGGGCTTCGCTCCATCGTCCGTCAGGATCCTGATGTTATACTTGTGGGAGAGATACGTGATTCGGAGACTGCAGAAATAGCCATCCAGTCGGCACTTACAGGACATCTTGTCTTTTCAACCCTGCATACCAACGATTCTGCCGGCGCAATAACAAGACTTAGAGACATGGGGATAGAACCCTTTCTCATAGCGTCCTCAATCAATGCTGTACTCGCTCAGAGGCTGGTCCGTGTAGTATGCCCCCACTGCCGGGAAGAGCACACAGCAACTCCTGAGATGCTACAGCGAATTGGTATCGTAGAAGAGAAGAGTCATGGCCGGACGGTTTTTCGGGGGAGCGGCTGTGTGAAATGTCACCATACCGGTTATAAGGGAAGATGTGGCATTTTTGAACTTCTGGTTATGAGCCCGGATATGAAGGATCTTATTCTAAAGACATCTGATGCAAATCAGATTCGTAAGCAGGCTATTGCTAACGGTATGATAACTCTGAAAAAAGATGGCATCATGAAAGTAATGGAGGGTATCACAACCATTGAGGAGGTATACAGGGTAACAGGAGGATAATGCGCTGAGAGGGGCCCGTGCCTGCTTTTGTACTGGGTGTTTTAAAAGGCTGATATCCTTTTCACCAGCTCTTTGTATTGTTGCGGAAGAGACCTCTTGGGCAAAGTTACAAGATAAAAGTCTCTTTTCATGGTGAGTCCATCGATATGAATTTTTTTTATCTTCCCTGAATCCAGTTCGTCCTGTACTGCATAGCGGGATATGGCCGATATGCCCAAATTGGCTTTAATTGCTTCTTTTACAGCAGCACTGGAACCGAGAGTCGCGCAAATATTGAGGTCGTTTGTCGACATCTGGTGTCTGGCGAGAACGGATTCAATGTTTTTTCTCGTCCCTGAGCCAATTTCTCTTATAATAATGGGTAGTTCTCGGAGTTCTTCGAAGGATATTGAGGATGGAATTGAATCCAGGTTTGCCGAGGCAATAATCAATTCATCGTCTGTGAACGGTTGGTAATGTAGTTTGCTGCCGGCACTTTTAGCTCCCACAACTCCAACCAGCAATTCATTATTTTCTACGGCCTCAGTTATTTTTGCTGAGTCATTTATCCGTATCTCAAATGATATTCCGGGGAAATCTGCTTTGTAAGCGGCGGCGATACCTGGTAAAATATAGGTGCCGGGGATGGTGCTGGCACCTATGAGAAGTTCACCCGAGACAATGGTTCCTGCTGCAGAAATATCGTCTTCAAGCCGCTGCAGATCTTCAAGTATCGCCATTGCTCTGGGGTAGAGTATCTCTGCCTCCTCGGTTGGTAAAATGGACCTTCCCAGGCGGTCAAAAAGTTTACAGTTGAGTCTGGCCTCTAGATTTTGGATATGTTCACTTACCGTTGGCTGGCTGGTGAACAAGCTTTCGGCTGCTTTTGTGAAACTCCTGGTTTTATAGACGGTTACGAATATTTTTAAATGTCGCGTCTCGATAGCTGGTTACCTCGTGCTGAGAAAATTTTTAGTACCTTACTCCGAAAAGCTGTCATGAAAAACAAGAAAATACAGATTCGATTATATATTATATGGTTATAAGCACCGACAAGGTACTTACCGTTTACCGGTGTTATATGAATTGAGGTTGCAGGTTTAGTAGAAAATTTGCTACTCTGCTCTGATACTACCTGTAGAGTTGACATCAGGAAGAAAACAGGTGACACTGGGTGAGACGGTAAACCGTTTTATTCTCAACGAAGGGCACCTTGAGTGGCTCGGGAACTATTCAGTAAACGTTCCAGTTTCACTTTTTGATTTTACCAGGTGGTACCTTAACTCAATAAACTCTATGCTGGAATGGGATATATATTATGGCGGTCTCCTCATGAATCTAAATAAAACGAGACAATTATCTGACCGGAGTATACAATTTTACGTTGTGGTCGTTTCATTGCTTTTTTTGTGCTTTCTGGTCAGTGGCTGCTCAACAAATTCTCCCATTGTGCCAGCAGTAACCCTGGAACCAACTGGGGAGCGTTTTGTCGGGAAATTTATCTGGTATGACCTTTTTGTGATTGACCTGGAAGAAGTGGTTCCTTTTTATGAGGACTTGTTTGGCTGGTCCTTTGTTGATACGGAGGCCAAAAAAGATACTGTCAAAACTATCTACAGAAATGGTGTCCCCATTGGCAATGCTGTGGAGATGGTTCGAGAGAGAAAGGGCAAAAAAACATCAAACTGGTTGGGGTATCTTTCAACGAACGATGTGGATGCTGCCTGCCTGAGTGTTGAGGGAAATAAAGGATCTATCCATATGGAACCGAAAGACCTCCCCCACAGGGGGCGAGTAGCTGTGATGAGAGACCCGCAAGGCGCCTATGCTGCTTTGGTGGCAAGTACACACGGTGATCCACCGGATAGTGATGAGATTGAGAACTCTTGGGTAGGAAGCGAGCTATGGACAACATCGATCAGTGGTGCCTTGGAGTTTTATACAGCGCTCTTTGACTATGATGTAGAAATGAGACCTATGAGCGAAGGCTTTGTCTATACAGAACTGACCAAAAAGAGTGTAGAAAGAGCAGCTATTGTCAAAATTCCATGGGAAGATGAAGTAAAGCCCATCTGGGTACCCTATGTTGCGGTGAAAGATATTATGGGAGTCATTGAGAAGGCTCACAGTCTTGGTGGCACAATTTTGATCAATGCAGCCCCTGTTAAACAGGAAAATCCAAGTGCAATAATAGCGGATCCACAAGGCGCTGTCTTTGGTGTGGTAGCGATCGGAGAGGAGCAACCGTTATGAAAATAACACAATTATCCCTGGTGACTTTCATTGCTTTGCTGTTGTTTACTTTGGTCGGGTGCACAGGAGGATCATATTACGGTGTTAACTCATACCATACGTCTGCCTGGGGTTATAATTATTATGATCGAGATGATTATTACGATGATAGACGCGACCGATATGTAGATAGGAGAAACGCTGTGGCCCGCCGTAATTATGTTCACCAGAGAACGAATCCCAATAGGAGTGCGCGGGGAGGTGGACGACGGCGGTAAAAAGCCGCGCACTGGGAAAGAATATTTTTCTTCTTTTTTTCGTTTATTCATCTACAAGAGGAGTGCTGAGGTATCGCTCTCCGGTATCCGGTAATACAACCACAATCGTCTTCTCTTTATTTTCGGGACGATTTGCAACCAGCAAGGCGACCCATGCTGCCGCACCACTGGAAATACCGCAGAAAACACCTTCACTAGTCGCCAGTGCCCTGGCAGTGGTGAAAGCATCGTCATTGCTGACGGTCACGACTTCGTCGATGATATCACGGTTGAGGATGGCTGGAATAAAGCCTGCACCTATCCCCTGAATTTTGTGGGGCCCTGGCTGGCCTCCTGAAAGGATTGGAGAGTCTTGGGGCTCTACAGCTACAACATGCAGTGCAGGTTTTCTTTGTTTAATTACTTCACCAACCCCGGTTATCGTTCCACCGGTACCTACGCCAGCGACGAGTATATCAATTTTCCCATCGGTGTCGCTCCAGATTTCCTGAGCGGTTGTTTTTCTGTGGATTTCCGGATTTGCCGGATTGTTAAACTGATCGGGCATAAAGCTGTTTACGGTATCTGCGTGTAATTCAACCGCCCGGGCTATTGCTCCCCTCATACCTTCTGCAGCCGGGGTCAGTACCAGTGTCGCTCCCAGATGTTTGAGCAGCATCCTTCGCTCAATTGACATAGACTCTGGCATGGTGAGGATCAGAGGTAGTTTTTTGTTGGCACAGACAAAGGCCAGGCCGATTCCGGTGTTACCGCTGGTGGGCTCAATAATAGTGGTACTGTCATTGATAAGCCCATCTCTTTCACCTGCTTCAATCATCGAGACTGCAATACGGCATTTTACACTCCCCATAGGGTTTCGTGATTCCTGTTTGGCCAGAAGAGTCGCCCCGGAATCGCCGGAGAAATTTGAAAGGGTAAGCAGCGGGGTATTACCTATACTTTTCAGTAGAGTAGTTGTCATAATATTCACCTTGGTATTCAAAATTTTTAGTACCTTGAGAAATTCAATCGAAGTCTTCGCTTATCCGAAGTCTTCGCTTATCTATTGATTTTTATGAATGAATTTCGTGAAGGTACTTACTTACCGTTTACCGGTGTGAGGAGATTAAATCATTGTCGTACCATGATTGGTTGCTGTTAGGAGTTTGAATAAATGAGTTCTGGGCGTTTGAGCAGAACTTTTGTGCCTGTGGCGACACTTTCTGTAAGCCAGATATTACCGCCTATAATGGATCCTTCTCCAATGATTGTCTGGCCGCCAAGAATCGTGGTGTTGGAGTAGATAATAACGTTGTCTTCAATGGTGGGATGTCGCTTTTTATCCCGTAACTTTTCTCCGGCATCCCGTGGCAGAGAAAGGGCACCAAGTGTAACTCCCTGGTAGATACGCACGTTTTGACCGATTATTGTTGTCTCCCCGATAACCACCCCAGTACCGTGGTCGATGAAGAATCCCGGTCCGATTGTGGCGCCAGGGTGTATGTCAATCCCGGTCTGGTTGTGGGCGTATTCTGTCATTATTCGCGGAACTACGGGGACATCGAGCAGGAATAACTGATGTGCAAGCCTGTAAATGAGTGTTGCCAGTAAGCCTGGATAGCAGAAGATGACTTCGTCTGGGCTTTTGATTGCCGGGTCTCCCTCAAGGGCGGCACGGATATCTGTTGCCAGGAGGGCTGCCACTTTTGGAAGCGCCTCAATGAAGGTCAGTGCCTTCTTATGGCTCTGGGCTTCACAGTTGGTACAGGGGAGGGAATTACGCCTGCAGTCGTGGCGGATAGCCATTGTGATCTGTTCTGAGATCTTGTCGTAGAGATCCGTTGTCTGTTTGCCTATATAATATTCAAGGTTGGAGGCGTGCAACTTTGTTCTGGTGAAGTAACCGGGAAAAAGGATACGTCTTGCCTGGTCGACTATAGCGATGATTTCTTCCTGGGAAGGGATAGATACCGGGCTGATATGTTCAAAGCACTCCTTGGTGGACCACGATGAAAGTAGCTCTTTAACGACAATGGGAACCTTGTCGTGCTGACTTCCGTTGCTAATCTGGATGTGGTCGCATTGGGCCGCGACACTGTCTATTGTTATAACGTTATTTTTTAAGTAAGACATGGCTGATGTTATAAAAAAATAGGTTTGTAATTGGACGAATGTAGAGTGGTGCCTTCTATCCGTTTCGATCCTTCTCGATAATGTATATGCCGTATGTTGCACGAATATTGGTCAGTACATCTATTATCTGCCCTTCGTTGTTCTCAGGGTTGGTACTGATGGCAATTTCTTTGATTATATTGTAGCCGACATCCCTGGAAAATTTTCTGAAATCCTTCAGAGTGATGACACGAATATTAGGAGAATCGTACCAGGAGTAAGGCAGTTGGTCACTTTTAGGAGCCATTCCCCTGAGTAGCAATTGCAACCTAATAGAATAGTGACTGAAGTTCGGGAAGCTGACAATCACCTTGCGGCCAATCCGGGCCAAAGAGTAGAGGAGCCTGGCGGGTTCAAAAACCTGCTGCAGGGTCTGACTGAGGATAACGTAGTCAAAGCTGCAGTCCGGGTAATCATCCACATCCTCATTTAAATCTCCCTGAAGCACACTCAATCCTCTACTGATACAGTGTGCCGCCCTCTCCTGGTCTTGCTCTATGCCTGTGCCGACCACTCTTTTATTGGCGGCCAGCCACGCAAGAAGGTCTCCATTACCGCACCCGAGATCGAGGACTGTGCTGCCTGGTTCAATTGTTGAGGCAATTATAGTAAGATCAAAGCGCATTGCTTCTTTGTCAGTGAACACCATTGAGGAATCCCCCGATCAAATTTGTGAGGCGATCATCCTTTATGAGAAAGGCATCATGACCGCAATCAGCTTCAATTTCACAAAAACTCACATCCTGGCCACAGCGCTTGAGGGTCTGAACCAGTTCTTTTGCCTGGTATGTGGGGTAGAGCCAGTCTGAGCTGTATGATATGACAAGGTATTTTGTTTTTTTATCAGCTGGATCGAACAGCGGGCTAGATCTACCCATGATATCGACGATATCAAAATAATCTGCGGCCTTGGTGATATACAATAGAGAGTTCGCGTCAAAGCGGGCTACAAATTTTGATCCCTGGTGCCGAAGGTAGCTTTCGACCTGGAAATCAGCATCAAAACCAAAGGAAAAACTGTCTTTATCCTGAAGCCTCCTTCCAAATTTTCGGCGCATGGCTTCGTCTGAAAGGTAGGTCACATGACCAATCATTCGTGCGACTGCCAATCCTGTGTCAGGGCATTCAGAGTTGTAGTAGTTGCCTTTGTTCCAGTTTGGGTCAGCCATAATTGACTGTCTGGCTATTTCATTAAAGGCTATGGCCAGGGCTGAATGTCGCATAGTGGTGGCGATTGGCACAGCAGACTTCACCATTTCGGGGTAGCGGGTGCACCATTCCAGTATCTGCATCCCTCCCACCGAACCACCTATGACTGCGTGAAGCTGTGTTATTCCAAGGTGATCAAGGAGTGTTTTCTGGCCAGTGACCATATCGCCAATTGTCATCATGGGAAAGTCAAGGCCATAGGGATCACCTGTTTTCGGGTTGATCGAACTAGGCCCGGTGGATCCCTTGCAGCTCCCAAGAATATTAGTACAGATGACAAAGTACCTGTCTGTGTCTATTCCTTTTCCAGGGCCGACCATAAAATCCCACCAGCCCGGATTTTTATGTTCAGTGTCGCTCAGGTAGTACCCAGCGGCATGGGAGTCTCCTGAGAAGGCGTGGGCAAGAAGGATAACATTGTCTTTTTCTGTGCTCAGTGTACCGTAGGTCTCGTAGGCGATGGTAATCGGGCCGAGCCTTGCGCCGCTCTCAAGAGTAATCTCATTGGGAGCAGCGGCGTAGGTGTAGAATTGTTTCTCTACGGTGTCAACAGAAGAAGTTGTGGTGTCAAAAGTTGTCATAATTGTTACTGGGCGTTCACCAGCGCCTGCATTAAGTCTGCGGTGATGTCTCCAATATGCTCAATTCCCACTGAAAGGCGAATCATACCTTCTTCAATACCACCTTCTTTTAGCTGTTCTGGCGTTAGTTGTGAGTGGGTTGTCGACGCGGGATGGATTGCAAGGGATTTTGCATCACCAACATTGGCAAGGTGGGACACCAACTGCAGGCTGTCTATGAACTTTTCACCGGCTGGGCGACCTCCTTTAATACCAAAAGCAATCATTCCTCCAAAACCGTTTTTAAGATATGTCCTGGCAATATCACTTCCTGGAGAATCAGGCAGGCCTGGATAATGAACCCACTCCACAGCCTTATGCCCCATCAGGAACTCAGCCACCGCGGCACCATTCTCACTGTGCCTTTCCATTCTCAGGCCAAGGGTTTCGATACCCTGTAGGATTGTCCAGCAGTTGTCGGGGCTTATGCATGCTCCGAGGTTACGAAGGGGCACAAGGCGCATGCGGAGGGCAAACGCTACAGGGTTGAGATCGCCAAGGTCATGAGCATAACGTAACCCGTGGTATGATTCGTCCGGCTCATTGTATAGGGTGAACTTCGGATCTTTCCAGTCAAAGCTTGCCGCGTCGATCACAATACCGCCGATCGCGGTCCCGTGGCCACCTATCCACTTGGTAAGCGAGTGGATAACAATATCAGCCCCATGATCAATAGGCTTTAGCATGCAGGGCGGGGTGAAGGTGGAATCGACAATAAGCGGAAGGTTGTGTTCCTCAGCCAGTTTGGCCAGGCGGTCAATGTCAGTCATATTGATTGAGGGGTTACCAAGGGTCTCACAATAAATTGCGCGGGTCTTTTCGTTTATGGCAGCACGAAAATTATCAATATTAGAGGGGTCAACCATCCTGACATTAATGCCAAGTTGTGGCAAAATGGTATTAAACTGGGTGAATGTTCCACCGTATAAATTGTTAGCGGAAACGACCTCATCGCCTCCAGCACAGATGTTAATAATGGTATAAAAGATAGCTGAAGTCCCTGAAGCCAAAGCCAGGGAAGCTGCTCCTCCTTCCAGTTGCGCCATTCTTTGTTCAAGCACATCCTGGGTTGGGTTGCCGATCCTTGTATAAATATTCCCGAGTTCTTTTAAGGCGAAAAGGTTTGCTGCGTGCTCGGTATTTTTAAACATATAAGCCGCTGTTTTGTAGAGAGGAACAGCCCTCGAGAGGCTGGTCGTGTCGACAGTCTGGCCTGCATGCAATGCAAGAGTTTCAAATTTCATATGATATTCCTCCACCGACAGCTGGTGTCAGTTATTAGTGCCTTACTCCGTAAAAGCTGTCACAAAAAACAGGTAAGCGCAGACTCCGAGAAAATACGGATTCGATTTTATATTTCATATGGTTATAAGCACTCATAAGGTACTTACTTACCGTTTGCCGGTGTTAGTTTTGTGTTTTGAGATCCGCTTTGACCTTCTCGATAAATTCTCTTAGAGGGCTGCCGTCGGCAGTCTTCGCATCTGGGTTAATGACCAGTATGTCTTCCCAGGAAGCTATTGCTTCATCAGGCTGATTCAGGTCAAACAGTAATACAATCCCCTTATTAAACCTTGCCGGTTGGTGGCTGCTGTCACTGGCTATTGCCTGGTTGAAAGATTCAATAGCTTTTTGGGGCTGGTTGGAGCGACGATACATTACGCCAAGATCGGTGAGAACATTGGCATCACCAGGCATCAGTTCCAGGGATTGAGCATACGCTCCGATTGCTTTTTGAGGCCGTTGGCTATCGTAATAGAGATGACCCAGCCTGGTCCAGGCCTGGTGGTTCTTCGGATCCTTTGTTACTTCTGCCTCAAGATTGAGAATGGCTTTTTCCGTTTCATTGTCTTCGGGATGGTTATGATCGCTTTCGTCACCGGACGATGCTATCTGGCTCGCTGGTGGATCTGATTTATAAACTGTGAAGGCAACTCCTGTCAGAAAGCCAACGATAAAAATGATAACGTATAGCACGATGGGGCTCTTACTTTGCTTAGCTGGAGGCTTCTGTTCCTTGTTTTCTTTTTTCATGGAGTCCATTACATTAGGTTGATGGTTTGCAGACTGCGTAGTGAACCACGATCAGCCAATCTGTATATATATAAATCCTTATACTACAGTGTGGTGATTGCGCCAGCAAAATTCGAACCTCTCGTTAAATAGGTATATTTTTCTAACTAAACGGCAGTTGAAAGTGCACGACCCTATCGCAAATGATCAAGATATACTTATTGTGTGAATTTGAAAAAAACGAATATGCAAATCCCTCAATCCCAAGGGTACAATACCTGTCGTCTAGGGTAAAATAAGTATATCTGTTCCGGCTGTTTGTCTAGGAGGTTGTCCGAGAATACATTCCTGCAGGAGGAGTAACTGATGAAAGTGATGGAGCAAGTGAAGTCGCAGACAGACCAGAATGAAGGTGTTTGGCCGGAAGTACATTTTCCCCCTACTGTGAATGCAATCAAAGAAAATATAATCCACCACCTGATGAGTTTCCAGGGGCGAGACCCTGAACGGTCGGGAGAGCAAGATGTGTACAGAGCGCTCGCCTATACTATGCGTGACTTAATGGTACAGAAGTGGATTTCTACTCAGAAAACATTTTATGCCAAACAGAAAAAGAGAGTGTACTACCTGTCTCTTGAGTTTTTGATCGGACGCTCCCTGGGAAACAGTATGACCAACCTGGGTATTCTGGAAGATGCCAAAAAGGCCGTCGAAGAACTTGGCTTTGAAATGGCTGATATTAGGGACCAGGAAGAGGATGCTGCCCTTGGAAATGGTGGGTTGGGTCGACTGGCTGCATGTTTTATGGATTCCATTGCGACTCTTAAAATACCTGCCTACGGGTATGGCATCCGTTATGAATATGGTCTGTTTTTTCAACAGCTTATTGATGGGTATCAAGTGGAGGGGCCTGACAACTGGCTGCATAACGGTACCCCATGGGAATTTGAACGGCAACTGCCCGTCTTTAAAATTCAATTTTTTGGCAATGTTTCCAGTTATCAGGATGAAAACGGTAATTATCGTGCGACGTGGGTCAACACCAAAGATGTCATGGCCAAGGCAGGGGATATCATGGTCCCTGGTTACAAAAATGATCATGTTATTAATATGCGACTCTGGTCTGCTCATGCCTCAAGGGAGCTCGACCTTACGGACTTTAGCAAGGGTGACTATATTGGCGCGGTAGAATCCAAAGTAAGTTCAGAGACCATTTCAAAAGTACTCTATCCGCCCGACCACAACTATGCTGGCCAGGAACTGCGTTTGAAGCAGCAATACTTTTTCGTCGCGGCCACTTTTCAGGATATAATGCGCAGACACAAGAAGAAAAACGACACCTTCGCTACATTCCCAGATCGTGTTGCTGTGCAGCTCAATGATACCCATCCTGCAATTGCCATCCCTGAGCTGATGCGCCTGTTACTGGATATCGAAGGACTCGGCTGGGAAAAGGCATGGCAGATTTGTGTTAATACTTTCGCCTACACGAACCACACGCTCATGCCAGAGGCCCTGGAAAGATGGACTGTCGATATGATGGGCAGGGTGCTGCCACGGCACCTGCAGATTATCTTTGAGATCAATCGAAGGTTTCTGGAGGATGTTGCCCAGAGGTACCCGGGGAACCAGAGAAAAATTGTCGATATGTCTATAATCGAGGAAGGTCCCACTAAAATGGTACGGATGGCACATCTCGCTATCATTGGTAGTCACAGCGTTAATGGGGTTGCGGAGCTGCACTCTCAGCTCTTAAAAGATCGGATATTTCCTGATTTTCATGACTTCTTCCCGAGAAAATTCAATTCTAAAACAAATGGCATAACGCCAAGACGCTGGCTGCTTGATGTAAATCCCGGCCTTGCAAACCTGATTTCTGAAAAAATTGGTCCGGGCTGGATCACCGACCTTGACCTATTACGAGGACTGGAACAATCTGTAGATGATCCCGAGTTTTGTGCAGAGTGGCAACGTATTAAGCTGGATAGAAAACAACAGCTGACAGATTATATCCAAAAGGTGAGTAAACTGACCGTTGATCCGGTATCCATGTTTGATATACAGGTAAAGCGGATACACGAATATAAACGCCAGCTACTCAATGCCCTGCATGTGATCCACCTGTACCACAGGATTGTTAAAGGAGAGACCGAGAATCTGGCTCCCAGGACTTTTGTTTTTGCAGGTAAAGCAGCACCTTCCTACTGGCGGGCAAAACTGATAATTAAGCTTATCACCTCCATAGCAGAGGTGGTGAACAAAGATCCAAGAGTTATGGGGCTGATTAAGGTCGTCTTTCTACCAAATTACAATGTCTCCCAGGCGGAGATCATCATGCCTGCCGCTGATCTATCTGAACAGATTTCCACCGCTGGCACTGAGGCTTCGGGTACTGGCAATATGAAGTTTTCTCTCAACGGTGCTCTGACAATTGGGACACTGGATGGAGCAAATATTGAAATCAAGGAGGAGGTAGGTGAGGAGAATATTTTCATTTTTGGCATGACCGCCGATCAGGCTGAATTCGAACGGAAAAATATCAGTCGCACTCCCTGGCAGGTTTGTCAGAAAAACGAGGGTATCAACAATGTCATTGAAAGTATAGCCAACGGTTCTTTTTCAAATGGTAATACAGAGCTGTTTACGCCTTTGGTCGATAGCTTGATGGATAAACATGATCCGTATCTGCTGCTCCTGGACCTGGAATCCTACATAGCCTGCCAGAATGAGGTCAATGAGGTTTTTTTGGATACCGGCCGTTGGACGAGAAAGTCTATACTCAATGTGGCACGAATGGGGAAGTTTTCAACGGATCGAACCATAAAACAGTACGCAGAGGAGATCTGGGGGATTCCTGTCGGGCAGGAGTCGTAACGCAAACGTTAGGAGCTAAAACAGATGAGCAGGAAAAGCATCTGTCTTGACCTGTCGGGAAATATGGAGTATTTACATGCCAGATTCTGCAGGCGCTGTAACTGAGTGTCTGCTGAATATGGGGAGATTTTCAGGTTTGGTATTTTTCCAGGTGGAATGCAAAAAGGGATTACAGATTGTTACAATCTGTAATCCCTTTAAATTTGCTGGAGGCGGCGATCGGAGTCGAACCGATGAATAATGGTTTTGCAGACCACTGCCTTAGCCACTTGGCTACGCCGCCTCGTCTGTGAAGGACACCTTTATACCACAAATTTAGTTTTTAACAAGGAAAAATTTTATATGGGTATGGATATTGACTTTTTGGTTCGGGTCAACAAAGAAAAACTGAGCGGCCTGGAGCAGACTCTTGGGTATCGTTTCACCGATTTGCGTCTGTTGCAGAAGGCTTTAGTCCATTCATCCTTTGCTTTTGAACAATCTCAAAACGGCCTGGATAACGAAAAGCTCGAGTTTTTGGGTGACGCAGTTTTGGATCTGGTTGTTGGGCACATTCTCTTTCATCGTGACCAGGATATGCGTGAAGGGGAGTTGACCAGGCTTCGGGCAGCCCTTGTCAACGAACATCATCTTGCCAAAATGGCCAGAGAAATCGAGTTGGGCAAATATCTGGCTCTTGGAAAAGGTGAAGACGCTTCTCACGGACGGGACAAATCTTCTATTCTCTCCTGTGCCTATGAGGCTGTTCTAGGAGCAATTTTTGAAGATGCAGACTACGAGGCTGTCCATGACGTCATCAGCAAATTTTTCCTGCCGGCAATTGATGGCAAGAACGAGGAACTGCTGATTGCTGATGCCAAAAGTCGCTTGCAGGAAGTGTTGCAGGAAAAATACAACGAAGGGCCCAGCTATATAATAGATGGAGAGGAAGGTCCTTCCCATAAAAAACGGTTTACAATTTCTGTTACCTTCAGGGATCAGGTACTCGGTACAGGACAGGGCGGCTCCAAAAAAGAAGCCGAACAGAGATCGGCAGCCGCCGCTCTTGAGACACTCAGAGATCAAGACAACTGAGTTATGCCTCTTGTCATCCCTGTCTTTATTCCCCATCGAGGTTGCCCTCATGATTGCCTCTTCTGCAATCAGCAAAAGATCTCCGGCCACAGCCGACAAGAAGCAGACCATGGTCATATAATAAAAATCATAAACGAATGGCTGGGGCGGAGTCCACATCACCATGAAGTTCAAGTGGCATTTTTTGGTGGTTCATTTACCTGTTTGCCTATGGTTGAGCAAAAAGAAATGCTGGCGGCTGTTCAGCCCTTTATTCGCTCCGGAAAAGTTGATTGTATACGATTTTCCACACGGCCGGATTGCGTGAATGCTGAAATGTGTGATATTTTGCAGGAGTATAACGTCGGTGTGGTTGAGATAGGGGTGCAGACACTGACATCTGCCGTTCTACAGCAATCCCAGAGAGGGCACAATGTTGATCATTGTCGGACTGCAATTACCCTGCTTAAAGACTGTGGAATACAGCTTGGTGTGCAGTTGATGCCAGGGTTGCCGGGAGAGACATGTCGTTCTTTTCTCCACGTAATCGATCAGGTTATTTGTGATCCACCGGATTTCGTTAGAATCTACCCTACAATCGTCGTTGCCGATTCAGGTCTGGAAAAATTATATAAGGCTGGCAGGTACCAACCCTTGAGTCTTGGTAAGGCGGTAGCTCTCACAGCCAGGTGCTTGGAAAAACTGACTGATGCTGGTGTTTCAGTGGTTCGTATGGGGTTGCAGCCGTCAGAGTCTCTTGAACAAAGTGTAGTTGCAGGGCCTTATCATCCGGCTTTTGGAGAGTTGGTTCGATCCAGATTGTGGTTGAAAACAATACGGGCGCGCCTGTCACAGTTGCAATCGAGTGAGAAGCTTGGAATCAAAATTTCACACCGGGACCACTCTGCTGTAGTTGGTTCCAATAAACAGAATATTAAAAGGCTTGAAACGCTAGGTTTTTCAGGTCGTTTTTCAATTATGCCGGACAAAGAAATGGCACGGGGAAGTATAGAATATGTTGTCGGTTAATCATTTAGATATTCGTTACGGAGAAAAACATCTCTTTAAAGATATCTCGGTTCAGGTTCACAGAGGAAATCGAATTGGGCTTATTGGCGTCAACGGCGCTGGTAAATCCACACTTCTGAAAATTATGGCTCAGGTAATGGCTACTGATGACGGTGTGGTTACCAGGGGGAAATATTTCAGTGTTGGCTACCTTGCACAGGAATCAGCCGACTTGACTGCTGACTGGTCTCTGCATAGAGAAGCTGAGACAGCTTTTTCTTCACTTCTTGATTTGCAGAAGGAGGTTGAAGAACTCCATGAACAGATGGAGACAATGGATGCGGACTCCGCGCAGTTTCAGCGACTTCTGGAGCGCCAGGGCGAGATGCAGCTGCAGCTTGACGGCAGCGATATTTACACCATCGGCGGCAGGATTGAGAAAGTATTGCTGGGGCTCGGGTTCAGCAAAGAAGATCTGGATAGTCCTGTGGCCTCTTTTTCCGGTGGCTGGCAGATGCGGATAAAGCTAGCAAAAATTCTTCTTGAATCACCAGCACTGCTTTTGCTTGATGAACCGACGAACCACCTTGACCTTGAGTCACTTACCTGGGTAGAGCAGTTTCTCAGGACCAGCAATAGTGCCATGGTGATAATTTCCCATGACAGAACATTTCTCGATAAAACCACCGAGTTGACGTGGGAAATCAGCCTGGGCCGAATAGACGTATACAAGGGTAACTATACATACTTTGTAAAAGAAAAAGAGGAGCGTAGAGCCATTGAGAAAGGTGCTTATGAAAATCAGCAGGCGAAGATTAAGCAGACCCAGCGCTTTGTCGATCGTTTTCGCGCAAAAGCAACAAAGGCAAAACAGGTACAGAGCAGGGTCAAACAGCTAGAAAAGATGGATATTCTCGAGCTCTCAGAGCAAGAGAGTCAAATAAAATTTACCTTTCCTCCAGCTCCGGCATCCGGCCGTGATGTTTTGCACGTTGAAAAGCTTTGTAAGAGTTACGATGGCAAAACAGTATTTAATGACACAGAATTTGTCCTGCATCGTGGGGATAAAGTTGCCGTTGTTGGTGTCAATGGTGCCGGAAAGTCGACCATGGTAAAGATTCTTGCCGGTCAGCTCGAGTATGATTCAGGAGAAGTACGCCTTGGTGCAAATGTTCAACCTTCCTATTTTGGACAGCATCAAGCCCAAGAGCTCTCACCTGAATTAACTGTATTGCAAACGATGTCTCTTGTTGGTGAGGATCTGACTATCACCAAGGTTCGCTCTCTGCTGGGAGCTTTCCTGTTTCGCGGTGAAGAGGTGGACAAAAAAGTTTCAGTGCTCTCTGGTGGGGAAAAAAGTCGCTTGGCCCTTGCCAAAATGATAGCAACTCCATCGAATCTGATGCTTTTAGATGAACCCACAAACCATTTGGATATGGGGTCCCAGGAGGTGCTACAGGAAGCAATGGCACAGTATGATGGAACTATCATTGTGGTTTCCCACAACCGTTATTTTCTTGATAAATTTGTAAACAGGGTGCTGGAAGTAAAGAATGGCCGTATTGCTTTGTATGAAGGCAATGTTGAGGATTACCTCCTCAAGCAGGAGCAGCTGAAGGAGCGTGCCAAAGAGGTCGAGAAAGGTGGTGGACGAGATCGGGTGAAACCTGACAGTCAGTCTTCAGGATCTCCGGATAATAGGAAACAGAGGAAAAAACAGGAAGCTCAGCGGCGCCAGGAACGAAGCCGACTCGCAGGAGGGTGGCTCAAACAGCTCACCGAGGCAGAGGGCAAGGTAGAGTTGTATGAAACTCAGAAAGATGAGCTTGAAACATTGATGGCTGATACAGAAATATACTCAAATGAGAATATTTGGGCAAAGGCCAGTAAAGATTATGAGGACTGCAAGAGGCGTCTTGATCGCTGGTATGATAAATGGGAGACCGCCCAGGAAAAAATTGATGAGATAGACGCAGAGTTGAACAAGGTTTGATACCGGGAGGTTAATATGGATAATGCCGTCTATACGAGCCGGGTGGACACGGTTGAGGAGACTGTCTGCCGTTTGCTGGATGGAGCGAGTCTACCTGAAAAATTGGTCTCAGAAACACTCATTTTGATAAAGCCAAACCTGGTTGAACCTCTTAACCCCCCTGTCACAACGCCCGTTGACCTCGTTGACGCCCTTATACGCTACCTGAAAAAGAATATCCCCGGTTGTGAAATTGTTATAGGGGAAGGTACTGGCGCAATAGAGCATGACACCCATCATTGTTTTGATGCACTGGGCTATTCTGAAATGGCCAGGAAACATGGTGTCGAACTCATTGATCTGAATGTTGCCCCCTTGGTGAGAAAAGAAAACCCGAATTTCAGGAGGTGGCCGGAGATGTATCTCCCTGCCTTGCTGGATGAGGCCTTCCTGTTTTCTGTACCGATGCTGAAGGCACATACTTTGGCAGATGTGACATTAACGATGAAAAATATGATGGGCTGTGTTCCTCCATCCCACTATAGAAGTGGAAATAGCTGGGGGAAGTCAGCCTTCCACGACCAGATTGAAGCCGCGATTTTTGATCTGAATCAATATCGCTGCCCTGATTTTACACTTCTTGATGCAAGGATTGGTATGGCAGAGGCGCATCTTTGGGGCCGATATTGTGATCCACCTGTAGGGCGTCTTGCCGCCGCCTGGGATCCGGTTGCCATTGATAGTTATGGCGCGTTTCTTTTGGGTAAAAAATGGCATACTATCGGTCATATCAGTCTGGCTCACTCTATCCTGGGGGATGCCGACCCGCTGGATATTCACGAATTGTAACTCTCCCCATTCCCTTCTGGGAGCTTGTCCGAGAATAAGCAACTCGGAGTCTAACGCTTACCTGTCTCAAATTGAGGTTTTT
>JAWSVG010000024.1:1101-49308 GCA_033852035.1 Desulfocapsaceae bacterium | reverse complement strand
AGATGCATTCTCGGCCAAGCTCCCAAGTGACGTTGAAGTCCGTTTGTTGAGGCCAACAATATCAGTTAGCTTTCCAGAATTATGGATACAATTTATATTATTCTATATTTTTTATAGAATAAAGGTGCAATCATTCCTTGTGTCAGGCTGGAGAAATCCCCGGGAAACAGTATGTTGCGGCTGATGTTTTCCAGGTGAGGAAATGGCATGTTGATTGCTAGTAACTTTATTGCGTAGCTTGAATTAATACTCCATCTCTTGGAGGGTAATTGTAGTGTTAGTGGTTTACTAAGCTCTGTATAAAGCGTTCCAATGCCCCACTGCTTGCGGCGGGGTTTGATTGGAAATAAGGGATTTTGGGATACACTGTTTTTGTTCCGCCAAAAAACTAACCTCAACATAGACTCTCGCAAATGTTAGGAAAAACACAAAATAGAAGACAATCTCGGAGAATTGAATTATCTCATACAGTTGTTCTGAACCCTGAGGGGGCCTGTGAGGTGATAGAGATGGGTTCCGGTGGGTTTTCCTTTAAATGTCTTTACGAACATAGTTTGTTAGATGAATGGTCTGTTGATATCCTTAACAATTCCGGTGTGTACCTTCAGGCTTATCAGGTGGAAAAAGTTTGGGAGTTAGCCGACGAGCCGGGAGATAATGACAAGTCACTTTTGGGTTTAGCTGTTGGTGTTCGATTTAAAGATCTTTCCCCGGAGCAGCAGGCTACTCTTGATCATCTGCTCTTATTAAATGACAATCAATTGCAGGCAGACTCTTAAGCCTGTCTTGAACGTCCCGCATGTCAGTATATGGCTCGTTTTTTTTCCTGATCTATCTTTTCAATACTGGCGACAGCGTGTTTTTTAACGTTTTGTATGTGTTGTGTCAATACACTTGTCGCTCCTTTCAGGTTTCTTTCAGCAATGCACTCATATAAATTCTTGTGTGCAGAATCAACTTCGTCCATTGGGCTCACAAAGAGAATATTGCCTCTGTACTTCAGGTAGAGAAGGTCAAAGAGCATTTGTAAGGTCTGTACCTGGATGGTGCAGCCGGAAAGCGAGGCGAGCACCAGGTGAAAGTCTCTATCTTTAACAAGCCTTTCTCTCAAGTAAACTTCCCGAACTGCTTGTAGATGGTTGTCCAAGGCCTTTTTGAGAGACTTGAGTCCTTTGTTGTCGATTCTCGCTATGGTGTGGTGCAGAAGCGAAACCTCAATAAGTTCCCTGAATTCGTAAATTTCAATTATTTCTTCGAGGCTGGTCTCTTCGGTGTAGTAGCCGCGATTTGCTTCATGTCTCACCAGACCCTGGTCTTCCAGCCTTTTTAATGCCTGGATTACGGGAGTGGTGCTCATGCCCAGGCTTTTGGCCAGGTCTCCGTAGGATATCTTCTGGCCAGGTGCTATTTCGTTGACGAAAAACATTCGCCTGATGCCAAGGTAGGCTTCTTTTGTGAAATCATCTGCACTTTTCTTTTTTTTGTTCCTGGGGTGTGGTTTCATGATCAAGATAAGTAAACCATCGACTGTACAAAATCAATAACGTAACAGTCAGTTCAAAGCTGATATTGTCTTCCTGTTATTTTCAAAATCATTTATAATATTCTTGACATAAGCTCAACTCAAAGGGTAGTTGTCCATGTTTGAAATTATAAATATGATTATATATCTGATTACATTTATGGCAGGAAAATAATCACTGGAGGAACTATGGCATTGTCATTTATGGAAGGTAACGAGGCTTTAGCCAGAGGGGCAATAGCAGCTGGCTGTAACTTCTTTGCAGGCTACCCCATCACACCTGCTACGACAATTTTAAATAATATGCTGAAAATGCTACCTCCAAAAGGAGGTGTCTGCCTTCAAGGAGAAGATGAAATTGCATCGATTGGGTACTGTATCGGCGCATCCATGGCCGGTAAGAAGGTGCTCACCGCAACATCTGGTCCGGGAATCAGTCTGTACAGTGAGCAGATTTCATTTGGCGTTGGGAGCGAAATTCCCATGGTCATAGCCGATGTTCAGCGGCTCGGGCCTTCAACCGGTTCTGCCACCAGAGGAGCGGACAGCGATATTCAGTTTTTACAGTGGGGGAGCACGGGAGGTGTGCCTGTGATAGTGCTTTCTCCAAAAGATGCCCTTGATTGCTACATCTTGGCAATGCATGCCTTTAACTATGCTGAAGAGTTCAGGTGTCCGGTATTCATAGCTTCCAACAAAGAGATAGGGCTTACTAAAGAGAGTTTTGATCTCGAATCAGTCGATCTGCCGAAGGTTATCGAAAGGAAAATGTTTTCAGGAAATGACTACCTGCCTTTTGCAGCATCCCCTGGGACGGCTCCTCCTTTTTTGCCTATTGGTGGTACCACCCTGGTCAGGCAGACCTCTTCCACCCATGGACCAGATGGGTATATAACCAACGATCCGGCTGTCATTGCAGAGAACCAGGAACGGCTGCGACAAAAAATTCTGAGTGTTCAAAAGAGAATCACACTCTACGAAGAAGATATCGAAGAGGGAAGCAGCACCCTGATTATAAGCTACGGAGTTACTTCTCGGGCGGTGGTTGATGCCTGTGCAACTTTAAGAAAAAATGGTCATCAGGTATCAACTTTGATTCTTAAAACATTGTGGCCGGTACCCGAAGACCTCCTTCTCACAAAAGCTTCACCTTTTAAAAGAATTCTCGTCGTTGAAATGAACCTTGGTCAATATGTAAATGAGGCCCGGCGAGTACTTGGCTCACAAAGAGTTGAGTTTCTTGGACAGATGGATGGTACTTTAATTTCTCCTGAGAAAATTATGGAGGTTATTGGTAATGAATAGTTTCTTAAACACCAATCGACCTCCGGTATACTGTCCCGGCTGCACCCATGAGAACATAACCGAGGCTCTTGATGCCGCCATGGTGAACCTGAATTTGTCAGCTGAAAAAACAGTCATGGTGACTGACATTGGCTGCTCGGGACTCTTTGATACTTTTTTCAACGTACACGCTCTACACGGTATACACGGGCGAGCCTTAACGTACGCAACCGGGCTAAAACTTGCTGATCCTGAATTAACTGTCATCGTTACCATGGGAGATGGCGGTTTAGGAATTGGTGGTGCTCATGTTCTTTCAGCGTGCAAGAGAAACCTCGACATTACACTGATTATTCTCAATAATTTTAATTTTGGTATGACAGGAGGGCAGTACTCTTCAACCACACCGAGCGATGCAATGGTAGGATCTGAGTTCTTGAATCAGGCCGAATTACCCTTTGATATCTGTGGAATTGCAGAAAGTGCAGGAGCAAGCTATGTCGCACAGTGTTCAGGGCTGGATCCGGGTGCTGCTGACAAAATTGGTAAAGCTGTTGCTCATAAAGGGTTCTCTGTTATTGAAACATTGGGGATGTGTACTGGTCGTTACACGAAAAACAACCGATTGTCTCCGAAAATATTAGAGCAAATGATTGAGGATAAACCCTCAAGAAATGGAATTGTTGCAAAGAACCAGAGATCTGAATATGGAGAAAGGTACCGGGAACTTGCAGCCGGGAAAACCGAGTTTCCTGAAGCTGTTACTATTGAAAAAATTATTGATCTTCCGAACTACCAAAAGCAGCAGGTGAGCATATTGGGGAGCGCAGGGATGCGAATTGTCACTGCCGGCGACATTGTCTGCCATGCAGGATTGTTTGCAGGAATGAATGTGTCGATGAAAAACGATTATAATATAACAGTCCTTCGAGGGCAATCGGTGAGCGACATTCTTATTTCTCCTCAAAAGATAGGGTACACCGGTATTGAAAGGCCAACAGTCATATTGGCACTCTCGGAAGAAGGGGTACTGCGGCGCAAAAAAATGTTTGAAAAACTACCAACTGACACTTTTGTCGTAAAAGAGAAATCTGTGGCTATCCCTGAAACCAGGGCTGAAGTGCTGGAGGTTGATTTTTCTCGGTTAAAAGTTGTGAAACAGGACTGGGCCTTAGCAAGTTTAGCTGTTCTTGCCAAACATCAAAAGGGTATCACTATTGATATGCTGAAGCTTGCCTTGCAATCACGATTTCCAGAAAAAGTATATCTACGTTCCATGGATGTCGTGGAAAAAATTCTACAATAAAGACGATGGGGAAGAGCCATGAAGACCACCACTGAATTGACAGATTATATGCATTTTCAGGACCTGCTGGCTGATGAGGAGAAACTGGTACGAGAAACCGGTCGAAACTTTGTGAACGAGCATGTTTTGCCCATTATCGATAAGCATGCTCAGGAGGAAACGTTCCCTCGACATCTGATCCCTCTTATGGGGCAAATGGGATTCTTCGCTCCAACCTTACCCGAAGAATATGGTTGTGCCGGATTGTCTAATGTTGCCTATGGGCTTTTGATGTATGAACTGGAGCGAGGCGATTCCGGCCTTCGAAGTATGGCGTCTGTGCAAGGATCACTTGTCATGTATCCGATTTTTGCCTATGGAAGCGAAGCCCAGAAAAAACATTGGCTGCTCAGGATGGCAAAAGGAGAGGCCATTGGCTGTTTTGGTCTCACTGAGCCGGACTCCGGCTCGAATCCTGGCGGAATGCGAACCAGAGCCGTTCGTGAAGCAGGTGGGAAATGGAGGCTCAATGGAGCTAAAATGTGGATCACTAATGGGACTGTTGCCGATGTTGCCATAGTCTGGGCCAAGACCGATGATGGCATCCGGGGCTTTCTGGTAGAGAAGGGGACACCAGGTTTTACCACACCGCAGATGAAGGGGAAATGGAGTTTGCGGGCATCCATTACTTCAGAGCTGATCCTGGAAGATGTGTTGGTCGATGAAGAGAAGAGTTTATTGCCCAATTCTGTTGGTCTCAAAGGCCCCCTCGGGTGCCTGACCCAGGCACGTTATAGTATTGCCTGGGGAGCTTTGGGGGCTGCTGATAATTGCTACCAGACTGCCTTGGAGTACTCTCTGAACAGGATTCAGTTTGACAAACCTATTGCCAGTTTCCAGCTCCAGCAGAAAAAGCTGGCGGAAATGGTTACAGAACTCACCAAAGGACAACTGCTTGCCTTGCAGTTGGGGCGACTGAAAGATCAGGGTCGTTTCAGTCCGGCCCAGGTCTCCATGGCAAAAATGAATAACGTGAAGATTGCGCTTGATATTTGCAGAACGGCAAGAACCATGCTCGGGGCGAACGGGATCATGGGCGAATATCCCATAATGAGGCATGCCAATAATCTGGAATCTGTCTATACCTATGAGGGGACCCATGATATGCACACCCTTATTGTCGGCCAGGAAGTAACCGGCATACCGGCCTATCGCTAATTTGACAAGAGCTTCTAGTTTTTTGTATCCCCTGAAACAGTCAGCAAACGATCCTCGGCTTCTACTACAGTAGTGTCGATCTGACCATGATTGAAGAGGAGTATGGAAAGAAGCCAGCCATAGCAGGCAACAGCCAGCAGCGCAACAACTGGTACAAAATAACCAAGGGGGCAGAGGATGAGCACTGTGAGCCAGTGCAACAAAATCACCTTCTGGGAATGGAGTTGGATGGGAAAATCACCATGCCTGCTGATTACCGCGAGGCCACTGAGATTCCAGCCATAAAGAGCTGTGAAGGCATGCATTCGGAGAAGGGGCAATGCCTCCTGAGGATTGTATGAATCGGAAAAGGCGAGCAATATGTAGATGATGCCGGTGATCGAGGTGATGAGAAGGAAAAGTATGCCGGAGGTGAGAAACGCCTTTTGCTGCAGGCGAATTCCTAGATGCCAGTAGAGATACAGAATAAGCGTTACTGTCAGGAAAAGGATTGAAGCAATAGTTACCTGGGGAATAAACCATCCGGCAAGAATGAAAATGAAAAAAATAATCACTCCAAGGTTAATCACCCAAAAAGAGAGTTCTTTAAAGAAACCGGATGGCGGCCGCTCTTCACTTTTCATTAAAGAGAAGATAACCGACATACTGATCAGGCTGAGCGGAAAAGAAAAGCCCAAAAAGAACGTGTCGAGTTTGAGCTTTTCCAAGGTTAACCAGTGTCCAAACTCGCTGTTAAGGATGGCAAGGCTGGAAATGACAAGACCCAAAGAGAGACAGAGGAGTGATGCCTGGTGGAACTTCCTGGAGATACCTTCTTTGTGTGAAAATAAGGCAATAGGTAAACAACTGCCGAAGTGAGTTACTCTGACGTTTTCAATAATGACGGCAAGAACCAGAGGGATAATAAGAGTAGGGCCATACCATTCCATGAAAGCGCAAAAGGCAAAAGAGAGCGAGAGGAGTAAAAAGCAGAAGCCTTTTTTGCTGAGATGAGAAGTGTCTTCTGTGAAATATATCAGAAGAGTTCCGCCGCTGCAGAGATTGAAAAGGAAGATATGCAAACGCTCAAAGTTGAGCAGCTCCGGCGCCACTATGTGGTGCAGAAAACCACAGGTCATTGCTGTGGTCATGATTGCCCATATCGTTAGTTTAAGTTGTCTGCTCAATGTTTATGTTCTCCTGTAGCCTTGTCTATAAATCATACTTACTGAGAAGGCTTCGCAATGCAATCTCCAGAGTAGGATGTCGGAATGTGAATCCCGAGTCCTGAAGTTTTTTCGTAGAAACACGACAGCCTGACAATAATATTTCCGATGCCATCTGTCCATAGATGGCAGTCAGAATTGTCGAAGGGATGGGGAAAAGTAAGGGCCGTTTTGTCACTTTTGCAACAGTGCGCATCAGTTCCAGATTTGTTACCGGTTCTGGGGCGGCAATATTGACTGGACCTTCAATGGTTTCGCAGGTCACACAATGGAGCATAGCCGAGATCATGTCGTCGGTACTCATCCAGCTGATATACTGCTTACCGGAACCAAAGCGGCGAATAAATCCCAGCGGGCCACTGGCAAGGATGCGCTGCAGCCCACCTCCCCGCGGTGTAAGACCCACGCCAAGGCGCATATAGACAGTTCGGATTCCTGCCTTCAGGGAAGGTTCGGCTGCCCCTTCCCATACGTTACACACCTTCGAGATGAAGTCTCTGCCTCCCGGGTGGGACTCGTCCACCCACTCTTCCCGGCAGTTCCCGTAATAGCCTACGGCTGATGCACAGAGAAAAACTTTTGGCGGACGTCTTCTTGCTGCAATGGTTCTGGTAAGGAGTTCCGTTCCGTTTACCCGGCTGTCAATTACCCGCTGTTTCCTTTCTTCCTGCCACCTGCCAAGACCAATGTATTCACCCGCCAGGTGGATAACTGCGTCGATTTCTGGGAGTTCCTGTTCGTCAAGAATACCTTGTTCAGGGTCCCAGTAGATTTCGTTGTTATCCACGTCAGGCCTACGACGTACCAGGGTCCAGACATGATGACCGCCTGTGGTCAGTAACGGGATAAGTTCTCTGCCCAGGACGCCGCTTGAACCGCTAACCAGGATTCGCAATGGGGTTTTGCTGCAGCGATTATGCAAGGCTATATCCTGTTTCAGAGTCTTTTCACGGTAGGCAAACATCCTTGCCAGGCTTTTGCGAACGTGGGTGTGGATGAATGGTGGCAAAAGACGATGACCGGGGAGTGTATATTCCACAAGATCCCGCAAAGTGGATTCACCGTTGGAATCTTTAAAAAAATGTGAGTGTGACCAGGAAGAAAAGGGGCCTTGTTCCTGAATATCCCGGAACAGTGCCCCATAATTGTTTTCTACATGATGGGCATGATATTCTAAGGGTACAAAACCTGCATGAATTTTGAGCACCACTCGCCCGCCCGGTTCAATCCCTCCCTTTTTTGAGAGAACAGTGGTGTCTTCCCAAGGAGGGAGTAGACGTTCTAACGCGCCTTTTCTACTATGCCAGAGATAGAGCTCTTCAGCTGAACAGGGATATGTGGAATTGTAGGTAAAAACGCTGGTAACCGTTTCTTTCTTCATACGTGGTTTTCTGGAGATTTTGTGAGCACGTCATTTTTTATACGCCGAGATACTCTGATTTGAGCTCTGGTCTGCGTTTCAACTCTTCAGTAGAGCCATGCCAGGCAATGTGTCCTTTTTCCATAATATAGTGGCGATCAGAAATTGCCATAAGGGCGTCTATATTTTTATCAATAATAAGGATAGCAAGCCCTTTGTCCTTCAGTATGCGTAAACCGCGCCAGATCTCTTTCCTGATAAGTGGTGCGAGCCCTTCTGTTGCCTCGTCAAGGATCAGGAGTCGGGGGTTTATCATCAGTGCCCTTCCAACAGCGAGCATCTGTTGCTCTCCGCCTGAAAGTTGATTGCCGTAATTCTGTAACCTATCTTTTAGTCGTGGAAAAATAGAAAAAATATTCTCAAGGGTATAGGGTTCTGCTCTTCTTTGGTGATTCGATGCTGTTGCTAGAAGATTTTCTTGTACAGTAAGGTTTGGAAAAATCTGCCTGCCTTCGGGGACAAGGCCGATACCAAGACGAGCTATTTTGTAGCTCGGTAACTGCTGGGTTTCAACGTCTGAAAAAAATATCCTCCCTTCCCGAGCCGGAGTCAGTCCCATGATGGAGCGAACAGTCGTGCTTTTGCCCATCCCGTTGCGACCAAGCAGGGTGACAACCTCAGCCTCGTTAATAGACAAAGAGACACCGAACAGCACCTGACTTTCTCCGTAGCAGGTAGTAATTCTCTCAACCTTGAGCATTAGTCTTCGTCTCCAAGGTAGGCGGCTCGAACGGCTTCATTTTTTTTGATGTCATTCGGAGTTCCTGAGGCAATGTTTTGTCCGTACACTAACACGGTCACTTCATCTGCGAGGGAAAAGACAACATCCATGTCGTGCTCTATCAGCAGGATGGTCATTTTTCCTTTCATACGCTGAATAAGTTTTGAGAGTTCGACAGTTCCTCCGGGTCCCATGCCGGCCATGGGTTCATCTAGAATGAGAAGTTCCGGCTTGCCGGTGAGGGCCATGCCCACTTCGAGCTGTCTCTTTTCACCGTGGGAAAGATGACGGGCAGCTATAGCAGCGCGGTCCTGCAGGTCCACTCTTCCAAGGGCGGGGAGCAGTTCGCTTTTGACAATTTTTGTTTGCAGACAATTTTGCCAGAATCGAAAGTTGTGGCCGGAGTGGGAGCAAATGGCTAGAGCCATGTTCTCTGCGACGGTGAGGTTCTCAAAAATATGGGTGATCTGAAAGGAACGGGCAATACCCAATTGAGCACGTCTGTATCCTTTAAGAGATGTAACATCTTTTCCATTAAAAAGAATTGTGCCGGAATCAGAAAACATATCGCCGCTCAACTGATTTACTACTGTAGTTTTTCCAGCACCGTTGGGGCCGATGAGTGCATGAATATTTCCGCGCCTCACAGAAAAAGTCAGGTCGTTTGTGGCCTGTATGGCCCCAAACGATTTATGAAGTCCGGTCACCTCCAGTATGGTGTCATTCATGATCTTTCCTCAATCCTGCAAGAAGTCCATAGAGACCTTTTGGGGCAAAGATCACGGCAAGTACCAGCAGGGGACCCATATACACCATCCAGTGTTCAGTATACATGGCCAGGGTGTGCTCAAGGAGGATGAAAGCAAAAGCTCCGAGCACTGGGCCATAAAGTGTACCTAGGCCTCCAAGCAGAACCATGACCATAAGCTCTCCGGAGATTGTCCAGTGCATTAGCCCCGGACTTACATACTCGGTCTGGTTTGCGAGCAGGGCACCCGCAAGGCCGGCACCTCCGCCGGCAATCGCAAAGCAAACGAGTTTGTATTTGTAGGCATTGAGGCCAAGGCTTTTAATTCTCCTTTCGTTGCTTCCTGTACCACGTATAATGAGACCAAATCTTGAGTTGATAAGCCGGTGACTGAAAAAAAGAAAAGAGACCAGGCAGGCAAGGCAAAAATAATAGAATTGGATGTCACTTGTCAGGTCGATACCCGGCAGTTTGTTTCTGGAGTAGAGGGATAGCCCATCGTCTCCCCCATATTTTTCTAAAGAGACAAAAAAATAGAACAGCATCTGGGCAAATGCCAGGGTGATCATGATAAAATGCATTCCTGTGGTTCGCAGGCTGAGCGCACCTATAATGAGGGCTGCGAGTGAAGCTGTGAGCACAGCCAGAGGAAAGACTACAAGTGCATTATCGCTCCCATTTATGAGAAAAGGCCAACTCAGGAGTGGCTCTCCTTCGAAACCATGGAAATACAAGATACCGACCACATAGGCACCTATACCAAAAAAAGCGGCATGTCCCAGGCTTACCATTGAACTGTAGCCGAGCAGGAGATCAAGGCTTACAGCGGCGAGGGCATAGATGAGTATTCGACTGAAAAGAGAGATAAAATACGGTTCCCCAGCACATTGCGCGATGAGCGGGAAGAGGGCGAGCAGCAGAGCTCCACAGCCGATAACGAATTGTTTTCTTCTAGTCATGAGCGATTCTGGGATTAGACGTGGGCAGGGAACAAGCCTCTTGGCTTCCATACAAGAATTGCGGCCATGAGAATGTAAATCGACATTGAGGCAATGGATGCTGCAACACTGTCGGCTGTGGCTGAATTCATAATCAGGCGTAAAAGAGCCGGCAGAAACGCCCTGCCAAGAGTGTCGACCATACCAACCAGCAAGGCTCCTGCTACTGCTCCTTTTATGGAACCTATGCCACCAATAACAATCACCACAAAGGTGAGGATTAATATTGACTCACCCATGCCGGATTCGACTGCCAGGATGGGTCCGGCCATGACGCCGGCAAGGCCAGCCAGAAGGGTTCCGAGGCCAAAGACCATGGTGTAAAGCAGGTTGATGTTAACACCAAGGGCGCCTACCATCTCTCTGTTGGATGCACCGGCACGAATGTTCATGCCGAGCCTTGTTTTCGCAAAGAGCAGCCAGAGCGAAAAGGCAACAAGAATACCCACGGCTATCACAGCCAGTCGAAATGTTGGGTAGGGAAGACCAGGCAGAATTTCGATACTTGTTGCGAGCCAGGGTGGTACATCCATAAAGAGGGGTTGTCTCCCCCAGAGTATCTGGGTCAATGCATTAAAAAACATGATCAAACCAAATGTTGCCAGGACCTGGTCCAGATGTTCCCTGTGATAGAGGTGGCGTAAAACTACAATTTCCACCAGGATACCAACTATGGCAGTGGCCGCAAGAGCTGCCGGGATGGCTAGGAGAAAAGAACTGGTCTGGGCTGCGACGGTGGCTCCTACATAGGCTCCAATCATGTAAAATGAGCCGTGTGCAAGGTTAATGACCTGCATAATTCCAAAAATCAGAGTGAGACCGGCGGACATGAGAAAGAGGGTAATCCCCAGTTGGAGCCCATTGAGCAGTTGTTCGGTAATAAGAAGCATAGTAAAGGGTTCAGTACGGTGGACCCGGATCTGTCGTTGTCTTGGAAAAATCTGGCAGTAAATTGTTTGTCAGCTGCAATTTTTGTGTGGCTGCGGGGCTGGAATAATGCCCGAGTGTAACAACTCTTCAAAACCTCATCTTGGAAATAAAGAGTTGTGTTGAAACCATCACATAGAACACTGCTCTGCGTATGCATCTACATGATTTGTAAAAACTTTCTTTATCGTCTTGTTGGTGAAACCACCCTCTGTCTGAATAACCTCACGAATATAGAGGTCTTGTATCGGGTGCTGATTTTTGCCAAAAGAGAAATTTCCCCTCACCGATTGGAAATCCGCTTTCTTTATGGCTTCTCTCAGCTTGGCTAGATCGTCGGACCCTCCTGTTTCCTGCAGGGCGGAGCCGATAAGCCTTGCCGTATCATATCCCTGTGCAGCGTAGAGAGTTGGCATCCTGCCATAGGCTTTCTGGTAGGCTGCGACAAACTCTTTATTAGCGTTGTTGTCCAGGTCATGGGTCCACTGTGAACCATTTTTTACCCCAAGTGCTGCTGCACCGACAGCACCAAGGATACGCTCGTCGAAAGAAAAGGCGGGGCCATAAACGGGAATTTCTTTAGTGAGCCCTGCCTGGGAATACTGCTTGAGGAAGTTAATTCCCATTCCGCCTGGCAGAAAAAAGAATACTGCATCTGGTTTTGCCGCCCGGAGAGCAGCAAGTTCAGCTGCATAATCTGACTGGCCAAGTTTTGTATAAACTTCTCCGGCAATGTCGCCTTTATAGTATCGTTTAAAACCCGCAAGGTGGTCTTTGCCTGCCGGATAGTTGGGTGCCAGAAGATAGACATTTTTATGACCCGCTTCGGAGACATACTGCCCTACAACTTCATCAAGGTTGTCGTTTTGGTAAGAGACACTGAAGTATTTGGCATTACACCCTTTTCCGGCAAGTTTGGAGGGGGCTGCGTTGGTGCTGAGGTAGATGACGTCTTCTCGCACTACTTTGGGGACCACGGCCATGGCAACGTTGGAAAAAACGATACCGGTCATAATCTTAACGCCGTCCTTTTTTATAAACCTTTCGGCAATCTGTTTTCCCTTTTCAGGTTTACGATTGTCGTCATCCACGAGAAGTTCTACCGGAATCCCCCCGAGCTTCCCTTCCTCCAGGGCAATAGCAAGTTTGAAGCCATCGCGGATGTCCTCACCGAGGTAGCCGGCTTTCGTCGAAAGAGTTGTTACCATGCCAATCTTTACAGCATCGGCTCCATAACTCTGGGTCGATAACATCATAGATAGGGCAACAAGGCCCAGGGCGATCTTTTTCATAATCTGTCCTCAATAGTAGTAAACATTTGAACCGGAATGACGTGTTACGTTCATTTCCAGGTAAATAGTGGAATTCAAGTTGACCTGTGGTGTTAGATAGTGCCTGTTCCGGCAAGCACAAAGAGGTCGCAGGATAGTATCGTGTATTCCTTGTCGTACCAGGAATGAGTTTGCCGAAAAACCAGTATTTTGCAGTGTAACTCAACGAGTCTATGCGCTGAGGGGCACGGATAGAAAGACTAGAAAAACTTCGCAGAAGATGCAAGGAGAAATGTGACAGGCCGGTAAAAAGTCAACAAATCACGGCGCCACCGACAGCAGGTATTCTCTTTCTCCATCATAGTTTACTCGACGCCGGATTATATAGTCGTAAGCGGGCGTTGAATTGTCACTTACTTTCGCATGTTTTTTCTTCTGTTTGGTATTTTTTTCTTACTCTTTTTCTTAGCAAGTTCAATTCGACCGGCTGCAGCCCTTTTTTCTGCTTTATCAATCAGGTATTTATGCACACAGAAATTTTCTTTCCCTTTTGTTCTCTGTCGTTGGACGTAGGTTCCATTTGGACCCATCTCCCAGACATTGCGGGTGTTCTCGAGTTGCAGGTCAATCATCTCACGCAAAAGAGCCTTGTGGCGTGGTGACTCGACGGGGGTACATACCTCAACCCTGCTTTCCAGATTCCGTTTCATGAGATCGGCGGAGCCGATAAAATATTCCTCTTTTCCCCTGTTGTAAAAGTAGAAAATGCGGGTGTGCTCAAGAAATCTGCCTACCACAGAAATGACCGTAATGTTATCAGATAGGCCCACAACCCCAGGCCGAAGTCTGCATGAGTCCCTCACGATCAGATTTACTTGGACACCGGCTTGTGATGCCCGATATAATGACTCGACGATGTCACGGTCTTCAAGGGCGTTTGTCTTAAACTGGATCAGGCCGCTGCCATCTTGTTGGTGGTGAGATATTTCCCGATCAATTTTACTTAGTAGGGCTTTTTTCAAGAGCTTTGGTGAAGGCAAAATTTTGGAATATTGCCGCATGGGGGTATAGCCGCTAGTCAGATAGTTGAATAATTCGGTTAGATCAGCACCGATTTCCGGGTCACAGGTGAGAAGACCGAGGTCAGCATAGGCTCTGGCAGTTCCTGAGTGATAGTTACCCGTCCCAATGTGCGCATATCTCCGCAGACCACTGTAATCTTTTCGGATGACGAAGATGAGTTTGGAGTGTGTCTTGAGGCCAATGACACCAAAAGTAACGTGAATGCCAGCTTCTTCAAGGAATCCTGCCCACTTGATGTTGGCAGATTCATCAAAACGAGCCATGAGTTCGACTACTACTGCGACCTGTTTTCCGTTTTGCGCGGCATCAATCAGGTATTGGATGATTCTTGAATCTTTTGCCGTTCGATAGAGAGTCATTTTTATGGCAAGGACCTTCGGGTCCCGGCTTGCTTCTCTTAAAAATCTTTCCACAGAGGTGTTGAAAGATTCATATGGGTGTTGCAGGAGGATATCACCCTGCTCTCGAATAGTATGAAATATGTTGGGGTCATCTCCCAGGAGCTCTGGATTGTCGACTGGGCTGTGTTGAGGGAATTGTAAATTTGGTCGATCAATTGCAGCAATCTGAAACATGTCCCTTAAGCCGAGGAAACCATCCACCTCAAAGACATCACTTTCTTCATCGACCCCTAGCTCTGCTGCGAGTTTGCCTTTATGGAGATCAAGCATACCGCGCCCAACTTCAAGGCGGACAATCTCGGCAAATTTCCGATCCCTCAGAGCTGATTCAATCATGATGAGCAAATCGTTGGCTTGCTCCTCCGAACGGTCTGTTATAGCGTTTCTTGTGACTCTGAAGGTTTCACAGGTCTCAATGACCATACCGGGCAGCAGAAGATCGAGGTTATTGGCAACAAGGTCTTCCATGAGGATGTACGTGTCCTTTTGGCCAATCGGAACAAAACGAAGAAGGTCTGTGCTGATGGGAAGTTTTATGCGGTTTAGATAGCTATGTTCACTGTCAGGATGCCGGACACTGACAAGAAGATTAACAGAGAGATTTGAAATAAATGGAAAAGGATGAGCCGGGTCCATACCTTGGGGCGTGAGAAGAGGGTAGACTTCATTACGGAAATACTCATCAATTGCTGTTTGATCTTCTTTAGATAGTTTTTTGTAGGTCGTTATTACAATGTTCTGTCTGGCAAGAAGTTTTTGCAGGTCCCGTTCGAGGATCAACTGCTGGTCGAGTATTTCCCTCACCATTTCGTGGCTGGCATCGATCTGTTCCTGGGGTAGCCGACCGTCTACAGAAAGGCTGCGTACACTTGCACCTACCTGCTGCTTAAGACCGCCTATTCTTTTCATGAAAAATTCATCCAGGTTTGAACCAACCACTGCAAGGAAAAAACACCTGGCCAGCAAAGGGTTACGGCTGTCCTGTGCCTCGTGAAGTACACGTTTGTTAAATTCAAGCCAGGTCAATTCACGGTTCAAATACCACTCAGAAGATTTAAGGTTAAATTCAACCTGGGCCTTTTGCTCTTCTTTTTCCTTGTCACTTTGTTTTGTGGGGCTGTTTTTTTTAGTTATCATGTTATTATTTTTGAAAGAGATTCACTGTTTATATTCTGAGCGGCAACATCTGTTATGTACTGGAAATTAGCTTTTGCCTGGAACGAATACTCTAGTGCGGTCTTTTGTTGATTATAGATAGTTCTATGTGATTTTTCTGCTGCAGGGATCGTCCGTTGACTCCCTGAATATCCTGTGCAATAATGACGTCACTATGCCATTAAGTCATAAGGTCCTGCCGGAGAATATATTGTCTGTTGAAAAAAAGAAAAAGCACTTCACTGCATCTTGATTCAACGATTCTGAAAGAACGAAAAATTTGTACAGTGGAGAACGAGACAAGTATTCAAGCGAAAATTGAATCATTCATTTGAGATTACTTAAAAAAACATAAAAAAGCTAGAGGTTGAGCGGTAATGAAACCATTTTCATATTCTTTCTCTTCGACAATAAGCTCGAAAAAAATGAAACAAAAGAAGCCTTCCGGTGTGCCCTACATGGTCAATGTTGACAAAGGAGAGGAGGGAGAAGGGGTGCTTCTGGATACCTTTGACAATGAATTGCTCTTGTCTGGTAAGTTACTCCTGCAAAGAGGGAACATGCTCTGGTTGCAGAACTTCAATAGTGGAACATTTGTCGACCAGCAGATTGATACTGACTGGTCTTACGTCTCGGATCTTGAGCAGGGCCCAGTTACACTGCAATTGGGGATGATCTCAAAACTGCGTGCTCTTATCTCTGTTGGGACAGTTGCTGTGAAAAAAGATTCCGGCACTATTCTGGATGATGAGGGGAAAACCAGAGTTCGTTTTAATAATCTGGTTTTCACTAAGGGGAAGAAGAGCATGGGAGTTGGCTGCACGCAGCCTCTTCGCGGTTACGGAAAGGCCCATGAAGATCTGAAAGAATGGCTATTGAAGTTGGGAGTCGACCCATGTCCGATTGCGACTGACCTGTACACTTTCGTCGGATTAGGTGATGACCTGTATTGTGCAAAACCAGTTATTACGCTTTCATCTACTGCAACGGTCAAGATAAGTGCAATGATTATCATCCAGACTTTTCTTGGCGTTGCGCGACGGAATGAAGATGGTGTGATCGGCGACTATGATACAGAGTTCCTTCACGATTACAGAGTCAGTTTACGCAAAGTTCGTTCTGTTCTGAGTCTTTTTAAAGGAGGCTTTGCCGGTGATGAAACCAGTCGTCTAAAAAACGAATTTTCCGAACTGATGCAGCAGACAAATACACTACGTGATCTTGATGTTTACCTGCTCGATCAAAGTACCTATTACAAACTGGTACCAACCACAACCCATGCAGGACTGGACGTGTTGTTTGCAGGTTTAAAGAAAACACGAAAAACGGAACATAAAAAGGTTGTAAAATATATTTCAGGTAAAAACTATGCCTCCCGCATAGAGGGTTTAGAGAAAGTTTTTTCGAAACCGAGCAATTTGGAAAGTGGTGCCAACAGTGATGCTAACGGGCGGATATTTGGTTGTAATCTGATCTTGAAACGATATGTAAAGGTGAGTAAAATAGCGAGATTAATCGATAAAGACACCGATGATGAAGTTGTTCACCAGCTGAGGATTCACTGCAAAAAGTTACGGTATCTTATGGAGTTTTTCACACCATTTTTTCCTGCGGCAGATATCAAGTCACTCATCAAATCGTTGAAACAGCTTCAGGATAATCTTGGAAGATTCAATGACTACTCTGTGCAACAACTCTTTCTAAAAACTATTTTGACCAGTGGAAATTACAGCAGTGGGAAGGGGCTCATGGTCGCAGAAAGTATTGGCGCTCTGACAGCTATGCTTTTCCGACTGCAGCGTAAAGAAAGAAATCTTGTAATGAAAAACTTTGCTCGTTTTGACAGCTCTGAAATACGAGATTGTTTTAACGAACTTTTCAATGTGGAGGGGACGTGTCAATGAAAATTATAGCCTGCTATAGTAATAAGGGAGGTGTTGGGAAAACAGCAACGTCCGTTAATCTGGCCTATGCAAGTGCCATGAGTGGTCGAAGAACGTTGTTGTGTGATCTTGACCCGCAGGGGGCCTCCGGGTTTTATTTCCGTGTGAAACCATCAAAGAAGTTGGAAGGAAGGGCTTTCTTTAAGGACGTTGAGAGCTTTACTGACTCCATTCGGGCCAGCGACTTTGAGAACCTTGATCTCGTACCTGCAAATTTGACCTATCGGGATTTCGATATTTTTCTCTCAAGAATGAAGAATAACCGGTCTCGGTTAAAAAAAGCGCTGAAATCGGTTAATAGTGACTACGATGTCATTTTCCTCGATTGTCCTCCAAATATTTCGCTCCTTTCAGAGAATGTTTTTAAGGTGTCTGATAAAATAGTGGTACCTGTTATCCCGACGACCCTTTCAGTAAGGACCCTTGAACAACTCTATGGATTCTTTAGAAACAATGCTTACCAGCGGAAGAAAATTTTGCCGTTTTTTTCAATGGTCCAAAAGAGCAAGAATCTTCATAAAGACACTATGGTCGCCTTAAGGAAGCAATATAAAAATGTACTCGGTGGCTCTGTTCCATTCTCCACTGATATTGAAAAAATGGGTATTCACAGAGCACCTGTGCTGAGTTATGCTGCCAAGAGCTCAGCAGCCAGCTGCTATGGGAAAATATGGAAAGATATCGCCGCAAAAGCGAAAATCGTCTAGGTCGGTTTTTGGGAAGACAGACGTCAAATGATTTTTTTCAGGCCGACATGCTGGGCTTTTACAGAACGTACTTCGTAATTGGATGCTGCAATTAAACGAGGATTCCAGCCGCACCTGAATTTGTAGCGTTGACCCGCTGCGATCTTTAGTGAGTCTCTAATGGAAAGCTCCACACCTATCCCTGCATCTGAGATATCGTGGATATCAGCCTCAAATTCCTTGCCGTCAAACCGTATCATCTGGATTCTACCGCTTTGCATTGATCTGCGTAAGGCCCGTCGATTCAGGCTGCAGTTTGTAGTTTCAGCGCATTTATGACATTTGACTGATCTTCTACGGAGCCGTGGCGAGACGGAAACAATTTTTTTGCTCTGACAGGAGGGGCATTTAAAATGCATTCTTCCTCTCATAACTCTAAATACTCTTGTTCTTGCCATGTCAATTTCCGTTTATATTTTTATGAAAATATGTTTGACCCTGACCCCTATGCACTTTGGTACTGCTACAGCAATTAACTGGGAAATACAATATACTTTAAAAAACATCGTAACAATCAGGAGCAATTGTATTGTTTTTATGATGCGCTTACCTGATCTCGAACAAAACACTTGGTAAATCAACAGACTCATAACTGGTTCTGCCGTTATTTTTGCTACGGAGCTACGCAGACTTACAGCACAAGAAGGGAGCTCCGCTTTAGTAATATGTCATAGTATGGGAGGGCTGCTGCCACGTGAAATGCTGTCCGTTTTCGACTGGAATAACTGTCCAGATTGCGTGGAATACACACGGATACCGCGATATATGGAGTATTTCAAACTACGGCTCTACCACCACCTCCTAGGCACAGGCACTAGTTTGCCGGATGAACCGTTCTATTTTATGACTGTTCTGGGAGTGACGTTCCCTCATCAGGAACGATCCAAACGATATGTCTTTTATTGAGGATCATGGTTGAACTATCTTTAACATTAAAAAGAGTGATGAAATCACTGCTATTGTTATGAACAAGATCGCTTACTCTGTCCATAACTTCACCTCCAATGATGAGGTTCACCTGGCCAACAAGAGTAGAGCCATCAATAACTTTTACAATAATATTTTTAGCTACCAGAGTCATTTTATGTCCTTTTGAAGAGAGTTCCTTTGATAATTATCTCAACACCACTTTCAACAATGGATGGGGAAATATAATATCACACATCCCATCATAACCACTCTATTCTGCTTTATTCCAACAGAGAAAATCTTGCCCTCAGGACAAGGTCAGAGATCAGTGGCTCTGCCATCTGAGCAGTAAGTTGTTACTTCAAGGTTGAGTTGCCTCGACAACAACGAGAATCCAAGAGTAACAGATGAGCAGATTCCGTAAACTATCACAAACGTTATGGCATTGCCAATATCATATTGCTTGGTGTCCGAAATACCGGTTCAGAGTTCAAACCTTACATTAGGAAGGTCAGGGTGAAAGTTTTTTACGTCTTTTTGACCTTCGAAAGGGCAATATTAATCGTTACTTAGAATAAAAAATCTCTTCCGACTCTACCTCAAAGAAGGAAGAGCCCCTCCTTTTGAAATTAGGTGCTTTTATGATATACTCTAACCTAACTAACATTGGTAATCGGTAAGTACCTTGTGAGTGCTTATAACCACTTAATCTGAAGTAGATTCCGTATTTTCTTAGTTTTCATGACAGCTTTTACGGAGTAAGATACTAAAGATTGCAGACGCAAAGTAGAGAAAAGTGATTTGTCAACTCAAACAAGACGTTGCCTCCATCATAATCATTTCAGAAACTTACTTGTTTATGAGGACCATTTTTTCTGTTACTTGCTGTCCCGACTTATTTCCCTTTTATCGGGGCTAGGTCTAAGTAGAAAATATTATCAAACAGTACGCTTGGCGATGCAATATAATACTTAATAGTTTCTGCGATTACAGAATATTGGGTCTGTAGTTGTCGATTCAATGTTGACCAATGAGGTTCGGTCTTCATTGTTGGAAGTGTTGCATCCTCCCGGTTTGTTTTCAATCTTTAACGACTATGACAAAAGAGATAATAATAGGATCTTTCCTATGGATAACCGCTGTTAGTTGTGCTCTTCTATGGAACATTTACGACCAAAAACAATCACAAAATTTACTGGCGCTTAAAACCGCACGAGCATTTTTTGACCAAGTAGTCATAGCCAGAGCCTGGAACGCCAAACATGGAGGCGTGTACGTTCCGGTGAGTGAACATACACAGCCCAATATCTATCTCGAGGATCAACTTCGAGATTTGACCACAGTCCAAAATGTCGCCCTTACAAAAATCAACCCTGCCTTCATGACTCGGCAAATATCAGAAATTTTTTCCAAATCAACGAATGGTACACGTCTTCATATAACAAGTCTCAATCCAATAAGGCCAGAGAATGAAGCATCTGAATGGGAAAAAGAATGGCTTCAATCGTTTGAAAGAGGTGAGAAAGAGCAGGGTGCTTTTATTGCTGATGGACCGAATTCTTTCTTCCGTTTCATGGCACCTTTGCTTGTGAAAGATAATTGTTTGAAGTGTCATGCCAAACAAGGCTATTCCAAAGGTGACATCCGAGGTGGTATTAGCGTAACGCTCACACATTTATCTCAAGACAGTAATCTCACTTTAGTCACTATCTATGGCATAGCGATGCTGTTTGGCACATTATTTATAGTTGTTGGTGGTAGAGTCTTGAACAGGCAGAGAGAACAAGCTCTGGAGAATGAGGAGCACTATAAGGCGCTCCATAATGCTTCGTTTGGTGGAATAATCATACATAGCCATGGAACCATATTGGATTGCAATCAAGGGTTGTCTGACTTAACTGGTTTTTCAAAGGCAGAACTTGTGGGTATGAATGGGCTTCAACTTATTACTCCAGAGTCTCTTGATGAAGTGACTCAAAACATTAAAAACGATTATAATCAGCGCTATGAAGTCGAGGGAGTGCGCAAAGATGGTTCAATATATCCTCTAGCCATAATTGGGAAAAATATTTCGTATAAAGGACGCAATGCGCGAGTAACAGAATTCAGAGACATTTCTGACATCAGACAGGCAGAAGAAGAAAAGGATAAGCTGACCACTCAGTTACGGCAGGCTCAGAAAATGGAGGCTATTGGCTTATTGGCTGGAGGCGTTGCCCATGATCTCAATAACATTTTATCTGGTATAGTTGGTTATCCCGAGCTCATACTTCAAAGTTTGTCAAAAGATGACAAACTTCATAAACAGATTGAAGCAATACAGCAATCAGGCGAAAGAGCATCAGCTATTGTTGAGGATCTCCTTACATTAGCAAGAGGTGCTGCAATCGTAAAAACAATTCACGATTTGAATGTACTGACCAAAGAGTATCTCGAATCTCCTGAGTATCTGAAACTTGAATCTCTGTACCCTGGGGTTGACTGTCATTTCAAACTCAATACTCAACATGCTTATGTCCTTTGTTCATCGATCCAAGTTAAGAAGTCACTAATGAACCTTGTGATTAATGCAATAGAGGCTGTTATCCCAAACGGTACTGTTGAAATTTCAATTGAATTGGAAAAAATCGACCTTATATCAAGTGAACAAGTAAATTTACCTGTTGGACAATACATAGTTCTGAGTGTCAAAGATAACGGTTCTGGAATTTCGGAATCGGATATCGGTCATATTTTTGAGCCATTTTACTCAAGAAAGATGATGGGAAGAAGTGGTACTGGGTTAGGACTGACTGTTGTCTGGAACACAATGGAAGAACATAACGGAAGCGTTTGGGTAGAAAGTAACGAGGGGGGTACACATTTTAAGCTCTTCTTTTCGGAGACGGAAAGACAAGTCGCGAACCCCGATCAAACAGTCGCAGCTGAAGAGAACTTACTAGGTGATAATGAAGACATCTTAATTGTCGATGACGAGCCACACCTTCGTGACCTCGCCGCTAATATGCTCGACAGGCTAGGCTATAGAGTGAATTCTGTCTGCTCAGGTGAATTAGCCCTTGAATATCTAAAAGAAAACCCTGCTGATTTGGTTGTTCTTGATATGTTGATGGAACCAGGTATGAATGGCTATCAAACGTATAAGGAAATTCTAAAAGTTTATCCAGGCCAAAGGGCAATAATAGCAAGTGGTTTTTCTGAGAGCGACGATGTAAAGGCTGCGATACAGTCTGGAGTAGGTGTGTTTATAAAAAAACCATACTCAATGATACAACTTGGTCAAGCGGTAAAACAATCATTGTGCAAACAAGATCATGGTTAAAAGTTTCGTATGTTGAGGCGTTTGGTATTGAGGCTTTCACGCGGGATTTGGAAAATACGACACTTGCTGAGTCTCTTGGAATTGAAGGGGCTAATGAAGGTGATCTATATGCGGCAATGGACTGTCTCTATGAGCGCCAAGACGTGATTGAAAAAAGGTTAGCAGCAAAGCACTTACAAGAAGGTGGCCGTGTATTCTATGATTTATCATCCAGCTATTTTGAAGGGCAAAAATGACTATTGGTGGCAAAGGGTTATAGTCGTGGCCAGAAAAAAGGAAAACTGCAGGTTAACTATGGCCTGATGACCGAGGATGCCAGATCTCTTTATCGGTCTTTCCAGGTATCACATCTGGCCCTAACCCCGATAAACGGGAAATCAGTCGGGATAAGTACCTTCACAAAATTATATACACAACCGTAAATAATACAGAGGGCTCAGCAACATATTAATATCATCTGCTTCCACATAAAAGGATATCTGAATATCAACCATGGAGACGAAACCGGCATCTCAAAGTGAAAAATTTAGACAGTGGGAGTTAGAACATACACTGGACTTTCTCTATGGCAATGCTCCACCCTCAGTACTTGGAAGCCTTGCTGTTGTCCTGGTTCTTGCCTTCTCGCTTTCGCTTCAAGTCGATTGGCAAACATTGCTCCTCTGGTCTTTATTTGGTATTGTTGTTGCGTTCATTCGATTGACTTTATGGCTGGGCTATCACACAAGGAAGGAAAGTCGATCTACTCAGTTCTGGCTCAACAGCTATCGTACAATGAGTCTCTCCTCTGGGGTGTTAAATGGCCTGGCAATGTGGTTGTTTTTTGATAATATTCCAGCCGCATACCAACTACTGATCTTCTTCTCCATTGTCGGCTTAACAGCTGCAGCCTCCGGCACACATGCTGTTGATTTATTAACATTTCTTTTATTTATGTACTCATCATGTACGCTTGCTATCGTGAAACTGCTCTCCTATGGAGAAACCACCCACGCAGCTCTTTCCGTTATGTTTGTGTTCTATGTTTTGGTTATGGGGCGTGTTGGCCGGCAGACCAACACAACTCTAAAACAGAATTTTAAACTTACTCATACCATGCATTATCGAGCAACCCATGATTCTCTCGTTGGTTTGCTAAATCGTGAAGAATTTGAAAATCAATTCGAAATTCGTCTGCCTTTGACACGTCATGGTGTAGCTATGCTATTTTTAGATCTGGACAACTTTAAGCCATTGAACGATACATTTGGACATCAAGCAGGTGACAAAGCATTGAAGCAAGTAGCCGATATTTTAGTACACTCAGTCCGTAATGATGATATCGTCGCTCGTTTAGGTGGAGATGAGTTTGTGGTTTTCTTTTTTCTTGATGATGTAAAAGAAGTTGAAAAAATCGCTCATAATATTCTTCTAGAGGTAAACTCGATGACATTTTCAGGTGGACATAATTATACAGGCCTTACAGCCAGTATTGGTATATCATTCACCCCAAACAACCAGGTATTGTTCTCACAATTAATGAGGGCTGCTGACTCTGCTTGTTACCAAAGCAAAGAACGAGGAAAAAACCAAACAACCCTCTACCATGTCTAGAGCATGGATTTGTCGATAGTCCCAATTTACAGGACAAGGACCTGCTCCACCTACACGCTTGATGCTAAGCGTGGGAAGGAGAGAGAGGAAGCCGTGTGGAGGCGGACTATCGTGCCCCAGGTGCACTGATGCAGACCATAAACAGCACAAATACTGCGCCTTGTGAGAAAACGGTTGAACCCGACAAATTTGTGTTTCTTAGAAAATATTGCTCTTTTTGGAGAAAAAAACTGCAAGGGTATCGCTTATATCGAATATCCAGTGAGAGGGGTAGCATTAGACAAATGATTCAGATGCATGCTATAATGAACGGTTCTTGGCAGATTATTGCCGACAGCAATCATATTTATAAATTAATGGGGTAGATGTTTATGTCTGATGTGAATCCACAGCACATGATAGAAGAAATACAGGAAAATATTAAAACGGGAGATTCCCTTAAAGCTCAGCTTGTGCTGTCTCATCTTGGAGATGTTGATGTAAAGACCAGAAACCGCCTTATCTATCTGCTCTCCAGATCTGAGGATGATTTTGCGGTACCGCTCTTGATCTATCTGCTCAATGAACAGGTCGAGGTCGCCGATGAGATGCCTATTATAAGGGAGACTCTGCTCTCCATCCTGCTTGCCTATCCTGAAAAAATTATTGAGTACCTTGGTTCCTCGAAAATACATGAAAAATCTGAATTGATTCGGGTTGTCGGCGAGCTGCGTTACGAAGAGGCGACACCCGCATTACTGGACCTCATTGCCGCCTCAGAAAATCAAAATGAAATTTTTCTGACAGTCGAGAGCCTTGGTCTTATAGGTGACCCGGAAGCAATTAATACTCTGACTGACTATCTGTATGCTGCAAATCGTGAACTCATAATGGCTGCTGTTCAGTCACTGGGACAGGTTGGGACACCGACTGCAATGCACCGCCTGGCTGAAAGAATGGGGACTGATAATGAAATTGATTATTTGATACTTTCTATTTTTGCAGAAGTTCAGGATCAGATCTCTCTGGAAAAACTCAACGACACTATTCGCTCCCACTATGCACACATGCGTACCTTTGCCAAGGCCGAACTGGTTCGCATTGGGCCTAAAGCTGTACCTGTTCTGATTGAAAACATGCTGCACGATGATCCGGATTTTCTCATTCATACCCTGAATGTGCTTGGGGATATTGGTGATGAATCCGCGATTGTTCCCATTCGAAAATTACTTACGAATGAGCCTAAAAGTGCGAACGTACGATTTGCCGCCTATGAGGCTCTGGCACTGTTACCACTTAAAAAAGGGGCCTACACTCTCACCGCCGGTTTGACTGATGCTGAAGATCATGTTTGTATTGCGGCTGCGCGGGCCATCGACAAGAATTTTTCACCGATGCTGGGAGCCGGGATTAAAAACCTTCTTCGGGGGCCTGAAGATGAGGCGAGGCACATCGCCAAGATAATCGTCAATGCACAGGTGGACAATATATTCGTCAACTTGGCAGAAGATGAAGTCTTTCAGGATTTTTCACTTGTTTATCTGCCCCATGCGCACAAGGATATCCGGGAGCACTATCACCGGATTCTTATGGAGGCCGGTAATAGTGATTTTGCAAGAAAGCTTACCGGAGATGAAGAGCTGGAAGTTCGACCTAAAATTGTCGCGGTAGATGACTCCAGGATGATACTGAACATATATAAGGCCACCTTGCATGAACTTGGTTACGACCCTGTTCTCTTTGAATTCCCTGCATCTGCTATAGAATGGCTACAGACGGAGAAGCCTCTGATGGTTCTTACTGATCTTAATATGCCAGACATAACCGGAATACAGGTAGCAGAGAGGGTGCGGGAAAGGTATTCCGCAAGGCTTTTACCAATTATCATGGTTACGACACAGAATGAGGTTAAAGATAACGAGGCTGCATACAATGCAGGCGTGAATGCTATTCTTAATAAGCCGTTTAACGCAAAGACCCTTGGTGCAGCAATCAATGATGCCCTGGCCAAGGGCAACGAGTAACAGCAGCGCACACTCCGCCTTTAACTTGAGGAGCGTATTCGCACCTCAAGTTCCAATCTGTTTCAAAGAGTGTATGCTTTTTCCTTGCTGATAGTTTTATGAAATATTTGGGTACTCTGAGGAGGATTGTCGTTGGCAGCTGATCTGAAGAGTATACTCAGCTCTGCACTGTAAGAGCGGGAGAAGCTGGGTACGTTGAGCGCTGGTGGTTATGCGTTTCCTTTAGGAAAAAAGTGCAGTACGCCGTCTATCTCTGAAGTATCACAGACATGGCCCAGTTCCAGTTCTAAATCAAGATATTCTTCAATACCTTCAATTTTCATTGAAAGTGCGGGGCCGTCAGGAAGATGGTAGACAACGGTGTCCACGCTGGTAAGGTCGATGGGTCGGTAAAACAATTTCATACTCAAAAAATCCTTATTACACTGTGGGGCAGCATATTTAAATAGAAAAACAACTACTCGGACTGTGACATATACGAACTATCTCAAAAAACTGCAAGGAAAACCGATTCTCACCGCTGTATTCTNNCTGTATTCTCTGTATTCTCTTTTGTCGCTGTAGGCAGAAAAAGTTTCTGCTTCATAAAAAGAAGGAGCTGAGTAAATCAACAGACTCATACATTTGATTCAATTATTAGGCCAGTTAGGGTGTAAACCCAATGTACTGCTTCGAAATGGGTTTACACGACAGGCATAGAGGTTTAGTATGCAGGCCTTTGCTTGGAGTTAATGGGCGTATAGAAGGCAAAAATTGAATAAGAAAGAATATTGAGTAAACAAACCCCCGCCATGGGGGGGGATATAAATTTTACATAATTAGGTGATGTCATGAGTAATGAAGAGAACAATGCTAAAGAGAAAATAATCTTTGGTAAAGAGAAGAATCCATCGTCGATTGAGCCGAAAAAGCTGACTCTGGACAGTCGTATACAGTTTCGCTGTCACCCCGGTGTCAGATGTTTCACAGCATGTTGTGGAGGGATAAAAATTATTCTGACGCCCTATGATATTCTGCAGCTTTGTAAGCGTCTTGATATGCCGGCTCACGAATTTCTCCATCAGTATACCCTGCCTACATATCTTGAAAAGACCGATATGCCGGGAGTTATGATAAAATTGCGTGAGGATGATAATAAATGTCCATTTGTTACTCCTGAAGGTTGTACCGTATATACGGATCGTCCTACCGCTTGCAGGTATTACCCGGTGGGGATGGCTGACTTTCACGAGGGCGGTACCAGGGATGCTGATGGCAAAGAAAATGTGGCTCAGGAAGAAAAATTCTTTTTTACGGTGCGGGAAGATCACTGCAAGGGGTTTGAAGAGGATAAGGAATGGACAGTTCGCGAGTGGCGCGCTGATCAGGGTGTGGATGTTCGCGACGAAATGAACAAAGAGTGGTTGCGACTGGTCATGCGCCGCAAATCCTTTGGGATTCAAGCGACTCTCTCTGAGCAGGCCAAACGAATGTTTTTTATGGCCTCAACTGACCTCACTACCTTTCGTAAATTTATCTTTGAAAGCTCTTTTCTTGATACCTATGAACTCGATGAAGAGCTTATAGAAAAGATCAAGGTTGATGATGTTGAGCTTATGCATTTTTCCTTCAGGTATCTTGCGGCGACTCTTTTTGGTGCCCAGGCGTTGCCGATCAAGGAAGAGAAGATAAAGGACAAAGTTGCGAGAATGAAAGAACAGCAGGATGAGACTGTTAAACAGTCGATCAAAGATTATGAAGAAATGAAGATAGCCGTTGCCGAAGAAAAAAAGGCAACAGGAGTTGAAAGCAAATAAACAGCCACATTCAGCACGATAAAAAAGGCCGGTTGGGAATGTAATTTTCCAACCGGCCTTTTTTATTTCAGTCTAAGCAACCCCGGTTCCAGTGATTGCCGGAACCGGGGTTGTTGTGAAGAGTGTTATGCTTCTTCTTTTGTCTCTGGTTCAAGGGCACCGGCAAGGCTCTTGAGGAACTTCCAGCTCTTGAGAACGTCTCGTTGAGATTGAGCTAAAAGATCATCAGCCTGGTCAGGATTAACACGCTTAAGGGTTCTGTAGCGGTTTTCACCTAATGCGTACTCTTCGAAAGTGATAGTCGGTTCTTTCTTAGAATCAATGATCAGTGGGTTTTTTCCCTGGGCTTCAAGGTCAGGGTTGAACCTGTACAGAGGCCAGTGTCCACACGCAACAGCTTTCTTCTGCTGCTCAAGACCAAGTGCCATATTGATACCATGATTAATACAGTGTGCGTAGGCTATAATGAGGGATGGTCCGTCATAGGCTTCTGCTTCTGCAATTGCTTTCAATGCCTGGGTTGGATTGGCTCCAAGACTTATCTGGGCGACGTAAACATTGCCGTAAGTGGCAAAGATCATACCCATATTCTTCTTTGGCATTTTCTTGCCGCTTGAGGCAAACTGTGCAGTTGCCGCGCGTGGAGTGGACTTGGACATCTGTCCACCTGTATTGGAATAGACCTCGGTATCAAGGACCAGAATATTAACATTCTCACCGGATGCGAGTACGTGGTCAACACCACCATATCCAATATCATAAGCCCAGCCGTCACCACCAAAAGCCCATACCGACTTTTTCACAAGATAGTCAGTCACGTGCAGAAGTCTACGAGCTATCACATTGCTGCTTGCCTCAAGGATGGCATTGAGTTCCTCCACCCTGGCTCTCTGAGCTTCAATGTCCATCTGGGTGACCTGTACAGCTTCGAGGATGGATGTTGCCAGGTCCTGGGTAATAATGCCGGCCTCAACTGCACTTGCGACCAGTTCTAATGCCTGACCGCCAAGCTTGTTGACAGTTGTGCGCATACCAGCGGCAAACTCAGCGTTGTCTTCAAACAGAGAGTTGGCCCAGGTAGGTCCACGGCCGTCCGCTCGCTTGCTGTACGGAGTTGTAGGTAAGTTTCCACCGTAGATAGAAGTACAGCCGGTAGCATTACCGATATACATTCTGTCACCAAACATCTGGGAGATGGCTTTGATGTATGGAGTTTCACCGCAACCAGCACAAGCGCCAGAGAACTCGAAGAGTGGCTGCATCAACTGGTTACCTTTTATGGTTGCCGTATTGACGTCGGCGGGATTAATTTCTGGAAGACTGAGGAAGTAATCAACGTTTTTGGACTGAACAATTTTGATTTCTTCCGTATTTGGTACCATTTCCAATGCCTTGGTTTTAGCCGGGCACACACTTACACAGAGAGTACAGCCGCAACAATCTTCAGTGAAGATCTGCAGGGAAAATTTCTGTCCCTTAAATGCTTTTCCGACTGCGTCAATTGTCTGGAAGGTCTCAGGAGCACCGTTCGCCTCTGGTACTATCTTAATGCGGTTTGCAGCATGCGGGCAGACCAGAGCACATTGACCACACTGGATACAGTTATCCGGAATCCATTGCGGTACGGCTACTGCGATATTTCGTTTTTCGTACTGGGTTGTCCCTGTTGGCCAGGTACCATCTGCTGGCATCTGGGAAACCTTCAACTTGTCTCCTTTGCCTTCGATGATTTTAGCAGTGACATCTTTGACGAATTTTGGTGCGTGCTCAGGGACGGTTGGCGGCATTTCATGGCCGTCTACCTTGTCTCCAAGGGGAACTTCAACGATATTTTTAACTGCGGCGTCAACTGCTCCGTAGTTCATCTCAACGATCTTGTCGCCCTTTTTACCGTAGGTTTTTTTGATCGCACCTTTGATGGCTTTGATCGCTTCGTCCTGGGTAAGGATGCCTGAAATCAAAAAGAAGGCGGTCTGCATGATCATATTGATACGTGCCCCAAGACCAAGTGCCAGGCCGAGGGAAACAGCGTCTATGATATAGAGTTTTGCTTTCTTGTTAATGAGGTTTTTTTGAACGTTTCCTGGTAGCTCATTCCAGACAGTGTCTTTGTCAAAATTGGTGGTCAGCAGGAAGGTTCCGCCCTCTTCAAGATTGGCAATCATGTCAACCTGTTTGAGGAAGGTAAAATTATGACAAGCAATAAAATTTGCTTTGTTGATCAGGTAAGGTGCGACAACCTGGCTCTTGCCAAAACGAAGATGGCTGGTGGTGATGGAACCGGATTTCTTTGAATCATATACAAAGTAGCCTTGGGCGGAGTTGTCAGTTTCGGTACCGATGATTTTAATGGTATTTTTATTGGCACCAACGGTTCCGTCCGAGCCCAGACCGTAGAACATTGCACGGTATACATCACTTCCTTCAATATTGAAGGAATCGTCGTAACTGAGACTTGAAAAGGTGACATCGTCAAGGGGACCAACACAAAACTTATTCATTGGTGCCATGGCTTTCATGTTGTCATAGATGGCTTTGACCATAGCAGGAGTGAATTCTGCAGATCCGAGACCATAGCGTCCAGCGATGATAACAGGTGGGTAAATAGAGCTGTTTGCCTCAGCCGCTTCACCTATAGCAGCGCGAACATCAAGGTAGAGAGGGTCACCGGGAGCGCCTGGCTCTTTGGTACGATCCATAACAGTGATTCTTTCAACGGTAGCCGGGAGAGCATTGACCATAGCTTTACAATCAAATGGGCGATACAGACGGACCATTACCAGGCCAATTTTTTCACCTTGTGCCACGAGGTAATCAATTGTTGCTATCGCAGTTTCACAACCCGAAGCCATCATTACCACAACATTTTCTGCATCGGGGGCGCCATGGTAGTCGAAGAGGTGATACTGACGTCCAGTCACAGCTGCAAACTTGTCCATGGTTTCCTGTACGATTGCAGGTACAGCGTCATAGTATTTGTTGACAGTCTCACGTCCTGTAAAATATACGTCCGGATTTTGAGCGGTACCACGGATTGTAGGATGGTCAGGGGAGAGGGCTCTGTGACGATGCTCGTAAACGAGTTCTTCGTCGATAACTTCACTCATCTGATCGTAATCGATCTCCTCAATCTTCTGAATTTCGTGTGAGGTACGGAAACCATCAAAAAAGTGAATAAAAGGAATGCGCGAGGCGAGTGTGGCCTGGCCTGCAATCAGTGACATATCCATAGCCTGCTGGACATTTTGTGAACAGAGCATACCCCAGCCGGTCTGACGGGTGGCGTAGACATCACTGTGGTCTCCGAAGATGGAGAGGCCCTGGCAGGCGATAGCTCTTGCGGTAACATGGAAAACTGTAGGGGTCAGTTCACCAGCAATCTTGTACATATTGGGGATCATCAGGAGGAGGCCCTGAGATGCTGTAAAAGTGGTACAGAGAGCGCCTGTTGTCAGTGACCCGTGAATGGAGCCTGCAACACCGGCTTCTGATTGCATTTGGTTCACTGTCGGAGTGGTTCCCCAGATGTTTTTTTGTAGATTTGCGGATTTTGAATCAGCTTCTGCAGCCAACGGTGTTGATGGTGTAATGGGGTACAGGGTGATAACTTCACTTGTGGCATAGGCGACATGGGTGCACGCCTGGTTGCCGTCAATTGTAACCATCTTTCGCGACATGATTTGTTCTCCTTTGTTATTACTATTAGTTGTATTTGTAACATGGCGAAAATTGCCAAAATAGTATTAAATGCCTTGAGGAACTGGTGAGGTGTGTTAAGAAATACCAGCTGACATTAGCCTAAGAGTCAACGAATTACAACAATTAGAGAGATATTTTTAATGTACAGCAGCATGTTATCTGGCTTGGGTTTGCAACCGATTAAAAACGCTGATTATTGGTATAAATAAAACAGATCAACAGTGAGGTCTTGGGTGGCCAATTTGTTTTCTGAGCATAGGTAGATGAACAAATAAATGTGCATTGAAAGGAATAGCTGATGTTGAGACTTCAAGATCCTCAGTTGAGACAAGTTCTCGGTATTGTAGAGAATAACCAAGAATGTGTCTTTCTTGACACCTCCAAGCCTGATGAGGAAAACGGCGAGTCGCTTCTTTTTACTGGGCCAGTTGGGCGTTTGTTGTGCGCATCTACTGACAGTCAGGCGGGTTATCTGGATTTATTGCAAAACTATCTGAAAGCTGGTTACTATCTTGCCGGCTGGGTAGGGTATGAGTTTGGTGCCATGCTTGAAGAAAGAGGTTTCACTGCGAGTCAGAAATCTTCAGACCAGAATGATGTTTTGGCTGATTTTGGGATTTTCCTTGAACCCTTTCGTTTTGATCACTTCACCGGGAAGAATAATTTTCCTTTTCATGAAGAACTGGTCATGCAGGAAGTTGACAGCAGTATCAGCAATCTTCGCCCAAATATGACAAAGGAAGAGTTTGTGGCGGCCCTTGATGTTGTGCAGCGATATATTGCAGCAGGTGATACCTATCAAGTGAACTACACCCTTAAACTGCTTTTTGATTTTGAGGGCTCTGTAGAACAGCTTTACTCGGATCTGAGGAGAAATCAATCTGTTGCCTATGGTGCATATATTCGTAATGGCCAGGATCGGATTTTATCATTCTCTCCGGAACTTTTCTTTAGAAAAAATTGCACTGAAGTAACCGTTCGTCCGATGAAGGGAACGGCTAAGCGGGGGTATCACCGTGAGGACGAACAAAAAAACTGTTCTGATCTGCAGTGTGATATCAAAAATCGAAGCGAAAACGTTATGATTGTTGACCTGCTGAGAAATGATCTTGGTAGGTTAATGCACGGCCATGGAGAGAGCAGGGTTTTTGTAGAATCTCTTTTTGATATTGAGTCCTATGAGAGTCTTTTACAGATGACCTCAACAATCAAAGCGCAGGCACCAGAAGAAACCATGCTGAAATTTCAGCTAACTGATTTTTTTCGAGCTCTCTTCCCCTGTGGTTCCATTACCGGTGCTCCGAAAATTCGTACCATGCAGATTATTGATGAGCTGGAAAAAGACCGCCGCGGTGTCTACACCGGAGCAATTGGATATTTCGCGCCGGATGGTTCTGCTGTTTTCAATGTTCCGATCCGGACCATACGATTACAGGGAAACCGTGGTGAAATGGGCATTGGTGCGGGAATTACTCATGATTCAATACCGGCAGAAGAGTGGAAGGAATCTCTTTTGAAAGGGCGATTTTTAACTCATTCTCAGCCATATTTTCGTCTTTTTGAAACAATTCTCTGGCAACCGGACAGTGGATACTGGCTGTTGGATCAACACTTAATGCGGCTTGAAAAAGCGGCGGAGTATTTTAAATACTCCTATAATAGGGATTCTATTGCAGCCCGCCTTGAGGTCGAGGCAGAAACGTTTTCCGATGAATGTCACCGGGTGCGATTGAGCCTGGAAAAAGACGGCAGGCTCATCTGCGTTGTCGCACAATGCGACCCTCCTGTTTGTGTCACTCTTCCAAAGACACCTCCAGCGGCCGCAGTAGATACACTGCCTGTTGTATCTTTCTCCTCTCAGGTCGTCGCAGTTGACAACCCCTGGTGTTTTCACAAAACCACCAGACGTCAGCTTTATGATGCTGAGTATGCAGAGGCCAGGACTGAGGGGGGGTACGATCGGTTGTTTTGCAATGAAAAAGGAGAGATCACCGAGGGGTGTATCTCTAATGTATTTATTTATAGAAATGGACGGTACAGCACACCTCCTGTGCGCTGTGGTTTGCTGGCTGGGGTGATGCGCGGGCAGTTAATGTCAGATCGCAAAGTGATGGTTTCAGAAGAGGTTTTGACAGAAGACAAGGTTCGGGAAGCAGAGGCAGTCTTTCTCTGCAATTCCGTTCGGGGTGTAGTGCGGGTCGAGGTGCGCTGAGTTCACTGACGAAGTATATACCAACTATGGCAGACTCCTACCTAGGGCTTTCTGCTGGGTGCTGTCTGTGCCAATGAAGGACTCAGTGAACTATTGACTGATCTTGCTCGGGACTTATTTCCACCGGGGGGCTGACAAGGTTGTGTTTTTTTCCAAGATCCCGGACTGTAATCATAAAAACAGATGGAAGCGGGATATCGCGATCTTCTACCAGGATGCCTAACTCTTGGGCACGGACCAGTGTCTGGGAACTGTCCTCACCTGTCTGATGATCACACAACGTCTGAACACGCAGTGCATCGGATACCTCTGGACAGATCTCCGGAACATCATCTTTGAGACTGAGGAGGGTCTGTTCTATCACTCCCCAGTTCTTTTCACGAAATGTAACAAAGCGCTGTTCGGGGTTGGGTGTTCCGAAAATTTCATTGGTTGCGGATCCGGCAATCATGGAGATATTGCTTGGTTTCTCTCCGCTCATTTTCTGGATCAATGTGGCTCGGACTTCTTTGAAAAGTACCATCTGTATCAGGCTTACACCCTCTCGGAGTACAGAAATGAGTTGCGAGTTCTTCTCTGGTGTTTCAGTTCCCATAATTGGTTTTCTAATAAGTGTTAGAGAATAATTTTAACTGCTGGGTGTTGTTTCAGTTCCTGGTAAATTGCAAGCCTGGATGTCTCATCCTGTACAACCAGTTCAGCGTTGAGACTGTGATACTTTCCTTTTGAACTGGTGTGTGAATGGCTGATTTTTACTTCCAGAGGGGCACATGTATCCACGATGAGATTCTTTAGCAGGGTACAATCTTCACCTATGACTTTGTATACCCAGGTGCATGGATAGGTTATTTCAGCTTTATCCGGTGTTCCGGGAGGACTGTTTTTGCTGCCGATATTCATGTTTTTCTCTTTGGATTGTGAGTTTTGTGCTGGTTTGTTTTGGCAAAGTAATGATTTTCAAGAAAAGAGTCAAGGTACTCCCATGGATAGCTGCATGAGTAGACTCTACACACTCATAAGCCCTACTGTGAAGAATTGACTGGTATTTTTCTATCTTTTCTAAAATAATATATTACTGTTTTGAAAAAAGTTTAAAGCGGTGATACAATTTGCCTAACTGATGAAGGTGCGTATCCCGCCTTCTTTATTATATTCTGAGGTTAGAAGGACTAACAAGGTTGATTTAATGGTTGATATGCAGCAAACAGCTGAATCTAAAAGCATGGAACATTGCAGTCGAGAAGAGTTGTTAGATACCCTTTTTGAAAGCGAGGCGCAGAAAAAAGCAATTGTTGATGGCTTTACCGGTATCCTGATTCTTTTTGGCAAAGACTTCAAAGCCAAATGGGTAAGCAAAGCAACGCTGAAAAAATATCCTGACACTCTAGGTAAGACCTGTCATGAGATTTTTTGCTCTGAAAATGACAGTTGCTCTTCCTGCGCCTTGAAGCGGTGTTTTGAAAATGGCACTATCGAAATGAGTACGCAGCCAACAGGACTGTTTGAGGAAGATGAAGAAGAATTGATTTTTGATATAACAGCATCTCCAGTCAAAGGCAAAGATGACAAGGTCTCTGGAGTAGTAGCAATAGCCAGTAATGTCACTGAACAGTTCAGGCTCGAAAAACAACTCAGGCATACTCAAAAAATGGAGGCCATCGGCACCCTGGCCGGTGGGGTGGCCCATGATTTTAATAATGTACTTACTCCTATCATGGGCTATGCCGAGATTGTTCGCCTGAAAATGGCGAAAGACGGTTTTGATGATCAAACCGTCTTTAAATATCTAGATGAAATACTAAGAGCGGCAAAGAGGGCTAAAAGTCTGGTTGAGCAGGTGCTGACTTTTTCAAGGAGCACCGAGAAGAGAGAAGCTCTTCAGTATCTTCATCCCATTGTAAAAGAGGTGATGAAGCTGATACGGGTGACCCTTCCCAGCACAATTGTTATTAACGAAGAAATAGATGAAAACTGTGGACGGGGATTTGTTGACCCGGTGCAGATGCATCAGGTACTCATCAATTTGTGCACCAACGCTGCCCATGCCATGGAACGGAACCACGGTGTCTTGACCATAACGTTGGAAAAAGCAAACCAAGATACCGGAGGTAGTGAGTGGATGGTGTTGAGTGTGGCTGATACCGGCTCCGGTATAGAAGAAAAAATCCTCGATAGGATTTTTGAGCCTTATTTTACTACTAAAGAAAAAACCAGCGGTACGGGCATGGGACTCGCGATGGTTCACGGAATTGTGAACAATCAAGGCGGACGGATAGAGGTTGAGAGTGAGATTGGCGCCGGTACCGTCTTTAAAGTATTTTTACCTGTTGTTAAAAATGAAACTGTTTTGGAGCAGATCGTTTCCTTTGGGGATGTGCAGTTGGGAGCAGGCCATATACTGCTGGTTGACGATGAAGAGCAGGTCGTGAATGTCACCGCTAAAGTTATAGAGAGTCTTGGGTATACTGTGGTAGGAGAAACGTCTGCTGTTGAGGCTGTGAAGAACTTCTGTAGTTCTCCTGATCAGTTTGACCTGCTGCTCACTGGTTTGACAATGCCCGAGTTGACGGGGCTTGAGCTGAGTGAGAAGATAAAGAAAATCCGACCAGATCTCCCCATTGTTTTGTTTACCGGATACTCTGATCAGGTTTCTAAAGATGCTGCGATGGCTGCAGGCATAAGTGAATATTGTATGAAACCTGTTTCGATGAAGGGATTGTCTACGGTCTTGAGCAAAGTAATTGGCAACAAAAAAACCTGAGGTTCTTAACACCGGTAAACGGTAAGTAAGTACCTTGTGGGTGTTAACAACCGTATGATATAAAACAGAACCCGTATTTTCTCGGAGTCTGCGCTTACCTGTTTTTTGTGACAGCTTTTACGGGGTAAGGTACTATTCCCGGCGCTGGTTTGAACCATTGATCAGGCTTATCTGGTCATTGAGAGTCCAAAGGTCGTAGAGGAAGCCTAAGAGGAACAGACCTCCTGTGCAGAGATAGATCAGCCCTGTTATCCATTTTCCCATATACATTCTGTGGATACCAAACAGTCCTAAGAAGGTTAGTAGCAGCCAGGCTATGTTAAAATCGACCTCCCCTTGGTGGTAACGGATGTCAGCTTGGCGGTTCATCGCCGGAATTAGAAAGAGATCGACAATCCAGCCTATAAAAAACAAGCCGAGGGTGAAAAAATAGATTGTTCCGCTGATCTGCTTGCCGTAGTAGAAACGGTGTGCCCCCAGAAAACCGAGTATCCATAGCAGGTAGCCAATTAAAACAGTGTGGGTTGTGTCTTCCTTGTGGTGGGTCATGTTGCTTTACCGGTTAGTTGTTTAATCTTTTGTACTCGGGCCCAGGCGTCTTCTATTCTATTTTCTTCCAAAGTGCCGTTCAACACAGCATTCTGTACTGATTTCGCTACTCTTCTGAAAATAAACGGATCGTGCTCAAGGTTGTTTCCTATAATGATGAGATCGATTCCTGCTTTAATTGCCTTGCAGCATGCCTCTTCCAGGCCAAAACGACTTGTGATAGCCTTCATTTGCATATCGTCTGAAATAATGACTCCATCAAACTGCAGATCTTGTCTGAGAATTGATTGCAATGTCGAGGATGAAAGTGTGGCCGGGTAGGTTGAATCAAAATTCTTATTGTAGAGGTGGCCAGTCATTATTGCATCTGCCAGGCCTGCATTGATAAGGCGCTGAAAGGGGATCAGTTCTTTTTCCTGCCAGGAGTGTGTAATATCCACAAATCCGAGATGCGAATCTGTCTTTGAACTTCCATGGCCTGGGAAATGTTTTAAGCAGTTGAGCACACCATTTTTTTTGTGTTCTGCTATCCATTTGCTAGCATGATCAACTACCCCCTCAGGGTACTCCGAAAAACTCCGGCCATATTTCCCAATTATAGGATTATCAGTCAGAAGGTTGAGGTCGACAACAGGGGACAGGTTGAAATTTATTCCTGTAGAGTGGAGCATTTCTGCGGTTTGTCTGGCACTGTCAATGGTGAGCTGCAAATCATCATTTTTACCAAGCGCCTCAGCAGGGAGCGTGGTAGGAAAACCTCGTTTCTCTTTAAAACGATTAACGAAGCCCCCTTCCTGATCAACAGCTATTAAAAGAGAACCTTTGGCAGCATTCTGCAGTGAGGTGGTAAGCTGGGCGACTTGTTCCCTTGAAATGATATTGTTTGTCCCCCGACGCATTGCAAGGAGTTGGTCAAAGAGAATAACTCCTCCGAGATTTCTTTCGGTTATGTCCCCTATAACAGGATGATTACTCGAAAGAGTCTCTCCTGAAAAGCCAACAAGAAACAACTGACCTATTTTATCTTCCAGCGAGGGGAAGGACATAGTCATCCTGGATAGCAGAGTGTGAGTACTGTTTAGTAAGGGAAGTTTTTATAAGCGTTGAGAAATACTGGCAAGGGAAAAAAATGTCAAAGTTTTTTTTGAGGAACCTGTGTCAATATACTGTCACGAAGATTTTTAAAAATAATATTAGTAGCAAAAAATGTTTTTCGTACATGGTTGAGTGTCGTGTAATAACATGAAATATATACGTATAGTTGAGTTTTTGGGTGTGTGTTGGAGCTGGTGGCATGGAATGTGCAAACACAAAAAAGAGATTCCGGAGGTAAAGAATTCTATCGTTTTGACGATAAGAAGGTACATGGATAAAAATTGTTAAACTTATTTTTCTAGGAACATCACTCATGACTAACAGATTGACAGAAACTCAAATATCTTCAACTCAACTGAACCAGGTAGAACTGGAGCAGATGATGCTTGAACTCGATGATTTGAAGAAACAGTCTGAACGACTTCACCTTATCAATGAGCTTCATGCTCGGATGGCCGGAGTTCTGAGTCTTACTGGAATGATAGAGGCGTATTCCGTATGGTTGATGCCTTTGGTTCGCCATGAATTGATTGGCTATGATAACAGCAGTCGGAAGAAACGACATCTTTTCTGCTCCAGTCATGGGCCCCATAGGAGAAACGCTATAGCCTTCGCGGAGCAGCTTATTGAGGAAGCCAGCACGGTGAGCGGATCATTCGCTGGACCTAATGATCACTATGCCTATAGGTGGATTTTTGAATCCCCAGACAATGCCGGTGTTTTACTTGTACTCAAAAAAGGATATGAGCTGTCAGAGGCAGAGCTTGATCTTATCAATCATTCGCTGGAAATATTGGCTGAATGTTTACAACGAGGCCTGGAATATGAAGACCTGTTTGAGAAAGCAAGTAATGATCCTCTAACAGGGTTATGTAATCGAAGGATATTTAACGAACGAATTCATGGCATGGTAGAGAGTTCCAAAAGATATGATAAACCATTGTCGATGATCTCAATGGATCTTGATAGGTTTAAAGATATTAACGATAACCTTGGCCATCAAGCGGGTGACGACGTTCTGACCTCAGTTGCGGATGTTCTGAAAAAAGCAGTTCGGTCAACAGATCTTCTCGTCAGGATGGGTGGTGATGAATTCCTTATCATCCTTGATAGCACTGGCTTGGACAGTGCCAGGTTTTTGGCGGAAAGACTTTGTAAAGCGGTTGACGAACTTGATGTATGGGCAGATGAAACAACCAAACTGGGAGTCAGCATTGGGCTTTCCGAACTGAGCAAGGAAGAATCATTGCATCAGTGGTTAGAGCGTACTGATGATATACTGTATCATGCCAAAGCCAATGGGCGTTCAAGGGTTGAGATTGGCTAGCCCACATTTATCATGAACATTGTGTCAGTTTGGCAGCGGGCTAGGAGGTTGTTTGGCTTTCGGTCCTGTTGAGGCAAAACTCCAATTTACACAATGTTCAGTATTTTTATAAAAAAGGCCGGCTTACAATAAGCCGGCCTTTTTTGTTACGTTTGTGGCTGAGCTTTCAAAATTTATTTTTCCAGCTGTATTTTGATCGGTATTATATGGGTAGAACGTGAAGGCTGCTCCGTGTAGCCAAGTGTCCAGCCCTCACATTTACCCGCATTTCCGATCAGGGCATCAATCTCTTTGACCACACCATCGATATTTATAATGGGGTGTCTGGAAAAAACCTGTGGCAGCCCCTGGGTCAGGTTGCAGGCCAGACATTGATTAGGGCGTTCGTGGAGGCGTAACTCCATAATCAGTTCCGTTTCCGTCGCCTCACGGTATGCCAGTTCAATGTCAAATGCACCTTCGCTGGCGTCGCCAAAGAGGGCTTCAAAAAAATCATTTGATCGTTCTTTTGGAAATACTTTTTCCAAATTTTCTTTGTTTAATAGAGCCTTGAATTCATTGTCTGTCATAGTGTTTGCCGTAATATATCCTGAGTGGTTATGGGTGTGTAAAATCTACTGACCATAAGGGTTTCGGCCTGATAATATACCAACGCTTACAATTTTGTCAACCGACGTTGCGAGAGCAAAAGTGCTATGTTACAGTAGCCGCCATGGAAAATGAAACACACTCTCAATCTGCTGGCTCTCTGTCCTCTGCTATAAATTTACAGGATCTGAACGAACCGCAGTATGATGCGGTCACTACCACTGACGGGCCCGTTCTGGTTATCGCAGGTGCTGGTAGCGGAAAAACTCGTACCCTTGTCTATCGTGTGGCACATCTGGTAGAAAAAGGCATCCCACCCGAATCCATATTGCTTCTTACCTTCACCAGAAAATCCAGTCAGGAGATGCTCTGGCGTGCAGGCAGACTGCTGAACGATAACTGTAACCGTGTAGTAGGCGGCACCTTTCACGGGGTGGCCAATATGCTTCTTAGGCGCTATGGTTCTCATCTCGGCTTTGGCTCATCATTTACCATTATAGACAGGGCTGATGCGGAAGGGATAGTGAATCTTCTGAAATCGTCTCTTGGGCTGGGGAAAAAAGACAAACGCTTCCCCTCGAAACGTGCTATCATCAACATGATCAGTGGCTCTATTAATAAGTCCATTGATCTTGAAGACCTGGTTCAAGACCAATATGCCCATCTGTTAGAGCATCTTGAGGACGTCCTGTCCCTGCAGAAACATTATCATGAATTTAAATTTGATCATGGTTTGATGGATTATGACGATTTGCTCGTCAATTGGAAACGGTTGCTGGCAGAATCACCTGAGGTGCAGCTGTCAATATCTGAGAGATTCTCTCATATTATGGTTGATGAGTACCAGGACACCAATCTCATTCAGGCGGATATTATCCGTCTGGCCGCACATACCCATGAAAATGTGATGGTGGTGGGGGATGATTCTCAGTCAATCTACTCATTCCGGGGGGCTGATTTTTATAATATCATGCGGTTCCCCAAGGTTTTTAGTAACACCAAGATCATTAAACTTGAGGAAAACTACCGCTCGACCCAGCCGATTCTTTCGCTTACCAATGACATCATAAAACATGCGGCTGAAAAATATACCAAAACACTCTTTACCAGCATTGAGGGAGATTTGCGCCCGCGGGTTTTCGCCGGTCGTGACGAAAGAGAAGAAGCCTCTTTTATAGTCAAGACAATTAAAAAGAGGATGGCTGAGGGGATTGCTGTTAAAGACATAGCTGTTTTGTTCCGCTCCAGTTTTCACTCCTACAAACTGGAGCTGGAACTCACCACGGAAAACATCGATTATGAAAAGCGTGGCGGGCAAAAACTGACAGAGTCAGCCCACATGAAAGATATGATAGCTTTTCTTCGGGTTTTGGTGAATTCTCAGGATACATTGTCCTGGAACAGAGTACTCCTTCAGCTTGAGAAAGTTGGGCCTGCTACAGCTCAGAAGATTTCAGCGACCATTGCGGGGGCGACTGATCCATACCAGGCATTGGCAAACTATCCTGCTGCAAAATCCTGGAAGGATTCATTTCAAAAGCTTGTGGTTCTGTATGCTGACCTTTTTGATAAGAGTAAGACGCCTTCCGTTCTTTATGAAACTGCTCTCAACTATTATCAACCTGTTTTTGAAAGACTTTATAGTGATGACTACCCCAAACGGCAGAAAGATCTGGATCAACTCAAGTCAATTATGCTTGGCTACGATGACCTGCAGACCTTTGTGGATGATACAACTCTTGACCCGCCTGAAGAGAGTGTAGCAGAAGGGCAGGGGCCCGAAAAGCTGATCCTTTCCACTATTCATTCCTCCAAAGGATTGGAGTTTGAAGCGGTTTTTGTCATGGGGGTCGCCGATGGACGTTTTCCTCATGCGTCGGCGGTGTTTGGCGAACAGTGGGAAGAGGAACGCCGTTTACTCTATGTAGCTGCAACACGAGCAAAAAAACATCTTTATCTGACTTATCCACGGCAACTGATGACACCGGATAGACAATTTAAGAGGGTGGGCATGTCGCCGTTTCTTGGAGAGCTGAGCGGGGGCCTTTTTGAAAGAGTGGATACTTTGCCTACAGTGAGCAGTCAAAGTTATGCCTCAGTTCCCACTCGTGTTCCGCCACTTCCTGCAGGAAAAGCCAAAAAGAAAAAACAGGCCATGTCAGATTTTTCTGTGGGCACCAAAGTGAACCACCCATTTTTCGGCAATGGAACAGTTGCTCAACTTTCGAAGGCGAGATCCATTGACATTCAATTTGACAGGCATGGGTTGAAAACCCTCCATTTGGATTACGCCAAATTGTCAATTTTGTGAGAGAGTAAGCGCGCATGAAATATGATAACGTACTGAATTACCTCGATGCATTGCAGATGCACAAAATTAAGCTGGGACTCGAAGCAATGCAGTCTTTTCTGGACAAGGTCGGACGTCCGGAAAGCAGTCTCAAATTTGTACATATCGCAGGGACTAACGGGAAAGGGTCGGTTTGTGCAGCCTTGTCTGAAGTGCTTTGCGGAGCTGGCTACAGGACGGGGGTGTATACATCGCCCCATTTAAGTAGTGTGCGGGAAAGATTCAAAATCGGAAGTGATTATATTACGGAAGATGCTTTTGCTCGACTTGGTTCAAAAATATGTCAGGTCCTGGGGAAGGACCAGATTACCTACTTTGAATTCACTACCGCTTTGGGCTTATTGTGGTTTGCCGAATCAGAGGTTGATATTGTTCTTCTTGAAACTGGCCTCGGAGGCAGGCTTGATGCTACGAACGTGGTAACACCTCTTGTTTCCGTGATAACCAGCGTCAGCATGGATCATGAAGCGTATCTTGGCACTACGCTCACAGAAATTGCGGGAGAAAAAGCAGGGATTATCAAACCGGGAGTTCCAGTTGTCTCCAGTGCAGTTCAGCCTGAAGTGGCCCCCGTCGTTGCCAGAGTTGCCACAGAGTTAGGAGCAGAACTGTATTCTCTTGGTAGAGATTTTGATTACTCTGTTGAAGATGACAGTACCTGGAACTGGCGAGGTGGAGAGCGTTTTGGCGTTGTTACAATAAATGAGTTGAACTGTAGTCGTTCGAGTATGATTCAGCAGGAAAATGATGCCGTTTCAATTGCAGTTTTGCACATTTTACAGCGCTACGATTTTCTAGCGACAGAGTCACAGATTCGTAGCGGACTGGCAAAAGTGCATTGGCCTGGCAGGATGGAGTATTTCGAGCAAAGCCTGTCTTGTAATACAGAGCGCCATCCTGAGTCCCCAGAAAGCGGCAAAAAACTCCGTTATCTCCTTGATGGGGCTCACAATCTGGCGGGTGTCCAAAATATGTCAAAAACCCTGGCTGAACGATTCGAATATAAGAAAGCTATCGGGATATGGGGGGCTATGTTTGATAAAGATCTGTCGGGCACACTTGGCTCAATAATGCCTCTGTTAGATGAGTGTATTCTTACGCAGCCTGGTGGTGAAAGGTCTGCAACGCCAGAGTCAATTTATGAGCTTTTAAGCAATGAGCAACGGAATAAGGCTCGCTGTATCACAGGAGTTGAAGAAGCTTTGCAGGCAGCCCAGGAAATTGCTGAGGAAGAAGACATTATTGTCATCGGAGGTTCCCTGTATCTGATTGGCGCTCTGAGATATTTGCTCCTGGGGGACCTGGTTTAGTATCTTACTTACCGTTTACCGGTGTTAGGTCCATTGGCCAGTAGGACGAAATTATGACGCCAGATTTTACTGACTGCGACAGTCTCGATGATGCTACTCTACGAGCGGAACGAGCAAAAGCAAGAGACCTGCGAAAAACCAGGTGGTGGCAGCAAAAGACTTCGTCTGGGCTCTGCCACTATTGTGGGAAGAAAGTGTCATATAAGCATATCACCATGGACCATCTGATCCCTTTGGCACGGGGAGGGCGGTCGACTAAAGGTAACCTGGTGCCGAGTTGTAAAAAGTGCAACAGTCTGAAGAAGAGTATGTTGCCACTGGAGTGGGAAGAGCATCTTGATAAGGGGCCATCTTGTGCATCAAAAGGGTAGGCGCTCTGGTTGGTAATACTATTTTGACAGGACCAAAGACTTTATCCAGAAATTGTGAGTCGTGATTCTCTGAAAGCCTGAGCAACAGCAGGTTGCTTTTGCTCCCTTGCTGTGTCATAATGCGGCGTTAAAAAGGTTGCAGGACGTTACATTGTGAGGCTGAATCAGTAACAATTTACAGCTTATTTTGTTGTACAAAGGGTATCTCTTTTTGTTTTATATCTGATGACATGAATCGTTGCCATCATTAAACCCTGCTGTATATGAAATCCATAGAAAAGAAATTGATTTCACAAGTATGTAATTTGGTGAAAGAGAATGAATAATGAATGCAACAAAATTGGCTAGTGTACAGTTAGTTAATTGGCATATTCTTGAGGATTACAACCAAGACCCCAGGAGTGTATTCAAAAAAGCGAAACTGGACCCCGGCCTCATGTATCAACCAGGGGCTAGGTATCCTCTGAGCAAGATTAATGATCTCTGGAGTGAGATGGAGAGAGTTATAAAAGATCCCTGTTTCGGTCTTAGCGCAGCAAAAGGTTGGCATCCATCTAACTTTGGTTTGCTTGGATATGCCTTGCTAATGAGTACCTCTTTAAGAACAACGCTTGAGCGCCTTATTCGTTTTCATCGTGTTCTCTCAGACGCCAGATATGGTGAGCTTAAAGAAGACAAGACCGCAGGAACTTTGTCCTTTGAGCTCACCAATTATGACGAAGAACCATTTACAGTGGCTCGAGAAGATGCGGCAATTGCCTGGATTATGTCGGTGTTGATGGTTAATTTCCAAAGACCCCTTTCTCCTGTCTTGGTAAGTTTTACCCATAGGCGTCCAGAGGAATGTGCTGGGAAATACTATGAATTCTTTCAGGCCCCCATTGGCTTCGAGGCGCCAAGGGCAAGTATAGCTTTGTCCCTTGATGATGTGGACAGAGTGCTCCCGAGCGGGAATAAAGACATGGTCGAATGGAAAGAGCAGGCGATGACCAAATATCTTGATACAAAAGAAAATGAATCTTTTATTCCTCGGGTTACAAAAATAATAGTCGAACATCTGCCTTCAGGTGACGCTACAGTTGAGAAAACAGCAGCAGAACTCTTTCTCAGTACAAGGAAACTGCAGCGCCAGCTTCAGGAGGAAGGGACATCATTTTTGACTCTTCTGAACAGGGTCCGAAAAGATATAGCAGAACAACATGTTAGAAATAAGGATATGGACCTGACTGAAATAGCCTTTCTCCTCGGTTTTTCAGAACAAAGTACCTTTTCACGTTCTTTTAAAAGGTGGACCGGTATGTCCCCAAGTAGCTATAGAGGTGCAGTCTGACAGGTCTATCAATGAGACCAGTTGGGGAGAGGTGCGACTTTTTTTGCACCCATAATTGACCCTAAAGTTGACCCTATTGCCATATTGTAACCATGGGGTACACGTTCAACCCTACAATATTGACATTGATCAATGTATGTAGAATGTATGTGAAGGTGTAGAGGATACAGTAACTTATGTGTCATCTAACGGACCACAATTGCATAACAATGTGGACGGGTAGCTCAGCTGGATAGAGTGTCGGCTTCCGAAGCACTTAGACGAGCCATTGAATCCTAGATTGTTCACCTTTATGTTTGTCTCTTGGTGTTACTATAACTGTAGTAACATCGGATGATGTTGAAGTGGATGTTTCATCTTCAAGCACTTCACATTTAACGCCTTCAGAGATCGAATATTTAAAGAAGCACGGCAAGCAAATATCAGCCCAAGCGCGTGGAAGGTTCAAGCATCTCCTGAAGAAAAAAACTCTAAAAACCGCAAAAAAACAAAAAAGGTTATTTGCAATTCAGTTTTGCGTCCTTTAGGCACCCAACCACCATAAGAAAAACCATGTTTCATAGCTGCGTCTATACCAGCTATATCGGCACCTACTCTTCCTCTGCAAAGGCAATCTCCATGTCAATCATCTCCCTCGCCCTTTCAAGAGCACGTTGAGCATTTTCACCTCCCATAGAGACGTGCTGCGTGTAACCAGACATACTGATAATATCAAAACTAAAGTTTGCACATTTATTCGGTTGAGCAACGACCGAGATAGTCCAACCTCTATAAAGGTTTGTTACTTGTTCATCCATATTTCATTTCTCCTCAAGTAGGTCTTCAATTTTGGCAATAGTTCTCGGCGCAGATCCCTTAAAGTGATTGTTAACAAACGTAGAGGACTCAATACCCCGAGTGCTTAAATCTTCCAGCATCTCAGCCAACAAGGAAATGTCCTTATCCTTCGGGTCTACCTCCTGGCTCCAATCTTTACCGGTCCGTTTCTCTATTCCTTGCCGGTCAGGGCAGTGTAATCTGATAACCACCGCAGCCGGTAAAATAATCCAGAGACCGCCATATGCAGCAGGTAGGATAACCGCTGCAATATGATTGATGGTAAAGGACACACCGGCAGTTGGGGCCATGTCCTTGGGGGCGGCAATTTTCTGGAAATAGGTCTTCATGGCAATGGCCATGGAAAAAAACAGGTGATCCAAAATATACAATGTCACGGCAATCCAGGGATCTTGAACGAAGGCATAGCCCAGGAAGATAATGACAAGGCCAATGTATTCCACGGTCAGTGACCGGCGTTCCCCCCATCTGTCGATCAGCTTTCCGATCTGAGGGGCACAGATCATATTCAAGGCGCCGTTTACCAGGAACATGATGGAAATAGCAGCGGCATCAAAACCGAATTTTCCACCATTAAAAAGCCTGCGAAGACCACGAATATCTGACGACGGGCACCACTCAGGAACTGAAGCGCATAAAACAGCCAGTACCGTTTGCGCAGGATAATCTTTTTATGCTGCTCGACTTTCTGGGGAAAGTGGGGAAAGACCAGCCAGCAGAAAACAGCAATGGCAACGGTGGCACCACCGCTGACCAGGTAGATCGTTTCCATGCTCACATTAAAGATATCAAGCGTCAGCCAGAGCAGGCCATAAGCCAGTAACGAGGCAAAGGAACCGATAGCAAACATGCGTCCCATGTTATGGGCAGCCGTGGTTTTGTCAAACCATTGCATCTGCAACGACTGGTTCACGGTTTCATAATAGTGAAATCCTGTGGACATCAACACGGTGGTGGCATACAGCCCAATGGCGGAAGGAAAATATCCCGTGGCTGCCGTCCCGATTCCCAGAAGCAGCAAAGAGACCAAAGCCAGGGTCTGTTCGCGCATCAGCACCAGGATAGAGATCACGGCAACTGATAAAAAACCTGGAATTTCTCTCAGGGACTGTAAAATGCCGATCTCTACCCCAGTAAAAGCGGCACGCTCAATGGTGAAATTATTCAGCAGGGCCTGCCATGTCCCAAAGGACAGGGGCATGGCTGCTGCCATGATAAACAGCAGAATCTCAGGGTGGTACCATTTTGAAGCGGGGGACATATACGTTCCTTTTAAGTCGATAATAAAAAAATGAGCTTTAGTTTTTCCGATTTCTTTAAAGACATTTGTACTGGATTTGTATCAACCATATCCATCATCAATTAAGCTCGTTACTCTGCATACAGAAGTGGCCCCGTTTTTGTAAACCACTCATTCCATCATTTAACAACCACCCCTAAAAGAGGTGGACTAAAAGCGCCCCTTGAAGTGAATTAGTTCAGACCTAATCTGACACCGAGCTTGTCAAAGCGAGGGTTACCGGTTTTGATAGTTGTGCGACCAACAATCAAAACCATGGGGGGTAACCCTCATGTTGCATTCTAACAATCCAATAATTAAACACAAGACTGGTCTTTTGAACCTTGCAGAGGAGCTCGGTAACGTTTCTCAGGCATGTAGAGTCATGGGCCTATCCAGACTTGGAGACTTGAAACATACGGTTGGCAGCATCCCGGTGTTCTCGCTCTGGTTGCTCAGCCGAGCGCAGGGCAAAAAGGTAATTTTACTCATCTTGGCAGTAAAGCCAGGAATACGAACTTACACAAAATGCCGAGTCCCACCAAGTTTGACCGGATGTTTGGCTGATTAGATGATCTTCAAACCCACTTTAAAGGACGTTTGATATGTCACCAACCAGAGCACAAACAATTAAGATCCATATCGCCATTAAGGAAATCCCTTAACAGACGAGATTTACAGGGACATTCTTTATATGGCGTTCAATGTTAAATCGTCAAAAAGCTTGCGGTCACATCAGGCAGAGAAGTTGCTTGATATTCTCAAAGCCAAGGGGTGGACGCAAAAGAGTAAGAAAAGCAAAGATTTCAGCAAGACATATCCAGAAGTCAATATGCGCAAGATTCAGGCTATTTGGATCACAATGGAAAAAGCCGGGATTATCAAAAAACGTGGTGACCTTGCTATGAATAAAAATGTCAGGCGTATGACGAAAAAAGAGAATTTGAAC
>JAWSVG010000024.1:0-1039 GCA_033852035.1 Desulfocapsaceae bacterium | reverse complement strand
CGGGAGACCTGGCGCGGATCGCGGCGCGGGTAGAGGAAGTCTGGCCCGGATACGGTGTCCGTATTGCCATGCTTCTGGCGCAACTTTTCCCTGGTATTCCTCTTTATATGCATAACGTCACTGAGTTTGCCCGGAAGCGGCGCAATAATTGCCATACGTGCGGAATATGACCAGGGCGGTACCACCGCTAAAGAGCTTGCCATAAAGAACAAGCTTTCTGTAAGGCGGATTGAACAGATACTGGCTGAGGCTGCAAGCCAGGAGGAACTTGCTGATAAGCAGATGAAATTAATTTAACGGTAAGTTTGGACGCTCAAAAGCCTGATTCGAAAGTAGTATCAGTCATTGCGGGGGGCAGGAATGGAGCAACAATTACTGAAATAATCAGTCCACAACATCTAACCAAGCTGATTCCAGGTGATTAAAAACAGTTTATTGAGGTTGTCGTGCCGGCTGAGCCACAAGACGAACGCCAAGAGCTGCACACACTTTATTAATCGTGTCAAACCGAGGCTTGGCGTTTGGTTTAAGCGCTTTGTACAATGCTTCACGAGTTATTCCTGTAGATTTAGCAACTTCGCTCATGCCCCGAGCCTTGGCGGCTACTCCCAGAGCATGGGCTAACTCGGCAGCATCACCCTCTTCGATCACTATGGTAATGTAAGCAGCAATATCCTCTTCACTTTTCAGCTGTTGAGCCATATCAAAATCGGGTAGGTCTGCAATATGTTTTTTCATGGTTCATTCCTCCAAAGTGGCTTCACGCTGTTTGGCCTTAGCAATATCATTATCCTGGCTACTTTTGTCTCCCCCGCCGAGCATGATGATCAAAGTTTCACCTCGCTTGGCATAGTACACTCGCCAGCCAGGACCGAAACGTTCCCTCATTTCAAAAACGCCTTCACTCACTGGTTTTACATCACCAAGATTGCCGCGCTGTGCTTTATCGAGACGACGGCTTAGCCGGAGCCGCGTAACACGGTCCTTCAAACCGTTCAGCCATTTATCAAATTCGGGTAATGTTTTAACCGTATACATA
>JAWSVG010000104.1:0-1271 GCA_033852035.1 Desulfocapsaceae bacterium | reverse complement strand
GCTTGTCGCAGTTACAACGGCCCGGTACCAGACGGCCTTTCACCGGGTAAGATAACGCACTTTTATTGCCCACCCACCTCCTTTACTTTACGGAATACCAAAAGGAAACCGGGCTCCGGTAATCGAGGGTACCTCACCCTTTCCATAAAGCCTACCAAAGGTTCGCACCGAGCGTGAGTGGCAAATTTGGCTAAACTTCCTTCAGATCCCTCATTGGCTCTTTATCACCGGATTTTCCCTCCTCGGGCAGATCAAAAGAGTTTCTTCCATCACCCTTACTGTCGCCTACATATTCCCGCCTTTCAGGGTTATGGCAGGACTTACACCAGCTAGTTCGTTATCATGCCGGTCACACCTCTGCTTTTTTCCTGCCGGTGATAGCGACGTTCAAGCCATTAATAATAATCACCTTGCCATGAGCGCTTTTGAGACCTATAATTAGACCATAATACAAACTCAAAAATGAGGTGTAAACATGGAATCTGTTTTAGCACGGTGCTCAGCTAGCATTTCGGAATTAAAGAAAAATCCTTCCTCTCTTATTGAGCAATCTGAGGGTGAGCCTATAGCTATACTAAACCACAACAAACCAACAGCATATCTGATCCCAGCTGAAACCTATGAAATGATGCTTGAGCAAATTGAAGATTATCAACTCGGATTGATCGTAAAAGATCGGCAACATGAAAAAATATCTGCGGTAGAAGTGAGCTTCGATGAACTATAAACTCAAATTTCTGCCTACAGCCTTGAAGGAGTGGAAAAAGCTAGACAATTCATTGCATAGCAAATTCAAAAAGAAACTTCATGAACGTCTAATAGATCCACATGTACCATCTTCAAAACTCTCAGGTTTCGAAAATCATTATAAAATAAAACTCCGTGCAAGTGGCTACAGACTTGTCTATGAAGTAATTGATGATGAACTTTTCGTCTTCGTCATTGCTGTAGGCAAAAGAGACAAAAATAGCGTCTATAAAAAAGCTCGAAAAAGATAATCAGATTAACAAATCCATCAATGCGGACTCGCTGAAATTCGCCAGTTACAACACGTCTTTTGGTGAATTCATATTCAATGGGCCCCTTGGTTCCTTCAGAAACTTTTCTACGATACCAAAAAAAGTTATTAATACCTTTCGCCAATGCCTTAAATGTAACTGGAACTTTAGCTGTATCTGAAAGGTTTTTCTTTGTTTTCGTTTTACCACAGTATTTGTATGTCTTGTCAGCTATCACTGCTTGTTTCAGCCAGCCCCAGGTGTCTTCTGGCA
>JAWSVG010000103.1:12287-15294 GCA_033852035.1 Desulfocapsaceae bacterium | reverse complement strand
GTATCTTACTGCAATTAGAATGAATCCCAAAGTAGAATTAACTTTACGCTAGCAGTCAGCAATAATGCTGTCAAAGAGATGCGGCATAGGACTCGTAAGCTGAATTATCGAAATCGAACGGCGCTGAGTTTAAAGGAGATATCCCAGTACTATAACCCAGTCCTTCGGGGGTGGTTAACGTATTATGGGAAGTTTTCTCGGTCGGCAATGTACCCTGTTTTCAGGCACTTCAACAAAACGTTGGTGGCTTGGGTGATGAAGAAATATAAGAAGCTGAAATGTCATAAGATACGAGCAGCTAGGTTCATTGAGCAAATTGCTCGGAGGGAACCTCATCTTTTTGTGCATTGCCAGAGTGGAATGATAGGTACGTTTGCTTGATGGGAGCGGTGTGAATTGAGAGGTTCACGCACCGTTTTGCGAGAGGCTGGAGGTGAGATTCCTCCGTCCCACTCACCATGAAACATTCAATACCCTGAAAAATCAAAGCTATAATCTTGGTCACAATTACGGATTGGGACAAATACCTTTCTGCAGTGTTTGTCCATCTGATGATGCTTGCTTTTCTTGTCGACCAAATCTAGCAGTTGTGCTGTCCGCTGTTCAATGCTGCATGGCAAGAATGTGGGGCTCAAAAAGATATCTGTGGGAGAGTATCAGAGGAGCATTTAAAACATGCATCGTTCCTTCTATGGAGGTAATATTACGGGTAATTATGACCAATATGAAAGTTCGTCTCCTCTGACGTTAAAGCGAGAGAGGAGGTTGTGTTGTCAAAGACCTGGGACTTTCCTGAAAACCACCAGGGAAGGCGAACCCTAGAGGTGCGCTTTGTTTAATGAATTTTCGAGATGGTTTTGCTGTTTTTCATCAAAATTGATGGATTTTTCTTGTCTAAAATGCGACGAGATACTTTTGAATAAAAACCTAACATATACCTTGGTGCAAAAAAGAGAGAACCATTGCCTTTCTTGCAAGTTGCTCCATCAAAATTGGAATTGCTGCAGTGACGGTGTCTCCAACGCTAAACTGAGCTCTTATCTAATATCAATAATAGAGCAATGGTCCACATGGTTGCACAAACCATGGTGTCGAGAATGCGCCAGGAAATTTGTTTTTTGAACAGAGGAGCAAGCATCTGTCCTCCAAGACTCAGGCTGATAAACCATAGGGTGGAGGCAGTAACAGCCCCAACCCAGAAATATAATCGACTTTCCCCCTGAAATTGACTGCTCACACTGCCCAGGAGAATAACCGTGTCCAAATAAAAATGCGGATTGAGCAGTGTAACAGCTAAGGTAGCAATAATGGCGGCTTTTGGTGTCTTTAGTGTTTGGTTGCTTATTTCCATGCTGCCTCCCCGCAAAGCAGAACGAAGAGCTCCTACCCCATAGAAAAAGAGAAACCCAGCACCGCCCCATGACACCAATTGAGACAAGGTAGGATTGGTGGAAACAGCCGTTCCAAAACCAGCAACTCCAGCCGAGATGAAGACGGCATCACAAACAATACAAATTAATGCGATGATAAAGTGGTGGTTTCTCCGAACCCCCTGCGATAAGACAAAGGCATTTTGGGCTCCGATAGCTACTATCAATCCGCCGCCGGTGCCGAATCCTTGTATAAACGTTGTAATCATTGTTATTCCTTGATGTTTGAGTGTCTATACTGGTCAAAGATAGGGTAGGAAGCGCCTAATGTAAAATTAATTATTTTAATCTTACATTAATTGCGCTAATGTCCGTGTCATGTTCGATTATAAACTCATTGAAGCTTTGGGTATGGTTGCTCAGGAGGGAGGATTCGACAAAGCTGCCAGGGTATTGTGCATTACCCAGTCTGCGGTTTCTCAGCGGGTCAAATTGCTGGAAGAACTAACAGGACAGGTATTGATAGCACGTACTACTCCACCCCAGGCGACATCTGCCGGTAAGAAACTTCTAAAACATTATCTCCAGGTTAAGCGACTTGAGGACGATCTGGTGGGGGAAATCGGTGAGCCGGCTAACAAAGGGTTTGCGTCCATAGCTGTGGGTATTAACGCTGACAGTCTCGCTATTTGGCTTCTGGATGCAATCAAAACCTTCTTACTTGAGGAGCGGGTGCTACTTGACATTCGGGTAGACGATCAAGAGCAAACCCATAGGCTACTGAAAGATGGCGAGGTAATGGGGTGTATTAGCACCCAAGAGCAGGCCATGCAGGGGTGTCTAATCGAATATCTTGGATGTATGAATTACCATATGGTGGCTGCGCCGGGATTTGCAGCCCAACATTTTCCTAAAGGGCTGACTATAGAAGATGTTTGCCGTACCCCGGCCCTTATCTTCGATCGAAATGACGAGTTGCTTCACAAACTTCTCCACCAATCCCTTGGTGAAGTCCCTGCCTCTATTCCGACCCACTATGTGCCGTCAGTCGAGAAATATTCAGAATTCATCACCTTGGGGCTTGGTTATGGGATGATTCCGGATCAGCAAAGTACACCTTTGTTACGTAACGGCCAGATAGTTGACCTATCGCCTGAAAACAACGTACCGGTTAAACTCTATTGGCACTGCTGGAGCTTGAAATCAAATCTGCTAAATAAATTTACACAACAACTAACCCTCAAAGCTAAAACCCTATTGGATAAATAGGTATCAATATTTTAAGGACATTATCAGAACACTTCCACCCTGGAGATCAATCCCTCCCCTCAGGTTCAGCATTTAAGTTAAAAAAAGAAGAGAAATTATGATCACAAGTCAAGATAGCAGAGATTTGTCAGTTGTTCGTGTGTATCAGGTCATGTATGCGCTGTCACACCGCCTCACCGGAAACACACGAGCTCCGGAAGAAAGAACCCGGAAAAACCAAATCACTTATCAAGCTCGAAAAGAAACTGGAAAACTGGATTGTGCAACGCTCTCTCGCCCAGATCCTGGATTGGTTCGACTGCATTGAAACCACAAAGGTACAGACTGTCATGGGCAGCTATCGATGGTCCACCGAATCAGTGGCCAGA
>JAWSVG010000103.1:0-12282 GCA_033852035.1 Desulfocapsaceae bacterium | reverse complement strand
CCGTATCCTTGTTGTTGCGCTGAAGAGTAGACACGTTTTTCACCTTCTCTTTGGCAGTTCGGCAAAAGCTGTGGGAAGATTTTCAAGAGATCCGCATATTATTTTCACATAATCAGGATAATTGAGATTAGAAACTAATACCGCCTGCGCTGATTGATCCTCAAGATTACGGCCGAGGTTTGCCCGGCCAAGCCTATGTCGAAGTTTTTGTTTATCGGCCCCCCAAAAGTGTTCTGCGACATTGTTTGTCCGTGCGACCACTCGTTGACGAATTTCTACGTGGTAGGCAATTGTCTTTTTCCCAATTGCCCCAAGAAAATGATAGTGGCATACTGAATCCGGAGTATTTTTCTGACGCAACTGGTCTACAGATTGAGCGCCTGCTTTGCCAAGATCTATTACAACAGCAATAGGATCGCCAAAGAGAGTTGTGGTTATGTCTATCGTCGGCCAAGGTTCCTCAGCATTTTCTGTGGAAACTTTTACTGCATGAAGTATCCAGCCACGCCATCCATCAAGACAAAGAAAGAGTCCACATTTACCTTATTCATTGGTTGCATCAATATGGAGTGGATACCCCTTTTCTGCGGCAACACGAAGATCTGGAGCCGTTTGAAAGAATAATGTTTTTTCATGCAGTAACTCCGCACGAATCTCTTTACGTCGTAAATTTCGGAGATACCGTGCCATCCCAATCCAGACGATCAAATCGTAACCATAGCGCTGTCCGGAGGGAACCAGCCTTGAAAGTGCTTCGGAAATTTCCACCGGGTGGGACGAAATCTTGCGGATCTCTCTGATCTGGACTGTACCTGTTTCCAGGGTGGAAACTATACGCCTCTTTCTCTTCTGTACTCGCAAGCTCTCCGCGTAACTCAGACACAGGGAGGCTCTAGCAATAAAGTCAACTTGTGGTAAGCGGTTTCTGTTTATGACTGTAGCACCAATTTCTGAATCGTGGTGGAGATAAAGATAGAGACTACTGATCAGCTCCCGTCGAATCTCATCATGCCGTACTGCTTCGAGCAACAAAACCTGAACACGTACTCAATAACAAGTAAAACAGTTACAACCCCCCTCTATGCCTCTAACTGAAAAGTGGCAAATATCGCAAGATGGCGATTCCCAGGACCTACAGGCACAAGCTGAACATGACAAAAAACATGCAGATTATCGACAAATAGCAGCAGCGATTGAAGGTATCGACATAGATGAACAGGCTGTTCGAGCAGGCCTGCCAAAGAGGAGTACGTGCGATTGTTAAAATCTCCTTTTATAGACGAGCGCGTTCATATTACTGCCTTTTCTTTATAAGAGCACTCTCCCAGAATGGGTAGAACCCCTTCTAAACCTAGTATTGTTCGCAACACCCTTATTAGAAGGTATTATTCCATAACTTCCAATTGGAATCAGAGGGGTCATGAATAACTGTATTGACATTAGTTCCTGAATAATGTATAAAGTATACATTATATAATTATATTGATGAATATGTGCACATGATTGTGTCAATCATATTGGCACTTTTTGATGAACAAAATGTCTTTTGGCCTCAAGATATTTTTGTGAAAAGGTCAATAGGAAAGATGTTAGCAGTTGTTGTATCGGACTGCAATGTATTGATTTTTTCACTTTAGAGTTGTAGTTTTGAAACTGTTTCCTTAGCTCAAAATAAACCCTTAACTTATGATTCCAAAAATGACTTGTACAAGGAGAACCCTATGATTTCACTTAGAACTAAATTACCTCATGGTTTCGTTGGACTATTGATTTTGGTAGCATTGTTTGTTTTTTGCGGAGCTTCATATGCCAAAACCGTGACCATTAAGATTTCACACCAATTTGCTAAAGGGGATGTTCGTGACCAAATGGCCAGAGTGTTTGGCGACATGGTAACAGAGAAGACTAATGGCGAAGTAAAATTCCGTTATTATCCGTCCAGGTCTTTATACAAACCTAAAGAACAGTGGGATGCAATGCGAAAAGGGGCTTTGGACATGTCTGTGTTTCCATTAGATTATGCATCCGGAAAAGTTCCTCAATTCTCAATTACCCTAATGCCTTGTGTCGTAACGAATCTTGAACAGGGCCTCAGCTGGCAATCTAAGCCAATCGGCAAAGAGATTGAGTCACTTATGGAGGAAAACGGTGTAAAAAACCTATTGTGGGCGTGGTTCGATGGTGGTATTGGCAGCAAGGTTAAGCAGATAAAAGTTCCTGCCGATGTTAAGGGCGCCAAACTCCGTGCAGCAGGGAAAAAGTTTGAATACATGATGAGTGAGGCAGGAGCATCCATTACCAGTATGCCCTCTTCAGAAGCTTATCATGGTCTGGCTACGGGAGTGTTGGACTCCCTGTTGACCTCCTCAGCATCGTTTGTATCCTATCGACTGTATGAAGTATTAAACTATATTAATGTACCAAAAGATTATGCTATTTGGCATATGGCAAATAATCTTAGTATCTCAATGAAAACATGGAATAAACTCTCACCTAGTCAACAGATAGCATTCAATGAGACTGCTGAATGGATGCGTGTAAATTGGGTTTACCAAAATGTATCAAAATTAACTGACAATCTTGTCAAGCAATATGGTGCTGCAAAGGTGGAAATGTACAACATGACCGAGTTGGAGTTTAATGAATGGAAACAACTAGCTAAAGATACATCTTGGAAAAACTTTTCTGAGACTGTTCCTGATGGGGAAAAATATCTAAAGCTGGCAAATGAAGCAATGGAGTAATATTTCAACAACTATCTTATTTCTGGTCGGTTTCATTGTGATCTTCACTTCTGGATAATATGGCAAAGAAACCGGCTGGATCAACCTTTAGGCAAGAAAAATGAGTCACCTAATCAACAAACTGTTCAAGGTCATCGACAATGTTACAATCATTTCGGGTTGGGTTGCTGCATTAAGTACTGTATTTGCAGCAATTATTATTACAGAAGCAATTGTTGTTAGAAAAATACTTAACATTTCGACAATTTGGCAAACGGAAGCTGCAGTATATTTGTTAATGTGTACAGTTTTTGTTGGCGCCGCGTTTGTGCAGAAAAATGAACATCATCTTAATGTAGATCTATTACTGATTTACCTCCCTCCCAGATTAAGGGAAATCGTGATGATAATTGTATCCACAATAACTTTCGCGCTGGTTACTCTCCTTGCATGGTACTCCTGGCCGATGTGGTGGCAGGCTCTAGTGGAAGGTGATCACTCTGAAACTCTGTGGGGGCCACCTTTGTGGATTCCTCTCTTTTTACTGCCTTATGGCATGACGCTATTAGCTCTTCAGTATATTGTTTATACGTATAAAAAAATAATAGATTTTAAAGAAGGTCGATTTTCTCAAGAAACGGAACGATTAGAACTGAGAGACCTTTAGACAGATTGATTATTCATCTGTAAACGATAATCTTTATAGTTGTAATTTGAGAGGTACACGTTATGTCACCAGAATTATGGTCCGCAACGCTCCTATTTGGTGGTGCGTTCATCTTGCTCTTAACCGGAATTCCAATTTGGGCAGGATTATCGGGAATATCAATCTTGTTCATTGTAGTTGTTTCACCCCACTTATTGACAACAGTACCCTATGTATTTCATAGCAGTATGGATTCCTTTGCTCTTTTAGCAGTACCCTTATTTATTCTAATGAGCGCCCCGATTTCAGAATCCGACGCCAGCAAGGATGTCTATGATGCATTACAAAAGTGGCTTCATAAAATTCCAGGTGGTCTTGGGATAGCCAACATGATTGGCTGCGGTATTTTCGCAGCATTATGCGGTTCAAGTCCTGCAACAGCTGCCGCTATGGGAGGAATCGGCATACCAGAAATGCGGAAGAGAGGTTACTCACCGGCGTTAAGTACAGGATTGATTGCGCATGCCGGGACTTTTGGTATTCTTATTCCGCCCAGTGTAACCATGATCCTCTATGGCGTCGTCACAGAGTCATCTATCGGTAAATGTTTTGTCGCGGGCATAATCCCAGGAATACTATTAGTTTTCTTGAGTTGTCTTTGGGTGGGAGGTGTTTTTTACTATCGAAAAATCGTCCCGGCACCACCCGGCTCTATTTATTATATTGATGATGAGGGATCAACGGTTAATTACACCTGGAAAGAAAAGTTTGCATCTCTAACGAAGATAATGCCATTTATCTTGCTGATTGTCTTGATAATGGGTGCACTTTATGGAGGGTGGGCGACACCAAGCGAGGCAGCAGGCATTGGAGCCGTATTATCGATCTTCTTCACAATGGTGATATATAAAATTTACCAACCGAAAAGACTTTGGAAAATATTTCTAAAGGCTCTGAACGAAAGTGGTATGATTTTGTTGATTATGGCGGCTGCCCTTCTGTTCTCTTATGTTTCTTCTGATTTATACGCTACTCAAGCGCTTGGAGAACTAATTTTATCTCTACCTTTGAGTAAATGGGGCATCATTGTTGTCATTAATATTTTCCTGCTTTTCTTAGGCTGTTTTATACCACCTGCCGCTGTTATATTGATGGTAGCGCCTCTCCTTCTCCCTGTTATTACTGGTCTGGGTTTTGATTCAATTTGGTTTGCAGTGATAATGACAATTAACCTGGAAATCGGACTTTTAACCCCCCCTGTAGGACTTAATCTCTTTATTGTTAAAAATATTGCACCAGATGTTCCTATGCACCATGTCCTTTTAGGTGCGGCCCCATTTGTTGTCATCGATATAATAGTTATCGTCCTTGTCAGTGTATTCCCTGAGCTGGCTTTGTGGCTGCCCAATAAAATGATAGGATAAGAGACCCAAAACAATATTATGGTAACAGGTTAATATTGATTAATTATCTTGAATCACGATATGTTTCCACACAACACAATGTATACATAATAAATTATGCAATGCGGCGTGTTGCTGATCAATAAGTTATGAGAGGAAAAAATGAATAACTACTTCAAAGATTTGAAAATTATAGAGATTTCAACTGCATTGGCCGGACCATATTGTGCACAAATTTTGGGTGACATGGGGGGGGATGTTATAAAAGTTGAGAATCCATTAAATTGTGATGTGACAAGAGATTGGGGTGCAAACGCCACTGAGAATCTCAAATCGTATTACATTAGTTGTAATCGTAATAAAAAGAGCCTGACAATTAACCTTAAAAAGGAAGAAGGTAGGGATATATTTTATAAATTAATTGAGCAGGCTGATGTGGTCATAGAAAATTTCAGACCAGGTATTACCAAGAAATTACAGATTGACTACGCCAGTTTGAAAAAAATTAATTCGAAACTTATTTACACATCTATCACTGGCTTTGGTCCGACGGGACCAGAAGCAAGCCGACCAGGATATGACCTGATTGCACAGGGTATAGGCGGTGTAATGGGATTAACAGGTGACAAAGATGGGAAACCTTACAAAGTCGGTGTGTCTATAGCAGACATGTTGGCTGGTATTTTTGCAGCTAATGGAACTTTAGCGGCATTATTGCAAAGGGAAAAAACTGATGAAGGTCAGTTGGTAGAGACTTCTCTTTTGTCGACTCAAGTTGCGCTTTTATCGTTTCAAGCCCAAAAGTTTCTCGCAACAGGTGAATCACCGGTTCGAATTGGAAATGAACATCCTGACATCACTCCTTACGAAACCTTTCCTAGCGCTGATGGTTATATAAACATTGGCGTCGGCACTGAAAAATTTTGGCAGGCTTTTTGTGATGTGATGGATTTATCCGAATTAATGAATGATCCACGATTTGAATCAAACTCAAATCGACTTTTACATCGATCCGAACTGGTTGCACTGATTGAACAAAAGACTTCATTATATAGCCGCGACGAGCTTTTAAAAAAATTAACAGATTCTGCAATTCCATGCGGTCCGATCAGTACCATAAATGAAGTTTTTGCATCACCTCAGGTAAAGCATCTTGAGATGCTATCAGAAGTAACACACCCAAACGAAGGTACAATTAAAGTCATTGGTTTCCCCGTTAAGTTTTCAGAAACGCCTAATGAAATGAAGTTAGCACCACCACTACTCGGAGAGCATAATGTTGAGATACTTTCAGAATATTTGTCTTTGTCAAAAATAGATATTGAAAATCTTATCAAGGCTGAGGCCATTTAAAATACCTGTGATTAGATATTAATAATTATGTGTAATCGATTATTCACTTTAAATAGAGGAATTAGATCTGGCACAATTTTTTTGGAGNNGAGTTTGAGGAGTTGAAGGTAATTAAAACAGCTCGATAACTAAGACAGAAAAACTTTACGTAACACTAGTGAATACAGATATGGTTTTTATCTTACTTAGTTGAATTCAACTTTGATTGATTATAAAGGCCATCATAGCATGCAATTTGTGATATAAAATAACGAACGCCAACAAAGCTTTCGTGCGAAATCACGTGAACCAAAAAATCAAGGAAGGGAGAAGACGTGCTACCTGCAAAACCGCAAGATTCTCGATCTATCGAGTATTCCGACCGTATGTACAAGGCTAAAGCAGTAGTTGGAGGTAGAGTTGTCACATCACAAAAAGCCCTAACGCTTTTTAACTGCACGATTCGATCTGGAGATCAAATTATTCTAGAAGGAAATAATCAGAAACAGGCTACTTTTTTGGCAAAGACCTTGTCTGCTCTATCGGCATCAAAAATACACAGCCTTCACCTAATGATGTCTTCTATTACACTTGATGAACATCTGGATGTTTTCGAAAAGCGCATTGCACACACAATTGATTTTTCTTTTTCTGGTGCCCAAGCTAAACGATTGTACTCATTAGTCAAACAGGGTCTAGTTAAAATTGGATCTATTCACACATATAACGAACTCTATAGTCGATATTTTACAGATCGGAGACCAAATGTGGCCCTGGTTGCTGCTGAATATGCGGACAATGAGGGCAATTTGTTCACTGGGGCTAATAGTGAAGAGACTCAGTTAATTTGCGAAGCCACACGCTTTAGCAAAGGCATCGTCATTGCTCAGGTGAAAGAGGTTGTGGAAAATGTTTCCCGCGTTGACATACCAGCATCCCAGGTCGATTTCATCATCCCAACTGGCGAAGCAACCTCTATAAAACCGCTTTTCACCAGAGATCCGGCCAAAATAACCAACCAACATATTCTAATGGCAATGATGACCATTAAAGGGATTTATGCAGAATACCAAGTCAAGTCCCTTAATCATGGAATCGGCTACGCCACTGCTGCCATTGAGCTCGTTTTGCCAAACTACATTAAAAAATTAGCAATGGAGAACAAAATATGTACTCACTGGCTACTTAATCCACACCCTACTTTGATCCCATTTATAGAGGCTGGTTATGTAAAATCAATACACTCTTTTGGCAGTGAACCCGGTATGGGCGCATACATTAAAGCCTATAAAGATATATTTTTCACATCACAGGATGGTGTGTTGAAATCCAACCGTCCTATATGTCAGATGGCTGGACATTATGCCATTGATTGTTTTGTTGGTGCTACACTACAAATTGATCGATTTGGGAACAGTTCTACAGCAATAAAAGGACGGATTGCTGGTTTTGGTGGGGCACCTAATCTGGGCGCAAATCCATTAGGAAGGCGCCACTGCAGCCCTGCCTGGCAAAAAGCGGGACTAGAAAGCTACAGCACAGAAAATCAACAAATTGCTCGGGGCCGAAAAATTGTTGTTCAAATAACACCGACTTTCGGTGGCAATCCGCAATGCCCTGTCTTTGTAAATGAACTTGACGCGGTTGAAATGCACCGCGAAGGTATATTCGATTCACCGCCTGTAATGATTTACAGCGAAGATATTACCCATATTGTAACAGAAAGAGGCATAGCTTATCTCGGCAGATGTCATACCTCTGCAGAAAAAGAGGCGGCCATTCGTTCAATCGCTGGTAACACTCCTGTAGGGCAGGGTGCAAATCGTTCCGAGACAAACAAACTGCGAACAGCTAAAATTGTCGCTTTTCCAGAAGATCTCGGTATTAACCCAAAAGAAGCTACCAGAGACCTACTCGCGGCTAAAGATTTTGCAGAGTTACAACAGCTATCTGGTAATCTTTATACATTACCAGAATATTTTAGGTAGCTGCAATCAGTACTTACTAACTCACTTGTGGTATTATGGGAGAAGAATCGTGCTCCCCTTTGTTTTCCTTGCTTCAATATCCTTGTGAGCTTGAGCTGCATCTTTTAAGGCATACTCCTGCATAATGTTTATTTTAACAACTCCAGAAGTAACTACGTCAAATAGATCATTGGCGTGAGCAACCAAATCTGCTCTTTTGGAGGTGTAATGCATCACACTGGGTCTGGTTAAAAACAGAGATCCTTTTGCTCCGAGTAGACCAATATTCATTGGCTCAACGGGCCCCGAAGACTGACCAAAGGAGACCATGAGTCCCTGTGGTCGTAAAGAGTCCAGGGATTGCATAAAGGTAGATCGACCAACGGAATCGTACACAACATCAACCCCGTGGCCATTGGTAATTTCTTTTACTGCTGTCGCAAAATTCTCATCCTGATATAAGACGGTGTGCATGCAACCATTTGCTTTGGCCATTTTAGCCTTTTCTTTGCTGCCCACAGTTCCGATGGTTATTGCTCCTAAATGGTTTGCCCATTGACACAAGATAGATCCGACACCACCGGATGCTGCGTGGATAAGAATAGTAGTTCCATGCTTTACTTTGAAACAACCACTGAGTAAATAACTTGCAGTCATACCTTGGAGCATAATTCCTGCCGCATTACGAGTAGAGATTGCATCGGGTAATTTTATCAACCGATGCGCTGGTATGCATCTTATCTGGGAGTAAGCTCCGGGAGGGATACCAGCGTAGCCAACCCTGTCTCCTTTGACAAACTCAGTGACAGCTTCTCCTACTGAATCAACGATTCCTGCTCCTTCGAGTCCTAAAACTGCAGGTAAAACCGGTAACGGATACACACCGGTTCTGTGATACACGTCAATATAATTAAGCCCGACGGCCTCGTGAATTACTCTAACATCATTGGGTCCTGGTGTCCCTGGGGCATATTTTTCCCATGAAAGAACATCAGGTCCGCCGGTCTTATTGATCATGATTGCATATGTCATTTTGTACCTATTATCTGGCTCACGGTTAAGTAGTTGTATTGATAAGATATGTTGGCAATTTCCCTAAGTGACTCTTCGATGTCACTATAGAATAAGGCTGCAATCCAGACAGAATAAACTCGTTTGAGGGGTAATTTTGTGCCGTGGAACATGTCATTACCTTCCTCCAACCCATTGACTGCTTTAACTTAATGAAGGAATCTATTCGTAGACGCTAATGAGACAGTCAGTGGTGAAGGAAAAGTTTATATCGTTTGTTTCATTCACTCATCAAAGAGCGTAGCTCTTCACCTACAGCTTCTACACTGCTATTGCTGATAGCTTTTTAATCTCGATAAACTTAATGTTGTCGACGCCATTGTCTTTTACATCCGTACCCTTGCCGATTACATCAATATCAATTTTTTTCATGAAATCTGAGAGAAGAGGCATCGCCACATTAGCAAAAAGGTAATCCCAATATTCTGCGGTATCCGAAACAGCAACATTCATCTCATAAAGCTTTTTCTTGCTATTGTGTTAGCGATAAGGAGAATTTCATGCAATGATTCATAGTAGGCTGACTCTTCTCTGATTCCTGCAGAAACCGTTGTGTTGTAGGCGAGCTGACCTCCAGCTTTGACTATGGCCACCATAAGAATACCGTTGTCAAAATATTCTTGTTCAGGGATATCAACTTATTAAAGAGATTATTATCATCATTAGTCATTTTTTTCATTATAGTTTTGGAAAAATAACCTGAAATGAATTTCATTCATATTTACGAATCTGCATACCTTCCTCTACAACATTAAAGCCATGCGAATAGGAGAGGCAGACACCTTCTTTGTCTTTCCATAATTTCTCCTTCAAAATTGTTTTGAGAAACTATTCATACTTTATTCACTTAGCTAGTGATCCTAATTCCTGGGGCCGTCTCTGATTATGAAGGATCACCTGCCAAAACAGTCATTCGCTAAATTATTCAGTTCCCTTTAAAACGCAACTCGGTTGGAAACAATCAATTTCTAAGCTCTAGTGAGATAATATTTCTGGTGTTGCATAGGACTTCGCTATCGTGTATACATTATACATTATATTTCCATCTACGAACTTAAGTTTAAGTAACTGAGGCTCTTGCAAGAGTGTTAAGAGGGAAAATAAAGGAAAGGAACATTTCAACATCTAAAAAGATATAACATGATGAATTGATAAAGTTTTACATCGTTTTCTGTTGTGATTTTGTTGCGAAATAAATAACAACAGGAGAATGAGATGAAGCTCAAAGAAAAAATATTATGATTAAGCGTAATAGCGGCTTTCCGAAACCAATGCTACCAAATGAAAAACAAAGGTATAACGAAAGAGGCGCTGTAGAACGTTTCAACGGCTGCTTAAAAGAAGAATTTGGAGGTAATAGTGTAATGGTTAAAGGGGCAGACAAAGTGATGATGCACTTGATGTTTGGAATTCTGGTAATCTTTGCAGGTCAAATAATATAAATTTCAGCGTTTTGAAGTAGGACTTTTGCAAGAGGCTCAAAATGTAAGAGATTTAAATAGGAAAAAAGAGTTACTGATAAAATATTAACCAAAATCAAGATAGAATATCTGAGGATTGATGCAATTGCCAGATATAGAAAAAGGTAATATCAACCACGGTGCAACACAAAAGATGTAATTCAATTTTTTAACAGATTATGGAGAAACCATGGTACGTCTAGCACAATGCACAGAAGCAGAACGTGAACACATACTTAAACTTCCTTGTCCAACCTATACGTCGTCCCCTTATATCACAGGATTGAAGGTCTCGCAATCACGTGTAGCGTTGATCTCTACGGCAGGCATGCACCTCCGTAGAGATAGGCCTTTTGGTGTGGGAGAAACAGGTTATAGGCTTATTCCAAAAGACGTTGAGACCCAGGATTTGGTTATGAGCCATATTTCAACGAATTTTGATCGTACCGGATTTCAGGCAGATAAGAATATGACTTTTCCATTGGATAGATTGAGAGAACTTGAAAAACAGAGATTTATTGGAAGTATCGCTGAGTACCATTATTCGTTTATGGGTGCGACTCCGCCAGAGAAAATGGAGGACGAGGCGTCTCAACTCGCTACTATTCTAAAAAAAGATCAGGTCGATGCGGTATTACTGGTGCCGGTCTGACCAAATTGTACGCGCGCAGTTGGCGGGCTTGCACATTTCATGGAAAACAATGGTATTGCAACAACTCAAATTAGCTTAATCAGGGAACACACTGAGATCATTAAACCACCAAGGGCGTTGTGGGTTACTTTTCCTCTGGGAAGGCCACTTGGTAACCCCCAAAACCCAAAATTTCAGCGCGATGTTATAAAACATGCGTTATCGCTGCTTGAATATCCTGCAGGTCCAGTGCTTGAAGATTATCCACATGATGCTGTGGAAAGTACTACAGAACAAGTGCAAATAACAGCTTGTCCTGTGAATTTTGCGACCCCGACAGATAACCTGTCAGAGCAAGATGATCTTTTTATGAAGTTCCGAAACGAATATAGCCTGATGCAAACGTGGCACAATCTGGCCTGTGAGAAACAAAACCGTTCAACTATTGGGGTCAGTGGTCTTACCCTCGACGAAGTCGGCGATCTTTTTTGTGATTTCATATCCGGAATGATTAAGGGAACCGTAGTAAATGGAAAACAACTCTCTGATATCTTACGCATGGCCGCGGAGGATATCAAAGCCTGCTATCTGGAGGGACTTTCGGCTCAACCTGGCCAACCAATTGATGGTACTGCGCTAACCGATTGGTTTTGGGGGGAAACACATGCTGCGGTACTTATCAATGAGGTCAAAAAAACCTGCTTGCAATATACTGAAAAAGATATGATTTTAGCAGGAGAGCTACTGCTTGTTCCCAGGAATCAACTGCACCGTTTTGATGAATAGTAACCATATTCAAAAAAAGTTCTAGGAACACAAATAGTGCAGAAAACTGCTATTCGAACATTAAGCCTACGTATTAATCGAGGGTGGCAATGGACGAATTGGTCTATCGAATGTGGCTCGACTTAATTCAGCACAATGCGACTGATGCCGCTAAAATTAGGTGAGAAGAGTCAGGGCGATGAGCAATTTTTATATAAAAGTATTTTTAAATCTGTCTATTCCGTTAGATAACGGCTCAATTTGTGCGAGTCATGTGCGAGTCA
>JAWSVG010000023.1:9395-21354 GCA_033852035.1 Desulfocapsaceae bacterium | reverse complement strand
GTATAACACAACGAGAAAGAAAAATGTAGAAGGCCTTCCATGAGCCGGCATCTCTCATGAGGGTTTTGATTCCAACCTCATTGGTGAGAAATTCGGTTTAGTACCCAACTCCGTAAAAGCTGTAATAAAAACAGATAAGCGCAGACTCCGAGAAAATACGCATTCAATTTTATATGATATGGTAAGTAAGCACCCACAAGGTACTTACTTACCGTTTCCCGGTGTTAGTGATGCTCAGCTACATGGCCGCGAAACAGTTTTTCTCCAACCAGAAATGTCAGTCCACAGAAAGCGATTCCCCCAAGGACGACCAAGTTCTCATGGAGAGACGGACTATAAGTCAACAATTCCGGATAATCCACAAGGCCCATTCCATGATACGCTGGAACCAGCTGGCCGACTATCACAAGATCATATCGCATGAAGTAGATACCTACCATGCAAGCAGCCGCGGCAATAAAAAGCCACATCATGCTTTTCCCTCTGGAGATAAGAATAATTGCAAACGGGATAAGCATACCGAGCATAACCTCCCCCCCCCAGAAATTGAGTGCGTACTTGCCGGTAAGTAATGTTTCCATGGCTTCGTATTTTCCCGGAGGCTGACCTGTTACACCGGTAATCATTTTCCAGCAGGTAAAAAAGATGATAATAGCCATCATTAACGCGCCCATTTTGGCGACACTTGACAGGGAAGTTTTCATAGCTGCACTCATCTTCCAGCCGTTAAATTTATAGGCTATATAAGTAAAAAAGATTATTGCAACACAGCCGGACATTGCAGCAGAAGTTATAAAGTAGATTGGCATATATGGTCCATGCCAGAACTCACGTCCGTTTAACAGACCAAATACCGCTCCGAGGTTGGAGTGAGCGACAATACCAGTCAACAGACCAGCAAGCCCAAAGCTCGTTGCAACCTTATGCTTCCCCATCTGCAGCATGACAAATTCAATCATCATAAAAAAAAGATACGCACCATACAGTGTTCCCATCCACCAAATGTTGGATGTGGGATTTGCACCCAAAACATTCCCCACAGGCATACGCCATGAGTTTTCGATCTCAAAGGCAATGACTATAAATCCCGCAACGATGGTTGCAATAGAAAGAAAAACTGCACGTTTAGCGATTGGTTCAAAGTTTTTAAAACCAAAAACATGCCCAACAGATGACACAATGCACAATCCTGTGGATGTGACAACAAAAAACACATAAGCAGCAATCAGGACACCCCAAGGAACACCGCGACTTACTCCAAAGGTGTGCTCATGGCCAACGTATATCGAGTGAACGCCTGCTGCGACACCAACCAGGGTCAACAAAGCGAGTAGACCGATTGCCACATTGTACTTCCCGGACTCAGTTGCTTCATACCCACCATCCTGTGGGAGGATTCCTGCCAGCAGATTGTTCATTGTTATTACTCCTTTGTTTCTGAATGTACTTTATTGATAGTTACCCACACAGTAACCACTAGTATTAACGGTATTATTTCACACATGTCTGCTTGTATAAAGCGCTCTTTTGTTGTTATTTGTTTGTGCTCCATTTTGCTCCCAACAGTAATGGCTTCACCTTTAAATCATAGAGCGTATGTACCAAAGCGCCCCCTATCCAAAATATGAGAAAATATACAGTTTCCATGTCAACCTCCTATTCATATTACATCACCAGATCTGATCAGGCCCCATATCCATCCACACCTTCCGCATGATGAACATACGGCATAGAGCTAAACCCTACAGTCATGATTGTCAAGTTATAGTACAGTGAAAATTACAGGAAAAGGTTAACATTAACCCAGAAATACGAACAATAAGCAACTCCATCCATCTGTAATCATGACCTTTATTTTGCAATAAAAACCAGCTTTGCGGAGATACATCAACACAAGTAAAATGGATCACTTTTCGCCCAACTCTACAAAAGACGCATTTTGCGTCCCTTGGGAGCCCACATTGCTGATTCCAACAAAGAGGCTATATCAAAAGACGCATCTCGACTAAACGATCAATATCAGGGGTTGGAGATATATCAGGGGTTGGAGATACAGCGAGGGGATTATAGAAAAGAAAAAACGTACCAAGACATAGTTCAAAAGAGCAGGAAAAAGGAAAGGAACAGCTTAGCAGAGCCTCAACTAAGCTGCAACATCCTCTTGTGCTTCCGGTGATGGTGCAATGCGCTGAATTTTTGTAGGAACAAGGGTATTTGAGAAAAAAGCCGAGCATCGTTGCCTTTTCTCGAAGGGACAGTCAGTAATATTCCAGCAGGTGGTATACTGAAGAAGTTTTTTCACAGCATTGAGACTTACCCCGTTAGAATGAACCATTTCCCTGAGGCATTCGATCCACTGAATATCCCGAAAAGTATAGTATCGCCATGTTCCTTTGCGCATAGGACGAATCAGCCCCGCTTCTTCATAGTTTCTCAAGGTCCTTGGATGAACCTCTAGCATTTCCGCCGCCATTCCGATGGTAAAAAGTGCTTTATCACGTTTCATTGTAGAACCTCTTTTGGCTTACTTGTATCCAGCAAGCAGATACCCAACCATGAGCTTTGCCCTAAGTATCTGCCGTAAACAGTCACTGCCGTCAGCTGAGAAAAATTGCCGAGTCCATTTAACGAATGGTTTCGAAGTCTACGCTATCTGCGAGCATTATTTTTTTGGAAATAACGAAGAGTTTGGGCAGGTAAGTGCAGACTCCGAAAGACCATTCTCGGACAACTTCCTAGTGATTGTTGTCCTCCGTGAAGGTCGTATCCAGATACCTTTCACCAAGAACAAAACCAACCCCTACGACGCCTAGACCAGCAATAACAATCAAATACTCAAGAGCCGTAGGTGTATAGGATAAATATTGAGGAACACCCACTAGGCCTTGGTTGTTCGGAACAATCTGGCCTGCAACAACAAGATTGAATCTAGAGAAAAACTGACCAACAAGGATCATAAGTGCTGCTGTAGACATAGCGTGAATTGATCTCAAACGACTTACAACCAGCAATGCACAAGGTAGAACCAAGCCTATGGCTATTTCGAAAAGCCAGAAGCTTGTAGACAGTGGTCCACGTACCAGAGAGTCGGCAGCCATAATAGTAGATTCTGTTCCACAATAAGCATTTGCAAACTTCCATACAGTGGCAAGGCTCACAAGAAAGGTCATGAGGACCATCATTTTACCAGCAGTTTGCAGACCTTTAAAAGTAGCATCGTCAACGTCTCTTTTTTGCAAGAGATGGCTGTAATGTGTAAACAGGACAATAGCGGCGGCACCAGAAAGAACTGCACAAGCTAAGAAAAAAACCGGCAACTGAGAACCATACCAGAACGGCCTGGCATTGAGTGAGGCGAACACAGATCCGAGATTACTGTTAGCAAGTGCCTCTGCAACAGCTCCTGCAACTCCAAGAAAAATCGCAGCAGAGTACCGCTTGCTGAGAATGAGATAGAGCTCAAGGAGCATGATGCCTATCGCCATCCCGTACAGAGTCCCCATCCACCATATATTTGATGTGATATTGGGATGCAAAACAACACCTAAAGGCATCCGCCAGGGATTTTCAATCTCCAGGCCAATAACTGTAAAGGCCCCAAGTAGCATAATTATTGATAACCAGACCATCCGGTTACCAAGAGGCGCCATCTGATTGCCACCGAATATATGGCTGAATGCAGCCAGAACGCAAAGACCAGTAGAGATTATAGCAAAGTACGCATACACACCGATCAGCATCCCCCATGGCATTTCCCTGGTATTAGCAAAAGCATGATGATGTCCTATTACTTGCGAGTATACAGCGCCCCCGACTCCAATGAGAATCATAGCCAAGAAAAGATACATGAGTTTATTGGCCGGAAATTTTACTGCCCCTGGTGCTATACTGATTGTTACGTTACCTTCCATTACTTCTCTCCTTGCACGCATACTAATTAAGTTAAGTTCCATTTTCTTATGTCGGAATAAGCCTGATTACGACTTCTTGAGATGAATCAGGTCTTCAAATTTTCTCCCTTTCGAGCAATTTTAATAATCCTGAATAGACTCCGGTTCAGATCCGTCTGCATGTTCGAGTCCAAGCTTAACCAGAACGATTAAAACTACTGGTGCAGCAAATGGCCCAAGTACCAGAAAAAGAGAAAATGAGAGCAGAAACCAAAACCACTCACTCAACTGCCCCACCACTTTTGTGAAACTGTAGACAGGATACTCAATTGCCTGTTTTTGTATTGTTGTCGCCATATCATCCTCCGTCATTTGAGCCCAGGAGCTTCTCCAAGGGTCATGTTTCTTAAGTTATTTCTTAAGTAGCAAGTCCTATGCCATAGCAATACCACCTCAAACAAAGACGTTTCAAAACAACATAACAGCTTAATTTCACAGTAGTAATCCCACCAAAACTATTGAGTACAGGGCTCTTTTTCTTAGCTCAAGGTTCCCCCTATAGCGCAGTTTGCGCCCATTGTACAATTCAGAATGGACGCATTTTAAGTCCTTACAACAACGTTACTAAGATATTGATATAATTAGTATTTACACAAAACATCAAAAAGCTACAGGATTTACCTTGATAACGAAATACTTCAATTGCTAGGCCCATAGTGATGATAACCTGAATTTACAGCTAGTTAAGATAGTGCCCAGGGCAAGGACGCATATTACGTCCTATGTAATAATAATGCGGAAGGTACAGCGCAGATGTGGTTCATTTTGGAGGGTTGCAAAAATAAAAAAAGGAGTGCGGCGCCAAAAGACGCTGCACTCCTCTGTAAAACTCATTTCAGTATATCAGCCTACATGACTGATCCTAACATTATAACTATCTTATTTCCCGTAGGTATTCTAACAAAACCCTCTTTTTTCTAGTGTTCATTAGCAGTGTTTTTTTTACCACCAAGTAGTCGAGCCTGACCACGTACACCTATATGACAAGCAGTACAACGGGTGTTGGAAGCAAATGCAGTATCACCATCATGACATTGTCCGCAATATCCACCCTCATACAGTGTCGCCATGGTGAAATCCTCGTTTTCCTGAGCGAGACCTGCCTCCATTTCAAACAGATCATCATGACACGAGTCACAATCCATACCTCCTTCCATGGTATGGATCTTATGGTCAAAGACCACAGACTTGACTGGTTTTACCCATATTATAGGATCTTGAGGTCCATATGTATCTTCATCGTATTCTTCATCAACCGTTTTTGTGTCGCTATTGGCAGAAAGCAAGGCCCCTGACAGTAAAAAAGCACCAACGACCAGCAATAATAGAATCTTCTTCATTTTCATCTCCTACGTATCATCATCGTTTATTACGATGATGATAACCAATTACTTTTATGACAAATTCCTAAACAAACATTCCTCCTAAACACAACTAGGAGTTCACATAAAATACATTGGGAATAGCACCTGTCTCCGGCCGCAGGACCCAGACCATTGTTTCTGGGGCGTGTACCAGTTCAAAGACTCTACTTTCGGTATCCGCCAGGTTTCCAAAGACTCTCACATCGGCTGGACATGCCTCCGCGCAGGCGGTATTCGTTTCACCTTTAGAAAGCCGTGCCTCATAACAAAAGTCACACTTATCAACAGCCCTGCTTTCTTCTTTGAAATACCTGGCGTTGTAGGGACAGGCGGTCATACATGTTTTGCAGCCAATACAACGGGAAGGATTCATGGTGACAATACCTGTCTTCTCATCTTTCCATGTTGCTGTTGTAGGACATACTCGAACGCAAGGAGGTCTGTTGCAATGATTGCAGAGTACCGGCATAAAAATGGTTTCATGCTTGTCACCACCAAGTGAACGGCGCTTTTCCAGAATAGTCGTTCTGAAACCATAGGCAGGCACGTGGTTTGTCTTAACACAGGCGTCTTTACAGCGCTCGCAGTCAATGCACAGTCGTTCTCTGATAACCATGCTATAGTGAGGGTCGTATGGATACTTCCCTACTTCAGGGACAGTACTACTTGCCATGGCATTCCGCACTGAAGTAAGAGACAGTACACTTCCTCCAAGGTACAAACCTGTCACCGCCAAACCCATTTTTAAAAACTTTCGGCGTTCTGCCGAAGGCAGTATCGTCAGATCTTCACTTTCCATCTGTTCCAAATCATCGATTTTCATACTCAAACCTCTTGATTATACATCTTCCCGTCTGCTCCAAAGCAAAACAGGTTGTTAGTTACAATAGTCTCATATTCACACGTGGATAGCTTGTCTCAGTGTTGCTCAGAGACATGACCGCGGAACAGTTTTTCACCAATCAGAAAAGTGAGCACACACAAGGCTACCCCACCGATTACCACAAGACTTTCGTGAAGAGAAGGGCTGTAGGTCAATAGTTCAGGGTAATCAACGAGCCCCATACCGTGATAGGCTGGAACCAATTGCCCTACTATTACAAGGTCATATCTCATAAAGTAAATACCTACCATACCAGCAGCAGAAGCAACAAACAACCAGGTCATACTTTTCCCTTTAGTCAGGAGAATAATTGCAAATGGAATAACCATTCCCAGTAGAACTTCCCCCCCCCAGAAATTCATAGCGTACTCTCCTGTCAGCAGCGTTTGCATTGCCTCAAATTTTCCGGGAGGCTGACCGGTTATTCCCGTTATCATTTTCCAGCTGGTGAAAAATATAATTATCGCCATCATCAATGCACCCATTTTAGCGACACTCGACATAGCCGTTTTCATTTCAGAGCTCATCTTCCAGCCATTAAATTTATAGGCTATATACGTAAAAAAGATTATTGCAACACAGCCGGACATTGCAGCCGAGGTGATAAAATAGATGGGCATATAAGGACCATGCCAGAACTCACGACCATTGAGCAGCCCAAAAACAGCACCCAGATTTGAGTGTGCAACGACACCTGTAAGCAGGCCAGCGAGGCCAAAACTGGTTGCAACTTTGTTTTTTCCCAGCTGCAGCATGACAAATTCAATCATCATAAAGAACAGATATGCACCGTAAAGGGTACCCATCCACCATATATTGGAAGTAGGGTTTGCTCCAATGACATTCCCCACCGGCATTCGCCAGGAGTTTTCAATTTCAAAAGCAATAACCAGAAAACCGGCAACAATTGTTGCAATCGACAAAAATACCGCGCGTTTTGCAATAGGGGCAAAGTTTTCAAAACCAAAGACATGACCAACAGAGGAAACAATACATAAACCCGTTGAGGTCACGACAAAGAATACATAGGCTGCAATCAAAACTCCCCAAGGTACACCGCGACTTACCCCAAAGGTATGCTCATGCCCTACATAGATGGAGTGCACACCAGCTGCCACTCCGATCAGAGTCAATAATGCCATCAGACCGATCGCCACATTGTATTTCCCCGATCCGGTTGCTTCGTAACCACCATCCTGAGGGATAATTCCTGCCAACAGATTGTTCATTGTACTTTACTCCTTAGACAATTCAGTTTTTGAAACATTGCTAGACAACAAGCCATACTGGATGAAAACTACCTGTATATAGATGAGCTCATAGACACGAACCACTCTTTTATCTTCACAAAGGGGCGCATCCCTTTCAACCAAATCCAACAAACAGCGCCCGGTGCGACTTCGCACATCTTGCACACGCAAAAAACTAGCTTTTTATGCGTCATAAGAGAGTTGAAATATAGCCTTCAAACGCTATCAATTTATGGAATATACAGAAGCAAAAAACAACCAAAAAAACACACCCGCTCTCATTACATTCCATAAAAATGATTGAAAACGCAGATACATACCACACATGTCTATTTTAGTGTATATGTGCATAAGTATTACATGCTTTACTTTATAACGCAGAAAATCACCTCTTTCAACTGTAATTATTAAAGGTCCCTGCTCGGCTCTCATCTTTTCCGTATTTCGGCTATTTTTCTGCAACTGATCGAGAAAAATAGTCAAATCTTGATCTTCATGTTGTATTATTGTTGTTCGTTTTGAAAAGTACTCCTGATAGGAGATAGAACCAGCGCGGTATCGTAACAATCGATCCAGTATTTTCCATCGTACGGTCAAAGGCAATACAATGAAAGAGAAGAAACCCGCAAAACAAGTTACAGAAAAATCGCTATTTTTCTGGGCCTTCAACGGCAATTTCAAACTACAGATGATACTTCTGTTGGTGATCATCCTCATTGTTTTTGCCCGTGTACTCCCTCTTGAAATGCAAAAACGTATAATTAACGATTCAATTGCACTCAAGAACATGCATGGCCTGATCGTTTATTGCGGTATTTACCTCGTGGCCATTACAGCTGCCAGTGGATTAAAACTTGCGATCAATTACCTTCAAGCCATCATAGGCGAAAAATCAATGGCTGCTATGCGCAAAGAGCTCTATCAGCATATTCTCACCCTGCCGCTTGGTTTTTTTCGTACGACGCAGCCAGGTATGGTGGTTTCCTCCCTGATGACGGAACTTAGCACAGCAGGGACTTTTGCCGGAATGGCCTTTGCTGTACCCGTAACAAATATTCTGACGCTGCTCGCTTTCGCTGGCTATCTTCTCTGGTTAAACACCGGACTGGCCATGGCCACATTATTAATCTATCCCATCGTTGTCTTTATTATTCCCCAACTGCAAAAAGGTGCAAACAAAGCCAACAAACAGAGAGTAGATATCTCCCGGACCACTTCAAGTCAGATCGCTGAATCCATCTCTGGAATAAGTGAAATTGTAGTACATGGTGCTTACAAGCAGGAAAGCAGAAAATTTGACGTTCTGATTGAAAAGCTACAAAGCATCAGAACCAGATGGTCACTCTTCAAATTCGGGATCAAAACAGCAAATAACTATTTTGTTGGCCTTGGCCCGTTTGTTGTTTTCGTCTTCGGCGGGTATCTCGTCATGAACGGTGAACTCGAGCTCGGTGCCATGGTTGCCTTCCTATCGGCCCAGGAAAAACTTTTTGACCCCTGGAAGGAACTCATCGAATTCTATCAAACCTACCAGGACGCATCTGTTCGCTACAAACGAACTATGCAATATTTTAAAGGTAACCCAGAATTTCTCCCGCCGGCCTCCCCCATTGACAATCCAGGGCTTACCGGTCAAATCGAGGTTACAAATTTAGTCTATGACACCACTGATGGACACCGCCTGCTCAATGGAGTATCCCTTTCTCTCGCTGCCGGCGAACACCTTGCTGTAGTTGGCTTCTCCGGCAGTGGAAAGAGTACCCTTATTCAATGTATCGGCAAAATGTTTAACTATACCAGTGGCACCATCAAAATTGACGACAAAGAGCTTTCCGGTCTTTCTAAAGACGAAGTGATTCGTAACATCGGGTATATCTCCCAAAATCCCTTTATTTTTACTGGATCAATCAAAGAAAATCTGCTGTATGCACAACAGGCGGTTATGGAAGGCCGGAAACAATTGTCCGATGACGAGATGAACATTGATCTTGACAAAATGATTCTGGTACTCCAGCAGGCAGGGCTTTTTGTGGATGTCATGAGGTTTGGTCTCGATAGCCACATCGACTCTGATGATGACGAGACCACAGACACCATCATTCGAATCCGGGATCGTTTTAGAGAAAATTTCGGAAACAAACTTGAAGACTATGTCGAATTTTACCACCACAAAACGTACCATTACAATTCAAGTGTGGCCGAAAACATAATTTTTGGAACAAGTTCTAACAAGAACTACAACCCTCGACTGGTACATGAGAACAGTAAATTCAACACATTTCTGCAAAAAACGAAGCTCAAAGAACCTCTACTCCACCTTGGGATTGAACTTGCCATCCAGGCTGTAGATATCTTATCAGGACTGGGCACTGTTGACTTGTTCTTTAAGAACAGCCCTGTGCCGGCAGAGAAACTTGAAAAGTGTGAAACGATCCTCAGAGAACTGGAAACGACCCAACCGCTCTCTCTTTCCAAAAAGAATAAAACGTTTCTGCTGTCTCTGGCCCTAAATTTCACGCCATCTATCCATACTATGGCAGTACTCCCCAGTGAACTCAAAGAAAATATTCTTAAGGCGAGAAAAACATTTCCAGCCTGGTGCGAATCAGTATCCCCTGGATTGTTCACCTTTTACAATCAGAAAAGCTACATCCACGGTCAGTCTATTCTTAACAATATTTTCTTTGGAAAAACCAAACCCGGCATGCCCCATGCCCAGGACGTTATCAATCAGTCGATCATGCAGTTATTGGTTGAAGAAGACTACCTTGAAAAAATAGCTGCTTTCGGAATGCATTTCCAGGTTGGTACAATGGGAGACAGGCTTTCTGGAGGACAAAGACAAAAACTAGCCATTGCACGAGTACTCATAAAACAACCCAAAATTGTTCTTATGGACGAAGCAACTTCAGCTCTTGACAATAAATCCCAGACAAGAATCCAAAGATTGATGGAAAGAAGATGGAAAGGAAAGCGAACAGCTATTGCTGTAGTGCATCGGCTGGACATTATATCCACATTTGATAAAGTAGCAGTAATGAAGGCTGGGAAGTTAGCTGAATATGGCGCTTACCAGGAACTCGTTGATAAAAAAGGATTACTCCATGAGCTCATATACGGAAAGAAATAGTCAGGTTCCTGAGATGCAGCAGAACCTTCAGCTGCTGAAAGACGTGCCATTTTTTGCATCTTTCCCGATAAAAGCGATGAAGTTACTCGCTTTTCTTGCAGAAAAAGACATCTTTAACCAAGGGGATGTCCTTTTTGGAAAGGGCTACAATAATCGCAAGGCATACTTGATTCTCTCAGGAAAGTTACAACTGTTACAAGAAGGTTTAGCAGGCGATACTGTAGTTCAGGAGTATGATCCTGGTGATATTCTCGGTTTATTTTCCCTTCTTGGAAATATGCCGGCTCTATTTGCACTTCAGGCAGAAGAAAAAACAACTGTCCTCACTATCAGCCGGGCACAATTTGAGAAAATCCAGGAACAATTTCCTGAAACCGGCAAGCTTATTCTTAAATCCGTGCTCAAAGAGCTGCATCTCTGGGAGCGGCGAAATGTTTCTGAAGTGAAAGGATGCTGTCTCAATTTGACCGGAGTTACAGCTATATAGACCATGAACATTTCTTTCAAACTTACTAATAGCCTCTCCGAACTTAACACCCTGGAAACGCAGGTCCAACTGCTGCGTAAAAGGTGGTCGCTTAGTAAAAAAGCCGAGGCGGAGATCAATCTTGTTTTGGAAGAACTGGTCACTAACATCATCACGCACGGTGACCAGAACCACGAGCAAACAATCGAAATTCATATCAGCAAACATGAACAGCAGTTAACCATCATTATCGAAGATGACGGGCCGCCCTTTAACCCGACCCTTACAGCATCACCTGACACCACCCTCCCCCTGGAAAAAAGAGAGTGTGGTGGTCTCGGCATACACTTTGTCTGTCAGTTTACTGATTGTAGAGAGTATAAGAGATATGAAAATAAAAACATTTTCACCATGAGAAAAAACTTACCAAAGGAGTGCAGTTCTCAATAGAGATACAGCAATATACTATATGGAAGCTACGGTTCACACCAAACAGAATTCAACAATTTTTTGCCTGAGTGGACGACTCGACTCAAATTCCGCTCCGCAATTTGAAAAGCAGTTGGAAGATTTTATAAGCGCACCGTCCACTCACCTCATTTTGGATTGCAACAACCTGGACTATGTGTCAAGTGCAGGACTGCGGGTTATCCTCAAGACCTCAAAAGCCTATAGGTCCGGGCCGTACCAATTTATTGCCTGTTCCATGCAGGACCACGTACAGGAGGTTTTCGAAATATCGGGTTTTGATTCATTTATCACCATTCAGGGCACAGTTGACGAATCCTTATCAACACTGCCTAAATAAAAAAACAGTCTCCTTCCAACCCGCCACACCGTGGTAAAGTGCCTTGGCATGAGAGCAACCTTCTTGAGCAGCTTCTTGCAGGGTGGCGGGTACTTTTCCCGACTTATT
>JAWSVG010000023.1:0-9352 GCA_033852035.1 Desulfocapsaceae bacterium | reverse complement strand
AGGTAATATCGAAGTCTACGCTATCTGCGAGCATTATTTTTATGAAAATAACGAAAAGTTGGGGACAGGTAAGCGAGTTTACGAGACTCCGCAGATGCATTCTCGGACAAGCTCCTAGTCAGGCTAGTTATACACTACCGCGGTCCACTCCAGCCTCTTCAAACGAAGCCATTTCCCGCATCATCCGACAAGACAATTCGACAAGGCTCATGGTAATCGCCGCTCCGGTCCCTTCGCCGAGCCGCATATCAAGATCCAGAACAGGTTGAATACCTATAATGTCAAGGGCCGCGCGCTGACCAACTTCAACTGACCTATGCCCGGCAACAAGATATTCTTTCACCTCAGGGCACAACAGGTAAGCCAGGAGCCCGGCTGCCGTCGAGATAACACCGTCCAGAACGACGCAGCACCCCTCTAATGCAGCGGCCATAATGGCGCCGCAAATCCCCCCCAGTTCATACCCCCCAAAGGCAGTCAACAGGCCAAGCGCATCGTCTTTAACTGGAGAATGGAGCGCCAGAGCCTTTTCAATGACTTGCCGTTTACGCTCAAGCCCCCGGTCATCTATTCCAGTACCCCTGCCGACCACATCTTCTACCGGAAGACCGGACGCAGCACAAATAATGGCGGCAGCGCTGCTGCTGTTCCCAATCCCCATTTCTCCCATACCAACAAGTGTACAGGGTTTCGTGCTGTTTTTCTCAAGGAAGACCTTAGCACCACGTTCCAGGGAAAGGGTTGCTTCAGCCTCTGTCATCGCTTTTTGAAGTGCAAAGTTCTGGCTGCCTCGTGCAACCTTTCTCTTCATCAGCAGCGGATGATCCTCAAAATCTCCGTCCACCCCCATGTCCACAACCGCTAATTCTATCCCATACTGTCGACAAAAGGCGTTGATCGCCGCTCCACCATCCAAAAAGTTTTCAACCATCTGAACTGTCACTTTTGCAGGATAGGCAGAAACACCTTCCTCCACCACCCCGTGATCGCCCGCGAAAACAAACATCCGTTTACAGTCAACAGAGGGGCTGAGACTATTCTGAATAACACTGAGCCGTACGGCAAGTTCTTCGATTCTGCCGAGTGCGCCCAGTGGCTTGGTCTTCAGATCAACTTTCTTCTGAGCTTGATCACCTATCTTGTCTGATACTGGTTGAATTTTTTCAATGATATTGCAAAGAAATGTCGAATTCAGCAATCCAATGTCTTTTTTTCTCACCTTTTGGCCTGCATTGAAACGTGGTTTTCTCTCAGCAGCTCCTGAAATCTCAAAATCAACAATATGCTTCAGACCATTTCCGGACAGGATTGTGGGCAAGACTGACTCCATCTTTGACGGCTCAATGACTTTTTCTATCAACAAGTTGAGGTTCCTCTCCTGTGCTACACAAAAAAGTATACCCTGAGCCATATCCTCTTTTCTCGGGCCATAAGAGCCAAACAGTTCCAATTCCTTATAATGGATGAGATTCAGCAGGTTCGTTTCAATTTCCTCATTCTTTTTAAGGCCGCTGAAAAAAGAAAACTGTCCGCCTTTTCGCAGCTTGGTGATACAGAGGCTAAAGGCGATATGACTATCACAGCAGTTTATCGCCAGATCAAAATCTGCATCCACTGTGTCTTTACAGAGCTCAATAGCATTAAGCCCAGCAAGATCCTGTAATTTCGTGATCTTTTCCTGGTTACTCTCAACAACAGTAACCTTCAGCTCCCTCTCGTGGCACACCAGGGCTGCGATCATGCCAAGCACTCCACCTCCGTAGATTATGATCCTCTGGTTTTTCTCCATGCTGAGCTGGGAAAGAGCATTCAATACACATGCTACCGGCTCTGCAAAAGTAAGAAGAGTGGGCTCGATTTCTACCGGTACTGGCACAAGACTGGTAGTTGGCACAGAGACATAGCGGGCAAAGCCGCCGTCTGAGTGAAAGCCTATAATTTTCATATCTTCGCAGAGATTGTCCCGCCCATGCAGACAATACCAGCAGGTACCGCAAACCTGTCCAGGCCAGACAGTATAGAGCTGCCCGGTCGCCTCGTCTCTTCCTGCTATCTCATGCCCGAGGACCCGGGGCAAGACAAGATCTCTATGCCCCTGGTGCCACATTTTGGCATCTGTACGACAAATTGCGCAGGCAGCGACCGTCAGAACCATGTGCCCTGGTTGAGGACCTGGTCGAGTATCGCCTTCGACAAACTCCATCTCACCGCACCGGCTCAAAGCAATTTTCATTTTCCACTTCCCCCTTCTACGAAAGGCTCTTCTGTGATCGTCAGCTTCATAAGCACAGATTCGATCCCGACCGCATCCAGCTTTGAACACCAGGCCTTTGCTTCACCCAGCTGTGCCAGAGGGAAGACACTGGCCTTGTTCATGCTGCAGCGTTCAAAACCGTCTTCTGTGAATCTGCAATAGTCCTCACCTGTTTTAACAATGAGAAGTTCTGTCATAAGCCAGCCTCCTGTTTTTCTAGCCCGGCAAGCTTTAAGAGTCCAGCGGCAGGATCGCTGTTCTGAGCTTCAACCCATCGTCTTAAAGCCTTCAGTGCTGCACCTGACTGCAGAATTCCTCGTGCCTTCTCTACCCCCTCAGCAATAGTGGTCACGCCACCCTGGACGTAAAAAATCAGAGCGCTGTTGAGAATCACAGCATCAGCCCGGGCAGAATCTCCTCGTCCTGCAAGCAATTGATACATCTTTACTGCCGCAAGGTCTTTATCACGATCAGCAGAGAGATGTTCTGGATTATGCACTTTTAAGCCGCACTCTTCAGGACCAAAGAACAGCTCTGTTATCTCACCGTTTCTGAGAAGTGCACCACTGGTTGTACCGCACACTGAACCTTCATCCATCCCCTTCTCGCTGTCTGAGATCCCACCGTATACGACAAGGGCATCGGTGTAGCCAATAGCCTTCATGACTTCAGTCACAGGCCGGATAAGTGAAGGGGAGTACACCCCTCTGACACCAACTTTCGGCAGAGCGGGGTGAGCAAGAGATGCCGCAATGTTCAGAGGCGATCCAAAACAAATCTGTGAGAGGATCCGGCCCAGGGCCATAGGGTGAACGGCCGGACTCATTCCATTAAAAAGCCCTATGCCAGCCTGTTCAACACTGTGCGCCACCAGCTCAACAGAGCACTCGACATCAACCCCCAGACACTCTGCCATATCAACAGTTCCGCAGGATGACGTTATCGCTCTCGCTCCATGACGAGCGACGGTCACACCTCCCGCAGCGGCAACCACTGAAGCTGCGGTGCTTATGTTAAAAGTCTTAAAACTATCCATTCCAGTCCCACAGTTGTCTACAATTATACGGTCACCGAGATCCACTTTGTTTGTATCCATTTCATATACCGCCTGCCAGCCGCCGGCAACTTCCTCAGCAGTCTCACCTTTTGCTGTAAGGGAGGCCAGAAATGCCCCTTGCTGCATATCAGAAACCTCATTTGACAAAATCATACGAAAGGACTCATACGATTCAGATTTGCTGAGATTTTCTTTACCAATGAGCCGGCTGATAATCGATCCAAGCTCCTTGTTTTTCTCAAAATCCATGACAATTCTCCATAGTTACCAGACACTCTTTACCCAACAAGCCAGCCTCAAGCCAAGAAAACGCCCTGGAAAACCATTACAGGAAGACTGACACGCGACACCAGCAAAGGTTTATACCTTGCTCAATCAAAGAAATCAATATCAGCTGTCGCACTCAATAACTGTAGCACAATGACTGTATGCCACCCTCAAAAGGCAGAAGTTTTATGACCTTAAAGGCAGAAGTTTCATTGACAATAAGCGCATAAAATTATACCATTTTCTATATCTTTTTGAGCCTTCGGCAGAAGGAAAACCAGGGAACTGAATGGAAACACATATTGCCCGGCAGCCTATCCTCAACAGCAACAAACGGCTTTTTGCCTACGAACTGCTCTACCGGGGAGTCAACGAATTGAGTATGCCGATAGTCGGCGGAGACCGCGCAACGACAGCTCTTTTGACCAGTTCCTTTTTAACCGAAGGCCTACAGAAAATAAGCAGCAACAAGCCGTGTTTTATCAACTTCACAGAAGATCTTCTGGTCCAGAATATCGCTGAAAATTTCCCTAAAAACAAGATCTACATTGAAATCCTCGAAGATGTTCAACCGACCCAGGAGGTCATTGAAGCATGTACCAATTTAAAAATGAAGGGATATAAACTCGCACTCGATGACTTCGTTTACGACAAAAACCTCCTGCCACTGATTGAACTGGCGGATATTATCAAATTCGATTTCCAGCTCTCCACTATCGACGAAATTAACAAAGCCATCTACCACCTGTCACAGTACAAGATTCAATTCCTGGCCGAAAAGGTTGAAACCCATGAAGAGTTCAGCAAGGCGCTCAAACTCGGTTGTAAATATTTCCAGGGATATTTTTTTGCAAAACCTGAATTGATACAAATTAAAGAGGTAGCCAGTTCAAAAATAAGTCTTCTCCAGCTCCTTGCTGAAATCAACCAGAAATCTATTTCAACCGACAGAATGACAACTATAATCTCCGCTGATGTTTCTTTGTCGTACAGACTGCTTCGCTATATAAATTCTGCATATTTCTACCTGCTTTATGAAATCGACTCCATTGCACATGCCGTTGCCTATCTCGGAGAGAATGAGATTAGACGCTTCGTCTCTCTTATTGCCATCGCTGAGATTTCATCAAACAAGCCACTAGAACTCGTTCGGCTAGCAGCGGTCCGGGCGAAATTATGTGAACTTTTGTCTGTTAGAAGCCCGAAGCAGACAGACCCTCATGAACTCTTCATGCTCGGTCTTTTTTCTTTGCTCCCGGCAATGCTCGACGGATCAATGAATGAAATTTTGGCCAAACTGCCCATTTCAAACGATATCAAACGAGCACTCAACCGTAATGAAGGGCCGCTCGCAGTATACTTAAACGCAGTGGTTTTTTACGAACGACAGAAAAAGAATGAGTGCGCCGAAGCTCTCAAGGTTCTCCAGATTCCAAGGAAGGAGGTCTACGACATGTATTTCAGCGCTGTCAGGTATGCAGATATTCTGAGTAGACCTTATTAGCCTACCCCCTCTCTCACAAATCCGTGACCTTTTCTTGCGTATACAAAAACAGGCACCCCGTGCATTTTTTATGAAATATTAGGGTCACCCATGGAGGTCAGCGAAAATATGAAAATCTATACAATCCCCTGTTCTTTAGACAACTACAGTTACCTGCTGGTGTGCGATGAAACAGGAGAAGCAGCAGTCGTCGACCCAACGGAACCATTTATTGTCATGCGTCAGGTAGAGGAGTACAAGGCCAATCTTACCACTGTATTATGCACCCACCATCACCACGACCATATAGGCGACATTGAATACTTACTTGAGGAAATCCCCTCTTTGAAAGTCTATTGCCACAGGTCAGACCGGAAACGAATCTCCCAGGCGAATTGCTTCGTGGAGCATGGTGATAGCATAACAATTGGTGAGTCCTCAGGGAGTGTGCTGCATACCCCTGGCCACACCAGTGGAAGTGTGTGCTATCACTTCGGTGACGATGTGTTTACCGGAGACACCCTGTTCGGTGCTGGATGCGGTCGGCTCTTTGAAGGTACGGCGGAGCAGATGTTTCACTCGCTCAACAGTTCTATCGCAAAAATGAGGGGTAGAACCAGACTTTTCTTTGGTCATGAGTACACCAAAACAAACCTGGAGTTTGCCTTGACCGTCGATCCGAAAAATCCCGCGACCAGGCAAAGGCACTCCGAATTAAGTAAGGGAGCTGTTTCAGCCCCAACAACCGTGGAACTTGAAAAAACAACCAACCCGTTCCTTCGATGCGATTCCGCGAATATTCAAGAACAGTTGAGAAGAGTTGTAAACGAAGCCCCCCAGTCTCCCTTGGAAGTTTTTAGAATTTTACGGGAGCTGAGAAATACATTCTGAACAAAAGAGGCCTTATGAATTACCGAAATAGCTCCGAACTCGCAGTCGCTATAGCTCCCTTCACCGGCAACTTACACATTCTAGCGAGAACAGCCGCCACAGAACTGGCAAAGGATGGTTTCTGCAAGATAGTTGAGATTGACCAGTCAGACTCTCATCATTTTAACAGTTATGATATACTGTTAATAGAAGACGGCTACACTTACCCCCTGTACAAAGACCTTTTCACTAAGCAGCAGGGTCATATAGCCCACCACCTCGTACTCAAAGAGATCGGTCTAGAGGAAGATGCTGACATTGATGAGGAAAATATTGGCCTGGTAAAAGATGCAATCGAGGCGGAAAGCGTTGTTGTCGACAGCTACACACCCCAGTTCAACTGTCCCTGCTGCGGATAATCGTCGAGCAGGAAGGCAAACCTGCAACACCGACAAGCCCCAAGGAGGAGTCATGCAAAAAGCATCAGATATTATGACCAGAGACGTTTTTACTGTATCTCCAGAGACGACGGTTTCTGAGCTGGCAAAGCTGCTCGCCACCCATAACATCGGCGGAGCCCCTGTTGTTGATGACAACGGCACCCTTCTTGGTGTTGTCACCGAAAATGACCTGATAGATCAAAAGAAAAAGATTCACATCCCCACCGTTGTCACTATTCTCGATTCTGTCATTTACCTGGAAAATCCAAGTAAAATGGAGAAAGAAATAATGAAATTTGCAGGGGCAACGGTGGGCGACATCTATTCAAAAAAACCGATCACAGTAACTGAAGACACCCTTCTCGATGAGATTGCAACAATCATGGCGGAAAAAAACGTCCACACCCTGCCTGTCATGAGGAAGGACCAGCTCGTGGGAGTAATAGGTAAGCAGGATATCATTCGAACCCTGATCTCCTAACTCGGATTTCTCGTTAATAACGTTTATAGCAGGTCGAGGCATAAGCCGTACCACTGTAACAAGCTGCCACAAGTGGCCTACGACGCTTCGCCTGCTGAAAATTCAATTGCCCAGTTCCTTCATCAATTTACGCATATAGAGAACTTTATTCGTGAAAATCCCGTTTATTTTATATTGAAGCGCTTTTTTGAGATCCTTTTTAGTATTAACAGTAAAGGGATTTATCTTTTTCCGTAACGAACGAGCAATTTTCACTGTTTCATCGTTTAGGAAATCAATATTTGGATGAATATAATTAACTTTTGTTTCAGTAAGACGAGCTTTGAGATCTTCCGGTGGTTCGTCTATAATAAGTGCTGTTTTTAATTTTGGTCTGTAATCAGCCAGTACAAGAAGAGGAAGGTAAAAAAACGATGAAATGATAATCTGCGGTGACATTTCATAGTGTTCGATCATGTCAACTATTTCTCTTTCAAGGTGCTTCTCTTTAAGCTCAATGTTGAGCATAATCTCTGTGTCTTTCGCGAGAAGAAGAACTTCTTCCAGGAGGGGAATTCTTTCACCCTTAGAGCCCACTATGACATTTCTTACTTTTGTGAAGTTAGCATGCTTGAGTGAAACATCTTGTCCAGTTGTTCGTTGAAGATTGTCATCGTGAACGACATAGAGATGTTTTTTCTTTCCCTTCCGCACATCAAACTCAATCCAGTCAGCCTTCTCACGGATTGCCCTTTTAAAGGATACAATAGTATTCTCTGCTTCTTTTACGGGTGATCCCCGGTGGGCAAATAATTTAATCATTGTAAACTCTATCAATTATCAAAGTTATTTAAAACTTTAATTGAAATAAAGAAAAGATGAGGCACCTGACAACAAAATAAAAGAGATTATAATTTAAAAATTTATAAGGTAAAGAAAAAAAATGGCAAGAACTACCTTCAAAAACTAGTACGAATCTATCACTTCGAACGACCTGAGGTAGACAGATCTTTGTATAAGAGACTTTGAAAAAAACTATCCATCGGGCAAAACGATTCAGGTAAGGAAAAGGAGAGACGAACCATGTCTACTACATTGAACTATCCAGCCCATCTCGAAATTGCCCGCAAGGGTACACCACTTCAAAAAATGGCACGTTTGAGCGCAGAGCTCGGGGTAGAGATTTTCTTTAAAAGAGATGATTTGACCGGTTGTGAACTCTCTGGTAACAAAATCAGAAAGCTTGAGTTTCTGCTGGCGGATGCGAAAGCCAAAGGGGCAGACACGGTAATCACCTGCGGTGGATCCCAGTCTAACCATTGTCGGGCTACAGCCTTGGCAGCAGTAGGGGTTGGACTGAATAGCACTCTGCTGTTAAGGACTGAAGATCCGACTCATCCTCCACCCTTCGAAGGTAACATCCTGCTTAACAAGCTGGCTGGGGCAGAGCTTGTCTGGATCACTCCTGCCGATTACAAAAAGCGGCATATCAGGTTTGAAATTGAACAGGAGAGGCTGAGTGAACTCGGTAAGGTCGCCTATGTAATCCCTGAAGGAGGATCGAATCAGTTGGGCTCTTGGGGTTATGTGAAAGGGATGGAAGAAATTGCAAACGACCTGACCGCATTGGGAACAGGTGATTTTGATAAGACTACGGTCATCTCTGCTACCGGATCAGGTGGAACGACCGCCGGACTGCTTCTCGGTGCTCGGTTGCTCGGTCTTGACCTAAGGGTAACCGGGGTGAATGTGTGTGACGACGAGGACTATTTTGTTTCTGTGATCGGCCGTATTTGCAAGGGTTTTATAAAGGATTACTCCGTGGACATTACCATAAACAGCACTGATATCGATATAGTGGACGGCTATGTCGGAAAAGGTTACGCACTTTCCAGGCAGGAAGAGTTGAAGGCAATTTACGATCTTGCTCAACTCGAAGGTGTGGTACTGGATCCAGTCTACACTGGCAAGGCTTTCTATGGCATGGTAAGCGAAATCAAGAAAAACCGGTCGGCTTTCGGCAAAAGGATTGTCTTTGTCCACACCGGCGGACTCTTTGGCCTCTTTCCTGTTGCCGATACTTTTAAGGAGTTCTTTTAACCCTCTTTAAAGAAGAGGTAGAAAATGATGTGTGAATCAATGCAACCATTGTCAACAAGTCATAAACTTGCAGATTAAGCTTTTTTCGGACTGCATCAGCAAAAGGTGGTAAATCGGTACACTCGAGCAGGATTGCTCCCAGGTCAGGGTGTTCTTTTTTTGCAACCGCTGCCACTGAAATNNACTTCATTTTCCACCTTTTCAAGTGAAAGAGGCTTGTCTGGGGAACGACTTATCTTGCTCCACTCCGGCATCTCTTCCATACCGTATATTTCGATTCCGCGCATATCCATTACGCCAACTGCATGGAAATGTTCAGGCTTGAGATCTTTTTTTGAGGCGGTTACAACCAGCAGCTTTTTTCTCCCCAGGGAAGTGCGAATAAGCGGTATCTGTAACAGGGCCGAAGTATAAACAGGAA
>JAWSVG010000162.1:0-899 GCA_033852035.1 Desulfocapsaceae bacterium | reverse complement strand
TCTCTTCGTCATAGTTCTCAATGCGACCAGTAAGATAGTCATCTTCAGGAATCAGTTCCCATGCGAGATCGGAGTTATCACCGCAGGCATAAACCAGTGTGTCAACAATGGCAGCCCCGAAATTGTGACCAGTAACATCACAAGTATACACAGCGCCGCACTGACAGCGTCCAACAGGAAATTCATTCATCTTGCGCACTGCCGCATTGGTGGTCTTGCCTACTTTTTGACCACAAAAAGGACACCATGGTCTGGTAATTATCTTTTCATTCGCCATAAAACTCACTCATTTTTTTTAAAGCCAGCTAGTAAAAATTAAGCAAGTTTTTCCTGAAGGCTGGTAACAAAGTTTGGATCAACCGAATAGCCAAGCTCTTTGGCTTTTTCCATATATTTCTGGGCTTCTTCAAATTGCTCACTAAAATAGAGAGCTACGGCCAGGTTATTGTTAGCAAGCGGAGAATCTGGCTCAAGCTCAAGCCCTTTTCTTGATGCGATAACTGCTCTCTCGTCCTCACCTTTCATCGTGAGCACTGAAGTCAGATTCATCCAGGCAGTCGCCAGCTTCGGGTCATGCTGAAGTGCTTTTTCATAGGAGGCAATCGCTTTATCAGGATCGTTTCTCTGCTGCCAGATAAGACCGAGATTCGCGTGAGCCTGGGCACTTTCTGGGTGAACAGACACCGCTTTCTCATTCAACTCCTGTGCCTTGTCCAAGTTGCCTTGACCGAAATAAATAGCTCCGAGATTAATCATACTTTCGCTGTTCAGATCATCGATCTCAATAGCTTTTTCAAGTGCTGTAATCGCCTCTTGAATCCGTCCAGCTTTCATGTAGACAAGACCTACATGGTGAAAAGCCATAACCGAATTAGGATGTTCTTTACATTTCTTTTCCA
>JAWSVG010000102.1:0-2210 GCA_033852035.1 Desulfocapsaceae bacterium | reverse complement strand
ACATTTATTAGATGAACAATATTTAATAGCCTGCACCCGCTATATCGAGATTAATCCGGTTAAAAGAGACTACGTTGACCAACCGGAACATTGGAAATGGAGCAGCGCAATGGCCCATATAATGAAGGCTGATGATACATTAGTGCATGTCCAACCGTTACTTGAACGAGTAAAGATCGAATGGCAGGACTTTCTTGCCGAAACCAGGCCGGAGAATGAAGCCGAGTTGTTCTATCTACATGAGAAGAATGGCCTTCCACTTGGCAACGCTGCTTTTCTGGCCATGATCGAGAAAGGACAAAAAAATGAGAATTGTTAGATCGGCCTGTCAAAAATTCACCGAAATAGTTCTCAACCATGTAAAGACTTAANNTTAAAAGAACGATTTATCACCAAGTGTCCGTATAGCCATATTGAAGTTTGACCGAAATTCAAGTCCAGATATCGCCTATAGATATTTGCTGATTACTTTATGCAGTAACAACAATGATAGAATCACAAGCTGTTACAACAGTTTTCAACAATGGTCCGGAACGGCTTGTTTCGATAGCCGTTTTTATAGTCGGTTTTGGGTTCTCTGTTCTCATTTGGCTGTTGGTGACAACCGGCAACAGGGATATCAAAAGCCTGCTAACTTTTGCCCACCACAACCGATCGATGCTGATGCAAAGCCTTTTCACCGATGGACCAGGCTACCTTATTCTTCCTCTTTGGCTGATTCTGGCCGAATACTTGGGTCCTGTTCTGGTGGTAGCATTTGGGGGTTAAATGGCTTCTTTTCCGAAATTCACACTTGTACTGTAGATATCTGATTTAGAGTTTTTGAAAGTCAAGATATCTCCTATCTATTTGGAGGGTTAGCCGGTTAGATTGAGAACATCAAAGTCCATATAGTGAATTTCATCTGCTCCATTATTTTTGGAAATATTCAGGTAAAATGCATCAGCGAGAATTCCCAGAACATACTTTCAATTTTAAGGAGGTCGATTGTGAAACACGAACTAACGCAGGAAAGGAAAGACTTTCTTGAAATGGATTATTGCAGGGGGTTTATCAAATATTGTGGGCTTCATGCATTGAAAATAGAGAAAGGCTTTTTTGAATCAAGCATCACAACAGGAGAAAATCACAGAACTCAAGATGATTTTATCCATGCTGGTTTAATCGCGACCATGTCTGATCATACAGCCGGATATGCAGCTTATACCCTTGTCCCTGACAATATAAGGATACTAACCATTGAGTTCAAAATTAATTTTTTAAAACCTGCCTATGGTGACGAGTTGAGGTGTAAATCTAAAATAATTAGCGAAGGAAAACAAATTATAGTAGCTCAATCCAGTGTATTTGATCTGAGGGATACCCATGAAAAAATGGTATCTAAAAGCACCATCACCTTGATGGCAATAAATGCTGACAAGCTGGAGAAGAGAAGGCGTTGATAAAATAAACCGGGATCTTGTACACGACACCTTTATAAGCATCTTTCTTGATTAACTCTTTGTCTTGACTCGATTCTCGCAATCACTGTATTATTCGGCGTGGCCAGCTAAAGGCTTTCCTAGAATCTTTTTGCAACCTATTATTACTTTTGTATCGAGGTGAAGAGAATGAAAAAGGTAGAATATCGAGAACAAGCATTAAAAATTTACCCTTGGGTGTGTGCAAGCTGTGGTCGTGACTTCACAGGGAAAAATCTTCGAGAGTTAACAGTCCACCACAAAGACCATAATTATAAGAACAATCCACCTGATGGTAGTAATTGGGAGCTGTTATGTCTCTACTGCCACGATAACGAGCATTCCCGTGAACTCGATGCCGAATGGTTGGCGACAGAAAATCTAGATAAAAAAGATGCGCCCACTACCACGCACTCTCCTTTCGCTAATCTAAAAGACTTATTGCGCAAGCCTTCGTGATTGATCTTGCACCACAATTAAAAGTAAATGTGTCTATGTTAAATCCTCCTTAACGCTTAGGATATCCTGTAGAGCTTTCATCAATTCCCGACTCAGTAGCTGTCTCGGTTGGCCTTCTTGAAAAATTAGACCCCAATTCACCGCAACCTTATTCTGAAGCAAAGTTGAAAAAGAAGGGGAATAATTGATGATATTACACCGCTGGAAAAGAAAACCCCCGAAAGCCTTACTGGCTCTCAGGGTTTTGGTCTTTACTGGACTTCTCTATACTTCTAAATGGTGGAGGCGGCG
>JAWSVG010000101.1:0-26434 GCA_033852035.1 Desulfocapsaceae bacterium | reverse complement strand
CTTGGCCATGCAAAAGTCGAAACTACTATGATCTACACCCACGTTATAAAAGATATGAGAAACCCGGTCACAAGCCCACTGGATCTCATCTGAACGTTAAAGGGACAAATGGCGGGCCAAACAAAAAAGGCACCCATCGCATAAAACGATAAGTGCCTTAATTTACTGGAGCGGGAAACGAGATTCGAACTCGCGGCCCTCAGCTTGGGAAGCTGAAACTCTACCACTGAGTTATTCCCGCCAAGAAGTCAATGTACTATAGATTCCGAGTTCCCATTTGTCAAAAGATTTTTAGAGGCCACACTCGCTGCAATCAGCTCTCATCTACATGGCCGGTTAGCTCTTAGAAATTTACTCGTAGTCTTCTCTTATCTCTTGTTTTTATAAATGAATTTCGTGAGATAGCGGCAGATCTTCGAGGTACTTACCTACCGTTTATCGGGGTTAGGGTAAGGGTAAATGTCGTGCCCTCTCCTTCAGTGCTGTCTACGTCGATCCTGCCATCATGAGCCTGGACAATGTGTTTGACAATCGCTAGCCCCAGGCCCGTTCCACCCTGCTTCCGACTGCGTGCAGGGTCACTCCTGTAAAATCGTTCGAAGAGTCTTGATACGTGCTGCTTTGGAATGCCACAGCCGGTATCGCTGACATGTATTTGAACTTCGTCATTTGAGTTTTCAACTGTCTCAATGGTTACTGTACCGCCTTCCTTGCTGTACGTTATAGCGTTCGTCAAAAGATTCAGAATTGCCTGCTCAATAAGTGTCTCGTTCATCTCAACGATAATCGTCTCAGAACAGAGAGACTTGACGTTAACACCAGCACGATCAGCCTGCAGCATACAGGTCTGTAACGCCTGTTCGATGACAGGTGACAGCGGGCCTTTTGTAAAAACAATAGAACGTTGTCTTGCCTCCTCTTCAATTCTGGAGAGCACAAGAAGATCATCAATAATAATAGACAGCCTGCCTGACTGCCTCAACACAATTTCAAGAAACCGAACAGCATCCTCTTTGTTGTCGATTGCACCATCGAGCAGAGTCTCAACGTAACCGAGAATTGAAGTAATCGGGGTCCGCAGTTCATGGGAAACATTGGCAACAAAATCCCTTCTAACCGCCTCAAGTTTTCTAAGTCTGGTAACGTCATTCATCACGACAAGGACACCAATATTCTCACCAGCGCCATTGCTGAGTGTAACCACATGGGTCTGAAGAGATCTATCCTGATTTCTGTAACGAAGAACAATTTCCCCTTCTACAGGTTCCTTATGCTTAAAAACCTGATGAATCTGCTGCAGCAGATCTGTATTTCTAACAATCTGCTGGATTATTTTGCCTTTTGCTTCAAGGACATCCACCTCAAAAAATTCTGCTGCTGCCTCGTTAAGCTTGATCACTCTTTCTTCTTTATCAATGGCGATAACCGCTTCAACCATGCTAGAAAATACGGTTTGTAACTGATTTCTCTGGGTAACAATGGTCTGAATTTTATCATCTAATAATTCTGCCATCCGATCCATTGAACCGGCAAGGGTAACAATTTCAAGCGATGATGATCTTTTGGCAATTGGAAGCATTCGCTGGCTGAAATTTCCCCTGGAAAAGTGTTCTGCACTTCGGGTCATCTGCTCAAGGGGTTTGCTGATATTCCTGGAAATCAGCAGTGTAATCATACCGGCTAAAACCATTATGGCCATGGCTCCCAAGGTAATCCTTTTTTTGATATTAAAGAGAGCCTTATCCAGGGATGCTACAGATAGAGAGGTTCTAACGACCGCTTCCACCGATCCTTTTATATCAGGATTTTCTGAACCGGCCACTCGTTTATTGAACAGAGGTATTGCCACATAGACCAGTCTTTCATCAAGGGTTTTGCTGTAGCGACGTGAAACACCGACGCCACCCTTAAAAGCATCAATAATTTCTACACGATGGCCGTGGTTATCCATAACTTCAGGGTCTTCATTAGAGTCGGCCAGCACCGTCCCATCTCCGTCGATCACAGTTATCCTTGTACCTGATTCCCTTCCAGCCTGAATACAATACTTTCGAAGAGGATCAACTGCCGATTCTTCCAGATACTCGTGTATATGCGTACTGAGCAAACTTGCTCTGGCTTTGAGGTCAGATTCTGTTTCCTGAAGATGAAATTCCTGAAATGCGTTTATGCCGTACCAGCCGATGGCCACCACAGCAAAGAGGATGGTCAGGATGCTTCCAGGGAAAATTTGCCATATAAGCTTCTTTGATTTAATCATTACTTTCGAGATCTTCTTCTAACGTTGATTTGTAGCGGTAACCTATGCCCCGTACTGTTTCTATGAGTTTGCCTGAATTACCAAATTTTCTTCTAAGCCCAAATATTTGTACATCTATTGCGCGTGGAGTGATAAGAAAATCGTATCCCCTGACCGCATCAATAATCTGTTGTCGGGTGAACACCCAGCCGGGTTTGCCTGCGAGCAATTCGAGGACACCAAATTCCGTCATGGTGAGCTGCAGTTCAATACCATTAAGATGTACTTCATGGTGGCCTCGGTTTATCTCCAGACCATCAATTAAGATGACTAACTTCGAAGCATCGCTGCTTTCATCTTTTTCAGAATAACTGCGCTTCACCACGGCCTTAATCCTGGCAATGAGAATTTTCGGACTAAAAGGTTTTGTAACATAATCGTCAGCTCCGCAATCCAGACCTTTCACCACATCCTCTTCCTCTCCCTTTGCGGTAAGCATAATGACAGGAATAGTCGAAATGTTGCTTCCCTCTCCAGACCGCATGGCCTTGCAGACATCGATACCGCTTATCCCCGGCAGCATTAAGTCAAGAAGAACACAGTCAATATCACCAACCTGGAGCATATCCAGAGCCTCTTCTCCCGTGTCTGCACAGGAAACGTTAAAACCTGCTTTAATCAAATTATAACTGACGAGCTGTTGGATATCTGTTTCATCTTCTACAACTAAAACATTCAATTTCCCCATGACCTGAAACACCTACCTTTTCATCGATTATTTAGTACCTTATACCCGTCGAGCGAGTACTGAATAGAGTCCCGACATATTTCCCGTTTATCGGGGTCAGATAGAATTTCTCTTCAACTCCCTCATTATTCATTCAAACAATCATATCGTGTCTTATTTTTCAGACCACCGCAACCCCTTTCAGACAAACTAACGCTTTCCTAATATTCTCCTAACCGTCGAAAAATAATTACCACCTATTGTTGGTTTCAACTTGAAACAGTTCCCTCGAAAAAGGGGCTTTGATACTCAATTCTACAAACAGCTACACATGCAACCACACTATACATTTCTCAGTGAGCTTAATAAGCTCGATAAAAAACTATTGCTTCTGAGTGCAACAGTTGAAGAACGGGTTCGAAAGGCCGCAGAGGTTATCGAAACCAAAAATCAGGACGACATTCAGTCGATTATTCGCTCCGATTACGAAGTGGATGAGATGGAAGTTGACATTGAAGAAGATTGCCTGAAAATCCTCGCCCTGCACCAGCCAGTGGCCAGGGATCTTCGCTTTCTGGTCGCGGTGATCAAAATCAACAACGAAATGGAACGTATCGCTGATATCGCAGTCAGTATTGCGATGCGAGTCGAGAATATTTCCAAGTTCAATCATCAGGAAGCAGTATCCTACGACTTCTCTATCATGAGTGAACGAGTTCTGGATATGCTGAAAAAGAGCATCGATGCCCTGGTCAATAGGGATTCAGATCTTGCGAAATCTATCTTTCTCGACGACGACGAGGTCGATGCCGAGAGAAATGAATGTTACGAGGCTGTGAAAAAGAGAATTAAAAAAGACCCGGAGCATCCAGGGTACCATATCAACACCTATCTACTGGCACGACACCTCGAACGCATTGCTGATCGGGCTGTCAATATTGCTGAAGAAGTTGTGTATTTTGTGGAAGGTACGGTGACACGTTTTCATTAACCAGGACGACGTTATTTTTCCATTACCATTTTGATATGTTTACACGTTTGCCGAAACCTATTCTACAAGTAACTTTTCCCAGGAACCATCAATGATTTTTTCATACATTTTCCCCATTGTTATAATATGCACTCTCAGCGCATACCTCCTCGGTAAAAGTCGTGCGAACAGGGTCTCGGTGCAACATGGAGAGGTAAAGGCGCTACACTCACTCCCAGTTCACTACGGAGTGATGACGGCTTTGAGCTGTTTCGTTCCTGCAATGCTCGTCTATGTCTTCTGGACATTTTTCGAGCAGACAATCATCGTCACACTCGTCAGTCGGAACCTCCCGGCTGCATACCTCGAACTCACCTCTGACCAGCTCTCTCTCGTTCTCAATGAAATTAAAAATGTCGCTTTTGGCGGTTTTACCGCAAATCAGGATAATCCGCTGATCCAAGCATCTGCGGACCAATATCTACAGATAAGGGAAACAGGCAGACACCTTATTAGCGCCTGTATCCTGACAGTAGCATTCGTACCTGCGTTTTTTGCCTACCGCTCTATAAACAAGGATCTTCGGGCTAGAAATATCATCGAAGGAGTAGGCATGTTTTTTCTCATCGCCTGTTCCGCAATCGCCATATTTACAACGCTAGGTATCGTCTTTTCTGTATTATTTGAAGCGCTACGTTTTTTTCAGTCTGTCCCGGTCTTAGATTTTGTTTTTGGTATGGACTGGAGCCCGCAGACTGCTATGCGGGCAGATCAGGTTGGATCTTCCGGGGCTTTTGGTGCCATCCCTGTCTTCGCCGGTACCCTGCTCATCGCCCTCATCGCTATGACTGTAGCTATCCCTATCGGTTTACTTTCAGCCATCTACCTGTCTGAGTATGCAACTGCTACAGTCAGAACATACAGCAAACCAGCTCTTGAGATACTTGCTGGTATTCCGACTGTAGTCTATGGATTTTTCGCCGCCCTGACAGTGGCCCCTCTTATCAGGGATGCAGGCGCCTTTTTCCACCTCACTGTTTCATCTGAAAGTGCCCTTGCAGCCGGCCTGGTGATGGGAATTATGATCATCCCTTTCATTTCATCTCTTTCTGATGACGTTATTCACGCAGTCCCTCAGTCTCTTCGCGACGGCTCTTACGGACTTGGCGCTACTCGCTTTGAAACCATCAGACATATCGTCATCCCAGCCGCTCTGCCCGGCATAGTTGGCTCTGTGCTTCTCGCTGTATCCAGAGCAATTGGTGAGACAATGATCGTAGTAATGGCCGCAGGACTTTCTGCAAATCTAACCTTTAATCCACTCAATGCGGTCACCACGGTAACTGTTCAAATTGTTACCTTGCTGGTGGGAGACCAGGAATTTGACAATCCCAAAACATTGGCGGCCTTTGCTCTTGGCTTGCTGCTCTTTGTCTTTACCCTGTTTCTCAATTTCATAGCCCTGCGTGTAGTGCGCAAATACCGAGAGCAATATGATTGATACAGGAAGAAGCGTTCAACCAAAAAGTTATATTCAGACGAAATGATAAGCAAAACAGTTTTCAGGCATTTTACTCAGAAAAGATTATGACGACGAACACACCAAAGAACACACTCGCTTTTGGCCAGTCAGACAGCCTCAAAAAGAGATACAGAGAGGAAAAGACTTTTCAGTGGCTTGGTATTACCGCCATTGTCGCTTCCCTTTCCTTTGTTGCATTCCTCTTTATATCCATCTTCTCGGATGGATACTCAGCATTTCAGCAGACATTCATAGAGTTGGATGTCAACTTTGAAAAGGAGGTCTTTGTAAATGAGAATCTCGCCACAGCAAATTATCCGGGTCTGGTTAAAAAATCTGTCGCTACAATGTTTCCTGAAGTGACTTCTCGGGGTGATAAAAGAAAACTGTATAGTCTTATAAGTCCTGCGGCAGCCTTTAAGCTTCAGGACGTGGTTCAGGAAGACCCGACAATCATTGGCACCACGACCAAGATATGGGTCTTGGCCGATGACGATGTCGACATGCTTATGAAAGGAAAAATGGTCCGGGGCCTCCCTGAAAGCAGCAGGCGGATAAATGACAAACAGCTCGAATGGATCGACTATCTGGTTGACCACAATAAACTGGAATTCCAGTTCAACAAAACGTTCTTGACCACTGGCGATTCCAGAGAACCAGAACTCGCTGGTGTCTGGGGGGCTGCGAAAGGCTCGTTCCTGACACTCATCATCACTCTTTCTCTCTCTTTCCCGATTGGTGTTGCAGCTGCAGTCTATCTTGAAGAATTTGCCCCTCAGAACAGCTGGACAGATCTGATTGAGATTAATATCAACAATCTGGCCGCAGTACCTTCTATTATTTTTGGTCTTCTCGGCCTCGCGATATTTATCAACTTCTGGGGTTTACCTCGGTCAACACCTATTGTGGGCGGCCTTGTTCTTACCCTTATGACACTCCCCACAATCATCATCTCAGGACGGGCATCACTCAAATCAGTTCCACCTTCTATTCGTGAGGCCGCTCTTGGGGTTGGTGCCTCTAAAATGCAAACCGTAACCCATCACGTGTTACCCCTGGCAATGCCCGGAATGCTTACCGGAACTATAATTGGTATGGCTCAGGCCCTTGGTGAAACAGCACCATTGCTCATGATCGGCATGGTCGCTTTTATCGTTGATGTTCCTGGTTCAATATCAGACCCCGCTACAGTTTTACCTATACAAATCTATCTTTGGGCAGACAGCCCGGAAAGGGCATTCACTGAAAAGACTTCGGCCGCAATTATGATCCTTTTGGCTTTTCTTGTCTCAATGAATGCACTGGCTGTTTTGTTACGTAAGAAATTTGAAATCAAATGGTAACAGAATCCTAATAATCACATGGTTTAGTAGTTCAAGATCCAATTGGGGAAACAACGTATCAATACAATTTACTATCAGGAGAAGAAATGAAAGTTAGAAATCTGATGATGGCCAGCGCCATCTCACTCATCATGACCACGCCAGCAATGGCTGCAAGGGACTATATTTCCATAGTTGGTTCATCAACTGTTTATCCATTTGCAACAGTAGTGGCGGAACAGTTTGGAAAAACCAGTGGTAACAAAACACCCAAAATTGAATCAACCGGTTCAGGTGGAGGTTTCAAATTGTTCTGCGGCGGGGTTGGCGTGAGCTACCCTGATGTCACAAACGCCTCAAGAGCAATCAAATCATCAGAACAGGAAAAATGTGCCGCCAATGGTGTCAAAGACATAGTTGAGGTCAAAATCGGTTACGACGGAATTGTTCTTGCTAACTCCAAAACAGTTGCACCTCTCAAGCTTACCCGAAAAGATATTTTTCTCGCCCTCGCTAAAGAGGTTCCAGATCCCAAGAACGCGGGAGAAATCATCGCCAATCCATATACAACCTGGAAAGAAGTCAATCCCTCCCTGCCTGACACGAAAATTGTCGTGCTTGGCCCTCCTCCTACCTCGGGTACCCGTGATGCATTCGTAGAACTTGCCATGGAAGGCGGCGCTAAAGCATTTGATTTCATCAAAGCAATGAAGAAGAGTGACAAGAAAAAATACAAAAAGATCTGCCACACAGTTCGAGAAGACGGTGCCTATGTTGAAGCTGGTGAAAATGATAACCTGATAGTTAAAAAGCTTCAGGCTAACCCTGAATCAGTTGGCATCTTCGGCTTTTCTTTCCTTGATCAAAATACCGATGTCGTTCAAGGCTCATTCATCGAAGATAAAGAACCAACTTTTGACGCCATTGCTGATGGTTCTTACCCCGTTTCACGCCCTCTCTACTTCTATGTTAAAAAAGCACATGTTGATGTAATACCTGGAATGAAGGGATATCTGGCAGAATTCACAAGTGATAAGGCCTGGGGTGAAGAAGGGTATCTGGCCGATAAAGGCATGATTCCAATGCCTGCTAACGAAAGAAAATTGTTTGCTGACAACGTTGCAAATCTAAAAACCATGTAAGTCCAGCTCTACCAGGAGATATTTCTGTTAGTACCTAATTTCCGGTATATTCCTCGTCATGTTGGAATGTACCGGAAATTATTTTCAGGTAAAACGAATTGAGGAACACAATGGAACTCGCATCCAGAATAGACAATACGACCCCCTTTCCTTCTAGTATCGAAAGTACTGTCGTTACTGAAGAGGATACCGTCAAGCAGCGCCCTACAAGTAGGGAAACAGTTGGTACCCCGTTTGTAGATAATCCACGTATGACCTGTAAGGATGTTGAGGTGTATTACGGTGAGAAATGTGCTATCAACAAAATCAGTATTGATGTAGCGAAGAATGAGGTTCTCGCGATGATAGGCCCCTCAGGCTGTGGTAAATCAACCTTCTTGCGATGTCTCAACAGAATGAACGATACTGTCGCTTCATGCAGAGTGGCCGGAACTATCTGTCTTGATGAGACCAACATTTATGATTCTTCCGTTGACGTAGTTCCCCTGAGAGCCCGGGTAGGTATGGTGTTCCAGAAACCGAATCCTTTCCCAAAGTCAATTTATGATAATGTTGCCTACGGCCCGCGTATTCACGGTCTGACCCGCAACAAAGAGGCGCTGGACAATGTAATCGAGACGTCACTCATGCGAGCCGGCCTATGGGAAGAAGTCAAGGACAGGTTACTCGAACCAGGGACCGGTCTTTCCGGCGGCCAGCAACAGAGGCTATGTATCGCCAGAGCCATTGCTGTGAGCCCCGAGGTGATTCTTATGGATGAACCATGCTCAGCTCTTGACCCCATCGCAACTGCAAAAGTAGAAGAGTTGATCGCCGAACTGAGAACTCAATACTCAATAGTTATTGTCACCCATGCCATGCAGCAGGCTGCTCGGGTGTCCCAGAGAACAGCATACTTTCACCTTGGAGACCTAATAGAAGTTGGTCGTACCGAGGATGTCTTCACCAATCCAATTCATCAACTTACTGAAGATTATATCACCGGCCGTTTCGGTTGATGAGAGTAGAACCTTGAACTGCCATTTCCCCTTCGTAACAACCGCCGAGGGGGATCGACACCCCGGGGCAAACATCTCAGAGTATTTCTTCCAGCAGATCCGAGGCCGTTTTCACTGCATCCAGGCAAACGGTCTCAAAGAGCTTCATTTCTCCCGCTTTCTCGAGATTTCCAGGGACACCAATATCAAGCCCCAAGACTCCGGCGCAGCTGCAGGATCCCATGCGTGATTTGAATTCTATTGTAAAGCGATTGCCTAGCTCATAGGTTTTCACCTTCGCTTCTGTATTCTCTCTAGTTCCCCTGCCATAGCGTAAGGAAATTGCCATAAGAGCCCCGCTGACAGCACCACATAATTCCCCGCCAGTACAGGCCACGCCAGCCCCGAAAACTGTCGCAATTTTCAGGGCAGTCTCTTCGTCAAGTTCATCAGCTTGACGATAGGCGGTAAAAACAGCCTGGCTGCAATTGAACTTCTGACTGAACAATTTCACCGCCCTTTCTTTTCTCTGCATTGTACTCCCTCTCCTTTCTACACAAAATATTCAATAATCTCACTTTTAAAAGAACCCTTTATTCCATCGACTCACCAAATGACAAGTAAATTAGAATTTCAGAGAGTTCTTGAGGTTCCCTTCTCAATTATATTTGAAACTGCTATAATAATCACCTGTAATGAAAACTCTAGTAGCAGCTTATGGCAAAGATCCATCTTCAGTTTTTCTGAAGTTCAGTGTAGGGCTTTTAATATGAATGAAACACCATATACAGGTTTTGTCGTTCCTCATTATCTTGAGCCGACAATTTGTTTTACCACAACTAAGCTCAAGATAAGTGAACAATACCCTCTTGGACTGCTACCAGTAACTGAGTTGGTAAAAAAAGACCAGGTACTGGTAGAATTCACAAAAGACGACTTCTCCCAGAGGGAAAAACTGCCACGAAGATCTTTATGTGCAGGTGCAACTACCTATTTTTCAGAAGATAAAAACCAGTTACTTGCTGAAGCTACTGGCTATCCGACAGTCGAATTCAGCTCCCTTCAGGAAAACGAAGAAAAAGCGCTGACTGTATCAGTTGAGCCCCTTTTCCATCTGTCCCAAGACAGGATGCAGGCATCCATCCTTATAAAACCACTCCTCTATAACTATACCAACCTGACCAGTGAGGACCTGTATCAGCTGCTGACAAAATCAGAAATTATATCCGGAATTGACTATAAACAGCTGCACTTAGTCAGAGAGTGTATACGCAAGGGATCCACAGGGTCTGATTTCATAGTTGTTGCAAAAGGCAAAAAGACGGTTCCCGGCACGAATGCTCATCTTAAATACAAGCTTGAGATCGGTCCTATCGCAGGTGAATTATTGAAAGACGGGAGCATAGACTTTAGAGAAAGAAAAATAATGGTACCGGTTTCCGCCGGTCAGATTATCGCCGTGAAAATCCCTGCAACCGATGGTATAGCAGGCATGACAGTTCTCAGTGAACGTCTTCCTCCACACCCCGGTCTGGACCTCGTAATAAAGACCACGGATGAAGCTATATTTTCTCCTGAAACAAACCAGGTAACGGCTACCAGTGATGGCGTTCTTTCGATAATCAAGGATAACGTCATTAAGGTCAGCAGCAAACAGGAGATCCCAGGAGATATAGATTATTCAACAGGTAATATCGAATCAAGGAGCTGTGTTGTTGTACACGGCTCAGTTTTACCAGGATTTCGCGTACGAACAGGGGGGGACTTGGAAATCAGAGGCAGTGTCATGTCCACTCAGGTTACGAGCCTTGCCAACATAGTAATCAAGGGTGGGATAACTGGCAGTTCAAGTCTGGTTACAGCCTTTGGTGATGTGGACATTCATTTTATTGAACAAGGCAATATTCATTGCGACGGAAACTGTATAATTCGTAAACAATCCTACTACAGCCATATTTCTTCCGGAGGAAGTATACGCTGTAAAGAGTATAGTACCATTGTTGGCGGAGAGCTGATTGCAGAAGGAAATCTTACCCTCGGTGATGCTGGTGCCACCGGTGCCGACCCGGTCTTCCTTGCTGCAGGAGTTGTGGCCGAAAGGCTCTTTCAGCAGAGAAAACTTAAACAGCAGCTGGAGGAGCACAAGGAGTCAATTATAGAACGCCTCAAAGGCTATTCCGGTGTGGCAAGAACAAAAAAATTACGCAGCCTGAAGAGTGGGATTGAACGAATAAAACTCCAGCACCTGCGGATTAATATGATTCCCAAAACCGGTATTTACTCACGCCCAACCGAGGACGTCGAAAGGACTCAGTCCCCAGAAACTGAAGACCAAAATGGACGGCAGGATGCAAATGGTTTTGATATACAAGACATAGCAATAGATGTTTATGGAACAATATTTTCGGGGACCCTTCTTCAAATTGGTAACCGCACGATGACAGTTGAACGAACACTCAGCAGGAGAAAATTCCGACTCGACAACAGCAAAACCCATATCATCTCAACAGCCCTTGGCTAACCTACTGTGGTCGATGGGCCAATTTACACAATGTTCATGAAAAATGCGGGTTTGCCGCAGAATTTTGGATAAGACACCTTTGACCCCACTGCTTCCGGAGATTTTATGGAATCCTTAAAAACCACACTCAAGTCGCTGGCCACGAGCCTCGGTGCTGATCTCGTTGGAACAACAAGCCGTGACCTGTTGACCGATGGTCCCCCTTCTTCTGACCCTCGCTACATCTTGCCCTCCGCAAACTCCGTAATTTCTTTTGCAGTTTCCCTCAATAGTCAAAATGTTCAGGACTTTATAAGCAAAAAGGAATGGCGCCCCCATTGCGACAATCGAAAAATAGTTGTTCAAACACTCTATAATATTGGAGATTCGATCAGCAAACATCTGCGGGCAGAAGGTCATGACGCCGTCAATGTTGATCTCAACAATAATTACCGACCTGAAGAAGGGGCAGCCGACGTCACAGAGATGACGGAGTTTCACCCGGAGTTTTCTCATCGTTACGCTGCCCTCGCTTCCGGCATCGGTCGGCTTGGCTGGAGCGGTAACCTTTTGACCAAAAAATATGGCGCACTTGTGGAACTGGGAAGCGTTCTGACTTCCGCTGACATACAGCCGGACCCATCTATTCCTGACCAGGAACACCCATGCGATAAATGCAAGATGTGTAGTATGGTTTGTCCCGTCGGAATGATTACCCCCAGGACTTCATGCAAAGTAACAGTGGCCGGCATAACCGAAACAATTTCTCAAAAGCGTCCTAATACCTGTTGCTGGATTGGCTGCAGTGGTTATGAAGGGTTGGCACCCTCAGCAACCTGGTCAAACTGGAGCCCCTACCGTCTTGGAATCCCTCTACCCGAAAATAAACACGAACTCAACGCACTATGCATAAAACTGCAGAAAGCAGACCCGCAAATGAACAGTGCGACCAGCAGCTTCAGTAATTATAGAGAAGCTGTTTTCAATCCAGATTGGTTCTATTATACAGTGTGCGGTTTTTGCCGCAGTGTCTGCTCACCACATCGGAAAGAGAGGCTGGCCAATCGAAAGTTGATTATTCACTCGGGCACCGCAGCCCTATCCCTGGACGGCTCCCATAAGGTCGCAGGCAAGAGCACTGTTGAGGTGTCGACCCCATTTGGACTCTCCGTCGCTATAGAAAAAGAGGAACTATCAGTCATACAACCTGAAGCAAAATCCTGGCCGGGCCAATTCCCTCTGGATCGTGAAGTAATTCAATACCTCCGCCGCCAAACCAACTCACTGACCTCGGAAGAAGACAACACAGAAAAACCTCTTTGAGATCCACGGCTTTCCGAGACTGCCTCACGACAGTCTTGGCTTTATCTACAATACTACCTCACCCCGATAAACGGGAAATAAGTCGGGATGAGTACCCTCTATCAGTGTTTACGGTTCATCGTGACAGAGATCACAACTTTGGGAAATAGTTTTCCCAAAAGAGGTTTGATGCTCGTCATCATGGCAGCGGAAACAACCAAATCCGGCATCTTCATCCTGATGACCATTATGACCTTTATACGTCCCCCAGGTTACCGCCATCTTCGGCCAGACATTCGCCATATAGGCATCAAGAAGATAGACGCCCGATTGTATAAGATTTTGCTCATTATCCGCCACAAAGTCAGGTCCATGCCGCTCGGCCTGCAGGTGCAGCAGATTTTCAACTATCTGCTCCTTCGCTTGGGCACGAGATGAGTATTCCTTTTGCAGCACTACCAGACTGTCTTCACGAATCCCTTCTATGGCTGAATCTATCTTTTTACTATAAAGCCCGAGATCGACCCTCTCTTCCAGAGAATCATAGACATGGGTCGGCCTGTTATGACAGTCGACGCAATCCATTGTGCGCCAGTTAGCCGTAACACCATCTGCTGGTGGCTCGCCATCCAGTGTATACTCTTCCGTTACCCCAGAAGGTTTAGTGACTTTTATCCGACCGATGGAAGTCCTTTTTTGATCCAAAGATTCATACTCAACTCTAACGTTATTGCTGACATGCCAATGTATCCCTTCGAACGTGTCAGTAAGCGGATTACGCCCACCTATATGCAAAGCAATCTCCTGAAGCTCAGCATTTTCCTGATCATCGTTGGTAAAACTAACAAACTGCTTTACTTTCTTGCCATGAAATTTTTCAGGCCAGTGGCACTCTTCACATGTATCTTGAGCCGGACGAAGATGCTCAACTGGCGCAGGAATGGGTCTGTTGAATTTCCCATCAATCACGGCCTTTACCTGTCGAAGCCCAGAAAGTTTTGCTTTCACATACCACTCTGCACCGGAACCAATATGACAGGATACGCAACCGACTTTAGCATGTGGTGAACGCTGATATGCAGTATACTCTGGATCCATCACGGTGTGACAAATAGCCCCGCAAAAGAAATCAGATTCAGTAAAGTGATAGGCCTCATATACAACAAGAGAGAAAATAACCATGTTGACAACTGATAAAACAAGAAAAAGAATAACTCCTTTTCGGTGAGTCTTTTTACCGAAATCTATAATGAGATTCGGTTTGTTAATGTTGTTTCTAAACCATTTTTTCCGACGAAAATAACCTGACAGCGGGATGAGAACCAAGCCCAGAAGGGCACCTGAAGGAAAAACGAGAAAGGTCACTATTGCCGCATAGGGATTCTCGATCAGACCTGTAATATGCCCAAGCAAACCAAGAATTGTCATTGTGATACAGATGGTTGTCAGTCCGATGCCCAAAAGGCCGATCGGCGTCTTTGCTGACAAACCAATTTTCTCCTGCCAGGTGAGACTGTCTGCCTCCGATGCTCCCTGCGGACCATTCACATCAGGTTGTTTTTCTGTCATAGTTCCTCCTACTATTTAAGTTTCTGCCACTCTCCAGCGATATTCACGCCATTCTCAATTATCTTCTGCAGCATCAGCGCCCGTTCATCATCCTCTTCATCAGAGTCTGTAGAATCGTGCAGAAGCTGGGCATAATTAATGATGCCGTTAAGCTGATTGGTCGTTTCATTTATTGCATCGGCAAGAAGATTTTTAGAACCATTGCTATCCGGCAGATTTTCCTGTGCCAAAACAGCTTTTTCTGCCAGTAATTCTATGGAAGAAGCGAGATCAGCTACTTCTTTGACAGCAGGCGTCCCCAGTTCGAATACTGTAGGTAGCTCGTCTTCTGTTTGCAGGTATTTGGATAATTTGAGTAGAGGAGAAACGGTGTTTTGATAAAGAAGTATCAAGGAAAAGCTGGTGAGACTAATAATCAGACCCAGGGCACCAATCACTACCTTTTGGAAGTTGACTATTCTCGCCCTTGCCTGGCCAGCAATAATGCGATCATATTGAATAAGATAATCAGAAATAGTGCGTAAGCGTTTTTGCAACAGTTTTCGTTTTTCGATCTGCCCGGGATCACCCTTGACCTGCCTCAACAATATTGCAAGCCCGGCAAGGTCTATTTTATCCGCAAGGGCAAACTTTAGCTCTGGTGATACAACCTTGTTTTCTTTAAGGTGAGTAAGCTCAGAGTTGAGCATTTCTATGTCTTTGATCACACGGTTTGATGGCTCGAATTGTCCTTCAATTAATGCCTCAGTAATCGTTTCGCGGATTGTCATGAAATGGAACAGTGCACGTTCATTGAGGTCAATAATATCTGTGTACTGGCTGGTCAGCTTCCACTGGTATGCTCCCAGTACCACAATCCCCCCAAGCATGACGCCGACTATCAAAAATGCCAGCCAGACGAGTCTTTTAAGGGAGTACATTATCAGGATCCGTCGTATTCAAGGCAGTTGTTCTTCGCCGGACAGACGGCACATTCTGACTGTTTCACCAGAGTACCATCCTTTTCTGCTTTTTGGGTGATTGCGCATTGGTAAATAATGTCAAACTCCTCACTGTCCAGGGTCTCTACTTGAAAAAGCATCTCTGAAAGAGTCTCTAGAAAAAGCCTTTCGCTCTTCAGAATCTCCATCGCCTTGTTATAGCAGGTAGACAGCAGTGCTTTTACTTCTCGGTCTATAAGTCGTGCAGTGTCGTCACTGACAATGAACCTTCTCGTCGTTTCGTCGGTAAGGAAACTATTCTCACCAATAGCATATGCCTGGGGGCCCAACGCCTCGCTCATGCCCCAGCGGCAAACCATTTTCACTGCGATTTCAGTTGCCTGGAGCAAGTCAATCTCGGTTCTTGTTGTCCTACTGTTGAAAATGATTTTCTCTGCAGCGCGCCCGCCAAGCAGCGTGGTAATTCTGTTGGTCAAATACTCTTTACTATAGGCTGTGCGATCCCCTAAGTGCAATTGCTGGGTTTGCCCAAGAGCCCTGCCCCGAGGTATGATAGTTATCTTATGAATGGGGTCGGAATTGGGTAGCATTTTGGCAACAATAGCGTGGCCTGCCTCGTGGTAGGCGAGAACCAGTTTGTCGTTATTTGTAAGAATCACTCCTTTTCTCTCAACACCGAGCATGACACGATCCCGGGCCTGATCGAAGTGGTCTTTACTTATAGCGTCACACTGATCCCGACCGGCAAGTAGGGCAGCCTCGTTGACAAGATTCGCAAGTTCTGCACCGGTAAAACCAGCTGTCATCGTGGCGATCTCTTCTAAGTCAACTTCCCCCTCCAGAGGGACTTTTTTGCAATGCACTTCGAGAATTTTCACCCGTCCCCGCACATCGGGAGGCAACAGTGTAATGCGTCGGTCGAAACGGCCTGGTCTGCTGAGAGCGGAGTCGAGAATATCTGGTCGATTTGTTGCAGCAATGACAATTATATTATCGGTAGAACTAAAACCATCCATTTCAACCAGCAGTGCATTGAGCGTCTGGCCTCTTTCATCCTGACCGTCTGAGGGAGCAGCCGCTCTACTGCTGCCGACAGCATCAATTTCATCTATGAAGACAATACAGGGCGTATTTTTCTTGGCTTCCTGGAAAAGATCCCGCACCCTTGATGCACCAACACCAACAAACATTTCTACAAAGTCTGAGCCACTGAAGCTGTAAAAAGGAACCCCTGCCTCTCCGGCAACCGCCCTGGCCAATAGTGTTTTCCCTGTTCCGGGAGGCCCCTGTAAAAGCAAACCTCTTGGCATCGAAGCACCTATTTTACTGAACTGCCCGGGGCTTTTCAGAAAAGAAACAACTTCTTCAAGTTCTTCTTTTGCCTCGGGAACACCTGCGACATTTCCAAAAGTAACTGCTTCTTTAGTTTTATTGGGGGAGATGAGTTTGTCACTGGCAAACTTTGATTCGGCTTCTTTACTCTTGTTGGCCAGCAGAGAGAACCAAACGATCAGAGCCAGAGTAATTGTGAAGAAAAATATGGCTCCTTGGAAATAATAGAGGCTATAATCTCTCTTGAAAAGAATCCGCCTGGCGGAGTTGGAATGGTTATTGATGAACGCAGCAGTATCAGGTACGTGCGCGGAATATCGAAGGCCAGAGTCAAGGGTTACTCTGGCAGTATTTCCAGTAAATTCGAGTTCAGCAATGGTCTTCTCATTCAAATGCTGAATAAAGGAGGAATAATCTTTCTCCGGCAAACGATTCTCTAGTCTTACAAAGAATCCGACCATAAAAACGCCGAAGATCACAACACTATAAATAAAGAGATTCCTGACAAGCAGAGCCATTTCATTCCTGAATGAAAATTACGTAAAAGAAACTCCCTCTTTGTGCTACTTAGCACTAAAGAGCAGCTAGGAGGTTGTCCGAGAATGGCCTTTTGCCCAAACTCGTCGGAATTGTCAAAAAATAATACTCGCAGATAGCGTAGACTTCGATATCATACATATGGCTTTGCTTATTTTGTGAAAATTTCTCGATTTTAACCAAAATTCCTATTCTCGGACAAGCTCCTAGGAGCTATTCTTTAATGCATATGGAACTCTGTGTCGGAATCGCTCTCAATATCCTGGGATCAATCGTTTTTCACATCCCGGTAACGGCTTTCATCCAAGCACCAACCAATGCTAAAGGGCCACCGCTGGCAGCCAGACCACCGACTATACAAGCCAGACTCCATACTCCCACGGCAACACCAAAAATTGCAACAACTGAAATGGTTACTTTGGATATTTCGGTTGAAACGTCGCTCTTTTCAGCCAGCTTAGTTCCTGCTTTTCGTTGAATTTGTGTAGTATTATCCATTTTATAAAAACTCCTCAAGCCCTCAGGCTAAGCATTTCGCAGAATCTAACCCACAACCGCACCAAACCAACCTGCAATCAGTGCAACAGGGCCGCCGCTGGCAATCATACCACCCACCAGACTTGCTGCAGCCCAAAGGCCAATGGCACACGATGAAAGTCCGAGCACTGCAAGACCGACCGTATATACTTGCTCATCAACTTTGCTCTCACTGCGGACTGCGTTTCTGGTTTTAATTGCTGTTCTTTGAGTTTTCATTTGCAATCTCCAAGGCTGGAATCATTGTTCCCCGCAATTTGCGTTGCGGGCGCTGCGTTTCCTCTGCCTCAACTATTGCACCTTTCATGCCAAACACTACTACATTGTGAACATTCACACTCAACACACTGAATATATACATCATTTACTGTAGCCAACTAATTTCTGCAACAATCACTACACTTTTTTCAGAGCTCACCAACAATCACACGACAGCATGCAATACCAAATAACATACTGATATCTAATATGTTTTCCAAAATATTCACCCAAAAACAACCTGTGGCAAAAGTGTTGCATATACGTTGCGCCGCAGTGATCGCGATATTTCTGCAACGCATATGCAACACTTTTGCCACAGTAACCATAGTTTGTGCTCAGGAGCGCACATAAGAAAAGACTCGACACACACCTCAATCTTGCATACGCAAAATCGAGAAAAAATGATTTGTCATTTCAAAATGTAGGTCACATATTATATTTCTTCATTTTTCTATACAATGTGCTTCTATCTATTCCTAAAATCTTAGCGGCTTTTGCCTTATTCCCACCAGTCACCCAGATCGCTTCAATAATCTGTTCTTCTTCGCTGACAAGATGCTCAAAAGCCCTCTGTTTCGAGTTTTTTCCTGGCTCAACTGCTTGTATCTTTTCGGGGATCACACGAATATCGTTTTTTTCGGGCACCTGGAAGACAATTTCATCTGCAAGGTGTTCCTTGGTAAGTACTTTGTCATTGCAGAGTACACAGGCCCGCTCAATCACATGCCGTAACTCCCGTACATTGCCAGGCCACAAATAGGCTTGTAAAATTTCCATCGCCTGGTCTGTAACACTGTATATTTCTTTGCTCAGTGTTTCTCGAAATATTTCAAGAAAATGGTGAACCAGCAGTGGAATACAGTCCGCCCGCTGGCGAAGCGGCGGAAGCAAAACTTCTACCACTTTCAGTCGATAGTAGAGATCTTCCCTGAAAAACCCATCCTGAACCTTTTTTCTTAGATTAACATTTGTTGCTGCAATTATACGTACATCCACTTTAGCAAAGGTGTCCTGCCCTACCGGGCTAAAGGTTTTTTCCTGAAGAAAGCGTAATAACCTCAGTTGCATCCGAAACGAGATGTCACCAATTTCATCAAGAAACAGCGTTCCTTTATCGGCTCGTTGAATCCTTCCGATCCTATCTCTGTCAGCCCCGGTAAACGCACCTTTTTTATGCCCAAAAAGTTCACTTTCCAGGAGATCCTCAGGCATAGCAGCACAATCAACCTTCACCAGGTGCTGTTTAGCCCGCCTGCTTTCGGCGTGAAGTGCTTCTCCCGCAAATTCCTTTCCTGTTCCCGATTCACCTGTTATTAGAACTGCCGTATCTACCTTTCCTACATTCTCAATCATCTGGTAGATATCCTGCATGACGTTACTCACACCAATAAAGCCGTGAAAGGATGACCTTTTTGCTCGATGAAGCTCCGGCAAACTGGGCGTGATATCGCGCATGACAATAACGGCCCCGGTGAACTCTTCACTGGAATCCATAATTGGGGCAGCGTTGAGGCTGACCATTCTCATAGATCCATCAGGTTTATAACCTTCGACATTATGATCACGTACGATTTCATTTTTGTTAACGACCTTTGTTGCATCTAGAAAACAGGCATGCCCCATTTCACCAGGCAGATCTTTGAGATGTTTGTATTGAGCATTTCTGCTTTCGCCAAACCATTGCCCAGCAGTGTTATTGAGCTGAACGATCTCCATCTTTTCATTGACGGTGATAATGGCATCACTGACGGAGCTGAATATCATCTCTAAATATCGCCTGAATTTCTCATTCTCTTTCTGCAGACGATTTTTTTCCTGCTCAAGCTCCCAGTGTTTCAATGCCTGGCGAACAAATCGCAGCAATGTTTCCTTGTTCACTGGTTTAGGAATATAGTCAAATGCACCGTATCGCACGGCATCAGAGGCTGTATCGATATTGGGAAATCCGGTAATGAGAATCACCGGGCACTGCACACCCGTCTGGTTGATATACTTCAGCAACTCGGTTCCTTTAGCACCCTCAAGGACAATGTCGCTTATTATCAGGTCAAAGTGTTCCTCATTGATAGCCAGGAGGGCCTCTTCCATACTTGCCACCGTGGTGACGCGACCATACCCCTCCCTTTTGAGAAACATCTCAAAGGTTATCCTCAGACTCTCCTCATCATCAACTATAAGAATATGAATATCCTGCATTTGAATCTGCATTACATCTCCGCTGCAGGAAGTTCAATTATCATTTCTGTATATTTGTGAAGCTTAGAATCGACTCGCAGTGTTCCGTTGTGATTCTTAACTATCCCGTAGCTGATACTAAGACCGAGCCCAGACCCTTGCCCTGCCTGTTTGCTGGTAAAAAAAGGTTCAAATAATTTCCCCAAAATCCCCTGTGGAATTCCGGTACCTTCGTCACGTATGACAAGGCGAAAATACTTGATGCCGTCTATTGCTACTGGCTGGCAGGATACATCTATGAGCTTCTGAGCATTGCCATCTTTATATCTTTCATTCAGGGCAAACTTGCTGTTACTCACCAGGTTGAGCACCACCTGCATAAATTGCAAATGGTTCCCCCGAATCAAACATGAGGGCTGAAACAGATCTGTTGTAATCGCTATGCCATCGTTCTTGAGTTGGTGCTGAACAAGTGATATACTGTCATATATCACTTCATTAAGATCAACCAGAGTCAGTTCGTTTTCATTCTCCCTGGCAAAAGACAGCAGGTTATATGTTATAGCTGCTATCCGTTCCCCTTCCTGCACAATTTTCTTGAGGATCATTGCCTGTTCAGTATCCTCTGCACTGTCATCAAGAAGCAGTTGGGCGAAGTTGATTATACCATTAATTGGATTATTCACCTCATGAGCAACGCCTGCGGCCAGCTCGCCAATAGCAGCCAACTGAGCCGTGCGGATCGAGTCAACTCTCTTGACTTCACCTGGGGTTAACTTTCTCGCGATAATAAGAATGAGTTTTCTATCGCTCCCGGTTTCCTTGACCGGGGCTATAGTCATGCTGTAGTCACCATTCAATCCCGGCAGAATACTATCCTCCACCCTGGAGGTCCAGGTGAGCAGGAACTCTTCCAGCGGACACTTAATATGCGGCCAGCGGCCTCCGTGAATAATTTCACAAATACCTTTTCCAACAACGTCCTTTTCTTCTTTTTGAGTGGCTTCTAAAAGAGCTGTATTGATTGTCAGAATTTTCCCTTCGAGGGTAACAACGAGTGAAGGGTCTTGAAGAGAGTGGAAGATCTTTCCACCGATATTTGGGGGGGAATCCCCACCGAGCAGCAGAGATTCAGCTGGCAGAGAGGTGGATGAGGATAACGGTGGGCAATCTTTTTTCATGGCAATTTCCGAAACTATCATTCATCACAATATCACCAAACCAGCTTATCTTTCGAACCTTACCCAACAATTATAAACACATAGTAGTACTTGCCGCAATGCGAATTCAAGAATATAATGAAAAACTACTAAAATTCAGTTTCTATCTCCCCTACAGAGGCCAATACAATGGTTGCAAACACAATCGAGTCGGAACATTTCGCAAGCGGCTATATAACAGTGGATGAGGACTGGATTGTCACCGCTTTCAATCAAAAAGCAGCCCTCATCCTCAATCTTGACAGCAAAGATCTTATAGGTAAACACTGCAAAGAGGTCTTCTACAACGACCCTCGCTTTCAATCCATCTGCTCCCACATTGTTCCGCTCACCAAAAAAAAAGAAAGCAGCAATATCGAACTTACTCTCAGTAACCCGACCACTGGTGAAGAAAATGCAGTACGACTGCGGGTCATCACCATCCCAGGAAAATCAGGGGCAATAGTTGGAGCCATTATCGGCTTTGCCGATCTGACAGAGCCACTTGCAGCCAGCCGCCTCGCACTCAACAGTATTGCAGAGGGAGTTTTCACTGTCGATAAACTCTGGCAGATAACCAGCTTTAACAGTGCTGCCGAAAAGATCACAGGCTACAGTGAAGAAGAAGTTCTCGGAACACGCTGCAAGGATATTTTCAAAGCCAACATCTGTCGATCCGACTGCGCAATTTCCGATTGTATTCACACCAAAAACACCGTATCCGACCGGATGGCTTACATCGAAGGGAAAAACGGTAAATCGATCCCGGTAAAATTGAGCGCAGCCCCTCTCCTTGATACCAATAATAACGTCATTGGAGGCGTGGAAACGTTCACCGATATCACCACGACATTTCGCTACGAGAAAGTTCTGGCCGCCGTGGCCGATGGGGTCTTCACAGTCGACCCGGACGGGAAACTGACTTCTTTCAACACAGCTGCCGAGAAAATAACCGGCTGGAAAGAAGCAGAGGTCCTTGGTAAAAAATGCTCAGAAGTACTGTTAGGAAGCAACAATGTCAGCAGTTGTCCATTAAGCAGCTGCATGACCAGCAAAAAAAGTATTGTTGATCATGAGATATTCATTATCGGCAAAGATGGCTATTCAATACCGGTAAGCGTTAGTGCGGCACCTTTTCTCGGTCACAACGGTATTATTCTTGGGGGGGTCGAATCTTTTCGAGACAACACAAATCGTCTTCAAAAAGCTCTCATCCTCGATTCTGTTGCTGATGGTGTCTTCACAGTTGACCGCGACTGGCGCCTTACTTCATTTAATTACTCGGCCGAACTTATTACCGGCTGGACCAGAGCACAGGCCATCGGACAATATTGCAGCGACGTATTTTGTTCGTCCATCTGCGGAAAAAATTGTGCTGTTGCAGAGAGTCTGTATACAGGCCGGCCAGTCAGTAACCGATCGATAGTGATAAAGAACAAGAGCGGCAAAGAGGTTTCGGTCAGCATCAGTGCGGCCCCCCTTGTAGACCACGACGGCAATGTTCTTGGAGGCGTTGAGACCTTCAGGGATCTGAGCGTCGAGAAGAGCCTACGCCTGCAGTTGACCCAAAAGTACACTTTCGATGAAATTGTCAGTAAAAGCCCTTCCATGCAACGCATATTTCAGATTATGCCTGAGATTTCACGAAGTGAGAGCAATATTTTAATCCTTGGAGAAAGCGGTACAGGTAAGGAGCTTGTTGCCAACGCAATCTTTAACGCCTCCACGAGACACGACCAACCTTTTGTCGTGGTAAACTGCGGAGCACTTCCTGACACGCTTCTGGAATCTGAACTTTTTGGCTACAAGGCCGGGGCATTCACAGATGCTAGAAAAGACAAACTGGGTCGATTTGCAGCAGCTGAGGGAGGCACCATATTTCTTGACGAAATTGGCGACATTCCACAATCTCTTCAGGTAAAACTGTTGCGCGTTCTACAAAACAGAACCTACGAACCCTTGGGTTCCAACACCTCAATTAAAGCAGATGTCCGGATTATAACTGCAACAAACAGGGAGTTGTTAGACCTCGTAAACAGAGGCCTTTTCAGGAACGATCTTTACTACAGACTCAATGTGGTAAATATTCTACTGCCACCGCTCCGAAAAAGAATTGAAGACATTCCTCTCTTAGTTGATCACTTCGTTACAAAATTTAGAGCTGAAAAGCAAAAGGATATTTTTGGAATCAGTGATGAGGTAATTGCCCTCTTGATGAAATATAATTATCCAGGAAATATCCGAGAGCTTGAAAATATTATTGAATACGCTTTTATTCTCTGCTCTGGAGGCTTCATCCAGAAAGAACACCTCCCCGAAGCATTTGCCACCAGGGGACAGATCATGGAATCACCGCTTCTTGCTGCTCATGAAGGGCTGTCACTTGAGATGATAGAAAAAAAGGCTATCCAACTGTCTCTTGAAAGGAACAAATGGAAAAAGATGCAGACCTGCAGGGAGCTTGGTATTTCCAAAGATACCCTCCGCAGAAAGATTGAGAAATATCAGATAAGTGACTCGCCAATTGGCACTACGTAACAACCCACTTTCTTTTTTACGCTCTCTTCAAACTGCACTCATTGACAAAAAGTAGCAGTGACATATAGTCATTTATGAGCCCGCTGATTTACTGTTTTTTTGCCCAATATCGGCGTCATTCGAAAAAAACAATCCTCGGAGGTAAGCAGCGACTCCGATATCAACTATATGTCTGTGGTTGTTTTTTCCGAATGCCTCGGAGTCTGCGCTTGCCTGATCTCAAACAAAACACTTGGTAAATCAACAGACTCATCTATGAGTTGTAGTTAGGTGTAGGAAGTCTCTGAGATTTACCATATGGTGGTAGACCTTCAATTAAACAAAGAGGACAGTTTATGAAAAAAATCGCATTTACGCTGTTGGCACTACTCATTTCTTCTTGGTTGTTTCTTAGCAATGCATCCGCTCATTGCGAAATCCCCTGCGGCATTTATGACGACGCCACGCGCATGAATCTGATTCTTGAGCACACCAAGACTATTGAAAAATCGATGAACATGATCAATGACCTGGAGAAAAGTAATGACAACGCTAACCAGCTTGTCAGATGGGTCAGTAATAAAGAAAAGCATGCTGAAATGCTACAGGAAATAGTGACGCAGTATTTTATGACCCAACGAATTAAATTTGATGCTCCTGACTATGACAAAAAACTGGCCGCTCTTCATAAGCTTCTGATTTTCAGCATGAAATGCAAACAGACCACTGATCTTGCCAATGTTGAAAAGCTACGTGCTGCAGCCGACGAGTTCCACAAGGTCTATTTTAAACACTAACCCGAATTTCTCATGAACATTGTGTCAGTTTGACCGCAGGCAAGTAGCTGTTTGATTTTCGGCCCTGTTGAGGCAAAACTCCAATTTACACAATGTTCAGCAAATCTAAGCCCATGCGGCGCCAACTCCTACAGTATTTTGGCCAAAAACTTTTGACTTGACGCCGCCTGCACTGATGAGAATTTCGGGCTAACATCAGTAACAAAAAAAGGGAGGAGCTCTCAGCACAACACTTCCTCTCTCACGTAACGTTTTTTTCCGTTGCCTCTTCCTCGCTCCCTGTTTTTTTCTTCAACCCCATCAATATTCTTGAACCTGCATCTCGCATCTGCTATGGTGCCGGACTGTTTCTGACAATAGTAAACGGCGGTCACGGCTACCCGCCTTATCAAAACCGTTTTTGTGCGGCATCACTGGTTTAATAATTTGCAGTAGCCTCAATTTGTAGCGACATCAGTCGCCTGCCTCCTGCTCCGCCAGGATTACTTTTAGAGGTTTTCTATGACCATAACCGCATTTACACTCACCTCAATGCCAAATGAACTTCTTTGGCTTCTCCTACTCCTGGCAAACTTTTCTGCAATTCTCATTGCCTACCGTTTTTTTGGAAAAACGGGTCTTTATATCTGGGTTCCCATCGCCACAATTCTCGCTAATATCCAGGTTCTTAAGATGGTCGACCTCCTGACGATCGGCGTCACACTCGGCAACATCACCTATGCCTCTTCTTTTCTGGTGACTGACATTCTCTCAGAAAATTATGACAAAAAATCTGCACAGAAAGCTGTGTTTATTGGTTTTTTCTCTCTCACCGCAACGGTAGTTATCATGAACATTGCCCTGCAGTTTAAACCGAACCAATTCGACTTTGTTCAGGATAGCCTTAAAACCATTTTTGCCATCCTTCCGCGAATTGCCCTAGCTTCACTTATTGCTTACGCTGTTTCCCAATTCCATGATATTGCAGCGTACTCATTCTGGAAAAAACGTTTTCCTGAAACAAGATTTATCTGGCTTAGAAATAACGCCAGTACAATGGTGAGCCAGCTCGTGGACTCAGTTATCTTCACATTTATCGCTTTCTGGGGACTACTACCCCAAAATGAATTCTTCCAGATAATGGTCACCACCTATGTTTTGAAATGGGTTGTTGCCGGAATTGACACTCCCTTTCTCTATCTTGCCAAATCCATGCACAGCAAAGGGAAGATTTGTGAAGAGTGAAAAATGATAATACGCCTTCTTGGACAGCCACCTGAAATCTTTTGCCAACGAAAAACGTCAACGGCCGGCCTCGTTAAAAAACGAGACCGCCCGATGACACCAGAAACACCATACAGATAGCAGCAACTTTCTCAGCGCACCTTTCTGTCTTTGGGTTTGATTTTTTCCATTGTTTCCAATTCTTTTGCTCGGACAATTCGATCTTTTTCTTTTGCCCTCTTCTCTGCCACTTCACTGCCTGCGATACGAAGGCTTTTAGGGATGGCCCGGTCCACAACGGCATCACAGGTGCAGTGTATTTTTTCTGGGCAGTCTGCAATCTCGTAACAGGTGGCATAACGCAGAAGTTTTTTTATACCCGGTATGGATATACCATCATCATGAATCATTTTCCTGAGACATCCTACCCATTGGATATCGTTTGCCGAATACAATCGCCTATTACCACTACGCACCGGTTTAATCAGCCCCTCGTCCTCGTAGATTCGCAGAGTACGAGGATGCACGTCAAGCAGTTTTGCAGCCACACTTATCGGGTAAATGGGCACATCACTCTTAATTGGTTCAACCCGTGGTCTCTTTCTCACCATGTCTTGTCTCCTGAAACATTGATTCACCGCAACATACCCGACTTTGTATAACAC
>JAWSVG010000100.1:0-21410 GCA_033852035.1 Desulfocapsaceae bacterium | reverse complement strand
TTAGTAAATTATACAAGAAATTATCAAAGGCGAAGAGCGCTTTAAATAAAGATGGAACGGCCAGCCAGAATAGCGTTAAAGAGAAACTCAAAGTAGAAATCGCAGATCGTGAAGCTGAGGTTGAAACAATAAGACAAAAAAACATGAGCTACCAGAAAAAGTAGATGTCTCAGGATTAGAGGACTATGAATCCTATAAAACAATAGACAATGAAGGGAAAAATCTATTTGATTTTGTAACGAGTTCAGTGTGGAATGCGCGTAAGCAGATAGTCGAATGGTTGGGCCAGTCTTTTGACCAGTAGAATGAAGTAGTAGATTTGTTTTATGCCATTACGAATTGCCATGGCTGGGTGAAATCCAGCAAGAGTGAAGTCAGAGTTCGCCTGGAGCCAATGTAACAACCCAAACGCCGCGCAGCCCAGGAACAACTTTGTCGCAAATTAACTTCCCTTGGCGCACGGCTTCCATCGGACAAATGGCTGGTTATAGAAGTTGGAGGTAGTCCATCCTGAAAGGTGTCCAAAAAATCAAGCCATTTGGGGACCTATTTCACGAGGTCTGCAATATCGTTTTACCCAGAAGTGGCTATTTTTCGCTGGGGTGCACATGATGAATCACCTGTGAGCACTTCTGGTCGAACCCCCGACATGCCTCTTGATCAGCAATGGCGCTATGCCACGGGAAATCAGTGTGATCTGAACGAAGATCTTACTATCGGTGCCGCTTACACTTCCCTGGATGCAGGGGATGCTGCGATCAATCAGAGTGCTGTGGATAACCCCCTACGAGGTGAACTGATCGGGGGAGTATTCTTCAAATTATATACAATTTTTCAACGTCAATATGGTGTATCGATTTTAGCGCGACATTTGTACTGGAGATTTTTTTAACGTAGACAGATTATCATTCCTTTTGCCTTTACCGGTTTTGATACTCTCGATTTTTTATGGAATTGTGTTTGGTAAGCGATGCGTAGATCCCAGACAGCCATCTTTAATTCAGCCTCAGATTCTGTTCGAAATTGAGGTCACTTCTGTTTTGACTCCTCCTGATCGACCTGTACAGTCTTTCTCACTTACTTCGTTTCAACGATGGGATTATATAGAAACTGTGGTGGATGATGAGCCTGACAGCCTTCTAAGTTAGTTGTACGTTCGGGCATTGACTAATCGTAATAATTGGATAGGGTGATTGACAGTCTTTTGCTGTTCTAAATCCAAAAAGGGGAAATAACATTGACTAACAATCAGAACTTACCGAAAAGAAAAGGAGCACTAGCATTTCTTGCTTTGATCAGTGCATTTCCCCCTCTTTCTACAGTACTCTACCTTCCTGCACTACCACAGATGGTAGAGGCACTTGATACCACCCGGACTCAGGTAAACATGACGTTGAGCATGTTTTTTTTGTTTTTCTCAGTGGGGTTATTGTTCTGGGGACCACTGAGTGAAAAATTCGGCAGAAAGCCCATTCTTCTATCTGGGTTGACGATATATGTATTTGCTAGCGTATTTTGCGCATTCAGCCAGAATGTGGAACAGCTTATCGCTGGCAGAATCGTGCAAGCATTAGGAGGGAGTGCAGGGACAGTTGTTGCTACTGCCATTGTGAAGGATATCTACAGTGGTCGTGAACGGGAAAAGGTTATGGCCACGATCATGTCCATGGTGATTATTGCTCCTATGGTTGCACCGGTTCTTGGCGCACTTTTGCTGAAATACACTTCCTGGCGAGCGATCTTTCTTATGCTGGCCGCAATTGGAACTACAGCACTGTTGAGAGGGATGATTTTTCAGGAAACCATCTCTGGGAAATTTACAGGCTCGGTAATTGGTTCCTGGTACAGACTTTTTGTTGTCTTAAAAAATCGAGGATTTTCATCCTTGCTGCTGATTTTCTCCCTGGCACCGGTTGCTCTCATGGCTTTTCTGGCCTCTGCTTCCTATATCTATATCGACGGGTTTGACCTTACAGAGGGACAGTTTAGTCTTTTTTTTGCATTTAACGCCACGTGTGCCATGGTAGGGCCTATGGTTTATATGTGGATGAGCAGGTTTGTCGAAACGAAATTGATTATTACCTGGTGCTTTATTCTGATAGCTGTTTGCGGAATAGTTGTTTCCATTTTTGGTCATATCTCTCCCTGGTTGCTCGCCTTGTCGGTGGGACCGGTTACAATGGCGGTAATCACAGTTCGAGTTCCAGGTACCCATTTGATGCTGGAACAACAGGAGGAGGATTCAGGGTCCGCCTCAGCGCTTATTAATTTTTTTGCGATGTTCCTGGGAAGCATGGGCATGCAACTGGTCACCCTTTGGCCTGGTACACTTGTAACGAATCTTGGTTATATTCAGATTGGTGTAGGTATAACTTGTTGTACATTGTGGCTGCTGTGCCACAACAGACCGTTTATTATCCAACCTCCATCTTGATGTGAGGAATGAGGAGTACTTGTGAACGAAAAGAAATTTGACCCTAAGAAATTAAAAAAATTAAACAATTCAAATAGATTAAAGGATATTCCTGCGGCGTACATCCTGGACAAACTTGAACTTGCACAATCAAATGTTTTTGTTGACATAGGTGCTGGCACCGCATTGTTCAGTATCGCTTTTCTGGAACAGGCTGAGCCTGATACCGTTTACGCCTGTGACATTTCAACCACAATGCTTGACTGGATAGAGGAAAAAATAGTACCTGACTATCCGTCAATATATCCAGTGAAGACCGGGGAAGCCAGTGTGCCTCTAGAAAATGAGATTGCCGATCTCATCTTCATGATCAACCTTCACCATGAACTGGAGAACCCAAACCAGACACTGGAAGAAGCAGTCAGGATTCTGAAAGTCGGAGGAAAGGTTCTGGTAGTAGACTGGAAAAAGCAGGATATGGCAGAGGGGCCGCCTACGCACATTCGGTGTGTAGCCGAAAAAGTAGGTAATCAGATGGAGAAAGCAGGCTTACATCATATACAGATATCGAATAAGCTGGAAAAGCATTTTTTTGTTATAGGCCAAAAGTAGTATCTGAAAATAATACAAGATACGATAGTATATGGTTATGAGCACTCGCAAGGTACTCACTTGCAGTTTTGTCAGCTGGTGATTACCTCTTTACCAGGGCAGAGTGGTTTCAGCTAGCCTTGCCAATTCTCAAATAACCATAGCTTTCTAGATGGAGGTATTTGATGGCTGGAAATTATATCGATCCCCAGGTGTATGATTTATATGATGAATACTGTCACACCGTAATGACAAGGCGGGAGTTCCTCAATAGAGCTTCAGTACTTGTTGTAATGAGTGGTTCTGCCGTTGCAATGGCGGAAGCGCTCCTACCTCGCTATGCGAAAGCGCAGATGGTTTCATTTACAGATGAACGTATAAAAGCCACGTACGTAGAGTATGATTCTCCTGGCGGGAGTTCGGGGAAGATGCGTGGATACCTGGTCAAGCCTGCAGGTGAAGGTCCTTTTCCGGCTGTTTTGGTCGTTCATGAAAACAGAGGATTGAATCCCTATATAGAAGATGTAGCCCGCCGTGCTGCAATTGAAGGATTCTTAGCCCTGGCACCGGATGGATTGGCACCGATAGGTGGATATCCCGGGAATGACGATGATGGCAAAGCTATGCAGAAATCGTTGGACAAAGATAAGCTGTTTACAGACATGCTGAACAGCGCCAAGTTTTTGAAAAATCACGAATTAGCCAACGGTACGTTGGGGGCCACTGGCTTTTGCTATGGAGGTGGGGTTGTTAATAAACTTTCAGTTACCATAGGTTCAGAACTGAAAGCGGGGGTTCCGTTTTACGGTGTTGCTCCACCAACAGGTGAGGTCACAAATATTCAAGCACCTCTTATGATGCAATATGCTGCTGACGATCCGAGGGTAAATGCTACCCAGGAAGAATACCGAAAAGCTCTGGAGGCTAATAACAAAAAATTTGTCATGTATAACTACGAAGGAACGCGCCATGGCTTCCATAACAATTCGACACCTCGCTATAATAAAGAACAGGCAAAAATAGCCTGGGACCGAACTATATCCTTTTTTAAGGAACACCTTTCATAAGGTACTAATCCCGACCTATTTCCCGTTTATCGGGGTTAGAAATTACATGGAGAAGTTCCAGGAACGATTGTTTTTTTAGCAACAAATAGTAATCCTTTCACCTGATTGCCTGATTGCTTTCTGATATCGGACTCGGTGACCACCAACACTTCAAAGCCATATTGTTTGAGGCAGTTGATAATATAGTGGTGGGAATGTGCGTAGCGGCCAGTGGGGAAGAGACAATAGTTGTTGCTACTATCCGTATCCGTTAGATTTTCCACGGAAAAAGCTATTATACCCTTGTCTGCAACAGCAGAAGATATGGACCTGATGACTGGAGCGAGGTTACCAAAGTATACAAAGACATCAGAACTATAAATCAGGTCAAACTTTATTGGAAAATCCCAGTCTTGCAGTACGTCAAAGACCTCAAGTGAGTCGTAGATATTCTTTTCTTCTGCCTTTTCAACCATTTTTGATGAAACATCTACTCCTGTGAGTTCCTTTGCAAATGGACGATAGAGTTGAGCGCCAAGGCCAGTTCCACAGCCAAGGTCCAGGATATTCATTTCTTTAAATAAATATGGACAAACCGACTTAAAAAGAAGCTCAGGAGTCCTGTACTCCAGATCTCTCACCAGGGTTTTTTCAAACGTAGCAGCACACTGATCAAATATCCTCCGTACGTGTTCCACCGGTGCAGCATCAGGAGTTGCAGTGATCGCCCCGAGGCTTTGGAGCATGAATTTTGAGGCCTCATCACCTGGTTTTATCTCAAGCACCTTTTTATAATGTTCTTCTGCCTCTTGAAACCGTTTTATTTTTTGCAGAGCTATCCCGAGATTGAAGTGGGCAGAAGCATACTCCGGCCGAAGTCCAATTGCTGTTTTGTATGATGTTAAAGAATTCTCAACCATATTGAATTCATCCTGGGTCACCCCCAGATTGTTCCACGCTTCGGCCATTTCAGGAGCGAACTCAACTGCTTTCTGGAGACAGGATAAAGCCTCGCCTGGCTTCATAGTCTCTCTATAGGCGACCCCTAGATTGTTCCATGCCTGACCATAATCAGGCTGTGCTTCTAACATCGTCTTGTAGAGAACAATGGCTTCCTTGTGATCGTTTTCCCGCTGTTTGAGCACGGCAAGGTTATAGCACGCTGAGATATTATAAGGTTTTAGGCACGCTGCTTTTGTAAATGCCTTTTTAGCTTTGTCCAATTGCATCTTATCCAGGTAAACAGTCCCAAGAGCATTCAGTACCTGCCCCCAATCTGGTGTTCTCCTCAAAACTTCACGATAACCTCTTTCAGCCTCATCCAATCGTCCTTCCTGGTGGTCAAGGGAAGCTCTCATCAGGATGGATTGGGAATCACCCTGAAAACATTTTGAGCGATGCAGATTTTTCTTTAATTGACGTTTCATTTGGTTTCTTTGTTTCTGTTTTTCGCTACTTTGCGTATGCAAAATTTAGTACCTTGTAAATTATTTTCTGCGTTTTTATGGAAGAAAATAATTTTGTGAAGGTACTTATCCCGACTTAATTCCCGTTTATCGGGGTTAGATAATAGGGTAAAAATTATTTATACAAATTCTAATTGGTAGGTGGCAATTGTGAAAGATTTGTTTAGAGAAAAAGCAGAAAAATATGATTCAGAAGATTGGAATAATGAGGTTGCAGCGATTGGGAAAATGATATTGCAGGAGATTCCTTTTCATGACCAGATGCATGTGATGGATTTTGGGGCTGGTACAGGGCTTCTTTGCTCACACGTCGCTCCAGTGGTTCAAAAGATTACGGCAGTAGATATTTCCGAATCCATGCTGGAAAAACTTGTTGCAAAGGCCGAACTTTCAATAAATGTAAACGCTGTATGCCAGGATTTACTGACTACTCCCATTGATGAAAAATTTGATTTAATAATGAGCGCCTTTGCGATGCACCACGTCAAAGATACGAAAAAATTAATTCGAACGTTTGCTGAGCATTTGCGACCAGGTTCTCATATTGCTTTGGTCGATATTGATGAAGAAGACGGAAGTTTTCACTCCGAAGACACGTTAGGGGTCTTTCATTGCGGGTTTAATCGGGGCAATCTGAAAGAAATGTTGACAACGAATTCATTCGGGCGGATCAATTTTGCAAAAACACACTACTTTACTTGGGACAGAAAAGAGTATTCAGCCTTTTTAGTGACAGCCATTAAAATATAGAGTTCAGCCAGTATTCCCAACAAAATGTTTTAGAAGTAGAGCTGGACCGAGGACGATAAGAAACACATTACCTGGCCTTGACCTATTCTGGGTTAATAGAGCCATTACATAGAGCCATTACAAGTTTACCCCTCAGCACGGATTGTCTTCTCACTTCACTGTAACGACCTCTGATGCTAGAGGGCCTTCTAGTTTTTATTTGAATAACCAATCAGTTATGGTGCACGGATCGGCATAAACTATTGGACATGGTCGTAGAAATACTTCATTTTGAGACGATCGTTTGTTTGACCGGTGTTTTGCGGTAATGCCTTAAAAGTGAATGGAAGGAATATGTAATGAATAGTTCTGGAAATATTTTTCCTACAAAAACAGCAATGGGAGTCTTGTCAATTTTTGAGGTTGCGACAAGGTGGTGTGTTGGCCTCATTTTCGTGTACGCCGCTGTTCCAAAACTATTCGATATTAATGAGTTTTCAAGAACTGTTGAGGCTTATGGATTGGTACCCGATGTTCTTGTGGTCGCAGTGGCGGTACTCCTTCCACTGTTGGAGCTTGTAATTGCAACAGGCCTTTTTATCAAGAAAAAAATTGCAGTTTATTCAAGCCTAGGATTGCTTTTATTCTTTATGGCGGTTCTCGGCTATGCCATCTGGATGGGGTATGACATTGATTGTGGCTGTTTTGGCTCTGATGATCCTGAATACACCGCCTTTAATGGACTGAAGTTCGCCTTAGCGAGAGATGTACTTCTGGCGATGTTTTTATTATTCGTACTTTGGTTTCAGAGATACCAATTAATTGTACGTCAAAAATAGCAAAATAATAATCAAGGAGATGAAGAAAATGGAGATGAAAAAGATTGGAGTAATTATTGTAGCTCTCGTTCTTACTGCCTCTAACTGTTTTGGTTTTGGCTCTAAATTCAAGGACGAGTTGGAGAAAGAGACAGGTGCCATAAAACTGGTAAAAGAGGTTACCTATGGCGGATATGACGTTATTAGTACATCAGCTTTGCAGGAATTGTTACAATTGGGCGAGGATGTATTGGTAGTTGATACCATGCCCTACGAGGCAAGTTACAAAAAAGGTCATATCCCTTCAGCCAAACAGTTTTTGTTTCCTATTCCAGAAATGAAGGTATGGGATACCAATGAAACAGCAGGCAAAAGCAAGGAAGAGTTTACAAAGCTTCTCGGCTCCGATAAAGAAAGGAAAATTATTATATACTGTGGCTTTGTCAAATGTACTCGGAGCCACAACGGCGCCCTCTGGGCAGTAAAAATGGGCTATACAAACGTATTTCGTCATCCTGGTGGCATATATGCTTGGAAGGGAGCTGGATACAAGGTTGAAAAAACAAAATAAATTGTGAGCCTCACGTCCTCGTCCTGCAGTCAGTACTCCCTAACCCCGATAAACGGGAAATTAGTCGGGACTCTTTTCAGTACTCGCTCAACGGGTATAAGGTACTAAAGAGTGCCTGTCTATAAAAGGCACTCTTACCCTAACTTTTCGTTGCTCTTACCTCCGAGAATGGCCTTTCGGAGTCGTCGCTTACCTGTCCAAACGCTTAGTAAATCAACAGACTCATTCATAAACGATTGTCTTTCCAGGCTATTGATATCTTGGTCTTTGATCAGTGATTGTAGTAGAGGATGCCATAGTCAGCACTGATTTTTTGTATCCCCTAATTTTGCAATTGACTAATCCACCGGAGATGCGAGGCAGCGAAGCTGAAGACGTATTCCCAGGTAATCTAGTGGCAATTACTCTAGTCACGGTGTAAGTTATTTAAATTGTACATTTGTAAATATTTATCATATTTGAATGGTAAACTAGTCAAATATGACACCGTCAGCGATGTCATTCACCTGTGATTCTCTTTCATTTCAAGTAATTACTGGATGCATTAAGGATTATTTAAAATCAGTATCCAGTCAGGTTTTCTGCGGCATTTCATTCTAATGTACAGGAAGTAATTGCTGCGCGTTACGTATTCAAAGAAAAAAGCAGTCTATCATCATACAAAACAAAATGAGTTAATATGTTCGTTAAGTAGGGGAGGGTAGTACCAATAAAAATTCCCATAAAAAGACCGTAAGTCTTTGATAAAGTATAAATAAATACTGCTTTATATAATAATTCACCATTGTTGAATCAGATAGTTTTTTGTTACGCTATCTTCTTAGGGTTTCCTGAGAAATCGACTATCTGTCACCTATCACCCAGAAAGGGGGAAAAATGAAGAAGTTATTGTTTGCTTTATTAATTATTTTTATTTCTGCATCGATGTCTACAGGAGGTGAAAAGGCAAAAGTTCTAAAAATTGCAGTGACCAAAAATCCTATGTTTTTAGATTCAGTTGCCAGTAGTGACAATGTGTCTTCGCGAGTTATGAAAAATATTCACGAGACACTTATCGATGTTGATGCAGATGGCACAATTATTCCAAGACTTGCAGAAAGCTGGAAGCAGATCGATTCTAAAACAATCGAATTTACTTTAAGAAAAGATGTTGTGTCTCATGCAGGAATCCCTTTTGACGCGGATGATGTCTTGGTCTCATTTGGAATCGGAAGAGCACAAGTTCCAGAAGACCCAGGATATGCTGCATTAAAACAGTTTACAGGTCTTTTTGCTTCCATCGAAAAGATGGATAAATATTCGGTAAGATTTACAAAAAATGAGTCTGATCCACTTCTACTTCTCAGATTTACTTATGACACATCATCAATCATTTGTGGTGATTCGTATAAGGCTAAAAAAAGTTGGGAAGAATGGATGATTCACCCTGTTGGTTTTGGCCCTTATTCTGTTGCTGAGTATAAGCCAGATGAATACATGAAGTTTAAAAAATTTGCTGACTACTATGGAGCAAAAGCCCCGGTCGATGAACTACAATATTTTGTAGTACCTGAAATGGCACCAAGGATCATGGGACTTCTTGCCGGAGATTACGACATTATCACCGAAATCCTGCCTGATCAATTCGCAACTATTGAAAAAGCAAAAGGTTTTGAGGTCACAGGAGGGCCGATAAACAATGTAAGGCTTCTCATTTATGATGAAGTAGCATCACCTGTTTTAAAAGATCCGAGAGTCCGGCTGGCGCTTAATTATTCTATAGACAGAGAACTTATTAATAAGTCAATTTTTAAAGGAATATCTGAAATACCAAACGGTATTCAGATGAAAAACTTTGGAGAAATGTATGTTAATGAGTTTAAACCAGTAGGTTATAATCCTGAAAAAGCTAAACAACTTTTGAAAGAGGCTGGTTACAAAGGGGAAGAGATCAGTTACCGATATATGGTAGATTATTATACAGGAGAAGTACTTACTGCACAGATCCTTCAGCAAATGTGGGCGGCTGTAGGTCTCAATGTAAAGCTTGAGCTTAAGGAAAACTGGAGTCAAATTGAGACAGATGAGGTGGCAGAAGGACGCGGCATTATAAATTGGTCAGCAACAGCCATTTTTGCAGATCCTCTTTCACAAATAGGACGATTGTATGGGCCCGACGGATGGTTTCAGGTCCATAACATGTGGCAAAATGATGATTTCAACAAACTCTTTGAAACCTTGAACGGATCTGACCCAGTTGCAAGAAAAAAAGCTGTCGCTCAAATGCTTGAAATTACAGAGAATCAGGATCCTCCAGGAACCTATCTTTATCTTCTCCCTGTATTTTTTGCAAAAAGTGAAAAAGTCAAGTGGCAGGCTTCCGTCTTGTCTTTAATGGATTTCAGAGCAGGGAATCTAGAAATTGTTCAATAAGATGTTATTACCTTGTAGCTGTTTTTGCAGCTACAAGGTTCTTCGAAAAAATACGGCCTGATCCACCGCCCATGTCTATGCACCTGGTACGGGGGCTCTTATACCGGGTTTTCCTTCAAGAGAGGCCCCCAACTCATACGAGGACTTGCCGGGCTTCATTTTATTGGATTTGATATTGTTGAGGTGCTTCCCAATCTGGATTTGTCCGACATACATCATGTCTGGCCTCAAATATTGTCTTTGAATACCTGACACTTATTGCAATCAACAAAAAGAAAAAAATAAGCACTGAGAACTGAAGCAGTGCACCAGGAATCACATTATGCGCACTCTGCAAAATGATAAACCTTTGCTCGAAATAAAAAACCTTTTCGTGGGCTTTAACGGGGCTCATGAAGGGAAACCTGTGGTTCGCGGCATTACTTTAGATGTTCATGCCGGTGAAATATTGGGTCTTGTCGGAGAGTCAGGAAGCGGGAAAAGTGTTACCTGCTATTCGATAATCAGACTTCTCGGTGATCGAGGCTGGACCGAGGGTGAAGTCCTGTTTGACGGAAAAGATATGCTGAGCTGCCCAGAGCAGGAAATTGTTGCAATCCGAGGAAGAGAAATTGCCATGATATTTCAGGATGCCCAGAGTTTTTTAAATCCTGTTCAGACTGTCGGCAGCCAGTTGCGAGAAGCGCTTGTACTTGAAAAAGGCTCAACAAAAAGTTCTGTGTTAAAAATAGAAACAGCGGCAATCAAGTTACTAAACGAGGTTGGTATTCCCGACCCGGAAAGAAAGATGGAGGATTTCCCTCATCAACTCTCCGGAGGTCAAAACCAGAGGATTATGATTGCAATTATGCTTGCAGGAAACCCTCGGCTTCTTATAGCGGACGAGCCGACAACTGCACTTGATGTGACCATCCAGGCTCAAATCTTGAGATTGCTGAAAAAATTGTGTGAAGAAAGAAATATGGCAATAATTCTTGTCACCCATGATCTTGGTGTTATAGCAGAAACCTGCGACAACACTGTTGTTATGTATGGTGGTAGAGTAATGGAATACGGTTCTGTAGATCAAGTTTTGGTTGAACCGCGCCACCCTTACACATTTGGTCTTCTCTCCTCAAAACCAAGAATCGATAAAAAGGTAAAACAGCTTGTCACTATTGACGGGGTTGTCCCTTCTCCTGAAGACCTGCCACAGGGATGTCCATTTTGCGATCGATGCATAAAAGTAGCAAGAGAATGTTGCGACATCTCTCCTCCGAGGGTTGTTGAAGGAGCGAGACATTTCTTTTGCTCTAATCCCGTAAAGGAGAAGTTGGTTTGGGAATAGCGATTAAAACGAAAACTAATGATCTTTTGGTCGTAAAAGAGCTAGAGAAAAAATTTCTATTAAAAAAGATCAAAATGCCATGGCAGCGTAAATCATATATTCATGTGATTAATGGGATAGACCTTTCTATTAAAAAGGGAGAATCCTTGGGACTGGTTGGTGAGTCAGGATGCGGAAAATCAACCGTTGCCAAACTTATCATGAATATTCACGCCCCTACTGCAGGTTCTATTGTCTACAATGGAAGAGAACTTAACAGCCTCAAAGGGGACGAGGAGAAAAAAACTAGACGTAATATTCAGTATATATTTCAAGATCCCATGGGGGCGCTCAATCCTCGTATTCCTGTTATTGAGCAGATATATGAGCCGCTTATTATTCATTATGGAAGAGATATAAAAGAGTATTACAAAAAATCTGTTTCAGTTCTTGAATCTGTTGGTTTGAAAGAGAGTCACGGAAAAATGTATCCTCATCAACTTTCAGGAGGCCAGCGACAGAGGGTTGTTATTGCCAGGGCATTGATTCTGGATCCCGACTTCCTCATCTGTGATGAACCCATATCTGCACTTGATGTTTCAATACAGTCTCAGGTTGTTAATCTTTTTATGAAGATCAGAGACGAAAGAAATATCACACTTCTTTTTATCAGCCATGACCTTTCCATGGTACGACATCTCTGCGACAGTACAGCAGTCATGTATATGGGTAATATTGTCGAGTATGGGGATAATGAATTATTATTTAATAATCCCCTTCATCCTTATACAAAAGCACTGATAAACGCAATTCCGATTCCTGATCCACGGATCAAAAGGGAAGTGACTATTCTGGAGGGGGAGATTCCAAGTTTGCAGAATCCTCCATCAGGGTGCAGGTTTCACCCAAGATGCCCTGTCGCTCAGCCTGATTGTTCAATAAAAGAGCCTGAACTCACTACCCTTTTTGACGGAAGAAGAGCGGCATGCTTTACCCTAACACAAGGAAGGTTCGATGAATAGCGCCTATATTATTAGAAAATTACTTCGAGCCATGCTCACAGTCTGGTTAGTAACAACATTTGTTTTTATAATATTACGGCTTTCCGGTGATCCAACAGTATCCGTTCTAGGTGTTGAGGCGAGTCCTGAAGCGGTTGAAGCTTTCCACGCAAAATGGGGGCTGGATGATTCTGTAGGTGTTCAATATGCTAATTTTATAAAAAATGCTCTTCACGGAGACCTGGGGCTCTCGATTCTTGAGGGGACAAGTGCCGTTACATCGGTTGTTTCAAGATTGTTCAATACGCTTACCTTAATGGGAATATCAACTGCTCTCGTCTTTACAATAGGGGTTTCTTTCGGCTTGGTTGCATCTCTTTTCCATAACACCAGTAAGGATCGCCTGATAATGATATTTGCCGTGGCCGGATACAGCAGCCCCACTTTTGTGCTGGCAATACTTCTTATTCTTCTTTTCTCAATACAACTTGGATGGCTCCCATCAACAGGAAGTGGTAGCTGGGCTCATTATATTTTGCCTGTTATGACGATGACAATAATAGAATCCGCGGTCTTTGCCCGCTTCACCCGATCTGCGATGCTTGAGGTTCTTTATCAGCCTTATATGAAGACAGCTCTGGCCAAAGGGCTTTCCTGGAAGCAGGCCGTAAGACGTCATGCCCTGCCGAATGCAGCTATACCAGTTGTAACAATCATGGGGTTTTGGGTAGGGCTCATTATTGCCGGAGCCGTTATTACAGAAACTATTTTTAGCTGGCCTGGTGTTGGCAGACTTCTAATTTACTCTGTAAAACACCGCGATTACAACGTAGTTCAAGTAATTGTACTCTGTGTAAGCTGCACAATGGTTATTGCGAACTTTACTGTTGATCTGCTCTATGGATGGCTTGATCCACGAATTAGTATTGAAAAAAGTGAGGCATAGCTATGCAGGATACTATCACCAAAAACAAAAGAATAACGACAAGTCCAGAAGGGTATCGGGGTAAAGGATTGCTCGTCGGGATTGCTGCCTTCTGGCTTCTTGCAATGCTTTTTATTGGATTTACTGCACCGCTGATCGCACCCTATGATTTTCAAGAAATGGATCTTATAGCGAGGCTTCTTCCTCCTGCGTGGATGGATGGCGGGAATGTATCCCACATTTTTGGAACCGATGCTATGGGCAGAGACAATCTGAGTCGGCTTTTTTATTCGATACGATTGAGCCTCCTTGTGGCAATACTCGGAACGTTGATATGTGCGGTGATCGGTTCAACAATCGGATTTGTCGCAGCCCACTTCCGCGGTGTGGTTGATGAGACAGTAATGATGCTTGTCGACTTTCAAGCAAGTTTACCCTATATGATCCTTGCACTTGCTGTAATTGCTTTTTTTGAAAATAATATTTTCCTTTTTATCGGGGTAATGGGGATGTATGGCTGGGAAATGTATGCCAGGTTCGCCAGGGGTCTTGCTCTTTCGGCTCAAGAACAGGGATATGTTATTGCCGCAAAAACTTTCGGAGCATCTCCCATCAGGATTTACCTGCGACATATTCTTCCCAATGTTGGTAATACCCTGCTGGTTAACATGACTTTGAATTTTCCCAAGTTAATCATGTTGGAAACATCACTCAGCTTTCTGGGCCTTGGTATTCAGCCGCCGAATACAAGCCTCGGTAATCTCGTAGGTTTTGGCAGAGATCACATTTTGACAGCTTGGTGGCTTGTGATAATCCCTGCAATGACAATTTTCTTAACAACACTTTCAATGAGTATACTGGGGGACTGGACGAGGGATAAACTTGATCCCACCCTGAAATGATTGATACATTCAGGTAGCAGTATATGCACAAAAACGATTACGTCCCTGGGCCTTGGCTTCATACAGTGCCTGATCAGCGTTCTGTAATAAACTGCCTATTTGCTCTCCATCTCTGGAAAGGCAGCCGCCGATACTGACAGTGATCGAAATAGTATTTATTGGGTTGTTTGCAATTGCAGAGCGAAGCCGTTCAGCAAGTTGAGCAAGTGTCTTTTCGTCCGCAGGTTGCAAGAGAATAAGGAACTCGTCTCCTCCCCAGCGAGCTGCAAGATCGTATGATCTGATGGTGTCTTTAATTCTTTCAGCCACCATGGTAAGAGCGTTATCGCCAGCAGCGTGCCCCATTGTGTCGTTGATTTCTTTGAACCAGTCAATGTCTAGCCACAGTAAACCTATCTCGCGGTTCTCGCGATGTGCACGATGAATTTTTTCTTCCAATCGTGCTGTCATACCCCGTCGGTTATACAGTTCTGTTAACGGGTCAATTTGAGCCAGGCGTTCAAGGTCTGCAGTTCTGTCCTGTATTTTTTGCTCAAGCTCACGGCGAGAGTTGAGAATGGTTTGAGCCATTTGCATAAAGCGGTGTATCAGTCGACCTACTTCATCGTCACCGCTATGTTGAATCTGTCCACTCGGGTTCTTACCTTTTTCGATGAGTTGCATGGCCTGATCGAGTTGACTGATAGGAGTGAGTACAAGCCGGTTTATCGCGAAGTAAAACAGACCCAAGGCAGTTAAAAGGGTTACAATATGGGCTAATATTATGGTTGAAAAATGGGAGAGTGGTAATATGGCCTGTAGGTCAATTAAAGTAATTTCATACCAGTCAATTTCAGGAAGGTAGACGATACCCACAAGTTGTCGTTGACCGAGTACATTGACAAAAGCGCTGGCGACATGCTTTTTCCGGGTTTCGACCTCTTTCATCGCCCGATGAATTGATTCTCTATCGTCTTCCTCCATGAAGATGAGATCAATGGTTTTTCTAGCTCCTTTCTCTTTGCTTATAGAGCTGAAATCAATCAATGTTTTATCTCGATGAAGTTGAATAGCCCCTGAATGATCAACGAATAAACTGGTGATGCCCTGGTCGGTTTCCTTTACCACACTGTTCAAAAAAGAGGTCAGATCCAGTCCTGTGCCAACAATACCAAGAATATCTTCTCCGTCTCGAACCAAAACATCAATCCAGAGTTTGGTGATACCGAGTTTTACATCGGGGTTGACGTTTATATGAATATCACGTTTCTGTTCGATTAAACGGTAAAACCAGCTATCTGATTCTTGCTTTGGATCAAGGATATAACGAAATTCATTGCCTGAGAATTCATTCTGGGCGTTGTTGTGGAAGTAATGTCCATTGCTTAAAAAAGCTACAAAATAACTACCATCCTGAAAATTCTGACGGTAATTTTCCAGTTCAGAGAAAGCATTGCTGGTTAACGCCGGATTCTCAGAATCACGTGCCCATTCTTTGATAAATGATGAAGAGGCTAACTGGCGGGCCAGAGCCAATTCACGCAGAATCGGCTGCAGGGTACGATTTTTATCGTATAGTGCTTGTTTGATGATGAAACGAGGTGCCCATTGTTCAATGATCCCTTCAGCCAGGGTGCGCACTGACCATGAAACTGCAATTGCAGAAACGATAAACAGCAATGCTGTAAGCACAACAAAGCGAGGCTTGAGATTCATCGGGTTCAAAGGAAGGTGATTTGAGGTTGCAAGAGCGGACTCTCGTTGCTCAACGTCTGCTTTGATTTATGATTGCCGTACCTATTTCAATAGGATAATGCTACTACCAAGCGCACGGCAAAAAGTCTTATAAAGAAATCAAAAATTAACTTTTAATAGCTTCTTGAAAGGGGTCAAGGCCGACTCTTTCAATCATCTTTCCGAGTCGTTCGCTTCCTTTTGCGTTTTCTTTATAATATGTGACAACATCATCAACTGCCTTGAGTGCGGCTTCATCATCAAGGCCACTGACCAATTCCTTCCCGATCCGAGGTTGAGATCCTACGTTGCCTCCTATGGTAAGAATCCAGCCGTCTCTGTCTCCAATAAGCCCAATATCGCGTACCCAGGATTCAGAACAGCTTAATTTACATCCGGATACAGCCATTTTAAATTTACCCGGCAACTTATAGGCATGATATTTTTTATCCATTTTCATGGCAACTCCAACGGAATCCTGTTTGCCAAGTTTGCAAAATGATGTTCCTGGACAGGTTCGAATTGATCGAACGCACAATCCGACAGCAGCACCTTTGTCAAGGTCGAGATCTTCCCAGGCCGAGTCAATATCTGCTTCTTTCAAGCCAACGATGGCAATACGGGCCGCACCGGTAATCTTTAGAGATTTCGCGTTGTATTTTTCTGAAACGTCTGCGATCTTTCTAAGTAATTCAGGTGTTACAAACCCACAGGGAATATGAGGTGCAATTGCATAACAGTCTTCCGAGTTTTGAGGAATAACTCCCTTTTCTCCAAGTTTAAGCATAATGTGATCTCCAGATGTAAAAAAATGTTGGTTAATGAGTCAATACTTTATTTAACTCACTTTATTCGATATCGAAAGTCAATTTAACATAACAGTGCAACTCATTCCGGCATCAACCATATGATAAGTGTAGTTGATAACATTCACCACTTTCATGAATTTCTACCCGCCAGTTGCCCTCCAACACCGGTAAACGGTAAGTAAGTACCTTGTGAGTGGTTATAACCGTATAATATAAAACCGAATCCGTATTTGCTTGTTTTTTGTTACATCTTTTACGGAGTAAGGTACTAATAGCCAAAGAAAGTGTGAGGGCGGGCCAATCATATTTTGAGACAGCCCGTAAGAGGGTCCCTGTCTGTAAAAGATAAAAGCGAAGAGATTCGCTGCTCCGCAGCCGGTCTGTCGGCACTGTCAGAAAAGCTGACTGAGTTTATTAATGACTGATTATACTCCCTGGCGATCCGGCACCCTGGGACTGCAAAAACTGCTTCTGGCACCAATTACAAATTTTTCCAGCTGGTTGTTGGAAACGCTCTAGCAAATAATGTTTCACCCCTTCTGCTATCTCCAATTGGTCAAGAGCTTGCGCCATGCAGGAAAGCCACATATCTCTTTCGGCTTTATTTATGTCAAGGAGAGCGTGTAGTTTCGTCAAATCTATTGGACCGTGTTTTTCTTTATATAAAGGAGACCCTCCGAGCCAGCCGCATATAAAAAGGGTGAAGTTCTCCTGGGTTGCTGTCAGATTAGCCGGATGCATATCCCGTATCTTTTTGGCCTCAGATACGTTTGTCATTGTGTCATAAAAATTGTCTGCCAAAGTTCGCACACCTTGAAGTCCACCCAGCGCGTTGAAGGCATCTGGGCCGGATATTTTATTTTTTTTGTCTGGTTTCATTAATAGCTATTCCTGATAGTATTCGGGTAATCAATTCCACAGTTCCATAAGTGGACCTTCTTTTCCAAAAATGGGATCTGCTAATGGCCTGGAAACCATGGAAATATTGTGGTCTACCTCTGGTCGCTCTTCCTGTTTACCATACTTCATATCCTGTGTCTGTCCGACTGGATAGGCTCCAACCGCCATAAAATCAGGAGATTGTCCCTTGTTGCAATGTGCAACTCCTGCAGGAATGATGATTACATCTCCTTTTCTCGCTTCCAGTATTTGCCCTTGAGGACCGCCAAAGCACGCTCTTATCCAGCCAGAATAGACGCCAAGCACTTCATGGGCAGTGGAGTGATAGTGATGAAAATTGAAAAGACCGTTGCGCCAGGCCGCTGGCCAGTCATGGTTACTAAAACATTTCTCAAAATACTCTGGGGATATATTGACATCCTGGAAGGGGTTTTGGAAAATCACCAAAGGGAGGTTCGAATTGTTGGGAAAATTGCCGTACCCTTTAAAAATATTCTTCACTAGACGAGTGTTGTCTCTATTCATTCCTCCCTCCGCTAAACGTGTTGTTGACAGCATGTGTGTATTCAACCGAGCTGCCTGCCAATGGTAATCATCTTCCTATTATTTGCCCATTGCTACCGGGAACTGCTTCTAACTGTTCTTGGGCATTCGTCTTTTCATTTTTCAAATGAAGAGTATCTGATTTATTTTTTCTATGATGATAGTACTGGTAGAGAAAACAACCGATTGAGGCAAAAATTATGGTTAATATTACATTAATGATTATTGTTGACACCTTGTAGGTGTCTCGGACAAGCTCCTAGGGTCGATGCCACCGTAAATATTTATTTTAGATTCAACCCACAGGGAAAAGTATGTTACCAGCGCTTTATGAAGAGTTTGTTCAATCAATTGAAACAGTTATTCCCCAAAAGAATGTGATTACTGATCCCCTCCAGACCACAGCATATGGAACGGACGCGAGTTTTTATCGACTCATTCCTAAAGTAGTGGTTCAGGTGGAGAGTGAAAAAGAGGTTCAGCTCATCCTCAAAGAGGCTAGCTCCAGAGATTTACCAGTGACTTTTCGTGCCGCAGGTACCAGCCTTTCAGGCCAGTCTATTACAGATTCTATTTTGATACGAATGGGTAAAGGCTGGTCAAATTATCGTATATTTGACAAGGCTCAGAAAATCCAGCTCCAGCCTGGGATCATTGGAAGTCACGCAAACAGACTTCTTGCTGAATTTGACAAGAAAATTGGACCGGATCCGGCGTCGATTGATTGCGCCAAAATCGGTGGAATTCTGGCGAATAATGCGAGTGGTATGTGTTGTGGAATTGAACAAAACAGCTACCAGACTCTCGACAGTATGCGAGTTATCCTTGCCGACGGCACTATAGTGGACACATCCGATGACAAAAGCAAGGCTGAGTTCTCCAGGAGCCACGCTGCTTTACTCGAAAAATTGTCAGACCTGAGAGCACAGATTTTTTCAGATAAAGAACTTGAAGAGCGTATAAAATATAAGTTTAAGATTAAAAACACTACCGGCTACAGCCTGAATGCCCTGGTCGACTTTGACGATCCTTTTGATATCATGACTCATCTCATGATTGGTTCGGAGGGAACTCTCGGGTTTATTTCTGATGTCGTTTACAAAACCGTAATTGAACATCGACATAAGGCAAGTTCTCTCGTTCTTTTTCATGATATGCATTCTGCCTGCAGCGTGATCCCGATATTGCGGAGCGGTTTATCTGTTGCAGCTGCAGAACTTATAGACAGGGCCGGTCTTGCTTCTGTTGAAGATAAAGAAGGAATGCCTGAATATCTGAAAACCTTACCACCGGGTACCACTGCCTTGCTGCTTGAAACACGATCTGAGACCAAGGAAGGTCTTGATCAGCAGATAATTGAAATTACAGACGCTTTGTCAGCAATTGAGACTGTCCAACCGCTGCGCTTCTCGGATATTCCGGAAGAGTTCAATAAACTTTGGAAGATACGTAAAGGTCTCTTTCCAGCTGTGGGAGCTGTGCGTGAAACCGGAACAACAGTAATCATTGAAGATGTCGCTTTTCCGACAGAACATCTGGCAGAAGCAGCAATTGATCTACAGGACCTGTTTGAAAAATACAACTACTCTGAGGCAATTATTTTCGGGCACGCCCTCGAAGGCAATCTACACTTCGTTTTTACTCAGGATTTCTCCATAGAAGATGAGGTCGTCAGGTATCAGAAGTTTATGGACGAAGTTGTAAACCTCGTGGTGGATAAATATTCAGGTTCTCTTAAAGCAGAACATGGAACCGGCCGGAATATGGCGCCCTTTGTAGAGAAAGAGTGGGGCACTGCAGCGTATAATTTGATGAAAGAGCTCAAAGACCTCTTTGATCCGACACAGATCCTCAACCCTGGAGTTATTCTCAATCAGGATGCAGAAGCTCATATTCGAAACTTGAAGTCGCTTCCAGCAACCCATGAGATTGCAGACAAATGTATTGAATGCGGATTCTGTGAGCCTGTTTGTCCTTCAAAAGAGTTAACCTTTACCCCCCGACAGCGTATTGCAGGGCGTAGAGAAATCAGTCGAAAGATGCAAGCAAATGAAGATCCAAAATCGATCAAGAAATTCATGAAAAAATACCAGTATCCGGCAATGGACACCTGTGCAGCAGACGGTCTTTGCTCGACCAGATGCCCTGTGGGGATTGATACCGGCAAGATGGTAAAAGCACTTCGCGAGGAAGCTCACGGCAATTTGGCCCACAAAGTTGCTGGACTGGTGGGAGATAATTTTGGGCCTGTGGCAAAAACTATCAATCTTACACTTAATAGCGTTGATACCCTGCACCGCATTACTGGTACACGGTTTCTGGAAATAGCTTCACAGGCTGTCCGCACTGGATCTCTTGACAACATTCCTCTCTGGAATAAGGAAATGCCTCGAGGTGTAGAAAAAATCAAACAGCCGGAGATTAATCAGAGCAACCCCAACAAGGTTGTCTATTTCCCCAGTTGTGCCAGCAGATGCATGAGTGGTCCCGCCAGAGAAGAAAAACAGCGGGAAGATCTGCCTGAAAAAACGATGTCACTCCTCAAAAAGGCGGGGTATGAAATAATATTCCCATCGAATATGGATGGTTTGTGCTGTGGACAGGCCTTTGAGAGTAAAGGCTTTCTTGACCTGGCCGATAAAAAATCTCAACAGCTCTCCGATGCCCTGTTAGGCGTTTCTGAAAACGGTAATATTCCGATTCTCTGCGATACCAGTCCCTGCCTGTATCGAATGAAAAGTACAGTGGATTCGAGACTGCAGCTTCATGAACCCATTGAGTTTGTTCTTCTCTTCCTGATGGATAAGCTTCAGTTCACTCAGCAGGATGCGAAGGTCGCCCTGCACCCAACCTGCAGTACAAGGAAAATGGGACTTGAAAATAAACTGGAAGAACTGGCTAGGCGTTGTGCCAAAGATGTGGTAATGCCTGAAGATATTTATTGCTGTGGTTTTGCAGGGGATCGAGGTTTTAACTTCCCAGAGCTAAACAAAGCCGCTCTTGATGGACTGAAAGATCATGTTTGTGAGTGCGATGCTGGTTATTCGACAAGCAAAACTTGCGAGATCGGTCTCTCACTGCACGGAAAAATTCCATATAGGTCAATTTTATATTTGGTCGATGATGCCACCTGTGCTTTGCCGAAAAGCTGAGAGTCAGAACTCTTGATCTAGCCCCCAGCCTTATAACCGTTAATTCCACTGTATTGAGTTGAATTCAGGGCGAATACAACGACACAATCACAAAAGTATATCTTGCATCCGGA
>JAWSVG010000099.1:0-10127 GCA_033852035.1 Desulfocapsaceae bacterium | reverse complement strand
TTGGTTAAGAATTTAGACAATGATGAATATATGAAGATCCTTCTTAACGGGAAGAATAATCTTGAAGAATTATTTGCTAATCTGAAACCGGAAACAACAGCAGATTCTACAGATCTTCCAGTTGAAATTGATCGTTTACTGCCAGGATTTCGGAAACTGATAACAGAGCAAACTTTACCAGAGCAAGTTGCACATTTGTTATCCAAAAGTGAAATTATGGCAAAATCCAACTGAGTTTTGGCACCATAGGTAAATCCCTTCAAGAATAGCTGAACGTATTTCCGACCAACACTCACGGAAAGTGAGTGGAAATTCTTCGAAGGTAACCCCATCGATTCCAGATGCGCCTTTATTAGCACGCACCTGCTTCCAGGCCAGTCTTATATTCTCAGTTGAGACTATACGTTCCAGTAGTTGATCATTTGAGAACTGTTCTTCCACGACACGCCCATACACAACTCCCCCGTTCGGGTTCACAGTACGTGTGAGGTGTCTTGGTAACATATTTCTCTCCTTAATGTTTGGCCCTTCACCATGTCCGGGACATTACTTCCGGTATTGGGCTACTATGGCCTCTGCTGACTCCTGTTCTCTCATCACATAGATTTCCCCATATGACGCTGCACAATAATATTCCTGTTTGCTCATCTTTGTTTCGTATCTCACAGGTGAAGCGGAGACTTTCTTCATCTGTGCCGGGACATTGGGAAAGCCGGTGGCCCTGCCGGTAATTTCACTGGAAACATCATCGTGCCGCATGGAAAACAGGTCGCCCCGGATAAGAACGTGAACTTCCCTTGAGTAGCCGCATCATTTACCGTATCCCCTGTTCCTCGGGCGTCGACATGTTGCACCCACAAAAACGTTGGGCATAAATGCTCCTTACCCAGGGACTTTGCCGTGGATGTTTCTGTTCGCCAGCTCACAAGTTCGGAGTCTACGCTTACCTACACTCCGGCTTCCTTCAGACCCTACCTCACGGTAACACCATTGCCTTCGGTTAGTAATTTTGTTACGTTTCACAACGTTACATGGAACACTTACAGGGGACTTTAACCCCACTAGTTCACGCCCATGCCGGGCGTACACAAAGGTATTCAGCTGAAAACAAGCAGCGCGGTTTTTCAAATAATTTTAGTCGGTTATTCAAGCTAATTGCTGTGTGCCACGTTGATCGGCAAACCTGCTTGTTTCAGCTGATACCAGCCGTTATATTTTAAAATTTGGAGTTGAAATGGATTCGAAACAAAAGACGGCTTATTGTGGCATCTATTGCCCTGATTGTATTCGTTACAAAAACAAATATGACACATATGCCCGACAACTAAGAGATGAACTCGAACGTATTGAATTCCATAAATATGCAGAAATAGAAACCCCAGAGATAGAAAAAACTCCATTTGGAGCAAATTTCAAAAAGTACAAAGAGTTTACCGAAGTATTAAATGCACTATCTAATACACAATGTAACAATCCCTGTCGAGTCGGCGGTGGCTGCTCAGGAAATCCCTGCAAAATAATGGAGTGCTGCGTTTCCAATAACTATGAAGGTTGCTGGGAGTGTTCAGAATTAGACGAATGCGATAATTTTGACATATTAGAGCCCCGGTGCGGGCAAATGCCTAAAAATAATGTTAAAAAAATTAAAAATCATGGTGTGCAAAATTGGTCTGAGTCAAAAGATCCATTTTATATCTGGTTAAATAAGTAACCGTTGCTTCGAAAAATATAACAAGGCAAATGCGCTCGGACGCTAAAAAGCGGCGGTCGTACCTCGCTCTGCTTTTTAGCGCCGGTGATTTGCGACGTTATGTCCCACCCCAAACAGCACTATTCTTAGATGAAGACTTGAAAAGTGTATCACAAAGAGTTATAGTTTTTTTATGAGAAAACTATGCACGAAATGGTTTATGAAGTGGGCAAGAAAGGCAAATCTGAGCGAGCTTAATCTACTTGAGGCCATTGATAACTTAGAAAAAGGACTATCAGTTGCCGAGTTAGGTGCTAATCTTTTCAAAATTCGTGTAAAGCGTGCAGGCAAAGAAAAAAGTTCAGGATTCAGAACAATTGTCGTATACAAGAAAGAAGAGAAAGCAATTTTTCTCTACGGCTTCGGCAAAAATGAAAATCCAATATTGATAAAGCAGAATCACAATATTTCAAAAAATTAGGCAGTGATCTACTGGCTCTTGACGTCAAGCAAATCTCGGATTCCACAAAAAAACAAATATTGTTTAATCTGGAGGTAACAGAATGAGAAATTCAATCAAAAAAGCAATAGGTGAAACTGTCCAGGATTTTATCAATTCTGGCATAAAGACTTCTTTTACTGAAAAAGAACTTAATTCTCTCGGAGTTACAATTCCTGAAGTCCAGCTCACAACCAATCAGATTAAAGAAATCAGAGAAAATCTTAGTTTGAGCCAAACGGTATTTGCCAAATTATTAAATGTAAGCCCATCTTCAATACGACAATGGGAACAAGGGAAGAGACATCCAACTGGTGCCACACAAGTCCTCCTTGACTTATTGAAAAGGTCGCCGCATATCCTTGACTACAGGCTCAGTGCATTGAAAAAAACCATCAGAATAAAGACATAACGACTAAGGATATGTCTTGTGAGCGAAGCGAACCATGACCTTATCCCGGGTTGAACAAGCCCGAGCTATTATAAGGAATTATATCTTTATTTGGAATGGGTGGAATAAATTTTGTCATTGAGAGCACTGGTGTCAGGGCGCACCTGTTTATTGACCTGTGATGGCCGCAAAAAAAATTATGTCATACGAGCTATGTCCTCCTGTTTAAATGAGGTTGCGCGTCTACCAGGATTTAAAGCTCATCCTGGCCTCCTTTCGTCATATCGTCGGAACCCAAGAATGAACATATCGGCCAGACAGCATCTACACTTGAAAGCCGGTCGAGGTCTGGAAGTGATGGGCATGATTAGGACACGCAATATAAGTTGAATGAGAGAGCGCAGTTTTTTTGCATTACCATGAAGAAAACCATAGTCTCTGACTCTTCTGAAGCCGCGAGGCAGTACATGCTGTACTACCAATTGTAAAAGATCCTCCCCCTTCAGACTTCGATATTCTTTTTTTCCTGTGGTGCTGCCAATATACGTGAAAGTGATCACACCATTGTTATTTTTAACAATATTTTTTTCACTTATCACACCACGGTATAAACATTTAGANNTTAGATAGGTATTTCAACGCCGAAATACCTTTACCTGCTTCTGTGCAGTCGACAGCCCATTTTTGCGGATTTTTCTTGGGAATAGAGAGTCCAGCTTCTTTTAATCCAGCCAAGAATCGTGCACGGAAAACCTCCGCTAATACCTTGTGATTGAAGAGGTAGTCCCCCTTTACTCTTTTCCAGCAGCGACTGCGCTTATCAACGCCTCCACCGGGGACCACTGCATGAATATGCGGATGGAAATTGAGTCTTCTGCTGTTGGTATGCAGTACCATAGTTGTCCCTATTTTAGCACCGAGATGTTTCGGATTAAGACCAGGTAAGCGAAGACTCCGAACGTTTTCAGAGTGCTGGCAGCACAGTCAAACAAAAGGGAATATGCTATTTTTTGATGGCGATATACAAGTGACCTCAACTCAGACGGCAAGGTAAAGGTCACCATAAAATAAAGCACAGGCAATAGCTTCAGCTGCTACTTATCTATCCACTGACTCGCTGCATGGTTCTGACATTTTGGGCAATGTCGATTACCACAGGACATGGGACGCCATCCAGAGTGATCGCACTCCGGGCATTTAACATAAAGCTCACCGGAACAAGCAGTTCGACAACGCCGAATAGCATTTAAAGTCTTAAGGTGATTTGGTAATGCCTTCTGACCATATTTGGCTAAAAAATTGTTGTAATATTGATTTATAATAGTTGCCATTTCCATGATCACACCTTCTTTAAAGTAATATTGAGACTGTTGATCAGATCATTAATGGTGTTGGTCCCGTTTTGCTCTGTGACTCCAGTTAAATGAGTGTAGCGTGCAGTGGTTTTAGGGCTGGAATGGCCGAGAAGCTCTTGGATATAGCGTAGGCTTAGACCACGTTCAAGCAGATGAGTTGCGAAGGCATGGCGAAGGGAATGAATAGAAACTTTTTTTTAATGTTACAGTCTCTAACTACGACCTTCATGGCATTCTGGGTGCCGCCGATAAGCGAAGACTCCGAGCGCGTCATTTTCCGTATCCCCTGATCCAGGTAAGCGTAAACTCCGAGGGCGTTGACATGTTGCACCCTAACAACCGGGCATTTAGATGCTCCTTACCCAGGGACTTTGCCGTGGACGTTTCTGTCCGTCAGCTCACAAGTTCGGAGTCTACGCTTACCTGCACTCCGGCTTCCTTCAGACTCTACCTCGCGGTAACGCCCTTGCCTTCGGCTAGTAATTCATGCTAGGTTGAACCCTAACACAGGAACACTTACAGGGGACTTTAACCCCATGAGTTCACGCCCATGCCGGGCCGTACACAAAAGTATCCAGCAGGCAGTTAAAAGCGGCGTTTCGCTTCGCTACACTCTGCTTTTAACTGCCGCTGAGACAAAGCGAATAAAAAATCTAGAGGTATGTATGAAGAGAGAAATAGACGTTTATGATCATATGAATCATATTTTGAAACAGCTTAAAAAGGGAATACTGATAACTACCAAAGTTAACGATAAAGTTAACAGTATGACAATTTCATGGGGGCAGATTGGTATTGAGTGGAATAGGCTCATATTCACAGCTTACATCAGAACCGGACGTTTTACCCACCAAATGCTGGAAGAAAAGAAAGAGTTCACGGTAAATATCCCAATGGAAACCGAGGTAGGAAAAATTTTAGGGTTCTGCGGGACGAAAAGTGGTAAAGATCATGATAAAGTGAAGGAGTTGAAGTTGACTCTTGTAGAAAGTGATAATGTTGATGTCCCTGGGATCAAAGAACTTCCAATGACACTTGAGTGCAAAATTATTTATTCGCAGTTACAAGAGAAAGAATCTATTCCAGACCACTTGAAATCAGAATGCTATCCTCAAGCTGTGGATAGCGATTTTCATGGAGCCAATAAAGATTTTCACACCATGTTTATGGGTGAAATAGTGGGCGTATATATTGCAGAATAAGAAAGCCCAACGAGTCATTGGTGTGGACTCGCTACGCTCGCCGCACAACTCATACGCTGTCGAGTGCCTCCAACGCGATTGCTCTGTTATGTGCTGCGCGCTCCACATATCAATCACGTTGGAGCCGATTCCGCTTCTCAGCGTCTGGTCAAGCAAGCTTGCCCAATGCCTGCGATACTCGCGGCTCAACAGCGTTCGTTAGCCAGAAAAATATGAATACACTCAATTCAAAATCATCAGTTAATGAAATAAGGGAGCGATTTGACAAAGATGTTGAAAGATTTTCTAATCTTGAAACAGGTCAAACAGCAACCATTGATGCTCCATTAGCAATGGAGTTAATCACACAGGCTGCCTACGAATTTACCAATAACGTTCAGAATGTTTTGGATATCGGCTGTGGGGCAGGCAATAACACGTTAAAACTCGCCCAAAATACATCAAGGTTCAGTTGTGACCTTGTAGACCTCAGCTTGCCAATGCTCGTGAGGGCAAGAAAACGTGTTTCGACCGAGACCACAGGGAATGTAAGAATATTTCAGGGTGATTTCAGGGAAGTTGACCTTCCTGAACAGAGGTATGATGTTATTTTCGCTGCAGCAGTATTACACCATTTGCGTGACGACCAAGATTGGGAGACAGCATTTAATAAAATATACAGCCTTACCGCACCTGGTGGAAGTGTGTGGATAACCGATTTAGTTTTTCATGAGACTAAACGTGTCCAGTCCCTTATGTGGAAGCGTTACGGTGATTACCTGGAATCTCATGGAGGGGCAGATTATAAAGACGAGGTCTTTAAATACATTGAAAAAGAAGACTCTCCAAGACCTGTTACGTATCAACTGGAATTACTACGAAAGGTAGGCTTCAATCATGTCGAACTTTTACATAAAAATTCATGTTTTGCAGCGTTTGGTGCGTGTAAAAATGGCTAACAAAACGCTGCTCGTGTCGAGATAAATTCGAGACCTTAAGTTCCGCCTTGTTGCCAAAATCAGAGGTTAATCCAAGTTCAGTGTTGTAAATCCCGCTTGCCCCTGATCTGAAACGATCGGCGATGAAAATATGAACAAGGTTCAGGAAGAAGACAAACTCATCTATTTTACAGTCTTTTTTAATAAATCTTCAATAGCCTGGCTAAATGTTTTCTTTTTCAGATTCGAGTAACTCTTTTTTACGCTCTGCTCCCCAACGGTAATCACCTAACTTACTATCTTTTGATATGACCCGATGACATGGGATAACCACTGCGAGCTTATTTAATGCACAAGCGGACGCTACCGCACGAACAGCATTCGGGTTGCCAATCCGATTTGCCACATCAGAATAACTCATTGTCTTACCAGGTTTGATTTGTCTCAAAACATCCCAAACCCGTTGTTGAAAAGCCGTACCTTGAATATCTAGAGGAAGTTGAAATTTATCTTGTGGGGCTTTGATGAACTCAACGACTTTTTTGATGAGACTATCAAAGCCTATATCGGCTTTTTTCAGTTGAGCCTTTGGAAATCTGGCTTGAGCTAGGTCTTGGAGTATGTCCGGATCGTCACCAAACTCGATTGCACAGATTCCTCGATCAGTTGCAGCAACAATCACCCATCCTAGAAAACAATGAGCAAGCCCATAGGTTATGGTTATTCCAGTGGCTCCCTTACGATACTCTTTGGGCTTCATTGCCAGTTGATCTTGCGTTTTGTCATAGGCACTGGCGCTGGAACCATATCCAGCTGAATATATTGCATCAGTAATCGTTGGACTTGTTTTGAGGCTCTTTTGAAAACGCTGTGATTGATTTCTCGAAGCGTATTGTTTTGGAGTGACACCAACTGTTTTTTTAAAAAGTCGGTGAAAATGGTACGGACTCAGGTTCACTCGTTCTGCAATTTCATCCAGTTTTAAAGAAATCTCGCTTTCCTCTAAAATCCTGCATGCACGAATGATCTTCTTCTCGATTTCCAGAGTTTTTGAATCAGTTGTGGGGTTACACCTTTTACATGCTCTATATCCTGCAGTTTCAGCGGCGTTAGAGGTTTTAAAAAATTCTACATTGGCCTGGTTGGGTAACCTGGATGCACAACTTGGACGACAATACACACCTGTAGTTATAACTGCATAGTAGAATGTGCCATCGGCTATTGAATTGTTATCGACAACTGCTTTCCATCTAGCATCATCTGAGTTGAATTTTGTATCAACCATCTGTAGACCTTATCGATTGGTATTTCAAAATTTAGTCTCCTTACTACAAAATCTATCACGAACTAACTGAAACACACGACCATCTATTGATAACAAGCCAATACTGATTAGCCCCATTCCGATCATATGCTTTAGTTCAAGTTGCTCGCCAAGAATTGCTGTCCCAAGCAATATTGCGCTAACAGGTATGAGTAGCGTAACAAGAAGAACGTTTGTGGCTCCTGCAGTTGATAGTATGCGAAAATAAAGGATATAAGCAAGTGCTGTAGAGAACAACGCTACCCCAAGGATTGCCATCCATATCTCAACACCAGGCATTGGCAGGGTGAAGGGGCGATCATAAAATATTGCAAGCGGAATGAGAATCAGACTTGATGTTGTTACCTGTCCTGTTGCAGTAACGACAGGTTTTATCCGCAACTGTCTGAAGCGGCGACCATAGATTCCTGCAAGAGAATATGAAATTGCTGCCCCCAAAACAGCGAATTGCCCAAGGATACTGTCTCCAAGTCCACCAAATGCTTCATGGCCAATCATTATGGCAACACCTGCCAAGCCAAAGAGGACTCCCAGAATTTTGAATTTGGACATCTTCTCATCCCTTGTCAGGAAATGTGCAGCAACAACAGTAAACAGCGGTGTGGTAGCGTTTAATATCGAGGCCAAACCACTCGCAATATGTGTTTGTCCCCAAACAATCAAGGTAAATGGAATAACATTGTTCAGAATGCCCATACCAATAAATGCAGTCCATACAGTGGGGCTGGAGGGCATTCTTAAGCCAGTGAAATAAACAACTGCCAGAAGAGCAATTGAAGCCAAAAATACCCGAAGGGTAACGATGGTAAGCGGTGGAAGGGCTTCAACCGCAACCCCGACAAAGAAAAAAGAGCCGCCCCATAGAATTGACAAGATTACTAGAAGTAGCCATTCATAGGGAGTCATTGATTTTACGGTGGATTGCATATATTATCCTCCTAAGATTGTTATTTAGATTAGGTACAATATATAATCCCCATAAAATGAAACACTCAGATTCTTGCTATGTAATTCAAAAAGGCACTTAAAAATATATTTTCAGGCTAGGCAATGGGGTCGGATATAAGATATTATCTTGAATTAACAAAAGAAAGAGGCATCAAGATGCCGAATCGGGTAGCCGGGGGTTTTTCTCCCCCAGCCCCCACAACACCCTGCATGCGGATCCGCACAGGGCGTTTCATTAAGGTCACCGGGCCGAAACCGGGTAGATGATACGTTTGAGGTCGGCCCTTCCAATCCGCGCCTGATCAATGCTCATCCGGTCGGATGTAATGCTTGCTCAGAGCTCATGAAAACCTTCTCCTCTCTTGATGTTCAGCCCTTCACCATGTCCGGGACATTACCCCCGGCATTAGGCTACTATGGCCTCTGCTGACTCCTGATCTCACACCATGAAAATTACTCCCCATAACGCTGTATAACTTGTTTCCTGTCTACTCATCTTTGTTTCGTATCCCACAGGTGGGTTTGAGAATTCCACCATCTGTGCCGTGACGTTTGGGTACCGGTGGCCCCTGCCGGTTATTTCACTGGAAACAACTTTATGCCGCTCGGAGATCAGGTCTCCCCGGATAAGAACGTGAACTTCCCTTGTGCAGCTGCGTCATTTACCGTATCCCCTGTTCCTTGGGCGTTGACATGTTGCACCACAAAAACGTTGGGCATAAATGCTCCTTACCCAGGGACTTTGCCGTGGACGTTTCTGTCCGTCAGCTCACAAGTTCGGAGTCTACGCTTACCTACACTCCGGCTTCCTTCAGACTCTACCTCACGGTAACGCCCTTGCCTTCGGTTAGTATTTTTGTTACGTTTCACAACGTTACATGGAACACTTACAGGGGACTTTAACCCCATTAGTTCACGCCCATGCCGGGCGTACACAAATCATTAAACGCTGCCCCCAAGCACGCCTGTCTTCGGACTAAAATATTGTGGTAGCTTGGAGCCTTTTGCTGCGTTCTTCATTGGTTGCTAATTCTGCTTGGGGCAGGTTAATTCAAACGTTAATTTCCGAGAAACTGCATAACGACATTTGTGAAGCTACGCATTCTGAAACAAGGGAAGAGGTTGTAGCGTACCAATGTTTATACGGTGATTACAGCATGTGGGTCCGATCGAAGCAAATGTTTATCGAGATGATTGAAGTCGAGGGACGAACGATCCCGAGATTTGAATTTGTTTCTTATGGCTAGAAGTCAAACCCTTGAATTTCGTTCATTCAATAAATAACTCCGGAGAAATCTCAAAATGGAAATTTTGAAAATAATTTGTGCAATCATATTCCCCCCAGTGGCTGCTTTCCTCCAAGTCGGTATTGGAAAGCATTTCTGGATCAATATTGTCCTAACTATATTAGGTGTTATTCCGGGTATAGTCCATGCTGTATGGCTAATTGCAAAGAATAAGAAATGAATATTATTAAAGAGTTAACGAATAAGGATAGATCGTGTGAGGAACGAACCACGCTCTTATCCCGGGTTGAACAAGTCCGTGGTAGGTATAAGGAAATATATTTTCGAAGACTAATGCAGGAAGGAAAATCTGATTGAAATGCAGTTTCGGCAGGACACACCAATATCTTTACCCGTGACGGGCCAAAAAAATAACTATGCCATAAAGACAAAATCCTCCTTGTTAAAGGTGTTTTAGCCTCTGCAGTTGTAGGAACTATCCGGGCCTGCTGTGTCTATTTCGAAAATCCATGATGTTCATGGCGGTTTCACAGGTAGTGGGCTCGAACTATTGT
>JAWSVG010000161.1:0-548 GCA_033852035.1 Desulfocapsaceae bacterium | reverse complement strand
TTTTTCCTGTTCAGCTCTGATTCTCTGGAGGAAGAATGCCTAACACAATTAAATTTACTGCCTGTCTAAGGTGGTTCCAAAATCTTCACGCTTTCGATACATAAACGCAGGCAACCATACCTGATCTGTGCGGTGACGGCTCATTCTCATCTAATGTGAGCTCGCATCAATCATTGCGAGGCTGGGCGTTTATGATTGTGAGCGGATCTCAATCCAAGGAAATGTTCGTTCTTTGAGAATACGTTGCTATATCCTTCAATACCATCGCCAATTCATCGTCTTTTCCCAGGCTCTTTGCTACCTGTAAGGCCTCAGTAAGTAAATGGATCAACTGCTTTCGCTCTTCAGATATTTCTGACTGCGAATCGACACCATATCCTTCAATTCTTTGCATCATCTCGGCTTTATGCTCCATCGATGGATGAGTGTAACGCATCGTCATCTGGATTGTCTTATGGCCAAGAATATCTGCAACTGTACGTAATGACACTTCTCTTTCAATCAGATGAGTAGCAGCCGAGTGACGAAAATGGGGAGCTCCCCATTTG
>JAWSVG010000022.1:0-89232 GCA_033852035.1 Desulfocapsaceae bacterium | reverse complement strand
TAAAACACCTGCCTGCTCCGGTTCTACTTCCATCCATTCCCGGCCCAGTTCTCCTGCCCATTTATATTGTTCACCCTGGAACTGACTTGCAATTGGTTTACGAAATCCTGGGAAGTTCAGCTTGAGATTCTGATTTTGGTGTCACTGAGACTTCCCGTAGATCAAGATTTCTGATATTGTGTATTGGACGCCAGTAGACGCCTGTACTCTCCATGGCGACGATAGGACAGTCATGTTCCAAAAGCCAATCTCGTAAATCCTCCAGCTCGTCAGTAAAAGTACGGAACTCCTCTATGAGAGTGGTCTCAATACCGGACTCATCAATCAATACCATGCAGGCAGCGATTACTTTTTTATGAACATCCAAACCGCAACAATTCGGATGAACAACTGACAAAACTCTGCTATCTTTACTTGTGGTTATAATTACTCTCCTTTTTTTGGGATTGTCCCTTCTTGTTAAAGAGTGATTATGACCATTTTTTTCATTTGTTTCATCCTTCGTTGTCCCGGCCCGCTTGGATGAGGGTTACTCAAAAAGAAACAGCATGGGAGTGGATCGCTCCTTTTTAGATGTGAAAACCAGCACAACACCGATACCTGAGAATTCACAGTAACAAACAACAGCACTCGCTTCTTTTGGTCAAAACTGTGAGTAAGCACCTCTTTTACTGAGTAAGGTACTCAATCTTGCATACACAAAACTGAGGTAATAGCTTTTTCACCTAAAGATATCCTTATCGCTACCAAACATAATACAGCTATGGTATCTTTCCATATCTGCCTGATATCAAGAGACATTTATCTTACATTGTAGTGCTTTCTGACACGCATTGCCTTAAGAGTTGTGCCAAAGTGCCAGCTTTAGATAAAAAGAGGATCATAATCATAACAAAAGGAGTTCGGATGAAAAAAAACATCGTAGGTATGATTACTGGAGTAGGGTTACTGTTGTTAGTTGGAGGAAATGTTATGGCTGCGAATGATTGTATCGACTGTCATACAAAAGTATCACCCGGAATGGTAAAAGACTATAACGTAAGTGCCCATGCACAAAATGAGGTTGTGTGTTCAACATGCCATGGAGAAGATCACAACTCTGCAGATGATTACAAAAAGGCAACGCTCCCCGATGAACAGGTCTGTGCGGAATGCCATGAAGAGCAATTTGATCAATTTTCCCACGGTAAACACAATTTCGGATGGACATCACTGAATGCTATCCCTGCAACCCATGCTGCACCAGATGAGCTGATTGAAGGTGGTCGTGGTTGTGGCGGATGCCATAATATGGGTATCAAATCGGAGGAGCAAAAGAAAGATCAATTGGCAAAAGGATATCGTTACCAGACCAACTCCTGCGATGAATGTCACACCAGGCACAGTTTCTCTAAAAAAGAAGCTCAAAATCCACGAGCTTGTCAACAGTGCCATATGGGCTATGATCACCCGCAGTGGGAGATGTGGTCAAGTTCGAAGCATGGTATGCGCTGGTTTGCAAAACAAAGCGGTGATCTTCCTGAAGGTGCTGCCGCCCCAACATGTCAAACCTGTCACCTCCCGGATGGAAGTCATACCAACGAAACAGCCTGGGGGTTTCTTGGTGTTCGCTTGCCTTTACCAGATGATAAACAAGCAGCAGCTGATCGAGTTACCATCCTGAAAGCTCTCGGTGTTCTTGATCCGGAAACGGGAAATCCGACTCCTATCCTTGATGCTGTTAAAGCAGTGAGAATGGCTAAACTCGATCAGGAATCATGGCAAAAAGAGCGAGACAAAATGCTCAAGACCTGCTCCCAGTGTCATTCCCCAAGCTACGCTAAACAGCAGCTCGATATGGGGGACTCTATAATGATGAAGGCCGACAGATTAATGGCCGAAGCCATAGAAACAACAGCTGCTCTATATAAAGAAGGCATTATAGTAAAGCCTGCAAATTACCCAGCTAATTACCCATTTCTCCTCACTTTTATGCATACAAACGGTGAGCGATGGGATAAGGACCTTGATAAACTATCCTACATAGATCAAGTACTCGTGCAGATGTATATGAAGCATCGTATGCGAGCATATCAAGGATTTTTCCACGTTAATCCAGATTATGCTTACTGGTATGGTTGGAACGAGATGACCAAAGATCTTGGCGAGATCAAAGAGTTAGCCAAAAGCATGAGAGCGCAGCATAACAAGTAATTATTCTTCTTGTTGTAGATTGTACCTAACACCGGTAAACGGTAATTAAGTACCTCGTGAGTGCTCATAACCATATAATATAAAACAAAATACGTGTTTTCTCGTTTTTTTGTTACAGCTTTTATGGAGTAAGGTACTAAAGCGGTTGTTCATAAACGAACAACCGCTTTACTTTTTGATATATAGCAAAAAATAATGTTCTACGTAGTCAGACATACCGTTTTTTTACATATAAATTTCTAACCGTATACTGCTGCATGCTCCCATTACCATAGTGATCGATCCTGGAAATTTGAACACCCACTACATGTTATATAAACTTGAGTTAAGTGGGATTACCCAGTATCACATAAATGCGCTCCCCTCATACCTCATCCGCAATAGATTCGGCATATATTACTTCCGCATTGCATTCCCATATATTGTTTGTGCTATACTGAATCGAAAAGGCACCAGAGCACCTTTGAGTTCATCGGCCTGATTACGTACATCTCGGGCACTTATGTACGATTATAAATTTTCAGCGCGTCTGAAATATTCTGCACGCAGTTATGCGCTGCTCTATTTCTTCTTTTACTTCCCTGTATGCTGCACTATCCAAGTCATTGTATCTCTTTTTGAACTCCATTTCCTGCATTCCTACAGGCAGACGACCGATATCAGGCATGAAATCAGATTCACTTGATATCCTGCTCATCTGCTCTTGCACACGGCCCGCCCCCTCATTTGTTGTGGCAATTTCAGCAAACCGGACCCCGGCGCGGTCTGCGGCCAAATCGTCAAAGCTGAATCCCGACCCACCTCTTGAATCATCCAGTTCTTTGAATAATCCTATGATATTCGCGAGGTCGCTGTCGGCGATGGCAGCAATCGCAGCGGAAAGCATAAAATGTTGTGCAAGATCATGTCTGCCTCTGAGTGTAAGATTCATCTTTCTTGGCATGGGAGGTTTCGTGTTATTTTGTTCGCCGATAAGCAAATTCAAGGGTTTTTTGAGTGTAAATAAAGCTAAAACGGTTATTGCAGACCGGTTTTCCAAAATTGGCTCATGGGTGGATGTTGTCCGTTCTTTTGCAAGAGCAAATATTGGTTGCAGGAATGTACTCAATGAAGCTTTTGGGCCATTATCTCTTTTGGAGTATTTTGCCAGGTGCTCATTGTAGAACATCAAGCGGTTCCTTTCCTCCTCGGGTACCAGCATTTCCCGTGCCTTCTTTTTCAATTTTTTGGCTACCTCTGACTTCCATTCATATGCCAGAAACAGTTGATTTTTCCTGAACTGGTAATCTTTTACAGCCCCAACAACCTCTATCAATTCGGGATATGTTTTAGTTTGAGTCAGAACAAACAGAGCTATCGGCAGTACCTGGCGGGCTGGCCAACCCGTGACTTCAATTTTTCCAAGCTTCACCATATTTAATACAAGTTTACCGTTTGTTTGGGATAACATGACCAAGATATTCAAGTAATTCCCAAAAGAGTTTTCAGGCAATGTAACACTCGCGGCAATCTCCGCAGTACCCGGCTCCAGCTTGACACCCGTGCTGATATTTTGTCCTCCTGGAATGTGAGACAGGAAATAATAAAACGAGAGATTCAAATCCCCTTCACTCACAGTGAGAGATTTTTCTTGTCCCTCTTTCATTTTTTGAGGACGATACTCGTCGATGAGTTGCTTGGCTCTTTTAATATTCTGCGTGGACAACTCAGTAGTGGATACTATCAGAGCGTCGTTTTCAAGCCCTAAAAAAAACAACGCAGCCAAAGATCCAGCAGTACAAATACAAACAAACAAAACAAGATAAATAAATGATTTAAAAAGAGTTTTTAACCCCATAATTTGGTTCCTTTTACAGTAGTTTTGGGGGCAGTATAGCTATCTGCTATCAAATTTATTCTTCAATTTGAAGTTAGTGTACTGCTTCAATTTCGCACTGTTGCCCTGACTGAATCTCAATACTGGTAGAACTGGATTGAACGATTTCTCCGTTAATACGCCAATATTTAATCTGATTTTTAATTGTTGATCCGAGTGAAAGTGTTGCACCTGGAAAATATTTTCCTTCATACGGACCGGTTTTAGTGAAACCATCAACGACAACAGGGTATGAGTTGCTTGAGATAAAACAGGTTGAGGGTGGTTCCGCTGGAAAATAGCGTTGCATCTCTTCAAAGAGAAACCCTTCTCTATGTTTGAAGAAATCCCGCAAGACCCCTATGTACTCATCTCCTCCAGGGTAGGCGATAGCTTGCAGCTTTTGCTGATGTTGATCAAGTAATGTTGTGACAAATTCGTCAGTTATCTGATGGTTCATCATCGAAGCAAAAAAATGTTTGGTTTTTTCGCGAAAGATAGGATCTTCATTTGTCAGACGACGAAACAGGCGTAATCGTGCACAATGATGTTTTTTCTGCCCAGGTTTTCTCTTAAAAAGACCTAACTTGATTCCTGGAGGCTGTTGCCAGCGTTCTCGTTTTGCAATGTTCAATTTTTTTATATCAACGGGAACATCCACATAGCTGTGGTCCATATCCCATGAGTACCAGAACATTTTACTACCTGGCGATTTCCCTTTGAGAGTTATTCCCTGACAGTAGTCACCAGTTGCGTTTACCATGTATGAAAATACTTGCCGGGTGAGGTTTTCAATATCGAAAAATTGACGAGCGAACTCTTCGCTCATTGCTTCGTCTGAAGACAATTTTTTAAAAAAATCTCTCACTATAAACTTTTTGTCAGTGTAATGTTGATTACCACGGATTCGACAGTATTTATAGTCGTTGTCAGGCAACATATTTTTAATCTGTTTTTCACCCAGATGAGGTACGATATAATAGAGACCAAGCTCTTCTCCGTTCAAATAGAGTAGTACAAGTTCTGTAGGAGGTGCCAGTACGCCGAGTTGCCTTGAAACGTCATAGGCAATGGGCGAGTTGAGAGGCCATTTGGGCCATTCCGATTGTTTGACGGCAAGTCGTTTTATATTGCCAGCAGAACCATTAAAAAGCCTCGAACCTTCAATCATAGATTTTCCGTACTCCTCTCTGAAAAAAAGACGGAAATTGATCAAACCTTTTTCCCGTCCGGGGTCACCACCTTGTAGTCGTACCCCTGAGAAATTTGAAAAAACTGATTTACCATCTCGAAACAGCCGGGAATAACTTAAGCGTTCCCATCTTCTGCCATGTTCATCAAAGTTGGTGAGAATGCCATATTCTTTTGAATAAAGATCGGAATCTTCCACGTCTATAGCAAGTACCGTAATTTTGTCTTTGCTGAGTTGCGCAAGGTCGGAGTCCATTATTCTGATACTTTTGAGTAGCGGATGGTCTTTCTTCGCAATAAGTGTAACCTGAGTATTACCTTGTTTTTTCTGATAATTACTGATGCCGGAGATTGTTTTTTTCTGAAAGGATACTCTTCCCAATAGCTGATTTGTATCTTCTGTGCGAGGAAGCTCAATTCCATATAAATTTATAATGGCCCTTCCTGGGTCACCCTTCCTGAAGAAGCTGTTAAAGGCTATGGGGTCTGTGTAGATGAGAGGATGATATCCCTTTTGGAAGAAGGCAATTCCTGAAATCTTTACCGGGGACAGTTTGTTGCTAAACCGTAGACGAATATCAACGACTTCACTGTTATCTTTGATGAAAAATGGGTAGGCAACTCTTTTTGGCCTTACCCTGGAGTCTGCAATGACTTTCCATTTACCATCGATCTTAGAATACAGAGAGAAAGGAACCTCAACTTCAGAGGATTCCATCTCAATGTAACAGAAGATAGCAGAGTCTGAATACTTTTGGTAATTCTGCAGTAGAAGCCACTTATTTCGTTCTCTTGCTGCTCGCTTAGCAAAATCCACAGTATTTGGAGCGAATCCGGAAAGTGATCTTTTGTCCTCTAGTGGAAGAATGACATCGAGTTCTCGTAGAATCTTGCCTGTTTCACCATAGGAGAGTAGTGGTGAAGGTATTGTTTTTTGTTGGAATTTACTTTTGATGTCTCCTAAAAAATGAGTAACAACAGCAAATATTCCACATAGAAGCAGTGTAACAACGAAAACTAAAAGTGATCTCTTCCTTTCTTTCATTTTGTTACAGACTGGTAGATCGATTGACCATAATATTAAAGTGAAAGTCCGGGTACTGATTAATTAATGCAGCAGTAATGTCAGTGATATTACTGCGTTTTGTCTTATGAAAAACGAATGTGATGCAGATATCATCCTCATTGGCAATACTATGGAGTGATCCCTTGGCAAAGGATTTTTCTATTTCTTGTAGTATTCCTTCAACAACACCGTTGAGGTTCTCCTGTTTTGGGCCTCGTACAACAAGCATCCCACCATGTACTCTTCCTCTGGTCAATGGAGAGACAACCTCCATGAGCAGCAGTGCAATAACTGAAAAAATAGCCAGTATCACGGCAAAGGTGATATTGAAAGTGGCGCAAGACAGTGATGAGGCAATAACCAGCATGATAAAACCAATTTCCTCAGGCTCTTTAATAGGTGTTCTAAAACGAACAATTGAGAGTGCACCAAGTAACCCCAGAGAGAGAGGAAGAGAAAATTGAATAGTTATAAATATGACGGTGATAGAAATCGACAGGAGCGGAAATGCTCTATGAACCTGGCTTCCTGTGGACCGTGCGGTGAAGAAATAGGTATACAGAGAAGAGATGGCAAAAGCCGATAGAAGTGATGCTGAAATGACAAAGATAAAGGCTGGAATACCAATATCTTCCATTCGTTGATTCCCCATACCTGAAATTACTGAAAATAAATCGTCCATATATAATACCTCTGTTATGACATCTCTACGGAAGAGACGCATTGTCCATATTTTGAAAAGTTTGCTTTTTTAACAAGATTGGTGGTCAAATACGCTAAAGATTGCGGGGGGCAATTTGAACTACTTTTTACCTCGAATACTCCTACATCCAAAGGAAGGTTATTTGGGGGGGGGAGTAAGGTCGAGTTTGTCCTTACAACCCGAATATCATAATCCAAGCTCAAACGGGTTTTTGTGATTGAGTCAATAAAGCGTTTTCTGGTATACGAGATCTCAATAAAAGGAGCTAAATTGGGTACGGCTTCACTCTTATTCTCCAAAAACATTTTGTACCATCTTTTATGAAATACGGAGTTGAGGCTGTGTGACTTCAAATCGTCAAAACAGGCCTCAGATACCCATCTATCTTTGAGCCGCTTACTACCAACTTTCATCTTGTTTTCTAAAAAAACAGGGACGGTTGGTCCCTCGTTATACGGTCTTCCAAACGTATCTTCATACCAGCGTACGCGATATTTAGTCTTAAAAAAATCGCTATTAACTTTTTCCTGATAAGATTCAGCAAGGTTCGTTTCAAGATAGATACTATGAATCCTGGATTCTGGATAGCTTGGATCCTTTTTGCAGTTTACAATCAACCATGACTCAAGAGTTGATCTACTTTGATTTACAAAGGTGTATTTGAGCTCAAATTCCCCTCTTTTTTCAAGTAGTTTTGTTAAAGTCATTGTCACCAACATTACATATATTTTACAGACAGATATCTTTCATCACCTATGTATCAACACATGATACATCAGCCGCACATCCTAATTCTTTGTGAAGAGAGACGCAACAATTTCGCTCTCTATAAAGCAGATGATTCTTTAGAGACAGATATGGCTGTATGGTGCTGATGATAGATGGATGATAAGTAATCGCTTTTTAAGAGATGGACAAAAAGGAAAAAACCATCGAGTGTCCCATTAACGTACTGATGTTATAAAAGGAATATTGACACCAGCCGACAGGACGGTATTTTTAATCCATTAACTATATAATATCACACAGCAAATAGCCAACTCCTTCAACACCACTACCACCAATATTCCTATAATCCTTGCTTAAAAGCAATTTTTCAGATATGAAGTTATTTACCTAATAGTACAGTTCCCGCAAATAGGGAACGACCATTCACCTAAGCAAATTCTTCTTTTCCAATAATATGTACAGAGATATTTCACTCCTCGACAAAACCCTTTTTGACGCCGTAATCGTTGGCGGTGGTATCCACGGAGCGACAGCCTTTCAGCAATTGAGCCAAGCTGGCCTAAAAGTTGCCCTTATCGAACAAAATGACTTCGGTGGCGCCACTTCAGCCAATAGTCTGAAAATACTTCACGGAGGTTTACGATATTTACAACACCTCAATTTCAAGCGAATGCGAGAGTCAATCAACTCCCGTAAGTATTTTATGGAAGTGGCCCCACATCTGGTTGAACCAATGCCTTGCATCATGCCGACCTATGGTATGGGAATGCAGGGTAAACCTGTCATGGGCCTTGCCATGGCAATGTTCGATCTTATCAGCTGTGATCGCAATAGCAATGCTCCTGACACAAATAAAGTTGGACACAGTAGACTGCTCAGCCGCAAAGAATGTCTGCAAATAGGTCCGGGTATTGCACTTGAAGGGCTTACCGGTGCAGCACTCTGGTATGACGATTTAATTACCAATACAGAACGTATGGTACTCTCATTTGTGTGTGAAGGTTGCCGGGCAGGAGCTATGGCTGCAAATTACACAAAAGCTACAAAAATCAACCATATGAACAGCCAGGTCACAGGCCTAGAGGTATTGGACGTACTTACTGACACGTCCTTCACTCTCCAAACCCCCCTGGTTATCAATGCCTCAGGCCCCTGGTTGAATGAAGTGATTCAGGGAACCCCGACCCCCGACATAACAAAAGCATTAGCCAAAGCTGTGAATATCGTCGTTAACAAACCACTCTTTAAAGACTATGGTGTGGGACTGGCCGGTACAAAAGAATACCAAGACCAGGACGCCAAAATTAAGAGGGGGAAACGACTCTATTTCTTTGCCCCCTGGAAAGGGCAAACTATCATAGGTACGACTTACACCCATTATAATGACAGAGCTGGGGATCTCAAAGTCACCCCTGATGACATTGAAGAAATTATAGAAGAAGTAAATGCTATCTACCCTATGGCCCAGCTCAGTAAAAATGATGTTATTTTTTCACACACAGGATTAATGCCTGCTCACAACCGAGAAAGTTCAGAACCGCAACTCGTTAAACACTCCAGAGTAATTGATCATAGTGAACAAGGCGGTCTCAACGGACTCTTCACCATAGAAGGTGTTAAATACACAACTGCACCAGCCATTGCCAGAGATACGCTTCAAGTTGTCAACAACTTCAGAAAGAAATCTTCGGTTCCACCAGGTGGTACCCAGCCAGAGCCTCAGGCAGAACTTAATGAACAGGACCAAAAACTGCTTGATAAATATCAATCTCAATTTCCACATATCCAGGCCAATTTTGGGCCGGACAGCCTCAAAGTTTTTAAAATAATCGACACAGAGACTGGTACGGCCGGGGTCATCAGACATGATCCCCTTCTACTGGAAGCAGAAGTCCTCTTTTCTACCAGGCAAGAGATGGCTGTAAAACTATCAGATATTGTGCTGCGACGCACCGATTGTGGGACAACCGGCTGCCCATCAGACCACGTCCTCCATCATATATCACGTATTATGGCAGTCGAACTTAATTGGGATGAGTCAACCATCGCAGCTGAAAAAGAGGAACTCCTCGCCCACTTTCACCATATACTCAGTACCATTTGATGAAAATTCTGGTTCTCGCACCGCACCCTTTCTTTCAGAACCGAGGGACCCCCATTGCCCTCAGGATGTTACTGGAAACATTGTGCGCAGATGGGCATAGTGTGACGGCACTGGTTTATCACGAAGGAGAGGATGTCAATATCCCCAATTGTCGAATCCTTCGCACCCGAAAACTTCGACTGATAAACGACATTGCCCCAGGGTTCTCTTTTAAAAAACTGATCTGCGATTTTCTCCTTTTCACCGCAGCTCGCAAGCTACTAAAGACAGAAAAATTTGACATTATACATGCGGGAGAGGAGGCTGTTTTTTTAGCCTATTACTTCAATAGGCGCTACCAGCTACCTTATGTCTATGACATGGACTCCTCCCTGCCCCAACAGGTATGTGAAAAGATGGTGTTTGTCTCACCTCTGCTTCCAGTCCTATCGTGGTTTGAAGGACTCGCTATTAAGAACAGTAGAGGTGTCTTGCCTGTCTGTAAATACTTAGAAGAACTCGCTCTCTCTTATGACAGCAACAAGACAGTTCAACGTTTAGAGGATGTAAGTCTGCTATCAATGGAGATATCTGAGAGCAAAAAACAGAAAACGGATCTGAGCATTGAGCCAGGCACAACGACCCTGATGTATGTCGGCAATCTGGAACGATATCAGGGTATCAATCTGCTCCTCGAAGGATTTGCCTTAGCCAGTAAAAGATCAGAAGCCATAAGGCTCATCATCATTGGAGGATCTGAAACTGATCTGACCAAATATTCTAAAAGAACTCAGGAATTAGACATTAGTGACAAAGTACGATTCACGGGCCCAAAACCAGTAGAAGACTTGGCCTGCTACCTCCTGCAGGCAGATATTTTAGTCTCACCCCGCGTAAAAGGTTTCAATACCCCCATGAAGATTTACTCCTATCTCGACTCCGGACGTGTTGTGCTGGCCACCAGACTACAAACCCACACCCAGGTACTTGATGACTCGATAGCCTGCCTTGTAGATCCTGAAACCACAGCAATGTCTAACGCAATTGTACGCCTTACTAGAGACAAAAATTTCAGGACCACTCTGGCAAAAGCGGCCCAAACCCGAATTGCAAGAGATTACACCACACAGGCATTCAAACAAAAACTACAACACTTCTACTCTAAAATTGAAGAGAAGATAGGAGTGAATACATAGGTGAACAGATGAAAGTATTAGTCACAGGTGCAAGCGGTTTTACCGGCAGCGTACTGGCAGAAAAATTATTAGCCCAGGGCCATGAAGTACGGGCCTTTGTGCGCAACAAGGCCAAAATGCAATCTCCAAATGCGGATAAGATGGAGATAATAGAAAGTGATATCACCGACATCGAGGGAATGAGGCGGGCGGTAGATGGCGTTGAGAAGGTATACCACATAGCCGCCCTATTCAGACAAGCCGGCATTCCTGACCAGACCTATCGGGATGTCAATATTACAGCCACGGAAAACCTGCTTAAACTCTCCCATGAAGCAGGAGCTCAACGTTTTGTTCACTGTTCCACAGTTGGGGTACACGGACACATTGAGAACCCACCTGCCGATGAAAATTACAGATTTTCCCCTGGAGATATCTACCAGCACACAAAACTTTCGGGGGAAAAAAAAGCGCTTGAATACCATAAAAAAACTGGTTTTCCTGTTTCTGTGGTCAGGCCCGGACCTATATACGGCATTGGCGATATGAGGCTCCTCAAACTCTTCAAACTCGCTTCAAAAAAAGTCACACCTATTCTGGGAGACGGCACAGTTTTCTTTAACATGGTCTATGTTGACGACCTGGTAGACATGTTCATCCTGGCGGCCGAAAAAGAGGCTGCTATCGGCGAGGTATTTCTCGGGGCCGGTCCGGAAAACATGCAATTAAACGATATAATTGATCTCATTTCCAAGATTCTTGGCAAACCGAGCAAAAAACTGCACCTGCCTGCATCACCTTTTCAGCTGGCAGGGACAATTTGTGAAAAGATATGCATTCCTTTGGGAATTGAGCCGCCAATTTACAGGCGCCGTGTCGATTTCTTCGTAAAAAGCAGATCTTTTTCCATCGAAAAAGGCCGTCGTCTCCTCGGCTACGAGCCTCAATTCAATTATGAGCGTGGCCTTGCAGTCACTGCTGATTGGTACCAGCAAAACAATCTGCTTTGATTCTCAAAACAGTGCCTGGATATACTTAAACCTAACCCCGGTAAACGGGAAATAAGTCNNAGTCGGGACTCTTTTCAGTACTCGCTCGACGGCTATAAGTACCTTCACAAAATTATTTCGAAGGATACGCTTATTTCTGCCATAAAAACGTAGAAAATAACTTCTAAGGAACTAAACCTTGCAGACGTAAAGTAGAGAAAAAAATGCTAGAGAACTTTTAAAATGTTACTCCAACCAAAGTTATTAAAATTAGCTGCCCTCACCGTATGGGGATGTCTCATTTTTCTCATAATTAGCAATCAACGAATCAACTTAGATGACCTACGGGAAGTAAAACAATTACCACTTGAAAACGGCCAGTATCAGTTTTCAGAGCGTGGCAACAATACTGAGACAGTCTCTACATACAGGATAGATCTAGGCAAAGGGCTGGTACTGTTTGGTTATTCAGATAAAGAGAAATTTCTCAACTTACTCACCTTCAATTTTCAAACCCCCAGACACATTCGGTTTGAGTCTCGTTTCAGTAAAACTGATTCCTGCGAAGATGGGGTCAAATTAGGCAAGGCAGATTTATATCTGAACGTGAATGGCAATGAATACATCCTCCAAAGCCATGATGACAAGAGAGGGCTATTGACTCGTATACTGTCTGCCGATGATCAAATTACAATCCATGCTCAAACATCATACAGTGAGTGTGGTGCTGTTCTGCTTGAGATGGTTGAAGAACGAAAGCTTGGTGATTTTGCACACTATCTATTACTCAACATTCTCTGGATAATCTTTATTATACTGATGCTGGTGAGTGGAAAGATACTCTTACCGCTGTTATCTTTTTTGATTTTTTATATTTTTCAAAAGGCAGAGCTACTTTATTCTCCGTTTTTATTTTGGGAACAGCTCTTCGTGTTCAGCTCACTGGCAATGGCAGTTAGTCTACTGCTATCAATCACCTCATCATTCTATAAAAACGGGCTGTTTGTAAGATCTCTTGTCTGTGGGTTTTCTTCTTTGCTTATCCTGCTGACGTGCATCCTGCCCCTAGTGGCGCTGGGGTTTGAAGAAATGTTTGGTGAGCATATGAGTAAACATGACTGGTTTGCCATTCTACAGACGAACCCTACTGAGGCTTTTGAGTTTATTACAGTGTTTGCCACAAGTGATCTACTGATAAAACTCACAACTCTGGCCATTTTTCTCCTGCTTTTTTTGTTTTTTTCTGGAAAAAAACAGGCCAAATACCGGTCTATCCATTGGATAGGCATACTGTTTTTCTGCTTTTTTGTCGCGGATAATTATATGGAGTCAAATTTAATTAGCAAAAGCTTAGCTGCAATTTCTGAATACAATGAGGATTTCCGACGACTTGAAAAACAAATATTAAAGCGGGAGAGACAGACAAAACAAATTCAGGCAGATAAACAACGCACGGATGAGATCTATATCGTTATCATAGGAGAATCGGCCAACCGTAACCATTTTTCACTGTATGGTTACCCTCGTTCCACCAACCCCAGGCTTTTGAAAAGATATAAAGACAATAATCTTACTCTGTTTTCTCAAGCGTACTCCTGCGATGTCAGCACTTTGGGGTCTTTGCAATATGCACTTACCTCGGCAACGCTTGAAAAAGGGACCCCAAGTACTTCTCCAACAATTATGGAAGTACTCAACAGGGCTGGTTTTGATACCTACTGGCTTCATAATGGCTCAACTTCCGTTGCGCGCAACTTAGTAGGTTTAATTGGCGAGCAGGCACACTACACCGACCACCTTTCAAGTATTTACGGAAAAGAAGATAGTAAGCTGCTTGTCGAAGTAGACAAAATTTTGGCAAAAAATACTTCAAAAAGTAAGGCTATTTTTGTAAAAACTCAAGGAAGTCATATTGATTACTGTAACCGCTTGCCGAAGAGCGACGAATGGGTGTTTGGAGATGCCGCCTTCAATAAATGGATGATTCCCGATAAGTATGAAGTGACGAGAATTTCAGCCGAAGGAAAAAAATGCTACGACGGAACAATTAAATACACAGACTATTTCATCGATGAAGTTATCAATTTAATTGAGCAGACAGAAAAAACAGCGGCTGTTATTTATTTTTCTGATCACGGAGAAGAAATTGTTGAAGGCACGGCCCATATGGGAAGCAAACCTACCTACGGTGTTTTTTCCATACCCATGTTCCTCTGGTTCTCAGAAGGATACCAGAAGCGATATCCGGCAAGATATAAAAATACAGTAGCAAATGCGGAAAAAGTCTTTGTTAATGACGCCCTGTTTGACTCACTGCTTGGTCTGACGGCAGTGAATTATAACCCAATACAGCCTGAAAATGATATCTCCAGCGATCTTTTTATAGATGGAAAGCGTATTTACCGGGGCAAAAAGACTGTCTATGATTCGGACAATTACATTTTTAATACTCCTCGAAACATTGATAGACTCCGAAAGGAAAGTCATCTTTATGATGTCTACATCGGCCCATTGGAACACCCCTTCCATTTGGCTTGGGTGACCGGTGAAAACAGTTATGAGCGCCTCGCCCTTGCCGGTATCTACCAAGAAGGAGTGTTTAAACTCGATTCACCACTTTATCGAAAATCCCCGATAGTATTGACTACTATATTAAAATATCTCCAGCCTCCCCCTGAACAAAATTTTTTTCTCCGCCTTAAGATTGATGCAGGCGAAAACGATAAAATAACTGCAATAGTTAACAGTTTTCTAGAACTGGTTGAGACCTATGAGATCAAGCGAGAAAACCTGATAGTGGCTTCGAGTAACCACGTCCTCTTGGATGCTCTAATAGCCCAGGATATCGAAGTGTCTTATCTCATCACAGCTGAAAAATTACACCCTGACTTTCAACAGTATAAAGCCGTCACTGTTGATCATGATCACCTCGCCCATTCTATGAAATATATTGGTGATAAGCCGGTTGATGTCTGGATTTCATCCTGTGATATCAACAGCTGCAACCAGCATTTTTTTGAAAACCTCGACGGGCGGGCCGGAGAGATGAAAATCAGGAGTGTTATCTTGCCGATGTTTAGTCTATAAAACTGTTTTTTGTAACATCAGCTCAAAGGGCCTACAAAATACAATCGGACAAATATCGATCTATTCATTCCAGTCGGACGGATATGTAACTCGGCTAACTGCTTTCGCCAGCTCCAGCTTCACAATTGACACACCACGAAATCACAGGCCACCAAGGAGCAGAAAACCATTGCCAGTGTCAACACAGATCTTCCCTTCCCTCTCTGATTCCCGTAAGTACTATACTCCTCTCACGCCTGGGCGCTGCATAATAAAATAGACTCACATACGAGAGGAAAACCATCTTATCAGTGAAACACGACTCTCGGTATCTTTAGCAAAGCCTGAAATATAAAGGCATACATGCCAAGAAGATACATACAGGTCACACCCAGAATAAAAAACGACTGATGGATAACCTTATATGTTCTGGCGTAGAGAATACCAAACATAGGCACAATGGGAAAAAGATACCTACCCTGGGGCTGGAAATCCCATGTCCAAGAGCGGTGCAGAGAGGCCGCTACCAAAACCACAAAAACGACAAGTACAGAAAAAGCAAGGGTAGAGTTAATCAGCCCTCCACGAATAAAAATGGAACCAAAGACAAAGATCAGCAAGCCCACACCTGTCCAGCGTACCATATCATAATATACATCTGGCGCGGAAATAGTAAAATAACCAAATACACCAACCCCACTCCGAAATGACTTTTCGAACCAGTGATCAGTTCCTATCAAATACTGCAATGTTTGCCCTCTATCCTTTCTCAACAGTGTGCCATGTTTATCGTGCAGTTCTGTGCTTGGCTTATATCTGGGTTCGGCAAATTGTTCCTGTACCTCAATGATTTTGTTTTTTTGATCAAAACCGTTGACCAGATAGTCGGCTCCAAACCGCAAACCAAAAAAAAGAAAGCCCATGATCGTAACTGCCACCAACCGCTTTAAAAAGTAGTTTCGTTCTTCCGAAGAAACAACATTGAAAAAAAACTGTATTGCCAGACAGAGATAAAAAAAAGCTATAAACGGGTAATAGTTCATTTTCAACAGAAAGAGGCAACCCAGAAGAAACCCCATCAGCAACAATCCTGAAAAAAGTTGCCGTGAGCCGCCCTTTAGAAATCGATTAAATAAACTTGCCGGATCGACAAGTTCACAACCAACCCTGAAGGTGATAAAGAGGGCAAAGGCATCTGAAGTGCAGTAGCTGAAAATATACCAGACCTGTGGAGAAAGAAGAAAAGGTATCGCCACCATTCTGGCGTAGTTATTTCTGAAGGTGCTGAGCAGTATCAGACTGAACAGGAAGATATTAAACAGCCTCATCGAGAAATATTCAGGAATTTTGAAATCATTAAGCAAACTATGAAATTTACCTGAAAAGAGATAGTAGACCTCTCCATTATTCAGTCGAGAAACACCATAAACACTGTAAGAATCACGGATAGATTCATCACTGAACAGAGGGGGCAGCCAGTGGTCCTCATAAAATGAAGTTGCCTGCCTATGAACATACTCATCAGGATGAACGTTACGTTCACTTGTGCCGGCCATAACAACCATTAGCACCAGTATACCGGTGAGAAAGAAGGGGACAAACAAAAAATCTCTGGACAGAGATGAGACACCCCACCACATCGGGATAACAAAAAGGGTAACTATAGCAAAGCGAAGAAAAAGCCAACCGGGTTCAACACCAATATAGTCGGGCGTGATGAGAAGCTCAAGAGTAGGATCTTCTCCAGTTGATTTGAGCCACAAACCATTGTCTTCCGCCCGAAAGATTTCAACTTGTGCAAGAGGAGACAGCTTGCTGAAACTAAAACCATCGGAAAGTACTATCGGAGCATACCCTGTCTGCTTTATACTGAGATACCGGATAGTTGCCTCACCGGCATATTTGTGAGTATCAATTCTAAGCCGGGCAATATTTTTTATATTGGTCAGAAAAAAGCTGTAGTGTTTTCTGTCGGGTCTGGTGACAACCACTGACCTACACTTTTCGGAGTAAGGTTGTCCCTTTTCTGCCCAGTATATTTTAAAATCGGTCCTCTCTGTAACATCCAGCTCAATTTCGACATACGCCCTATTGATAGAAAGACTGTAATATACAACACAGGCCAACAAACAGACAACTGCTGTAAATAGGTAATTAGTCCATCGGCCCATCAATTCTTTCCTCCAGATAATCTACCACAAAAAGTCTTTTCCCCTCTGCAACTATACCATTAGTACCTTACTCCGTAAAAACTGTCATGAAAAACAAGAAAATACAAACTCGGTTTTATAGCATATGGTTATAAGCACTCACAAGGTACTTACTTACCGTTTACCGATGTTAGCACTTAACAGTAATTAGCCATGGAAAGTCAAGAGCGCTCCCCAATGAAAGAAATAAACTAAGATAACAGAAACTTGCTATACCCACTAATAAAACAAACTCATGCAAGGTCGTGAAAATTATCGAACCTGGGCCCGATTTTTTCATTCAGAAACACTACACCCTTCAAGAGCTCTCCCTGGCTCCTGCACGCTGCTGAGTGGAGAAGAGAGCAGCTAGTCATAAGGTAACCTCTTGACTGATTTACTTTTGTATTTCAAGTATATTTAGTGGCTGACCGAAAACCTGCAAATTTTTACGAGTACGAGGCGAACGCAAATTTTAACCACAGGCATATAATTGATNNGAGGATTAAAATTTTCGAACAACGAAGTAATCGGGGAAATTGGCGGTTTTCGTTCGGCCACTATTTAGCATATGGTTGAACGAAGCAATAATGGTTACTAAAAGTATGCCAAAAGAAAACAATATCTTAGGGGGGGGACTCGTTGGTGGATTTGATAGAAATGCAAAATGTGCTTCGCTACCGGGTCAGAATTCAGTTGTAATGCCCGTGGTTGATTTTTTTTATCAGCAATCATTGCGCAGATATACTTCATTAAATCCGTATCCTTGTTGTTGCGCTGAAGAGTAGACTCGTTGTTCACCTTCTCTTTGGCCAGTTCTGCAAAAGCAGTGGGAAGATTTTCAAGAGATCCGCATATTATTTTCACATAATCCGAATAATTGATATTAGCAACTAATACCGCCTGCGCTGGTTGATCCTCAAAATCACGGCCGAGGTTTGCCCGCCCCCAGCCTACGTCGAAGTTTTTGTTTATCGGCCCCGAAAAAGTGTTCTGCGACTTTGTTTGTCCGTGGAAACATTACAAACATCGATGAAGTTGTTGGTCAGGTCAACAAACAACTGATAGGTAGATAAGTCATCTTCCAGTTGACTAAAAAACTTAACCAACGTGGTATGATCTATGAAGACTTTGCCGAATTCAGTAAAGGTCGCATTGATCCAGTCAAGCCTGCGCATGAACATAAATTCAACCTGCCTCCAATTGTGCTGTTCAAGTGCCATAAAAATCAAATGAGATACCTTGAGTTTGACTGAAATGTTCGGTGCGCCTTTTTCTTTATGGTAGAGATGTTTGAATTTACCCTCGTCTATGAGAGGCCATATCTTTTTTTGCAGACAAAAGACCAGTCATCCTGTGGCAAGAGGTTCGGTACCTGAAAATCGGGCTCTATGAGAGCTAATTGCTGGGTTGTTGGCCTGTACATGTTTATTCCGTTATTTGGTGAATAATCCATGAATATCAATTAGATTTTGTTAACATGACAGGATAGCAAAGTCAAACCAAATTCTGTAATTAATCAGATTATACCAATAAGTTACGCGAATACACTGGTGAGTGGTTACTAATTCAACAGGCTCATAGAGCCTGTCACCAACAAGGTACGATTAGAAGAAACGATTGTTCAAATCGAAAAAATGTTTTCTGTGGGTGATCTAGCAGCAGGGATGGCCACGAGATCAATAATCTCCTGGCCGAAAGGATACAGACTGCTAAAGTCATGCAATCCCGTCTTCAAGATCTTGAAATGGAGGCTAATTTGCGAGCAGCTGAAGAAATTGGTGTTCCCAAGGAGCACATCAGAGAATTTGGAAAAAAGAGGCCTTCTGAGGATGGTGGATTCCATAAACGAATCTGGAAAACAGGTTGCAGAGATCGTTGATAATATGCTCAGTTTTGCAAGAAAAAGTGATTCTATCGTATCCACTCATCATCCAGGCCAGCTACTGGATCGTATCCTGGAGCTTGCTGCTGCGGATTTCGATTAAAAAAAATTTAAAAATAATCTCCCAATGATTCCCTGTGAAGGGGCAAAAATCCAGCAGGTACTGTTGAATATCCTCCGTAACGGAGCACAGGCCATGCAGAAAAATGAAAATGCAACGCCATGTTTTGTTTTAAGCCTTTTGGTGGAAAAAGAGACACAAAAACGTGTTTTTGAACCATTCTTCACGACAAGACCAACAGGTGTTGGCACCGGACTTGGCTTATCGGTTTCATATTTTATCATCACAGAAAACCATAGTGGAACTATGGATGTGATTTCAACACCAGGAAAGGGATCAAAATTTATTATCCGCCTGCCATTGGAACAGACGAGACAAAAGATTGACCAAAATTCATGATTTACTGTTTCATGATTTACGTGCACCCCTTTCTATCGATATGGTACAATTGAATAGAGGAAAAGAGCGCAGACAACTAGTTTTCCAACAGCAGCAAGGACAACGCCTATGAAAACCATGAAAGCGCTGGTGAAATCACAACGAAAACAGGGACTCTGGCTTGAAGATGTACCCGTTCCCGAACCAGAAAAAGATGCAGTGCTCATTAAAGTACTCTGTACAGCTATCTGTGGAACGGATGTACACATCTATAACTGGGACGCCTGGGCGCAGCAAACGATCCCTGTACCCATGGTCATAGGCCACGAATTTGTCGGGCTCATCGCCGATATCGGCCCCAATGTCCAGGATTTCAAACCCGGAGACCTGGTCTCGGGTGAAGGACATCTGGTTTGCGGTCATTGCCGAAACTGTCTCGCAGGAAAACGTCACCTCTGCAAGAATACCGCCGGAGTGGGCGTCAATCGCCCCGGTGCCTTTGCAGAATATCTCTCCATTCCGGTAAGCAATGTCTGGGACTGTGACCCTTCAATTTCTCTCGACACCCTGACCTGCTTTGACCCCCTGGGCAACGCCGCTCACACCGCCCTCTCTTTTGATATTCTTGGTGAAGATGTGCTCATAACAGGAGCCGGCCCTATTGGCTGTATGGCCGCGGCTATCGCAAGACACGCCGGAGCGAGGCATGTTGTTGTCACTGACATAAACTCGTACCGACTTGAACTGGCTCAAAAAATGGGCGCCACCTGCACAGTTAACGTCACCCGTGAACAACTCAGAGATGTACAACAAGAGCTCCATATGCGTGAAGGGTTTGATGTGGCAATGGAGATGTCCGGACATCCTTCAGCCCTGGACTCCATCCTCGACAACATGCGCCACGGCGGTAAGATAGCTATGCTTGGAATAATGCCTGACAACACGACGATTGACTGGAATAAAGTTGTCTTTAACGGCCTCACCATAAAGGGTATTTACGGCCGCGAAATGTACGAAACCTGGTATAAGATGACCTCAATGATCCAGACAGGCCTTGACATCTCCCCCATTATTACACACAAAATACACTACAAAGACTACCTCGAAGGATTTAAGATCATGAGATCAGGACAATCGGGAAAAGTAATCCTTGACTGGGAAGAAGAGGAGTAACACATGTCTCTTACAAAGTTAGACACAGCTCTGAACGTTGAACTCACTACCTTGCAAAACGAAGGTCGAACTAAACCAGTGGAAAGAGTTATTACAGGCTATCTCCCCCCCGAAAATGGTCGGGGCCCTCGCTACAAGTTACTGGGAGAAGATCAGGAATTTATTCGCATGAACTCAAATTCCTACCTTTCTCTTTCTAACCACTCTCAACTGATCAAGGCGGCGGACCTTGCTACCCACGACTTCGGAGTCGGCCCCGGAGCCGTGCGTTTTATAGACGGCACCTTCAGTCATCATACCGAACTTGAACAACGGACGGCTCGCTTCGTGAATAAACCCGCTGCCAAAATCTTTAACTCCGCCTACACCGCCAATTGTGGTCTGGCACTTGCAGTTAGCAGCAGGAAAACCCATTGGATCGGCGATCAACTCAACCATAACTCCATAATACGCGCCATGCGCATTGCCGGTGTCCCAAGCGGCAACAAAGGTATCTACGCCCACAACGATATGGACGGATTGCGCAGCTGTCTTGAGGCCGTGGGAGACGACGTTGACAGGGTTGTCGTAATATTTGACGGAATCTTCAGTATGCGGGGAGATTTTGCGCCCATTCATTCCATCCTTGCCATCACCCGGCAGTACTCAGAAAAATTTCGAGACGGGGTTGTCACGGTGGTGGACGACTCTCATGGCCTGGGCGCTTACGGAAACACGGGGCGGGGCACAGCCGAATACACAGATTCATTACCGGATATCATCACCGGCACCTTCGGCAAAGCCTTCGGGGTCAACGGCGGTTTTATTGCAGCAAGCCAAACTGTCATCGAGGCGGTAAGGCAAAAGGCCGACACCTATATTTACACCAACCCACTGAGTGTCGCTGATTGTGCTGCGGCACGAACTGCCCTCGATATCTGCGACAGCTCCGAAGGTGTAACGCTCCTGAGCAATCTCAAGGCTCGCACAGAACAGTTCAGGACGGGACTAAAAAAACTCGGGTTTGAGTCTATCCCCGGCCCCCATCCGGTGGTCCCTCTAATGGTCCGTGAAACCACCAAGACCCACGCCCTGGTTGACTATCTTTTTGAAAATGGTGTACTGGTGGTAGGTCTCACATTTCCAGTAGTCCCGAAAGGCGATGAAACCATTCGCTTCCAGATCAATGCAGCTCACCGCCGGGAAGACATTGACACGGTCCTCGATATTCTAGCAGACACAAAATGAAAACAATTCAACTAATAGACCTGTCCACTGCCATCAACAGCAGTTTTCTTAGAGGCCCGGCCAAGGCTCCTGCAATCAAAAGAGAAGTTCTCTACTCCGACAGGATGAGCAGAGTCTCCGAATCCAGTGCTGAGCTTGAAAGGGAATACCTCTTCGAAGATGTGGGAATCCTCTCTCACAACGGTGCAGGCGAGCAGAAGCTAGAGGGAGATACGCTCAAACGAAATCGCGCTGCTCCATCATGCTGACGGAGCAGTCACTAGGATCATCTGCGGCCATGTTGATGATCTCTGTAGTCCGGTAACAGGGATAAGCAGTGATCCTCAATATCTCGACACCACCCTGCCGCCACATCTGCGATACAACCACCCGACTCCGTCAGGTTATACTGCAATGTTCTATGTAATAAGGGGGGGTCTATCGTGATGAACACTGAGGAGGAACTGCCGCAGACCTTTGATGAATATGCAAACAACACCTGCCTGCGGCACCAACTATAGTTTCCACTTAAAGATTATACGCATATGCTCTATTATTGAAATAGCTGCTGATACCGGGCACACCTGAGACGTAATCGATCCAGATGGAACGGATCCAAGGAGCCTCACGGGCAAGCGCCCAATTCAAAACACCAGGACCGAAATACAATTTCTGCCTCAAGGGGTAGAATAATTTGACTAAGAATAATGATAGCATCTCTCATTGAAATACTGTGCCGGGAGAATGGGGACAGCCCTCCAGTGCACCAGACCGACAGGCAAAAAGACGATTTTTTTCGTTCTTTATGCAATGTGCGACCTCCCTTGCCGATAAGCGAAACTTTTCTCGAATTACAAGATCAATACCTGACGGCGAGAAGTCAGCAACGCGGTATTGTCGATGTAACACGTCTGAAATACAAGGACTCCATCGCTTTATGGCAGGGAGATATAACCAGGCTTAACAGTGAGGCTATCGTTAATGGTTGCAAGCCCACTCTGCTTGGCTGCTTTCATCCACTTCATAACTGTATAGATAATGTCATTCATAGTAATGCAGGGGTTCAAGTTCGCCGTGACTGCCACAAGATCATGCAGGGGGCACACTTACCAAACGGGGAAGTTGTTGTAACACCCGCTTACAACCTCCCAGGCAAATACATTTTCCACACCGTTGGCCCTATTGTGAGAGACGGGCACCCTTCGGAGCAACATGCAGACGAATTATCGAAGTGCTATCGTTTGTGTATAGAAAAAGCCACCGAGTTGGGGTTAACGTCTCTGACCTTCTGCTGCCTTTCCACCGGGGAATATGGCTACCCGAAAAATATGGCAGTCAAAGTTGCGGTCATGACTGTAAGAAAATTACTGCACGAAAACGAAGAGTTGAGGGTCATTTTCAATGTCTTCCAGGATGAAGACAAAATGCACTATGAACAAGAATTATAGCGTTAAACGAGCAAGAACAGGAAGTATACCTTCCTCCGAGACAATCGTATTTCCTTACACCTTCTTCTCTTTTTCCCCTTGGTCTTCGCCTGTCTCAATATCTCGGGAGCTATATAGGTTGAGAGCTTTCTCATGTGAAAAAAAAACCAGTGGAGACATGTCATCAATGGTAAAATAACGGGTCTCCATGGCGTCATCTCCTGGCCTGAGCCTGCCATGGGTTGCATGCACCCGATAGGTGACCATCAGAAGATTTCCATAAAAATAATTATGGCTGTTGGATACATCAAGCAAGGTGCATTGCTCTGCAACCAAACCTGTCTCCTCCTCAAGCTCCCTTAAGGCTGCCTCATTCATCTCTTCATCAATTTCTGCAAAGCCGCAGGGAAGGCACCACATACCCCGCATGGGGTGGTTTGCACAGCGAACAATAAGTATTTCTCCCTGCTCGTTCGGTACTACGGAAGCGGCCACAGGTAGCGGATTTTTATAATCAATATAACCGCATTTTACGCAGAAACTTCTTTTCCTGCCCTCAATTTTTGAATGTTCGGCAATGAGTTTCTGGATGCGGACAAGAGCATCTGAGTTGTAGTAACTGTGCTCAATATCATAGTCAGAAAATATCGGCATATCCTCATTGACCCGTGGCTTTCCGACTCAGTATTTAGTACCTTAGAAACTATTTTCTGCGTTTTTATGGCTGAGATAAGCGTAGACTTCGAAATAATTTTGTGAAGGTACTTACTTATCGGTGTTAGATTGAGTCGACTTTTTCTTGTTCCGCTCCTACATGTCCATTGTATCAAAAACAAGAAAGGGTAGTCAAATGTTGAGTAAAGAACAGACCACGAGTTCAAAGATGCTGGATGCCGAGGACATTTCTTCACAGTCGTGCAAAAAACGTCCCTTTAAGTGCCTTCCTCAGTTTGGAGAAGTAATTTTACTCAAGCAACTGTAGTAGCAAGTCGTCATTGACTTCAGCCAGGCTGTCGATTACTCGGTCCGCTCGGCTGAAGTCATGATCCCTGGTGAACCGATTGGGAATAGCGACACCGTACATACCGGCACTTTTAGCTGCATTCAGCCCGTGCCCGGAGTCTTCAAAGGCCAGACATTCGGCCACAGATACTCCCAACAGAGACTGTACCTTGAGGTAGATTTCCGGATCAGGCTTCTTTTTAGTCACCATATCGCCTCCGATCACTTCAGAGAAATAATCGGCGACCCCATGGGATTCAAGAATAGCGACAATTTCACGCTTATGTGACGAAGAAGCCACTGCCAACTGCAATGTCCCCCGGTACTGTTCCAGTATCTGTCGAACACCAGCACACAATTCTATTTCCGGAATGAGCTTCATATAAACAGCTTGTTTTTCCAGTACAAGTTCCTCGACACTCTTCTCTATTCCATGTGCAAAAATATAATCAGCTGCGACCTTCTCGTTACTGGTGCCGACATAGTCGAGAAACCTTTCCGTGGTAAATTCTGCCACACCATTCTGCAGAAGTATCTTCTGCCATGCCTGATAATGTAACAGCTCTGTATTTACCAGGGTGCCGTCAAGATCAAAAATCAGAGCTTTGATCATTCGTTACCCTTTGCTCTTGCAGCCGCTATGGGACTTACATTCACCACTCTTTGCCCCACGAATATCGCTCTGGTGTTTAGCGATAGAAACAATCGACTTCAAACGAGCTGAAACTTCTTCAGAGGGGCTGGTTTTTATGGCATCCTCAGCCTCTTCAACTATTGCCAAGAATGCATTTGCAATTTTTTCTGATGCTAACATAGTATCTCCTGTTTCATGTTTTTTATTTTTGATTCCAGTTTCTTACGTTCCATATCTGCCTACAGGCTCTTATAAGAACAAACCTGAGGTTTGTAGGGTAAAAGTAATAATCCTCTTTCTCATAAAATCAAAATATTTAACGCCCCATGAGCCGCTGCAAGAATAAACCAGTGAAACCAAAGCATCTCACCTCAATCTTGCACCCGCAAAGTAGCGAAAAATGATTTATCATTTCAAAACAAGACCTTGCATTCATCATAATCATTTCAGAAATTCCCTTGTTCATGAGTACCATTTTTTCTGTTAATTGCTACCCTTCAGGATTGACAATTACAAAATTGAGGTAACATTCAATTATCTTTTTGTTTCAAGTTTTTGTAAAAAGTATCTCCCCATTAATGATGCGGCTATAATAATTACCATACCGGCTATAACCTGCAACGGCACCTTTTTACCATAGATCAGTGCCACCAGTAAGACTGCCAGCGGTGGTGTCAAATAACTGAGAAAACCAATAACCACCATATTACCAGTGGTTATTGCTCTGTTCCACAGGAAAAACGACAGCCCCAAGGGGATACAGCCAAGATACATGGCAGAGAAAAATGCCTTCGTGCTCGGCGCAGAATGTGGCATGGTAATAAGGTATAAAATTCCGGAACATACTGCTGTCAATATGGTAAATGCAGTCATTGGCTCCCCCCGAAGTTTCAACAGGGGCAGCCCTACCGAAAAACTCGACCAGATCAGACCACAGCAGAGCGCCAGCATATACCCCTGTATATGAGTGGAAGAAAAAGAAACATTTTCACCCGAACTTATGACCAGTGCTACTCCCAAAAAGCCTATCGCCGCGGCAAGAAATATGGAAAATGCAAGCCGTTTGAGCTGCAATATTGAAGAAAAAATAACAATCCACAGTGACCAGGTGGTCGCTAGAATTGCTCCTTCTGCCAGAGGGGCCCTATCCAGGGCCAGGTAGTAAACATAATGATAGAAAAAGATGCCTCCAGCTCCGAAAAGACAGGATTTATAATCAGGAAAGACAACTTTAAAACCTTTACCTGTGACTATATCTTGCAGATATAGATAGAGGGCGGCCATAGAAAAGCTGTAAAACATCAATTCCTCTGATGACATCTCAACCAGCCCTGACCCGGTTGCTGCCGGCAGGCTTGCCCAGCAGAGAATCGCGCCCAAAGCATAGAGATACGGAACAAACATGATGACTCCTTTAAAAAGTAAAAGAACGTTCTTACCAGTGCTGTAAAAATAACCTTTTACCTAAATCTTGCATACGCAAAGTAGAGAAAAATAGTTTGTCTTTGCAAGACGAAATGTTGCACCCATACTAATCAACTTAGAAACTCATATTTTTTATGAGCATTATTTTTCTCCTACCTTGCTACCCTTCGGGATTGACAATTCCACCGAATCTGCATTGTTACCGAAGCTTTGAAGTATATGTATACGTCTTCAACTTCGTTACCTCGCATCTCCTGCGGACAGGTCAATTGCAAAACTTAGGTTTTAAAGGTTAACAAAGAACGTGGAGCACTGTCTTGAACAAAATTGACATCAAAGGAATATCTCGTGTCTGTCCATAGATGAGCTCGTTGATTTACTGTTTTTTGCCCGATATCGGCGTCATTCGGAAAAAACAATCCACTGAGGATTATATTCTGAGCACAACGAAGGGTGAGGGAAACTAAAAACGGTAACCTTAAGTGATTATTTGGGAAATGTACCCACCTGGAGTCAGGCCGTAACGCTGCTTGAACTTTCGTGTTAAATGACTCTGATCTGCAAATCCGGTTGCTGATGCCACATCAATAATCGGCATCCCCTGATCTAGATATTGCCGGGCTGCCTCCAGACGAAGCTGTACCAGGTAGGCATGGGGCGACATCCCCTTCGCAGCCTTGAAAACACGAATAAGATGATAGGAAGTACAGTCCAGCAACTCCGAAAGATCACCGAGGGAAACCTGCTCTGCCAAGTTACTGTTCATGTACTCAATGATCTTGTCGATCCGTTTATCCCCTCCTCCATAATGGTTATGTCCAGGAATTTTTTCAGCAGAGTCTCGGTAAATACTGGAAAAAAGTGAAACCACATACTGTTCAACAGCCATTCGGTCTTCTCCTGAGATCACAGCCTCGTGAAAAAGTATCAGCTGATTCCAGGATGAACAATTGTCAAAAACAGCAGTACCTAAGGTCATTTTACCGGCATCAGAACCTGTGAACAGCTTCTCAAGGTGTTGAAAGAATTCTTTCTGAAGGTAGAGACTTCGTAAATGCCTGCCGCCTGTTTCATACGGTGAGTTTGCATGAACTACTCCCGGTTCAATCACGCTAAAACTACCTTGCGGCAACACAGATTTTTTCTTTCCCAGGGTATAACGTTCAGCGCCGTTAGCGTTCGTCCAGAGAACATGACCATTATGGATATGTTCCCCGAAAGAAAATTCATTATTGCAAGAGAGGGCTTGGATACCAGGAAAGGAAGATGATACATAGAGGAGGCTATTTTTCACAAGTATACCCTTTTGTTCTCGCTTGCCATGTGAACATGTTTTCACTTAAAAGAGGTTTTCTGTTGTAATACGGATAGAATGCATCTTCCACTGCGCCACTGAGCAGGCGAATTATTGGACGATAAGTTCGAAATAAGTAAGGTAGCAGCTTTTATACGCATCTCGAAACTTGAAAAAAGCGCCCTTACTACCCGAAAGCCCGACCACAACGATGGTCTATCAAAGCTGGTCTATCTCAATGAATGTGGAACAGGAATAGATCCTGCCTTTTTTGTAACGTTAATGTGATATAGACAGAACTACAAAAGCTATCAGGTCGTTATAGTGACAATGCTCAACTGTTCACCAGCCTGGTGTAAAAAAAAGAGATACCGCACCACAATGGAAGTACAGCATCTCTTATTAAAGATTATTCCAGAGTGGTAAGCCTCTATTTCGCCATGACAAATTTTCCGTCCTTCACTTCAACAATGACCATGGAGTCAACAGCCAGACCGTTATGATCTTCAGGGCTTATATTGTAGATACCGGAGATGCCTATATAGTTTTTGGTACCTTCAATCTCTTTACGCAGTGGTTCTTTTTCCGTACCCACCTTTTTAATAGCGTCAGCCACCATCATAATCGCATCCCAGGCGTATCCCGAATGGGTATTGATAGGAAACTGCTTGTCATAGCCTTGTTCAGCGTAAAGACGGATGAAGTCTTTAATCACAGCTTTTTGTGGATCGTTATCATCAAGTTCGTCAACTACCATCAGTTTGGTGGACGGCATCCGATCGCCTTCACTGGCCTTGCCAGCAAGTTCAATATACTTGGGATCCGGAAGTCCATGGCACTGAAAGAGTGGCAGGTCGATACCAAGTTGCGCCTTATTTTTGGCAATAATCGAACCGGCAGGTCCGATAGTCCAGGCCAGAATCGCCTGGGGGGATGCGTTTTTCACCTTGGTGAGCTGGGCTGTCATATCAGTATCGCGATTACCAAAAGACTCACGGGCGATGATCTCAATACCATATTTCGGTGCCAGCTTCTCCATCCATCGTGCCCCGTCTTTGCCAAAACCATCTGCCGCTGACAGAAGAGCAACTTTGGTCAGCCCTTTTTCCTTTAAATAGATAAAGAGTCGTTCTACTGCAATAGAAGAACGCTGCGGTGACTTGAAAACCCAGTCAAAAGAACCAAACTTGCCTCCCATGATAACCGGGTCGCCACCAACGGTCATGAATGTTGGGATCTGTCCTTTCTCAACGATCTTTTTCGCTACCATGCCGGTATCAGTAAGAGTTGGTCCAACGATGGCAACCACACCTTCCTTATAGATGAACTTTTTAGCAATTGAGGCAGCTTTGGCGGGGTCAGCCTCGGTGTCTGCCACAATGAGTTCCAGCTGTTTGCCATTAATACCACCTTCACTGTTGATCTTTTCCACCACCATTTCAGCAACCAACTTCGTGGGTGTTCCAATAAATGCAGCTCGCCCGGAAAGGTCAAAAAATGCACCAATTTTAATTGTGTCCTCCGCAAAAGCGGATGGGCAGAACATCATCAAACAGATTACCATTGCAAGCATTCTTTTCATCATCGGCACTCCTCCAATTGATAGTTTGAGGTGAAAATCATCTGCATAGCACCCCATGGTTATTACAGCAAAAAAACTTAGACAATTTCATCCTGAATTCTCGTATCAAACACCCTCTGGCTCTTTCGTTCAGATCTCGGCAGAGTCCCATATGCAACGAGTTCAATGACCACAGATACCAGTAGTTGCTTTTTCATCTGATGCACCGCCTCGTGCACCAGCTCCGGTCCACGAGCCACATCGACGCCTTCAGCTCTTTCAACGAGGAGCCGCATAGTGTCCCTTCCAGCCTCATCCCGAGTGAGATGGATCTGATATTCCGAGCCAAGGCCCGGTACCGCAGAGAGGATCGTGTCTATACTGGAAGGATAGATGTTTACTCCCCTGAACTTTATTGTGTCATCAGAGCGACCTTTAATCCGGGAGTGACGTGGCATAAGGCTCCCACAGCTGCATCGGCCCGGGATAATACGGGTAATATCCCGGGTACGGTAACGAATAAGAGGTACCGCCTCTTTGCACAGTGTGGTAACAACCATTTCTCCCCATTCGCCTGGGGGCACCGGCTGCAGAGTCTCTGGGTTGAGGATTTCGAGAAGATAATAGTCTCCCCAGTAGTGAATGCAGTCGTGTTCACTACACTCAATGCCGGTACCGGGGCCATAGAGCTCAGTGAGTCCAGTGATGTCAAAAAGTTCAGCTCCGCCAAAGAGTTCGGAAATCTTTTGCCGCATGGAACGGCTTGATCGCTCGGAACCATAAATAATCTTTTTAACAGCAATCTTATCTGCAATTCCCCGTTTGTGGATCTCCTCAGCCATCAACAGGGCCATGGAGGCGGTCGAACAGAAGACGGTGGATTGAAAATCAAGAAGGAATTGTATCTGCATATCGATATTGCCAGGTCCTACCGGAACGGCAAGTGCACCAATTTTCTCGCAACCCAGTTGAAATCCCATACCGGCGGTCCACACCCCATACCCCACAGCAATCTGCACCCTGTCAAGAGGGGTCACTCCGGCCATCTGATACGATCTGGCAAAAAAATAGATCCAGTCATCAAGATCCTTCTGTGTATAACCGAGCACCTTTCTCTTCCCAGTTGTGCCGGAGCTTGCATGTACCCGAACAATCTGTTCAAAAGGAACTGAACGTAGGGGAAAAGGGTAATCCTCACGCAGGTCATGGGTGCTTGTAAAGGGGAGTTTTTGCAAATCATCAAGACTGGAGATATCGCCAGGTCCACACCCAGCCTTATCAAGCATTGTACGGTAGTAAGCCGAGCCTTCATAGGCGTGACATACAGTCCACTGCAGCCCCTCAAGCTGATGCTGTGCAAGTTCATCTTCACCTTCAAAATGAGGCATGAAGTCGATCGTATTCATATCAGTCTTCTCCAAACGTATATTCGTAAGGCCCGCCGCACCAAGGCGACTGGCCGCTGGGTTTTCTTCACTTGCCGCCCCGAGAAAAGCGGCGCGTAAGGCCGGGTCTCCAAGCAGTTCACTGCTTTTGCCCTGCTCAACTATCTGTCCGTTGGCAAGCAGGTATGTTTTGTCAGATGCAGACAACGCCCTCGCTGCATTCTGCTCAACGAGAAGAATGGTTGTGCCTCCACGGGCGAGTTGACGGATAATGGCAAAGATTTCGTCTGTAATAAGGGGCGCGAGCCCCAGACTGGGCTCATCGAGAAGAAGCAGCCGCGGTTTTGCCATCAATGCCCGTCCAATAGCAAGCATCTGCTGCTCTCCACCAGAAAGAGTCCCTGCCAGTTGCGGAATGCGCTCTTTCAGCTTTGGAAAGCGATCAAAAACTTCGTCCATGCGTTTGGACTCTTCTTTTTTCTTCAGTTTCAGAGGGATTGCTCCAAGCTGCAGATTTTCAAGAACTGAAAGTTCACCAAAAACCTCTCGGCCTTCCGGCGAGAGCGCTAAGCCGTGCCGCACCATCCTGGCGGGACTCGAGCTTGTAACGTCCATACCGTCAAAAACAATGGTGCCACCGGTTGGCTTCACAAGCCCCATCACACACTGCAGTAGTGTGCTTTTACCGGCACCATTTGCCCCAACCAGAGCAACAGTCTCACCTGCAACCACTTCCATATCCAGACCAAAGAGCGCCTGCGCTGCCCCATAGTGGGCTGTAATATGCTTAATTTTCAGCATTTCTCAGTTTTCAGTTTTCAGTTTTCTTAAAAACTCGGTCAAGCCTCAGACACTACTCATGCAGTAAAGCTCGACAGACAAGATGCATTCTTCTTGGCACAACCATCAAGCGGTGGCTTCGATTCTTCCTAAATACGCTTCTAAAACAAGGGGATTGCGCCTTACCTCCTCCGGTCTACCTGCAGCAATGCATTTGCCGCTGTCAAGCACCACGACCTGATCAGCAATGGTCATTACCAGATCCATGTCGTGCTCAACCAGTAAGATAGTATGGCCTATTGCCCGGAGCATCTTTAACTGTTCGCCAACCGTTGCAGTTTCAACAGCATTGAGCCCCGCAACCGGCTCATCCAGCAACAGAAGATCCGCCTTTCCCACAATGGCCCTGGCAAGCTCAACCCGTTTTTTATCCCCATAGGCGAGAACGTCTGCAGGCCAGTCCTTTTTATCAGTGAGTTCGAAGCGATCAAGTGCTGCCAGCCCCCGCAGCTTGAGTTGTCTCTCACGGTGCCGCAAGTACGGTAATCGCAGCATGGACATCACCATAGACTTCCCGCCTTCACAGGTAAGTCCGGTCAACACATTTTCGAGGACGGTGAGACGGGGGAAAAGTCGCAGGTTCTGGAAGGTGCGACTTATGCCAAGGTGGCGAATTTCATGGGGGGCAAGACCACTGATTTCCTGCCCCTGGAAAGTCAGAGAACCACTACTTGGCACCAGGACCCCTGAAATCACATTGATCATCGTCGACTTACCTGCCCCATTTGGCCCAATAAGAGCTGTCAACTTGCCGCGAGGGATGTGAAACGAGACATTATCCAGAGCCGGCAACCCGCCAAACTGCTTTCCTACATTCTTAAGAGTCAGCATCTTTTCGCCTCCTGAGTGCCAGACGAACCTTCACCATATCTACAAGACCGGCAATAAGTCCCTGGGGTAAAAACATCAGGACAAGAACAAGAATACCGCCATGAACAAAATCTTTATAGGTTTCAAAAATATCCATCCACTCAGGCAGCAGTGTAATCAGGCCGGCGCCAAAAAGTGAGCCCCAGACGGACCCCATACCGCCCACAACCACCATGATCACCAAATCGGTTGAAGTGAAAATACCAAAGGAATCCGGACTGACAAAAGAGTAACAATGGGCGAACAAGCTCCCGGCCAGGGACGCCAGCACCGCCGAAAGTACAAAGACCTTAATCTTTGCACTGCGGGTGTTGACACCAAGAGTCGCCGCCGCAGTCTCATCGCCGGAAAGAGCAGAGAGACCACGCCCCACGCCGCTGCGAACAAGATTGAGGCTGAGCAGAAGGCAGATCATGGTGATTCCCCAGAGCAGATAATGCAGCCGAACCTCATCGTCAAAATAAAATTCACCCACGCCAAGATACGGTATACCTGAAAACCCTGAAGGCCCACCTGTGACCTCATCCCATTCAAGCAGGACACTATGGATAACAAAATTAAAGCCCAGGGTGGCCATGGCTAGATAATGACCGGACAGGCGAAGGACAGGTATCCCCACCACGAGGGCGACCAATCCCACCAGAACGGCAGAAGCGACCATGGCTACCCAGGGAGAATATTCAAATGTCGTTGACAATATTGCAGAACCATATGCACCAAGACCAAAAAAGGCTGCATGACCAAGGGAAATCTGCCCTGCGTATCCTATAAAAAGGTTCAGCCCCAAAACAACAATGGCATTAATGGCGATCAGGTTTGTGAGCCCCAGAGTATAAGGGTTGTCTTCAAACAGAGGAAACAGGAGAAGGACGACAGAGAGGAGTAAAACTGTCAATCCTGTCCGGTGGAGATAGATAAAATAAAAAAACCTGTCGCGTGCAGACATCAGCCAGTTACCCTTTCACTTTTTCAGCATCAAAGGTATATCCTTTTCGGAATGCCTCCAGGTTCTGCTCTACAAACCTTGAAGGGGCAAGTTTTTCAATGGCCGCTCTACAATTCTTCTCAGGACAGAAAAGGTGTTCTTTCTGAACAGCCAGACCCAGCAGAACTAAGTTCGAGAGCACTGCGTTACCAAGCTCGCGGGCTATACCCGAGCCATTTATTCGCAGGCCTTCGCCACCATTAACAGAATTGACCAGCAGCACACCATTTACAGCGAGAAGAGATCGATGCACAGCTAAATTAGCTTCCCAAAGTAGCAGGCCTACATTCCCCTGACCTGTACGAACAAGAGGAGAGGCAAAATCGCCCACCTTGAGGGTCGACAACACCGTGCCACCCCGTTGTGCCATTCCATGGGTCTCTGATGTGAGAACCGGAATATCCAGATCAACTGCGACCTGGGCAATGACCCGGGTGAGAAAAAGAGCACCCTGCCCACCTATACCACTGACAATGATTTGCTGTTTCATTACTTCTCCTTTTCCACAATGGCTCCAACCGGACAGACTGCGACACAGTTGCCACAACCAATACAACGATCCTCGTCAATTACCGCTTTGCTCGTCTCATCATCCATTAAAATGGCCGGACATTCAAAGCCTTCAATACATTCACCGCAGCCGATACAATCATCACTCACTGTTAGCCATTTTAAAAAGGCTGCTTTTTTCTCGCCGGGATTCATAATGCAGGGTCTACGGGATATCACCACTGCAAGCCCGCCATCTTCACTACGGGTATACGTATCCGCCTGGTTCAGCATTTTCTCGAACCTTTCAGTATCATACGGATCACAGCACTCTATAAAGCCAACACCGCTGGCCTTTACCAGAGGTTCAATAGCGATGGCTGTTGTCTCTTTGCCCCCGGCACCAATGCCGAGATGAGGTACGGGTTGTCCGCCTGTCATTGCAGTGGTGCTATTATCGAGAATAACGACAATGATCCTGGCCTGCTGAATAACAGCATTGATAAGGGCCGGGATACCTGCGTGAAAGAAAGTGGAATCTCCAATGGAAACCACCACAGTTGGTCGTTCCTTTTCAGCGTTGGTATTTTGGTTATAGGCTTGATAGAAGCCCGCGCCCTGGCTGATGCAGGCGCCCATGCAGTGTACAGTGTGAACAGCCCCCAAATTCATTCCGAGGGTGTAACAGCCTATATCTGAAGGAAATATTCCACCTGGAAAACATTTCTTCATACAGTAAAAAGCAACCCGGTGCGGGCAGCCAGGACAGAGGGATGGTCGCTGCCCACGAGCGGGCTCGTCCTGGGGGGTGGGTTGAGGGAGTTCAAGAAAATCAGCCAAGGCCTGGTAGAGTGTGTCCGGCATCAACTCTCCCTCCCGGGCTATGGCGCCGCTCTGTTTGCCCACAGCACCAGGGTGAGCGAGCTGCAGTTCAATAACAGGATACGTTTCTTCCAGGACGAGAACTTTGTCATACTCACTATGCATGTTCTCTATGAACATCGGGCTGAGCGGATAAGGCATCAATATCTGAAAAAGGTCAATCGTTCCGCTCAGGTGAAGCTCTTCGAGCAGATCAACGACATTTGCATAAGCGATACCCGACGCCACCAATGCGACTCGCGCCCTGCTGCCATTGCCATTTGTACGTTTTGGCTGCCACTCCTGCTCTTTTGAAATGCTTTCTAAATTCACATTCAGCTTGCGATGCAGGGCGGGCAAAAAGGCAGGAGTCGCAATCCAGCGACTGGGGTCCGGCACAAAATCTGCCTGTCGGTCCATTACGACCGGCTCATTCAGGCTGACGTTCTGACGGGAATGACAAATCCTTGTGGTGGGCCGCAGCACAACATTCATCTCATATTTTTCAGATAACTGATACGCTGGTTCAATCATCTGCTTCGCCTCAGCTGGGCCTGCCGGATCCAGTACCGGCACCCTCGCCTGCATACAGAACAGCCGGGTGTCCTGTTCGGTCTGAGAGCTATGGGGGCCGGGATCGTCCGCAACAACGGTTATCATGCCTCCTTTTACACCAAGGTATGCAGTTCGCATAAATGGATCTGCCGCAACATTCAAGCCCACCTGTTTCATTACCGCCACAGATCGCTTACCTGTGTAGCTCGCAGCAAGCGCCACCTCAAAACCGATTTTCTCATTCACCGACCACTCGATATGCAATGGATTTACAGCCTGATCTCGCCGATCAATTATGCTCTGAAGGATTTCTGTTGAAGGTGTCCCCGGGTAGGCTGCAGCAAGCTGGCACCCGGCCTCTATCAACCCTCGGCCTATTGCCTCGTTACCCATCATTAATTCTGTTGTTTCTGGTTTCATATAGATCGTTATTGAGGTTGATTGTTAAAATAAAAGGCAATTATTTGCCGAGTATCCCTTTCGGCCTGATACATAACACCAGAAGCAATACAACAAAAGCAACAACATCCTTATAGGCACTAGAGATATACCCTGCAGAAAGCGACTCAAGCAGACCAAGGGCAAGCCCTCCGATGATTGCCCCTGGAAAAGAACCGAAACCGCCCAGGATTGCAGCGGCAAAGCCTTTCAGGCCAAGTAACACCCCCACGTCATAATTGAGCGTGGTGATGGGTGTTACCAGTACACCCGCCAACCCTCCCAGGCCTCCGGCAATCGCATAACTGGTAAGCCGTACCCGCCCTGCGGCGATGCCAACCACTGCAGCGGCGGTAGGGTTGGATGCCACAGCTCTCATAGACAGTCCCAGCGATGTTCGATAAAAAAACCAGGTCAGAAGGCCAATGGCTACAACAGTAAGCAGCAAAATCCACAAGGCCTGAGGTAGAACCGAGGCGCCCAGTATATTAATAGGATCATCCGGGGTCAGTGGAGGCAGAGCCATCCGGTTTTTCCCCCAGACTATTTTGATAAGACCGCGAAGAATTATCGATATTCCCACGGTAAGAAAGATTAACACCAGATGGTTCTCTGATCTGGCTGGCCTGAGCCCAAAACGCTCCACCAACATTGCAACAGCAGCCACCCCGACAACAGCAAAGAGCAAACCCGGTACCATTGGTAAGCCGAGAGTTAACAGAGCGGTAAACATCATCATGCCGCCCAGTGACACAAAATCAACCTGAACAAAATTGACGATCCCCATGGTGTTATTGACAACACAGAAGCCAAGGGCAATCAGAGCATAAATCGCCCCATTGGTGAGCCCGGAAAAGAAATATTGTAGGAAATCCTGGAACATAAAGCCCGATAACTCCTCTGTCGACGTTTACACTTCGTGACTACGACAACAGGAAGTGGCTGGCATCACGAGAAAAAAATGTTGACTTACTCTCATTTTGTACTAGCGTACTAGTACATGAGCGCCACTGTAAATCACCTTAGAGAATTAGTCAATCATTTGCTTGAGCAGCGATCCGCCAAAGCGATGGAAGCGTCGCTACGTAAACTGTTGACCCCGTCGGAATTCGCCGAAGTTGCTAACAGGCATCAGATCTGCGAGATGCTCAAGCAAGGAATTCCTCAGCGGCAGATTGCCGAAAAACTGGGAGTTGCAATCGGCACCGTGACCCGAGGATCAAACTATCTCAAAAAGCTTGAAAGAGAAGCACAGTCTGAAACCAAAGAGTAACTACAGGAAAAAAATGAAACTCATTATTGGAAACAAGAATTATTCATCATGGTCGTTACGCGCCTGGTTAGTACTCTCAGCATTTGATGTTCCATTTGACGAGGTGCGAATAGCATTGTATGAAGATAATTTTCGTACCGAAATCGCCAAACACACCAAGGCAGGCAAGGTACCTGTTCTCCATGATGCGGATCTCGTTGTCTGGGATTCTTTAGCCATCTGCGAGTATATTTCAGAAAAGTACCTGGACGACAGAGGTTGGCCGACAACGCTACAAGACAGGGCCAAGGCCAGGTCATGCTGCGCTGAAATGCACTCTGGTTTTTTTGCTCTTCGAGCTGAAATGCCGATGAACTGCAGGGCCGAAGACCGCAAGGTGGCCATTTCGGAAAATCTTCAAAAAGAGATATCCCGTATCGATACTTTATGGTCTGAACTTCGAGCAAGATATGCTGATAAAGGTCCCTGGCTGTGTGGTCAGTTTTCCATTGTTGACTGCATGTTTGCCCCGGTAGTTTTCAGGTTCAACACATATGGAGTGATTGTCTCAGAGAGTTCCTTGCAATATATGAACAATCTGCTGGCGCATCCCAAGGTTCAACTCTGGCTGGAACAGGCCAGGGCTGAAAGTGAGACAATCGAGAGTGAAGAGGTGGGGATGTAAAAAGACGGGTGACTCAGAAAGCCCTGAGGCTGTCTGAGAGGGGTAGCCTCAGGACTTCTGGAACCCCTTGAGATATGTGACGATATCATCACTTTCATACATGGAACTGTCTCCATCTACCAGAAAAGGTACCATGCCTTTACCGCCGACATGCAGCACAACTTCCCTACCCGGTGTACCTGCAGTGGCATCTATTGTCGTGTAATCTTTACCTTCTTCCAGCCCACATTCATCCGCAGCTTTCAATACTTTCTGACAGAAAGGGCAGCGAGTGTTTATATACAGCTCAATCATATCCAGTATCCTCTTTTCATAGTGAAACCTCAATTTTGCAAGATTGAGGTGAAATACAAACTCATTAAATTCTCCCCTGCACAAAAGGTGTAACAATCATGTTCTTACTCCCACTCCCTTTCTCAACAGATAGAGAGTTATAGAAAAAAGCAGAACAGAAAACAGTACAAGCATCCCCAGCCCTCCCCAGATGCTACTGTCAGCAACGCCCAAAAAACCATAGCGAAAGCCACCTATCATATAGACAACGGGATTGGCCCTGGAGACATTCTGCCAGAATTCAGGCAGCAGGGAAATTGAATAGAATACCCCTCCGAGGTAGGTAAGAGGGGTGATCACGAAAGTAGGTATAATGGAGATATCATCAAACTTTTTCGCAAGTATTCCGTTTATCATCCCAGCAAGGGAGAAAACAAAACTTGTCAACAGGGCAAAAGCTACAATAAACAGCAGGTTAAAAAACGGGAGCCTGACAAAAACAAGGCTCACCACCGATACCAGCATGCCAACACAGAGGCCCCTGGTCATACCACCGGAAACATAGCCCAGGATCAGCACCCAATTTGGTGTTGGGCTGACCAGCAGTTCTTCGATATTTCGCTGGAACTTGGTACTGAAAAAAGAAGAGACGGTGTTTGAATATGAGTTGGTAATAATCGACATCATGATCAGGCCAGGGGCTATAAATGCCATATAGTCAAAGCCACCTATTTTCCCCAGCTGAGAACCGATAAAACCGCCAAAGATAATAAAATAGAGGGTAATCGTTATCACAGGGGGCACCAGAGTCTGAACCCAGATACGAAAAATCCGTATCATTTCCTTGCGAGCTATACTGGTAAGAGAAATCCAGTTCCTTTTCATCATTCAACCATCTCCAAGAAAAGTTCTTCCAAACGGTTTGATTTATTACGCAGACTGCTCACAGCAACACCCTGCCCGGTTAGGTGCTCAAAGATACTGCTCATGGACAGCGACCTGTTCTTTGTCACTTCCAGGGTTGTTTCATCAACCACCAGAAACTCAGCACTCTCAAGGGGAGCTATCTCTTGTACCGGGATTTCTATATCGAGAATGAACGTTTCTTTGTCAATTTTACCAAGCAGTTCTCGTTTGGAAGTGTTCTCAACAATCATGCCATTATTGATGATGGCAATCTGATTGCAGAGCTGTTCAGCTTCCTCCAGGTAGTGGGTAGTCAGAATGATAGTCCTGCCGCTTTCGTTCAGCTCTGCCAGGAAATCCCACATTCCTCTACGCATCTCAACATCTACGCCAGCGGTGGGTTCATCAAGGATCAGCAGTTTCGGTTCATGTACAAGGCCCCTTGCAATCATAAGCCTTCGCTTCATCCCACCTGAAAGTTCCCGGGCAGCCACATTTCGTTTTTCCCACAAATTGAGTTTTTTAAGATATTTTTCCGAGCTGAGCAGGGCCTCTCTGCGATCAATACCGTAATAGCCGGCCTGCTGGGTAACAATATCCTGCACTTTTTCAAATATTGAGAAGTTAAACTCCTGGGGCACGACACCAATCATCCTTTTTGCCGCCGGGAAATCCTGATCGATATCAACACCAAAGACATGAACCATTCCTGATGTCTTTGTCACAAGAGAGGTGACAATACCTATGGTTGTGGTCTTCCCGGCACCATTGGGGCCGAGTAGACCAAAGAATTCCCCCTCCCGGACATCAAGAGTGAGCCCGCTCAGCGCCTCAAAGCCGCTTTTATATCTTTTATTCAAATTCTTTATGGATAATGCCGCCATCGCTCCACAACCCTTATTTCTCAGCGAGCTGAATAAAGTAATCGACAATCTCTGTCGAGAGTTTTCTTCCTTCAAGCTCTGATATTTGAATTACACCCGTCGGGCAGGTAATGTTTATTTCTGTAAGCTGTTCATCAATCAAGTCAAGTCCGGTGAAATGGATGCCCTGCTCAAGCAGCCATGGGCCTACCTTGGAAATTATCAATTGTTCCTGAACAGTAAGCTCTGTTTTCAGGGCATCACTATTGGCAAAATTTGCATGGTACCCCGTTTTTGGCCTGCGCATAGTTGCGCCCAGGAACCTGTCGCCAAGCAGTATCACCCGCTTGTCTCCTTTAGACACATTCTTAAGAAATTTCTGAACCATCACCGGATAGGTTCCATTGTTGGTAAAAGAACCAATTACCTTATGATCGGATATTTCAATCTTCTGAACCGACTTGCCCTGGAAACTGTCAAGAGACTTGATAACCGCGATTCCGTGGCGACCAACGAAGCCCTTTATCAATTCAGGATCAGAGCTGACAAGAGTGGGGGGCATAAACTCCGCAAAGGGCAGGGCTATGAGTTTTTCGTTATAGTCGCGGAGTGCTGACGGGCTGTTCACAACGAGGGTACCGGAAAGCGAGAGCAGATGCGTTGCGTAGTGAAACGCAAGATCATAGGGCGGCTCTTTTCTCATAAAAATAAGAGCATAATCTGCGAGAGCCTTAACCTGCTGTTTACCAGAAGATTCAGTCGCCAGAACAGCAGCATGCTTTTCAAAAAAGAGATTGCCGATTGTCGCAGTGTCAACATGTATACCGGAATCACGAGCCTGATCAATAACGGCGAGGCTGGTATCCGTTCGCGGCAACAGGCCTTCAATTGGGTCGAGGACAACGAGCCAGTTCACAATAGTTCCTCCTTTTGTGTACAAAAAATCTACTAATTTCAAGGTTGCTCAACCTATCGAAGGTTAAACAAGTGCAGACCTCAGCAATGAAGACTGCTCTACTATTCATATCCGATTTGTAAAGTAACTATTAAGAGACGTATAAGAAACCTCAAAATTCTTCAGGGACAATTTATATCGAATATATTCGTCATGGTTGGTACACTATCCCCCATCATTTCTACTCAACTTACTACCAACAATGAGGAAGTATAGACCATGTTCACAGCACATTGTCTCCCCATTCTCATCGGCAGCCTCCCTCTCGATGACCATGAAAATGCATTGCAGCTTATCCTCAGACATACGCCCGCTATCCCACTCTGGCCGCAACTTCCTAAACGGCCTAAGGAAGGAATGGTCCGTCAATTCCTTACAGGATTTCCAGGCCTTGTTGACGATGGTAACAGATACTGGATTAACACAGGCGCCCAGGGTTTTGAAGCAGAAATGGCAGCATTTTATGAAGATTTTATGCGCGTGGAAGAAGAGTCCAGTTTTTTGCAGAGCTCCAGGTTTCAGGTTGCAACGGATACAGCACCAGGCTTTTCCACCCTGATGGATTTTCTCAGTACCGGTACAGGGTCACATCTTACCGCCAAGGGACAGGTTACCGGCCCTGTAACCACAGGGATAGGTGTAAAAGACCACAATGGGAACTCCATCATTTATGATGACAACCTGAGGGACATGCTCTGTAAGCTCCTGGCTCTTAAAGCAAGGTGGCAAGTCGCAGAAATCCAGCAACACACCAGCAACATACCCCCCATTATCTTTATTGACGAACCGGGGTTTGTGAGCTATGGCGCCAGCGGTTTTGGAGGGATCTCTAAAGACATGGTGTCCGAGGCGGTTGCGGAGGTTATCGGCCAGATCAAAAAGGGAGGAGGTCTTGCTGGTGTACACATCTGCGCCAATGGTGACTGGGGCCCTGCTCTCGCATCGGAAGCCGATATCATCAGCTTTGACGCCTATTTTTATTTTGACAATTTTATCCTCTATAGAGACCAGCTGATACAGTTTCTTTCCCGGGGCGGCACCCTTGCCTGGGGCATTGTGCCCACAGGCAACCCTCTTGTGGTCGCCAAAGAATCAGCCAACTCACTCTTTAGCAAATGGCAGGGGCAGCTTGCAACACTCGCCGCCTTTGGTTTCAGTGAGAAACAGCTCATGCAACAGACTCTGATTGCCCCATCCTGCGGTACAGGCTCATTATCCCCCGAACTGGCCGAAAAAGTCCTGAGCATGACCAGTGAATTGTCTCAGTTAGCCCAGGCAAAGCTGATGGCTAAATAAAAAGACCAATCTCCTGCGTTGTAGCTTTTTGGCAGGCCTTCGACATGGCAGGTTCACCGCGTGTTCGATTGTCAGTCTGCAGTATCGCGAAACAACTCCCTGCCGATGAGCATCCTCCTGATCTCACTGGTACCAGCACCAATTTCATACAGCTTTGCATCGCGAAGCAGGCGGCCTGTCGGGTACTCGTTAATATAACCGTTACCGCCTAGACACTGGAGAGCCTCCAGGGCCATCCAGGTTGCTTTTTCCGCCGAATACAAAATTGCTGAGGCGGCATCCTTTCTGATTTTTGAACCAGAGTCGGCAGCCCGTGCAACTGTATAGACATATGACCTGCAGGCATTCCAAGTTGAATACATGTCCGCAAGTTTCCCCTGCATCAATTCAAATTCTCCGATGGATCTGCCAAACTGCTTTCGTTCGTGGATATAGGGCAAAACCACATCCATGCAGGCCGCCATTATCCCCAGCGGCCCACCCGCCAGCACCAGTCGCTCATAATCCAAGCCGCTCATCAAGACTTCCACACCTCTATCCAGCTGGCCGAGAATATTTGCTGCCGGTACGGCACAATTCTCGAATATCAACTCACAGGTTGAAGAGCCCCGCATGCCGAGTTTATCCAGCTTAGGGCCAGTGGAAAAACCATTCATGCCCTTTTCAACCAGAAAAGCAGAGATGCCTCGGTGCTGTTTTCGGGGTGATGTTTTTCCATACACGATGAGGACATCGGCATTGGTGCCGTTGGTGATCCACATTTTTGTGCCGTTCAGAATATAGTTACTGCCCTTTTCCACGGCAGACAGACGCATCCCGACAACATCCGATCCGGCGCCGGCCTCACTCATGGCAAGGGCCCCTCTATGTTCTCCGCTAACCAGTTTCGGTAGATATTTCTCTTTCTGTTCTCCGGAACCATTGAGTTTAATCTGATTGACGCAGAGATTGGAGTGCGCCCCAAATGCAAGGCCTACAGAGGCGGAACCTCGACTGATTTCTTCCATGGCGATTACATGTTCCAGGTAACCCATTTCAGCGCCACCATATTCACCTGGGACGGTAATCCCCAGCAACCCCATGTCTCCCATGGAACGCCAGAGCTCATCAGGAAACCAATCATCCCGATCTATCTGAGCAGCAAAAGGGGCGACCTCTGACTCCACAAAACAACTCACTGACTCTCGTAGAAGATTGGCAGTATCGCCCAAACCAAAATTTAATTGAGGAAAGGTCTTCATGGCTTCTCCTCCTGCCAGAGTAGAGTTAATAATGGTAGGCAGGCAGTTTCACGAGAATATTTTCTATCACAATGAACGGTGTTGTACAGAAAGACCGCTCTTTCAAAAGGTAAATCCCTCCGGAAGTTCTTCTGCCTGCGTCCCTTCCGCAACCCATGACAAGTCAAGGATAGTATAGGTTGGTCCGGTAGTTTTGAAGATCGGCAGTACCCTCAGACCAAACTTCGGCTCGCCTATAGAAAGGTAGCTCATGAGTATTGTTGCTACACCTGCAAATTCGATGTTGATAAATTTTATCGGTTTTTCCAGCATATTAAATGCCCCCGATCTCTCACAAACCATGAAAGTATGAATCTTTGCCGTGGTTTTCGCGACATCTGTAATGTCAATCACACTATTTTTCCCGAGGCAATCCGGACAATGGATCCGAAAAGGCATGTACACCGTCCTCCTCGATGCACACTCAGAACTGTCACATCGAGTGGCCAACAATTCCCCCTTTGAGAGAGACTCAAAAAAAACAGCCTCTCCACCATACGAATGCATATAGGTCATATTTCTTGGGTTGGTAACCCCCAGAAGTTTCCAGTTGTCATCAGCGTCACGTATGGGTGTATTGGGCGTCAGGTGATGAAAATCCCCTTGAGGTTTATATTTTTTGTCTTTCACTATGACTTGTCCAAACATACTCATATCACACCTCCTTTATCAGATGATCCGGATCCATAAGAATAGTAGACGTCACATGGGACCCCACACCAGCATGGCTGATTGCCATTCCCCGTTTTGCCCCCTGTACCTGCAGATTGGTCCAGTCGGAAGGCTTCTCTCTACTGAATCTGTCCCATATTTTCTGGTCACCATGGAGTTCTTCCCATCTATTCCAGATATGCAGGGCAACTTCGAAAGTCTGCATGATGCCTGTTGCCCCAACTGAATGCATACAGCCGATCAGGCCTCCGGAGATGTTTGATGGCAGCTTACCGGGCTTGCCTGTATGCGGATTGGTGTGATAGCAGTCCCCCGACTCTACATAGTCCCGCCCATAACCATAGGGACGAATACCGATATCTTCATAGGTCTGTACATCGCTGATGGTGAAGGCATCGTGGAGTTCAACCAGGTCAAGATCCTCAGTAGGATCGGTTACCCCGGTCATCCCATAGGCATAATAGGCTGCAATCCGCGCCGCCAGAAAGCCGGTAAAGCCGGGATACCTGTCGCCTCCAGGGAATCGTTCTCCGAGGTCTTTATACTGATCCGCCGTCTCATTGGGCAGCAAAGGGATCTCCATATCAAGCCTGTCAGCTGGTCTGAGAGTATGTGAGCCAGCAGAAACCCAGAGGCGTAGAGGCTTATGCTTATTATTTGTGGAAAGCTGAACAGCGGTGTCCTCATCACAAAGGATGGCACAGGCCGCGCCCACACTCATCAGACAGCAGTCAAGGGCGCGAAGTGGATAGGCAACCACCGGAGAATTAAGCACATCATCTACCGTTAGATCCATAGGAGACTGGGCGAAGGGGTTAAACCGTGCATACCCATGATGCTTTACTGATATTTCCGCGAGAGTTCGTCTAAAGGAATCCTCTGACTTTCCGAAAATCTGCCAGTACCGCTGTGCCATAACAGCATAGTACCCTGTATAAATATGGCCAAGTGGAGATTCCCAGTCTTTATCGGCAGCACAGGAGATGAGAAAATTTCCTTCATCGGTTGGAACCTCGTCCATCCGCTCCCATCCCATGACGAGAACACAATCAGAATAGCCAGAGGCTACAGCCTTCATCCCTTCCCAGAGAGTTGATCCCCCTGTTGCACCTCCTGTCTTGACCCCCACATTACCAAGTGGATCAAGCCCAAGGCGATCATGAATGACAGACTCCCCCAGGAGTTGATCTCCAAAATGATCGGCGAAGTGGCCGTAGTAACAGCTGTGAATGTATTGTTTTAATTCAGCGGCAGATATGTCAAGAAGGCCTGCTGCCATGGTGAATGCGTCGATGCACAATTCTTCTGTGCGCTTGTCAGGAAATGCCCGATCAAATTTCGACTGACCCGCTGTGACCAGATACACTGGTCTTTGTAGCTGAGGGATCTTCAATTGCTGTTTGCTGAATGTGATCATACCTGTATCTCCTACTGTTGAGGTTGAGGTATCCGTATAACCATTACATAGTTCCCACCCACAAAACAAAACTTGTTGTATTACTTATATTAGTGATTTTCTGAGATTCCGGTTTTGCCCAGAAGTGAACGGAATCACCCTCTCCCAGGGAATATTTTTCATCGCTGAGCCGGAGGTCGACTGCCCCCTGCAACACACAAATAATCTCCTGCCCGTTTTTTATATTTTTTCTCACAGGAATTGATTTGCCGGGCTCTATCGCAAGTACTGACGAGTCGACAACGGATCGATCTTCCGGTGGGAAAAATCTTCGAGTGGCAAATCCGGTATGAGACGGCTCAATATCCTTCCAGTCTGCTTTTTTTATTAAAACTGTCTTCTGTTGCTTATTTGCCTCATTGATGAGGCTCCCGGCATCTATGTCCAGCGCATTGCAAATACGCATGAGACTATCAACGGAAGGAGAGTTGACATCATTTTCAACCTGACTGAGAAAACCCTCAGAAATCGAGGCCTTTTCAGCAACTATCTTCAGCGTATACTTTTTCTCTTTCCGGTTTCTTCTTAATAAGGTTCCAATATTCATACATTTTCTGGATGTCATCTGGATTATTTACTGGTATAAAAATTAACTATTAGTTAATATTAACACATATCATAGCTTTTTAAAACAAAGATAACGATTATTGCATTCGGTCGTACGACTGTTATAATTGTCAGGGATACAGCTATAGGCAACCCTGTCCTATACGAGGAGGTACGTAATGGTGCAAAACAGCAACAAGATTGGGGGAAGAATCAAGTCTGTACGGATAGACAAAGCAATGAGCATCGAGGAGGTCTCTGGAAAATTAGGTATCTCTTTTGAACGATTGCAAAAGATGGAAACGGAGGTGGAGTATCCGCCCCTTGGCTTCATTGTCCAACTTGCGGAAATTTTTGAAATATCGGTGGGCGAAATATTCGGAGACAGCGCCGATTCCCCGTTTTGCATTGTCAGACGAGACGCGGGTACAGCGGTGTCACGATTTGCAACCGCTGACGGTAGCTCCCCCGGTTACAGTTATGAAGGGCTTGGTCAAAAAAAAGAGAATCGGCAGATGGAACCCTTTCTTGTAACCCTGGTTCCGGATGAAACCCATAGCGCTGAGCTCAATGAGCATATCGGTGAAGAATTTCTTTTCGTACTGAGAGGACAGGTGAAGATCACCCTGCTCAATCACACTGATGTGCTTCATCCAGGGGACTCAATCTATTACGACTCCACCCTCGCTCATGCAGTATCTTGTGAAGGTGATGAACCTGCAACTATTCTGGCGGTGATCTATGCCAAAGATGAAATGATCATTTTTTGATGACTACAGCCTTAATTGCACCCTCATGAAACTACATACCTTATATCTGAATCGTCATGAAGATCGAAGATTGCAAGCCGGCCATCTTTGGATCTACAGTAATGAAGTCGACAGCGGCAAAACTCCCCTGAGACAATTTCAACCAGGAGAGCAGGTACGGGTCGAATCACACAGCGGCCGGTTTCTCGGCATTGCATACGTCAATCCTCAGTCACTTATCTGTGGACGTATTATCAGCCGGGACGAAAGACAACTCGACCGCTCCCTCTTGCAACAGAGACTAGAGCAAGCACTGGCCCTACGATCCATGCTCTTCCCTGCCCCATACTACCGGCTGATCTATGGAGAGAGTGACTTACTGCCCGGTCTTGTTGTGGACAGATTCGGGCCCCACCTCAGTGTCCAGCTGAACACAGCAGGAATGAACAGACTCAAAGAGGAGATAATCGAGGCCCTCGTAGAACTGCTCAACCCTGAGTCCATTCTGCTCCGCAATGACAGCAGCATGCGCCCTCTTGAAGGATTAAGCAAGGAGATTGAGATTGCTTATGGCAATTCACCAGAAGTCGTCAAGCTTATTGAAAACGGTATCACAATGCTTGCCCCGCTCCATAACGGTCAAAAAACTGGCTGGTTTTTTGACCAGCGATTAAACCGAGCCGCGCTCAAGCATTTCGTCCGGGGCAAACGAGTGCTGGATGTCTTCAGTTATGTCGGCAGTTTCGCAATCCAGGCTGCTGCCTTTGGTGCAGAAGAAGTATGGGCCGTCGACAGTTCACGGTTTGCCCTGGAGATGGCCGAAAAAAATGCTGAACTCAATGGAGCCGGCAACATTTTCACCGGAGCTCAAGGTGATGCTTTTGATGTACTCAAAGCATTAAAAGATGAGGATGAACAATTTGATGTCATCATCGTAGACCCGCCAGCCTTCATCAAGCGCAAAAAAGATCACAAGGAGGGACTTCGTGCCTATCAGCGAATAAATGAACTGGCCATGCGGCTGCTTCCCGAAGAAGGTATATTACTTTCTGCCTCCTGTTCTATGCATCTGCAGCGTGACGAATTGATGGATGTGCTGCGAGCCGGCGGCAGAAAAACTAATTGTCATATCCAGGTACTTTTTGAAGGCAGCCAGGGACCGGATCACCCGATTCACCCAGCCATCCCCGAGACGAGATACTTGAAAGCCCTTTTAGCCCGAACCTTTAGAAACTGCCAGTCATGATCGACATAATCCGCAAAAGCTGCAAGGACCCGCTTGGCGCAATGATGCTGGACCATTTTGCAGGCCGCCAAGACACCTTTGTGGAAGTCGACTCCACCACGCTTGAAATGTGGACCATGAAAGGTAAGACCATGTTCAGAGACAACTCTGCGATGGACGAACTCGAGCTAAAAGCACTCCAACTCTGCAGAGGAAGAATAGTTGACGTTGGCGCGGGGAGCGGTTGCCACAGTCTTTACCTGCAGGAAAAGGGAGAACGGGTGGACGCTCTGGATATCTCACCAGGCTGTGTACAGGTGATGGTAAAACGAGGAATACAGAACGTTTTTCACCAAAGCCTGTTCACACTCGGTGGCAAAAAATATGACACACTACTCATGCTGATGAACGGTCTGGGAATATGTGGAACCTTGGACGGCTGCAATCTGTTCCTGCAGTTTATCAAAACAATTTTAGCCGAAGGCGGTCAGGTCATTGCTGACTCCACAGATCTCAGGTCTCTTTACGATGCAGAACGGTACTCAGGTGAGGATCGATACTATGGAGAGACAGAGTTCATCATGAAGTACGAAGATGTTACTTCAGACCCGTTCAACTGGATATACATAGATTTCGATACATTGGTAAGCCTGGCTACCTACAACGGTTTGCAATGCGAACAAATGGCCGCAAGCCCGGGAGGCCAGTTCCTGGCCCGTATTTTTTAGTACCTTATAAATTATTTCCCGTTTATCGGGGTTAGGTTCTCTTCTCCGTTAACTTTCAGTAATACGCACTCATCATATTTCTCTCGTCTTTTTCAGAAGAAGACCGACTATCGCTGCCGCAAATGAACGAAAGCGGTTGATCTCTATCAATCTGGTATTACTTTGTAATCAATTTATCTGGCTATACAGCACACGTTCCCTGCACAAAGGCAACCAGTACCTTACTTACTACTCACTTGACTCCTCGAAAGGAAAACACTTGCAACGCAACAATAGGATTATAGATGAATATTATCGATGCACTCATTGAACGTAAATCTGTCCGTGCCTTCCTGAACAAACCGGTGGAGAAAGATAAAATCACTTCCATTGTCAAAGCAGCCCGCCACGCGCCATCCGGCACCAACGCCCAGCCCTGGCAAGTTGCAGTGGTCACAGGGAGAAAAAAGAACGAACTCACCAAGGCAATGGTGGCGTCATTTGAGAAAAACGGTATCGGTGACATGGATTATCTGTATTACCCCGAAACCTGGCGCAACCCATACAAGAAAAGGCGCGTAGCCTGCGGAGTTCAACTCTATTCAACCCTTGGCATCGAACGAAAGGACAAAGCCAAGCGACTTGAACAATGGGTTGCCAACTACCGCGCTTTTGATGCGCCGGTGATTCTCTTTTTCTTTATCGACCCATCGATGCAAAAAGGCTCATTTCTTGATTATGGTATGTTTATCCAATCGATAATGTTGGCGGCACTTGAGGAAGGACTTGCAACCTGCTCCCAGGCTGCCCTCGGCCAGTTTCCCGAGCTACTCAAAGATGCACTTGGATACAGTCAAGAAACTGTATTGGTATGCGGCATGGCTCTAGGTTATGAAGATACAGAAGCTCCTGTTAACAACTACCGAACCCCCAGAGAAGAAGTTGACGTGTTCACCAAATTTTTCGACTAAAAAACCTCCTCTTTTTTAAAATCTGTACAATTGGTCAAAATGGTGTCATAAAAATCCAATACTATACAAACAGACTATTGGAGCAACCAATTGAGCGATGTAAATACAAAAGAGGAGTGGCCAATGTTTACCATTGCAGATATTCGCAATATTGCCATACAGATTGAGCGAAACGGAGAAGAAACATATCGAAAAGCCAGCCAGACGGCAACAGATCCCCATATTGCTGAAACCCTGTCCTGGATGGCAGAAGAAGAGGCTCTTCATGGCAAATGGTTTGAAAACATAACCTCCCAGAAACCTCTGACAGCAAAACAGAAAGAACTAGAAGAAATGGGAAGGAACCTGCTTCAGGATATGATCAAAGGCAATACCTTCCTGCTAGATGAAAATGACCTGAAAAAGGCTGCTAGTGTTGAAGACGTACTGGAGAGGTCAAAGCAGTTTGAAAAAGAAACTATTATATTCTATGAATTTCTCCTCAACTTCCTGGATGATGGGGAGAGTGTGCAGCAATTAAAGAGCATTATCGAAGAAGAACGTAGTCATATCAAAAAGCTTGAGTCACTACAAAAACCAATAACCATAGTGTAATTTTAAAAGACTCGGCAAAACCTCAGGAAAGTGAGGATACCATGAAAAATAAGGATTTCATACAACAACTGAAAGTCAACAACAGATCATACAGCTACTTCAATATCCACAAATTGGCTCCAGAGGGAGAAAATGCAATAACCAGGCTCCCTTATTCCATCCGCATTCTGGTTGAAAATCTTCTGAGAAAACTTGACGGCACCATTGTTAGAAAAAAAGACCTCATAGCGATTACCAACTGGCAAAAAAACTACAATACACCTGTTGAGATCCCCTATCACCCGGCACGGGTGCTCATGCAGGATTTCACAGGTGTACCGGCAGTAGTAGACCTGGCTGCCATGAGGGATGCTGTAAAAAGACGTGGTGGAGATCCGTCCAGAGTCAACCCCAGCGTACCTGTTGAACTCGTAGCTGACCATTCTGTTCAGGTTGATTACTCCGGAACCGACCAGAGCCTGGCAGCCAATGTTGCCATGGAGTACGAACGAAACAGTGAACGTTACAGCCTGCTCAAGTGGGCCCAGAAAAGCTTTGATAACTTTAACGTGGTCCCTCCTAACTCGGGCATCTGTCACCAGGTGAACCTTGAACATCTTGGCAGGGGTACCATAGTGGAGACAAAGGACGAAGTCACCTACGCCTACCCCGACACCCTTGTTGGCCTGGATTCTCACACTCCAATGATCAACAGTATCGGTGTCATGGCCTGGGGTGTTGGAGGTATTGAGGCAGAGGCGGTCATGCTCGGTCAACCATACTACATGTCCATTCCTGAGGTCATAGGTGTTCGGCTGGTAGGTGAACTACCTAAAAAGGTTACGGCCACCGACCTGGTGCTCACCCTCACTGAATTGCTGCGAAAAAACAAGGTGGTTGAAAAGTTCGTAGAATATTTCGGTCCCGGTATGTCAAGTCTCTCCATTCCCGATCGTGCCACCATCTCCAATATGACCCCGGAATATGGAGCAACCCTTGGCTTCTTCCCCATAGACGATAAAACAATCAGCTATCTCACCATGACAGGACGGGACGAGCAGGCTGCAGTCACAGAAGCCTATGCTAAAACGAATGGTTTTTTCTATAATGAAAATGAAGAGCGTGAATACACTCAGATAATTGAATTCGACCTTGCCACGGTCGAACTTTCCCTTGCCGGGCCAGCCAGGCCCCAGGACAGAATTCCACTTTCCAAAATGCGATCAACTTTTGGGAACATCCTTGGCTGTAATATTGACCGCAAAAGCGATCCGATCGAAGCCTCGACATTTATCGACGAATCCGGATGCGAAACCTTCCGGGATGATGCATGTCATGCTGTACAGAAAAGGAATATTGAGATAACGTACAACAATATACCCACCAAGATTAGCGATGGTTCTGTCGTCATTGCAGCGATAACGTCCTGCACCAATACCTCAAACCCATATGTCCTGATCGGTGCGGGCCTCATGGCCAAAGAGGCAGTAAAAAGAGGACTGAAAGTTCCAGCCTACATTAAAACCTCCTTTGCCCCCGGCTCCAAGGTAGTGCAAAACTATCTGTCTAAAAGTGGCCTTATGCCCTATTTGGAGGCACTCGGTTTCCATATCACGGCCTTTGGCTGTACCACCTGTATAGGAAACAGCGGTCCCCTTAACCCGGCAATAGAGTCCGCGATTAAAGACAACGACCTGAATGTGGCAGCGGTTCTTTCAGGCAACAGAAACTTTGAAGCCCGTATCCACCAGCAGATCAAATCCAACTTTCTTGCATCCCCTATGCTGGTCTTGGCCTTCGCTCTGGCGGGACGGGTCGACATCGACCTGAGCACGGTCCCTCTTGGCATTGATCCGAACGGGGATGAGGTCTACCTCAACGATATCTGGCCAGACAGCGAGGAGATCACAGCACTTGTCAAGATGTGTGTAACCAAAGATGCATTTCTTGAGGAGTATGGTCAGATCTTCGAGGGCGATGAGTTCTGGCAGGGACTGGAGGTCTCAAAGAGCACCACTTACGATTGGGATGATACCTCAACATACATCAAAAACCCTCCCTACTTTGACGATTTTACCAATACGCCCCTGCCCATTGAAAGTATTGATGCAGCCCGTCCCCTTTTAGTCCTGGGAGATACTGTAACCACCGATCACATTTCGCCAGCCGGAGCTATTCCCAAAGACTATCCGGCAGGCCGATACCTGATTGAGCAGGGTGTAGATCCGGCACATTTCAATTCATACGGTTCCAGGCGAGGAAATCACGAGGTGATGATGCGTGGCACTTTCGGCAATATTCGGATCAAAAACACCCTGGTGACTCCCAAAGAAGGTGGTATCACAATAAAATACCCTGAGAAAAACGAACTCTCTAACTATGAGGCCTCCCAACAATACCAGGCCGAAGGCACACCGCTCATCGTGCTTGCTGGCAAGGAATATGGAACAGGTTCTTCAAGAGACTGGGCTGCCAAAGGATCGAACCTGCTTGGTGTAAAAGCAGTTATTACAGAATCATTTGAGCGTATCCACCGTAACAATCTGGTGGGTATGGGCGTTCTTCCCCTGGTGTTCAAAGAAGGAGAGAGTATAGCAACTTTGGGGCTGACAGGGACCGAAACCTTTTCTATTAAAGGGCTCGCAGACATGACACCCGGCAAGAAACTGGAGGTTAGTGCGACAAAAGAAGACGGCAGCACCCGTAACTTTGAGGTTGTCTCACGCCTCGACACTGAGGTTGATGTGCTCTACTTCCAGCACGGCGGAATCCTACCTTTTGTGCTACGCCAAATGCTGAATGAGTAGAACCTATATTTTGCAATTGACTAGTCCACCGGAGATGCGAGGCAGCGAAGCTGAAGACGTATCAATATACTTCAAAGCTTCGGTAACAAAGCAGATTCGGTGGAATTGTCAATCCCGAAGGGTAGCAAGTAACAGAAAAACGGTACTCATGAATAAGTGAGCTTCTGAAATGATTATAATGAATGCAACGCCTTGTTTTGAAATGATAAATAATTTTTCTCTACTTTGCGTCTGCAAGATTTAGGTAGAAAGTTTGCCCAAGAAGAGCTGGGCGTTTGAAAATAATCTTCGGCCTGGTGTGTGGAAATAGAAAAAAGGGCTCTGCCCACTTTATGTCAATGAAAGGAAGGAGTTGGCGAAACCCCCGGAGACAATATTGATATAAAGTGAACAGTTCCCCCCCTGCCGGCTCGGTACAGGACACAAAAAAATCCCCGGATCAATAAAATTGATCCGGGGATTCCCTGTTTTCCTCGAATAAGTAAGTCCATATCCCTGGTCCTCGGAGATATCTCTCTATGGTTTCAGACAGGTATTCTGACTCCCGGCTCATCCTACTGGTTGCGTCTTCCCATCAGCATCAGGCCGACAGTGACATCTTGCAACGTTCGTCCCCGGTTACAGCGGCGGGCCCGTTCCGGATTTACACCGGATTCCCTTCTAGCTCTATAGAGCTTCTGAAACTATGTACTGCAAACGCAGTGTAGCAAAGCCAGTGGACGTCGTCAAGTATTCCTTTTTAAGCCGAGCTACTCTGTTTTTTCAAACAAAGATTTCAGTGCCGGCTTACGGATCAGAATCAACCGCTTCATAACATCAACCAAGACATGATCAGGATGCATCTTCACAAAATCATATGCCTTCACATAGTTGGCCTCCACCAGAACCTGAATCATCCTTTCCGCCTTCGGGTGGTCAGGAGCTACATCGAGAATAAAGATGATCGCATTGGGAGTCAGCTTTTGGATATCGATATCTTTTAAAATATTGTAGATACCCTGAAAAATGCTTTCTACCTGAGGGTGGTCTATCTTTTCCTGCAGCAGCAGGATTGCAATATTGGCATCCCTGTCAAACATTGCCTTGATTATCTTCTTGGTGTAGTCGTTCTCAGGATTGGCAGTTATGAAATCATAGGCATTTGCCAGATTTTTTACAGCAAGCGCTGTTGTCAGTTCATCTTCGAGGGGATGATCTGGGATAAGCTGGAGCATATATGCGATAACATCGGACCTCAGCTCTTCAATAAAATCTTTTTCAAGAGAGTACATGCCTTTGATGATCGAATCAGTACCGGAGTACCCTGGCATCCTCTGCAATACCTTTACAGCACTGGCATAGCTTAATCCTTTAAGATCAGCCCCACTGGTCGAGTACATCTGACCAACCAGGATTTCGGCCTCTGGCGTGTCAGGATAATGCTCTATGAACTCAAAGGCGCGATCAAAATCCCAGCCCGTCAGCTGTCCGGGGTGGTTTTTCACGGCTTCAAAATCTTCTGCCATCTGTTGGGCTTCTTCGTTTCCAACCTGTTCCGGGCCATCTGGTTCAGCATGCTGGCCCGACATTTTTGCGCGTAATTTACCAAAAAGACCGCCCTGTCTCGATTTATCAATTTTCATAATTTCAATTCACTCATTGTTTCGATGAAGTTACATTCTGGAATTGTGGTTGAAACATTATCCACCATTTAACGTGGATTTTACCAACACTTTCTATACTATAGTTAGTCCATACTTGCAAATCAGTGTTTACACTGACAACTATACAGCTCCGATATCTCTAGCTATATTCTTATTTTGCCATAGCCATATTGGGTAATATTGACTTCAGTAACCGGCGCCTGCTATACTCCTGCTCATGAAAAACAACGAAAAGCTCAAGCAGCAAATAGAGGCCTTGGCACATAAACGCACCAGACCTGACGGTACTGAGTACCGTTGTCTGCTCTATGTTGACGAACAGATTCTAGAGCAGCAGACAGGACAAAAACTGCTTGACGTCGAATGTGCTGCACTGGATATTAATATCGTTCCCGAGCGATATTGTCGAAACCAAAACTCCCTCTCCAACGATGATCAGCGGAGGCTCCTTCAGGCCCATGTGGCCATCATTGGCTTGGGTGGTCTTGGCGGTACGGTGACCGAAATTCTCGCCCGACTTGGAATCGGAACTCTCACTCTTGTTGACGGAGACTGTTTTGACGAGAGTAACCTGAATCGACAGATTTTAAGTAAGATATCGACTCTTGGAAGGTCAAAGGCCGAGACGGCCGGAGAGAGGGTGAAGGAAATTAATCCAGCAACAGAAGTCAGGACTGCAAATGAATTTTTCACCGCAGAAAACAGCCAGGATATTCTCGAAAATGTTCAGCTGGCAATTGACTGCCTGGACACTATCCCTGACAGGTTCGTCCTTGAGCAGAGCTGCGGCAGGAAGAAGATACCTCTGGTGTCAGCCGCTATAGGAGGTACCAGCGGTCAGGCAACCGCGGTACTCCCAGGCGACCCCGGCCTGCAATTGATCTATGGCCCCCCTGAGAAAGCTTCAAAAAGAGGCATCGAAGCAACCCTGGGCACCCTGCCCTTTTCCGCAATGTACATGGCCGCAGTGCAGTGCGCTGAAGTAACAAACATCCTCCTCGGCAAAGAACCTGAGTTACGGCATAAGCTCTTCCTCGCTGATATACGCCGTCATGAGTCTGAACTTGTGACACTTGCGGCTAAATAGTCTCTGCACGAAAACCTGCAAATTTTCTCAAATTCGAGGCGGGCGATATTTTTAACCGGAAGAATACATTGGTGCCTCATGCTCTTCTCAAAAGGAGTAATTTATCAATAGCCAGGGACAGAAAAAAAACAATCCCGGCCAAAAAGATAATTGCAGCGCCGGAGGTGAGGTCAAAAGCGTAGGACAACCACAACCCGCCAGTCGTAAAAAACATCCCCAGAAAAGAAGATATGAGCATCATTGTCAGCAGAGATTTCGTATATTTTTCGGCAATAAACGGTGGGATCGTCAACAGTGCAATAACCAGTATCAGCCCCACGACCTGCACGACCATAACCACGGTAACTGCGACGATACCAATCAGCATGAAATAGAGGCGTTTCACAGGTACGCCTCTGATCTGGGCAAACTCTTCATCGTAAGACATGGCCAGGAGGTCCCGGAAAAAGCATCCGACAAGACAGAGAATAAAAAACCCAACAACTGCCATATCAATAAGCTCTGAACGGGGAACACTGAGAATACTACCAAAAAGATAGCTCATCAGGTCCACGTTATAGCCCGGAGTCATATCAAGCAGGAGTATACCGCAGGCCATACCCATCGCCCACATCACCCCGACAATGGTGTCCGCGCGGTCCTTTGACTTGAGAGACACCGCCGCCATTATCATTGCCGACAGAAGGGCAAAACCGACAGCCCCTATCATATATGGCCAGCCAAAGAAAAAGGCCAGTCCAATACCGCCATAGGCGCTATGAGCAATACCTCCGGATAAAAAAACCAGTCGATTGACCACGATCAGAGTACCGATTACACCACAGAGAATACTCGTCAACACCCCTGCAATCAGGGCATTTTGTAGAAATTCAAACTGAAGAGCTTCAATCATTTCCTGTTCTCCAAGTTTGCGGGAGGAATCGTCACACCCCGCATCACGTGCTCCACAGGACACACTTCCTCAACCGAGCAGGAGTAATACGCCTCCATGAGTTCTCCGGTTGTCCCTACCTGCTGGTGATAATGAATACGCTTATTGACACAAGCTATCGATTTTGCATAGGAAGAAATAATCAACAAGTCGTGGCTCACGACGAGGATGGTCAACTCCCGGTTGAGTTCTTTGAGTAAACTGAAAAAATCAGTTTGCCCTTTGGTGTCGAGGCTTGCGGTTGGTTCATCGAGAACCAGAAGCTCCGGCTCTGTCACCAGTGCCCGGGCAATGAGAACACGTTGGCGCTGTCCCCCGGACAGATCTGTAATCTTTCGGCCGCAATAGCCACCCATTCCCATTTTTTCCAGGGCCAGATGTGCTTCTTGCCGGTCTTTCTTACTATTGTTAAAACTGAACCGCTTTTTAGGGTTATATTTCCCCATCAACACGACATCCATGGCACTAGCCGGGAAGTTGAGATTATGATTGATGGTCTGTGGTACGTATCCTATGACGGCCCCATTTTCTCCAGGCGCCTTCCCGTTGATTCTGACCGTCCCTTTGTCAGGTATAAGGAGCCCCAAGAGTAATTTGACAAGGGTCGTTTTGCCACCGCCATTGGGACCAATGATCGAGACAAAGTCCCCCTGGTTAATAGTCAGGTTGATATCGTGCAAAACCTCCTGTCCGTTGTAATAAAAGCTCACGTCTTTGACCCGTACAATAGGTAATGTCATTGAGTACCTTACTCCGTAAAAGCTGTAACAAAAAACAAGAAACTACGGATTCGATTTTATATTATATGGTTATAACCACTCACAAGGTACTTACTTACCTTTACCGGTGTTAGGATACACCTTATTTAGCGGCTGATTGGAACTTGGCGGCGACATCCCGCAGATTTGTAAACCAGTCGTGAGCAAGGGGATCAGCAGTGATAACCTGACCTTCTATTTCCCTTGCCACAAGCCTGGCATTTTTGAGCGAAAACTGCGGCTGGGCAAATATAACGTTTATATCGTTCTCCCGGGCGTGTAGTATCAACTCTTTCAACTGGGCTGGTTTAGGCTTCTTGCCTTCAAATTCAATGGCTACCTGCTCAAGTTTGTATTCATCGGCCAAATAGCCCCAAGACGGATGGAAAACCATAAACTGCATACCCTCTTTGTGCGCAAATGTCTCTCTCAACTCGCTATCCAGCACATCAATCTTACTTAAGAGGGATTTGAAATTTCCCTCAAATGCGTGGCTATGCTCGGGGGCAATGATCTTCAGAGCAGTGAGAATAGTTTCGGCCTGTTTTTTAACCAGTCTGGGTGACAGCCAGATGTGCGGGTCTAATATTTCATGATCCAGGTACTCGTTGATTACCTTTCCATGACCATGGTGCTCGTTATCTTCGTGGCGATGTTTGGATATGGTTATTTTATCGATATCTTTGTCCGTGTGGACAACCAACATCCGTGGATTTACGCCACTAATTTTTCCAAGCCATGATCTCTCGAAGGGAACTCCTATAGCAAAGTAGGCTAAACTTAAAGACAGTTTTGCCATCTGTGACGGCTTTGGTTCATAGGTCGCAGGACTCGCTCCAGGTCGCACCATAACCTCCACATCAAACACATCTTCTGCCAGCTGCTCCAGAAAAAATTTCTGTGGTACAATACTAACAAAAACAATCGGCTTTTTCCCAGCCCAGCACCAGCCGGTCCAGGCGAGCAGCACAATAAGAGCGGTAATTATTGGGAGTATTTTTTTCATAGTTTACATTAATAAACAAAATTAAAGTGTGAAAATCCAACGATGGTGTCGAAGAGAATCGAAATCTCCGCTTTTCCTTTTTGAGCTTTAACTGCCCATTATTACCAATAGTTCGGATCATGATTTTTTATATAAACAACAATTATTGTAAAGGTATTTGTTTGTGTTTACAGCAAATTTCTTCATCAAAAACACTAAAGACTTAAAATTGACATGGTTGCCTGCAATTACTAGGGTACAGGAAGAGTAACACAGCGGGACAATGATAACTTCTAACCATACCGATTCATTCCGGAATACACAGGGGCACCCATGAACAAAAGGCAATACATCCGGGCCGGCTGGCTGATTGACGGCAGTGGCGGACCGGTCAAAAGAAATGTTCTTCTGGAGATAGTCGGCGGTTTCCTCACTGCTGTAGATGACTCTCCACCAGAGGATCTACCTCCCGGCTCCAAACTGATTGATCTATCCCACTGCACCATCTTGCCGCCCCTGGTTGACAGCCACGCCCATCTTTTCATGTCGGGTTCAACAGACAAACAAACCAGAGAAAACCAGTTGACAGATGGCTATGAGACCCTTCGCCCTCGTATTGCTCAACACCTCCATTATCTTTTTTCTCACGGGATTGTCGCCGTAAGAGATGGAGGGGACAGGGGCGCCTACGCTCTTCGTTACAAGTCGGAAAAGGACACCCACCCCGGCATGACGATAAAAACAGCAGGAAGAGCCTGGCACCGTAAAGGGCGCTACGGCAGCCTTATCGGCAGGTGCCTGAAAGACTCTGATTCCCTGGCGGGCGCCTACGAAAGGTATACGGATCCTGTCGACCATATAAAACTTGTCAACTCCGGCCTCAACAGCCTGCATACCTTTGCTCATGAGACTGCTCCACAATTCAACAGGGAGGAAATTGCTGAACTGGTAAATCGAGCGGAGCGGCATGGAAGGAAAGTGATGGTGCATGCAAATGGAAAACTTCCGGTACAATATGCGATAAAAGGGGGCTGCCAATCGATAGAGCACGGATTTTTTATGGGACAGGAAAACCTTGAATTGATGGCCGAAAAAGGCACAATCTGGGTTCCAACCCTGTACACCATGAAGGCCTATGCCGCAAATATTGATTCTGCGCAAAATGCAAACATCAAAGTGATTAAAAAAACACTCGAGCATCAATTGAACCAACTCGCTATCGCCAGGTCACTTGGCGTTACTGTAGCGCTCGGCACAGATGCGGGAAGCCTGGGAGTGCTGCACGGGGAATCGATGGTTGAGGAAATGAAGCTGTTTATAAAGGCAGGGTACAGTCTCTCAGAAACAGTCCACTGTGTCTGTTATAATGGTGCACGCCTGCTCGGATTGAAAGATATTGGTTTACTGCGTAAAGGAAAGGCAGCAACCTTCATTGTGACAAGAGGAGCCCCTGCACAATTACCCAGGAAACTCTCCTACCTCGAAGCTATGTATGTTGATGGCGTGCCAAGTTCGATGTACCTGAAAAACCCAGTAAAACATGTCTAGGAGGTTGTCCGAGAATAAGCATCTCGGAGTCTAACGCTTACCTGTCTCAAATTGAGGTTTTTCGGAAAAATAAGCACAGCCATATAGGTAATATCGAAGTCTACGCTATCTGCGAGCATTATTTTTATGGAAATAACGAAGAGTTGGGGACAGGTAAGCGAGTTTACGAGACTCCGCAGATGTATTCTCGGTCAAGCTCCTAGGAGATTTCACCACTCTTGAGCCGTTTATAAAATGCTGTCTGCTTTTGCAGGAATTGCACGCCGATCTTAAAAGCGTATTTGCCCTCATGTTCACAGGAGTCCATCCATATTGGCTGGGCTATTATAATGGTGTCATCCGAATCACCCTGTTCTTTCTCTGGTCGCAGGAACAGTTGATACTGATCACTATTCAAAGTAGTAAAAAACAGATGTTTTCCTCCGACATCGAGAGTGTAAAGAATCAGACAAGCGCCGTCATTGGAGACATTCACCACGGTGGTTGTAAGTTGCTCTGGTACTAGCCTGCCGTTGCTGATTTCCTGCAGTCCAACCTGCATGGTCAGGTTTGTCTTGAGCCTGGGACTCCTGAAAAGGAATGACGCCATGGTATTAAACCACCTTATTGGTGACAAATTGTAAAATCGTTTTTTATACGGTTCCGGGTTTTTCGTTAAATATATCTGTAAATCTGCTTCTACTCCTGGTAAACGGACTCCTTTGAGCCCCTGTCGGGAAGATCAAATACTTATACCTCAGTTTTGCGTCTGCAAGATTGAGGTTATAGCAGAATACAAGGCTCCAGTATTATGTTGACTTCCAATTTTCGTCATAGCTATTACAGTCTCTCGCAATATCACATGTATAATATTATCAAAGGAACAAATCAATGGCCAATCAGCTCGTTCAAAAGCTCACAGATATAGTAGGCGAAGATAATGTCTCTACAGCAACTTCTGATAAAATCACCCACTCCTATGACGCCACCCAGGAGCAGCACCTTCCCGATGTAGTGGTTTATGCAAATACTACTGAAGAAGTAAGCCTTGTCGTACAACTTGCAAACCAGATGAAGATCCCGATACTGCCACGGGGGGCTGGAAGTGGATTTACCGGCGGCACTCTGCCGATTAGAGGCGGTATTGTCCTTGTCCTCACGACAATGGACAATATCCTCGATATTGACACTGAAAATCTCACAGCCGAAGTCGAACCAGGTGTTATCACCGCTGAACTTCAGAAAGAGGTGGAAAAACGAGGCCTATTTTACCCACCGGACCCGGCTTCAAAGGAGTTCAGTACTCTGGGCGGCAACGTAGCTGAGTGTGCAGGAGGCCCCCGTTGTGTGAAATACGGAGTAACAAAAGATTATATCCTGGGCCTTGAGATAGTGACCCCTACGGGAGACATCATCCGGACCGGCGGCAAGACACTCAAAAATGTGGTGGGCTACGACCTGACAAAACTTTTTGTCGGCTCTGAGGGAACACTTGGAATAGCCACAAAAATTATCCTTAAGCTGCTGCCCAAACCCGCTGCAAAAAAGACCATGCTGGTGCAGTTTGAGACCATTGACGGCGCGGCCCAGTCGGTTTCAGCAATAATTGGCGCAAAAATTATCCCAACAACCCTCGAGTTCATGGACGCTGCCACCATTGACTGCATCCGAGATGTATCCCCGATCCCCCTCCCTGAAAGCTGCCAGGCCATCCTGATTATTGAGGTCGATGGTGATCTGCAGGTGTTACGTCAGCAGGCGGAAAAGATACTCAGCATCATCCAACCCTTTGGTGTACTCAGTACCAAAATAGCTGATTCAGATGAAGAGTCGGAAGAGATCTGGAAAGTGCGCCGAATAGTCAGCCCCAGTCTTAGAAAAGTCAACCCGGACAAGTTCAATGAAGATATCGTCGTACCGCGCTCAAAAGTGCCTGACATGATTCGGGCCCTTAAAAAAATCTCAAAAGAGTACAACGTCCCTATCGTTAACTTTGGCCACGCTGGAGACGGCAATATCCACGTCAACGCCATGGTCGATCTGAAAGAGCCGGGAATGAGTGAAAAAATGGAAGAAGTCATGGACAAAATCTTCCAGACAGCAATCGATCTCCACGGTTCCATCTCAGGTGAGCATGGCATAGGTACCTCAAAGGCAAAATATATGAGCATGGAACTTGACCCTGCCACCCTTGAATATATGAAGAAAATCAAGATGGTACTCGACCCGAACAACATCCTCAATCCTGGAAAAATATTTTCAGACTACACCCCGCAGGCACAGACAAAGGCGGGCGACAATGAGCACCTTACTCCGTAAAAGCTGTCACTCAGTTCAGTACCCCCTCGGAGTCTATCGTTTACCTGAGGAGGTACTGAACAAAAAAATACGGATTCGACTTTATATTATATGGTTATAAGCACTCACAAGGTACTTACTTACCGTTTACCGGTGTTAGGTTATGAGCAAGAATAAAAGTTTGAAAGATTTTGAAAAGGTAATCCGTGAGTGCGTCAAATGCGGCGTCTGTCAGGCGCATTGCCCCGCATATCAAGCAAGTAAAAAAGAAGGCGCCGTTGCGAGAGGAAAAATCGCGCTGGCTGCTGCCTTGCTGGATGGAACGACGACCCTCGAAGACCGCCTGGAACAGGACATCAGTATGTGTTTGATGTGCGGCTCCTGCGTAAATAAATGCCCCAACAAGGTTCCTACCCATGAGATAGTTGGAGCTATCCGCCGGGAGATCACAGACGATAAAGGCTTGTCCCTGATAGGTAAAGGTGTCTCCACGCTCCTACGTTCACAGGGCTTAATGAAGACCCTCAGCAAAAGTGGCGCTTTGCTCTCTCCTTTGCTGCTCAAACAGGTACCGGAGTCCAGCGGAATGCGATTGCGTTTTCCTTTCCCTGTGATGGAGGGCAGAACTGTACCGAAAATCGCCTTTCGCAACCTTTTTGAGCGGGTGCCGGAATTCACCCAGGGACGGCCGGACAAGCCGGTTGTTGGTTTTTTTGCCGGTTGCAGTATCACCTATGCCTACCCGGATATTGGTGAGGCAATGGTCTCGATTCTGCATCGTATGGGTTTTTCCGTCTACCTGCCGCGATCTCAAAAATGCTGCGGTATTCCTGCCCTCTCATCAGGGAACGGTCAGCTGGTTGAGACATTAGCCGAGTCCAACGTCAGTGCCTTCAAAGGTAAAGAAGTGCAGCATATTATCACTGCCTGTGGTTCCTGTAACGGCGGAATCGGTGAATATTATAAAACCATGAAGATGGACATTGATGACTTTACAGGGAAAGTGATCGATTTCAGTGTGTTCCTTAAACAAGAAGGGCTGTTTGAAGAGCTGGCACGAATGCAAAAATGGTCGAAACGAACCAAGGTCACCTACCACGACCCCTGTCACTTGAAGACTCAGGGAATAACCAGAGAACCCAGAGAGCTACTACAGCTCTTGCCCAATGTTGATTTTGTTGAAATGGAAAGCGCTTCCTCCTGCTGCGGCCTGGGCGGAACCTTCTCCGTTTACCACTACGAGAAGAGCAAGGTCATCGGCAAGAAAAAAATGTCAGGCCTAAAGGAAAGTGGTGCAAGTCAGATTGCAACCAGCTGTCCCGGGTGTATAATGCAGTTACAGGACACCATCAACCATTCAGACCAGAAAGTAAAAGCCGTGCATATACTCGATCTACTGGCTGAAGCCTTGAAATGAGTAGAGGGAGAAAATAATGAAAATAGTTGTACTATTGGGTAGTCCCCGCCGAAAAAGCAACAGTTCAGACCTGGCTGGGGTAGTAACTGACCTCCTGGCAAAACCTGACGATATACTGGCAAGCCACAATCTCAACAAGCTTTCATTCAGTGGTTGTCAGGGCTGTGGTGCCTGCAAGACCACCAGTGAAGAGTGTATCCTTCAAGATGACCTCACCCCGGTACTCAGCGATGTGAAGGAAGCTGATATTGTCATTATGGCAACGCCCGTGTATTGGGGTGACGTCACCGCACAGATGAAGGCCTTCATTGATCGCAGCTACTCCTTTCTCACTCCCGACTTTATGACCAGCAACATCAAGCATCGGCTACCGCTCGGTAAGAACCTCGTTTTCATTCAGACCCAGGGCAGCCCGGATGCAAGCCAGTTTGGTGATATCTTCCCCCGCTATAATGGCTTCTGGGAAAAGCTCAGGTTTTTCAACAAATCGTATCTGATAAGAGGCTGCGGCCTCAACGAGAGTGTTAATGTCCATGACCGCAAAGATATTATTGAGCAGGCACGAAAGACGGCCAAAAGCATTCTTGGCAGCCCCCAGTAGCGTTGTAGGATCCTTCGCCACTAGCTGAGATGTCCAACAGGGAAATCCCCCTTACCCTTCTTCGCTTTTTGCCCCTCTTATTTTGCTCTCAAAATTGTAAGATTCCCTCAAATTTCGTATAATAAAAGAGAGAACTGAAGGTTTTTATCGGCGGCTTTCTTTTTAACCTTCTTTCAATAGAGGTAGCGAAATGATAGGAAAAGATGAGCCCGTTGATTTACTGTTTTTTACCCTGCAGGCGTGTTTCGCCAAAAGATTCAGGCAAGCCTTTAATATACAGGTCTTGTTTGGCATAAGGAATCTCAACACCCTTCAGTTCAAACTCTTTATAGATAGCTGTGTTCAGCGCATCTATCGTTCGCCCCTTGAGTTCAGGCCTTGACACCCAGCAGCGCAGTTCCAGATCGAGGCTGGATGTTCCAAACACTTTGAAACGAACATTTGGCTGAGGAATCGAAATTACCAGCTGTTCCTTTTCAGCAATCGTCAACATAATATGCCTGGCAAGATCTATGTCGGTCCCATATGCGACACCGACATGAACTCGAATCCGCATTTTTTCAGACGGGCCTCCTGACTGGTTAATAATTGTGCTGTTACCTATGATGGAGTTGGGAATTGACATCTCCACATCATCTCTGGTGAGAATCCTGGTTGAGCGCAAACCGATATGGGTCACCTTTCCGCGATCTGTCCTGTCGATAACTATATAATCGCCGACCTTATATGGTGCATCAGCTAGAATAAAAACCCCGGAAAACAAGTTTGACAAGGTATCTTTTGCAGCAAATCCCATGGCGATACCAGCTATTCCGGCAGACGCCAACCAGGCGGTCATGTCAATTTTCCAAATCACAAAAATCATGTAGGTCCCAATGGCAAAAATAATAATTTTCGCTGCATTATCAAAAAGAGTCAGGGTCCTGTGCTGGATAAAAGTGAATCTATTGGTAAGTGAAGAGAGTCTCTGGAGCAGCAGAGAGGCAAAGCGGAAACTGAAAATAATCCAGACGACCACCCCCAGGCTTTTGATACACTTGGTGGACATAAGCTGAACCGACTCAACCAGCGGCATCAATGAAAGACCATAGGAGAGGCCTGTAACAAGAAAGGTGTAATAAATAGGCGGCCGCAATAGAATCGCAATCTGGTCGTCGGTTTCAAACTTCGTCTGCACTGTCACCCTTTTGGTCAACGTGAACAGTATCCAGGTGATGAGGGAAGCAACCGTGAAAGTAACAAAAATCACAGCCCCACCTTGCAGCCAGCCATTTCCTGCAAATAATTCCATCACCGGTTGCAACGAAGCAATGATAGCTCGATGCCATACGTTGGCTTCGGCGATTTCTGCGGTTTCTGCCGCCAGTACATCACCCGCCTGAATAAAAAGCAGTGACCACAACAATAGAAAAACTGCTCTGTTGACCAAAAGACTCATATCACTCCGTTCTATCTCATTTTAATCAAGCCACAACAGCTCAAACATGACTCTTCATTTGAAGTGAAAAGTCATTCTCCCTGTCGACGCCACATTTTCTCGAAGACCATCTTAAAAATATCTTGGGAATAATCATTTGAATAGGATAGGTTAGTCAGTTAAGATTTTCCAGATATATTTTTGAGGATGACTCCACCTCACAGACCTGCCAACAAGAAAAGATGAATTACAGTTACATCCCAACAGCATTAGCTCAGAGAGGAGAACACAAAGATGGACAGTACGACAAGCCCGTTTGCTCATAAACCAGATAGCAGAAGCTGCACCTTCCAGGCACTTCTCACCATTTGTATATTGCTTTTCTCTGTCCTGCCCGCCCTTGCTGAGGTCTGGTATGTTAAACCCAGTGCAGAAATTCCTCTCCGTCGTGGAATGGGCTCCGATTACAAGATTATTGCCATCCTCCAGAACGGTACTCAGGTGAGCCTTTTAGAAAGCCAGCCTCCCTGGGCAAAAGTCGTTACACCCAAGGGCAAGGAAGGCTGGATCCTGAAAAGATATCTTGAGCAGGACAAGCCGCTTCGCACCGTGGTTGAAAAGCTGCGCGAAGAAAATGAATCATTAAAAAAAGAAAATGTTTCAATAAGCAGTACAGTGGATGAGATCACTGGTCAAAACAGCACCCTCAATAGCGAACTCGCCGCTCGAATGACAGAGTTGAGTGATACCCAGGATCAGTACCGGACGCTAACAGAAGACACGGCCGACGTCGTTCTCCTGAAGGAGAACTTTGATAAAAGTCAGGAAACCATAAAGACACTCGAAAATGAACTAAGTATGGTCACCAATGAAAATGACAAACTCCGATCGAACCAAACTATCAAATGGTTTCTTGCTGGTGGAGGAACTCTCATTTTTGGTACCATTGTCGGCCGGACAAGTGCCAGGTCGAGGAAAAGAAAATCAAGCCTCTACTGATCGGTGTAAAAAGACATCAAGCCGGCTGAACTGAAAAAAAATAATCGCGGAGACGCCTTACCGCACAACCTATAAAGAGGGGCCGGCGTAAGATTCGTCGCTCTGGCCCCCGCTTAACCGTTTGCTCAGGCAGCAGCAGGATACTCATTGCAGAGATAATGGAGGGGGCTTTCATCTTCAGAAATCTCAGGAAAACGCTTCAGTGGTGTAAGAAAACGATTATCGTTCACATCATCATTCACATCTGAAACTTCACCAACAATGACTGTTCCCTTCCCCTCTTCGCCATAAAAAGTATGGTAGACAAAAGGTTCCAGACAGATTGACTCTCCAGGAGTCAGAATAATTTTTTCTCCTGCTACGCAGGATCTTTCCACCCCGTCGACCCGAACAGAAAAGGCCTCTGTCGACAGTTGTTCTTGCTTATCAGCACGATACAAGTCAAGCACCAGGTTGCCACCGCCGCGATTAACTATATCCTCACGTTTATTCCAATGAAAATGCATGGGACACACCTGGTTTTCTTTTACGATCATAATTTTTTCAGCATAGCCCTTACGATAGGTCCCCTGCTGATGATAATTCCCATTGCGGATGGTGAACAACAGTATGCCCATTTCATTATACTTGCCTTCACCATAATCTGTGAGATCCCAGCCCAGACAATTATCTCGAATTTCGTTGGCTTCCGTACCCTTTGTGGCCCAGTCCTGAGTTTTCCAGTGAGCAAATGGAGGAAGCTTAAAGGAGATAGCTTCAAAGAGCTGTTTTGCCTCTTGTATGTAACTATTAATTTCTGATCGTTTCATTGAATGTCCTGTGTTCGGGGTGTCATTTTCTTCCATCGACCTGATAGTAAAAGAAACATTTCGGCGTAGTTTTTTCATTCAAACAAGGACAAAATCCTTTCTGTGGATTACTATAATCACTCGCTGGCTTGCAACCAGAAAGCACAATATCACCCCTCTCCAGGAGCTTATGAACTCATTTATCATTGCCGGAATCGGCGAACTACTATGGGACGTACTTGGCGAGAGCGAAAAACTCGGCGGTGCCCCGGTCAATTTTACTTACCACGCAAGCGCCCTTGGAGCAACGGGCATTGCAATTTCAACCATCGGCAATGATCCAAGAGGGCACACGGCTCTTATCGAGCTGAAAAAGCGGAGACTTTCCTGCGACCACATAACGGTTTCTCAAGGTAAAGAGACCGGGTATGTCAATGCACACGTTGACCAGAAAGGAATTGCCACCTACGAATTTCCTGATCATGTTGCATGGGACTATATTATTCTACACGAGTCGACAAAAAGCCTTGCCAAAACTCTCGATGCCATCTGTTTTGGCAGCCTGGCCCAACGTTCACTCCAGTCCAGAGAAGTTATTCAAAGTTTTTTGCGTTCCGCACCCACAGAGACACTTAAGGTCTTTGACCTCAACATACGGCAGCAGTTTTATACAGAGAACACCATTACCACCTCTCTTGAAATCGCCGACGTATTAAAAATAAACGATGAAGAGCTTGTATTACTCGCAGCAATGCACGACCTCAAGGGAGGTGATAGTACCATCCTGGAATATCTGATAAAAGCCTACACATTGCAGTTGGTAGTTTTAACCCGGGGAGACGCTGGAAGTTTACTGCTCACTCCGACAGAATGTTCAGACCATATTGGCTTTCCCTCTGAAATAGCAGACACTATCGGTGCAGGTGATTCGTTTACTGCCGCTACGGTCCTCGGCCTGTTGAAAGGCCTACCTCTTGCTACCATCAATGAGCATGCAAACCGTGTAGCATCCTTTGTCTGTACACAAAAAGGCGCAATGCCGGAACTGCCTGAATCGCTGTTGCTTTTTTAGATCCGAGCTAATGCTTGCTGCACTATATGAGACGCAGAAAAAGCCCCGAAACATACTCCGCATCGAGGCTCACTCTTAGGGTAACCATCTTAAAAGGAAGGGTTAATCAGAAAGGATCTTGAAAGATAGTTTTACCCGGGATCTGAATACCGCTACTTCATTGTCCTCAAGCTTCATATCCAGAGTAACAACCTCCGCAATACGAAGATCCCGGATGCTCATTCCTGCAGACTTAATTGCATTTTGAGTTGCATCCTCCCATGAATCTACACTTGATCCTACCATCTCGATAATCTTATACACACTCTGAGACATAATTGTTCTCCTTGGTTAAGGTTTGATGACGTCGTAAAAAGCCAAATCTACTTCGTTGCAGGTCTTTAACCAGGCCTCGATGTACCCTATGTACTATCTCGACTCCGTTAAAAACACTACGCCTCGCATATCAGGCTTTTTCTTGAGCCATCTAGAACGTTGACTACCTTTTTTCAAGATCATCAACGTTTACACAGCCATAACTCGCCACCTACCTGGCGGAGAGCCGCAAATCCTCTACAGGCTTACCATTCTTCTGTGCCAGAGGAAAACTGAGAACAAAGGTTGTACCCACTTCAGGGGTTGATTCTACGTCGATATAGCCCTGGTGAGCTTCAACCACTTCTTTGACCAAGGCAAGGCCTAGGCCGGAGCCGGTTATATGGCGAGTCGCCTTGCCTTTGACCCTGAAAAATCTATCAAAAATATTTGGCAGGTCTTCTTTACTGATGCCGATACCCGAATCTTTAACGGAAAAATTAGCAAATCCTCCGGAAATTGAGGTCACCAGAACAACCCGCCCGCTGTCCGGAGTGTATTTAATGCTGTTTGAGACAATGTTCATAATTGCAGTGCGCATATGATCGTAGTCTACATTGAACCACCATTCCTCTGCACAGGGCTCATGATGTATTTTAATCCCTTTGCCTTCAGCCTGGGGTCGTGCAATATCAATCACATCCTTGATAATGTCTTCACCTTTAACAGGTTCGAGGTTGAATACCACCGTACCACTCTCGAGCTTGGACAAATTGAGCAGGTTGTCGATTAATCGTAGCAGATCTTTCGTCCGAGTCGTCATGCGAGTGTGCAGAGCATTACATGAATTGGTTGCCTCGTGTTCGCAACCCACCTGCAAAGCGTAAATCATCTGCTCCACCGAGGCCAGAGGCGATTTGAGTTCATGGGCAACCATGGCCACAAAGTCCGATTTCATACGGTCAATTTCTTTGTGCGCGCTGATATCCTCAAATGTGGTGACGGAACCGACCACTGCCCCCTGATCTGTGGTCACCGGCGAGCAGTAGGCCCGGAGAAATGACCGGGAAATGACGCCCGGAGCGAATTCTCTGGTGACAACCACTGATTTACTGATCGCCTCGCTCACCATGGCTGCAGCACTCTGGTCTCGTATTGAGTCGGTAAGCGGTTTGCCTATGACAGGATCCGTCTGAATTTCAAGAATCTTTATAGCCGCCGGATTATGCAGGACGACCACACCGTCCACATCTGTGATGAGAACCGCTTCAGCCATACAGCTAAAGACAGTCATTAAACGACTTTCGGATTTATCTATAGCCTCAAGACTGAGAGTTTTCTCTTCTCGCAGTTTTTTCGTTTCTTCCAGCATAGCCAGCTTGTCAATGGCACGGTCAACAACTACTCGAATATAGTCGGGAGTAAACGGTTTACCGACAAAGTCAAAAGCTCCCTGTTTCATAGCAGTTACCGCTTTGGTCACCGTTGCAAATCCTGTAATTACAATAACCTGGACGTGAGGTTGATTCTCACGTATCCAGTCAAGAACAGCAAACCCGTCAAGTCCCGGCATCATGAGATCGGTCAGAACGATGTCAAAGTCGTTTTCTTTAAGCATCTCCAGACCAAGGCCACCGTCTTCAGCCTTGGCAATGGTGTAGCCTCGTTTGGACAGGGCGCGCTCCACCCCTTCCCTGATAACCTTTTCGTCATCTATGACTAGAATGCGCACAGTATCCATAAACATTCCCTTACTTTTGCCAGTAAAACAGGATGAAGTCCCAGAAACATATCTATCTTCTATCTTCTGCCGCCTGCAGCACGCAGGCGGCAGATGTAACTTAGTACCTTAGAAATTCAATCGAAGTCTTCGCTTATCTCTTGTTTTTTATGAATGAATTTCGTGAAGGTACTTACATACCGTTTACTGGTGTTACTCCTCTTTTAACCAGCTCTTGATGAGTTCCAACAGTTCTTTTGGCTCAACAGGTTTTGGCATGTAGTCCTCTGCCTCACTCTCCAGCATGTCACGGTGAGTATAGGTACTGGTTGTCACCCGGTCAGCAACGGCTGTTAAAAGGATGATAGGAATTTTCTCTGTCTCAGGGTTGCCTTTCAAGGCAACGCAAGTTTCATGACCATTCATTACCGGCATCATTACATCGAGTACAATAAGATCCGGTTTTTCTTCAGCCACAGCCTCAAGACCTTCCTTACCATCGTACGCAACACGCACATCATAACCACCGCTTTCCACGATAACTTTTACAGCTTCAACAAAATCAGGATCATCATCAACCAACAGCACCTTCTTTTTCTCAGTCATAATTCCTCCGTTATATCGTATAGTAAAGTACCCTTTATCTCTCACTCCACAACAGGCCGGGGCAGCAAACCCGACCCGCCAACGATCTCTTCCAGCTTCTCCTCCCATTCAATTGCCATGACATGAACTCCAGCGATCCCTTCCATCTCTTTCAGCTCTTGTATCTGTTCGATACACATCTCAATACCTTTGGCTGCCTGCTTTTCTTTCGGTTCGGCAGCAATACGCTCAACCACCTCATCCGGAATGTCCATTCCCGCAACCATGCGGCGCATAAACTTGGCCATCCCTGCAGATTTGAGGGGGGTTACTCCAGCAAGAATTTTCACCTTTTCATGCAACCCTTCTCTTCTGGCAAGCTCCATGTATTCCTTAAATTTTCCCATATTGTATATGCACTGGGTCTGAACAAAATCAGCACCTGCCTCCATTTTCATTTTCAACCGAGGCACACGAATCTCAAAGGGATCAGCAAAAGGATTCACAGCACAACCAATATAAAATTCCGGGACACCTTCCAACTTATCCCCCGATGGGAAAACACCGTCATCCCGCATGGTCTTGGCCAGATGAATGAGCTGCATTGAATCGATGTCAAAGACGTTTTTGGCCTGTGGGTCGTCTCCAAATTTCTGATGATCTCCTGAGAGACAGAGCAGGTTCTTTACTCCCATTCCTGCGGCCCCAAGTAGATCCGATTGCAGAGCTATACGGTTACGATCCCGGACCACCATCTGTATGAGCGGTTCTATGCCTTCTTCTTTTATAAGCAAACAGCCAGCGAGAGAACTCATACGGACGACAGAAGTCTGGTTATCTGTCACATTGCAGGCATCGACTGTTCCTTTCACAAATGCTGCCTTTTTCCGGACAATATCCGGATCAGCACCACGGGGAGGACCGCATTCTGCTGTTACTGAAAAGTGCCCTGCCTCCAGTACCTTTTCCAGGTTGCTTCCCGATTTCATTATATCATGTCCTCCCTGATAATTCGGCGCGGTCCGCCGTCTCTTGAAGAATTCCAGCCCTTATATGGCTTGAGCTTGCCATAATTTTCCATTTGATCAAGGGCAACCAGCCGGTCAACAATCAACTGCCAGCCGCATGCTACACTCTTGTCTACCTCACATATTCCCTGGACAGAGCCGCCGCAAGGCCCATGAAAAAGTGACTTGGCACATCTGGTTACCGGACAAATACCGCCTGTCAGATGCAGTACGCAGTCCCCACAGCCCTGGCAACGTTCGGACCACTCTCCCTGGCGCTCCGTGACACCTAAAAACCCGGTGTTAATCCCAGGCAGAAGTGGTGTCGTCGTAAATTTTTCTGCCAGAAACTGTATTCCGGCTCCGCAGGCAATAGACAACACCGCCTGATGATCTTCCACATAGGGTCGCATCTGCTCCACGTACTCCGGATCACATTGGCGCTCAAGACTCACTTCCCTGACACTTATTTCCCTGCCTGCAGCCTCTCTTGCCAACCGCAGGGTTGAGGCCAGAACCTGCACCTCTTTTTCCCCTCCAACACGACAGACAGTGACACAACCATGACAACCGGCGAGGATAATATTGTCATAGGGATCGAGCATCTCCAAAATTTCTTCAATGGGTTTCGGTGTACCTGTTATCATGTTGCCTCCTTCTTTATTGCAGCTTGGCCTTTTCCTGCACGAACAAGATTAATTGGACTTGGTCCAAGTGCCCTGACCTGCTCAACAAATTCATTTGCATATTCGGCAAACTTTGCTCCTTCTCCGGCACTTAGGTTATACATTCTGATACGATCAGGGCCGATCTTGATCTTTTCCAGGATGTCATACACCCTTTCAACCCGTGCCCGGGCCCGAATATTCCCAGAGACATAGTGACAGTCTCCTTCCAGACAACCAACCACCATCACGCCATCTGCACCGTTTTCAAATCCTTTCAACAACAACGACTCATCAATTCGACCGGTACAGGGCAGCATGACAATGCTGATTGCCGGTGGGTACGACCTTCTCTCCGAACCTGCCAGGTCCGCGGCAGAATACGCTCAGTGACGACAGGCGAAAACAATGACACTGGGTGAAAAGTCATTCATTATGTATGCTCCTCGAAAAAAGTTGCCTTTCTTTCAAAATCAGACCGCGCTATACGATTCAATCTTTGCTCTAATATTCCTGTCATCAAAGCGGCCAATGCTGATAACCTTTGCAGGGCACTCGGCAACGCAGATGCCGCAGCCCTGACAGAGAGCAGGATTTATCTCTGCGGCATGCTGGTCATTGATGAATGGCACACCATAGGGACAGGCTCGGACACAGGTGAGGCAAACCGCACAGTTAGTCGGATCTACCTTGGACACAACTCCCGACATCGTCAGACTCTGCTTGGACAGAAGTGTCGTGGCTCTGGCCACTGCGGCCTGGGCCTGAACAATTGTTTCACTGCTGCTCTTTGGCCCATGAGCTGTCCCAGCCATAAACAACCCCTCACTCGGCAGATCCACCGGGCGAAGTTTTGCGTGGGCTTCGATGAAAAATCCGGCATCATTACGAGGGACACGCAGCATAGACGCCAGTTCTTCCGTCTCTCTCGCCTTCATTCCGGTTGAGAGCACCAGTAGGTCAGGCCGCAATCGCACCTGCATCCTAATAGAAGGGTCATTGACAGTGATCTCGAGTCCAGTCTCTTCCGTATTAATAACCGGCGGATTTTTTTCAGGGTCGAAGCGGATAAAGTTTATCCCTGCCCGGCGCGCAGCTCTGTAGTCAATCTCTCCCAGCCCATAGCAGCGCATATCACGATAGAGAACATCAATGTGCGCTTCCGGGAACACCTCCTTCATCCGCAACGCATTTCGTACAGCGTGGTTGCAGCAGACCCTAGAGCAGTAGGCCAGGTGGTCCTCATCCCGGGAACCTGCACACTGCAGCATAGCCACCCTGAAATGAGCCCAGTCAGGTTCTCCACCCTGTTCAAGAGCCGCCTCGAAATCTGTCTGGGTCATCACTGTGTCGAGCACTCCCAAATCATGAAGTTCGGGCCTGTTCTCTTCAGCGCCGGTTGCCACCAAAATAGCACCGTGTTTGAGTGTTCTTGTCGCCCCCGTAGGCATGACGATTTCAGACTCAAATGAGCCGACAAAACCGGATTGATCGACCACCTCACTGCTGAGGAAAACCCGTATCCGTTCATCGCCTGCAATCTGCTTTTCAAGATCAAAAAGAAACTCTTCAAACCTTCCCCCCTCAGCACTCCGCTGAAGATTCAAAAGCTGCCCGCCCAGCCTGGGTTCTCTTTCAACCAGATAAACGCCGAATCCCTGCCTTGCAGCTTCTACCGCGGCAGTCATTCCGGCAACACCACCGCCAACCACAAGCAGCCTTGAATCAACCGTAAATTCCAGCTCATCAAGAGGCTCTCCTGCCGTAGCATTTGCAACCGCCATCCTGGTGAGCCGTTTTGATTTCTCTGTGGCCAATTCGGGGTCGTTGGGATGTACCCAGCTGCATTGATCCCGTATATTAGCCATATCAAAGAAATATTTATTAAGCCCGGCCTGTTGCAGTGTAGACTGAAAAAGGGGTTCATGAGTGCTGGGAGAACATGCTGAAGTCACGACCCGGTTCAAGTTATGCTCTTCAATAATCTCACGCATGCGCTCCTGAGAATCCTGAGAGCAGGTATAAAGAGGATGTTCAGCGTAAACTACGCCGGGCAGTGTCTTGGCGTACTCAGTCACAGCATCAACATCCACAACAGATGCGATATTTGTACCGCAGTGGCAGATGAAAACCCCTATTCGCAGTTCATCATCCTCGGTGAAGACCTTTTCTTCCGGCAGTGTCTCGTGGATGATCAGACTTCCCCTCGCCCCTGCCAGGGCTGCTGAAGCGGCCTCTGCAGCAGCGGAAGCCTCACAGACGGTCTCTGGGATATCTTTGGGCCCGTTCACCGCTCCGCTGACAAAGATCCCTGGACGGGATGTGGCAAGAGGTGTATAGCCGCTGGTTTGCGCAAAACCGTAGCGATCGAGTTCGATATCAAGCCTGCCTGCCAGTTGCTTCACTGTTTGCGGTACCTGGAGACCAACGGAGAGCACCACCATTTCAAATATTTCTATTTGCTTGTTTCCTGCTTCATCAACATAGCGCAACTCCAAATCACCAGTCACCGGATCTTCAAATATTCTGCTGACCATGGCTCGGACGAACTTGATGTCGTGCTCTTTCGCGCGAGTAACATACTCATCAAAATTCTTGCCAAATGAGCGCATATCTATATAAAAGATGGTGGGCTCTATGGACGAATCATGCTCTTTTGCGATAAAGGCCTCTTTGGTTGCATACATGCAGCAGACAGAAGAACAATAATCGCGATCGCAGGAATGATCTCTGGAACCGACACACTGTATCCAGGCTACTTTTCGTGGATGCTTATTATCGCCAGGCCTGGTGACCGTTCCAGATGTGGGACCCGAGGCAGAAAGAAGCCGTTCAAACTCAATACTGGTCACCACATTCTTATATGAACCATAGCCAAATTCCCCTCGCAGCCTGGCATCAAAGGCCTCTATCCCCGGTGAAAAAATAACCGATCCAACCTCAATCTCTGTCTCAATCTGTTTATGGTCATAATGGATAGCCCCAACTCCACATATGGAGGCGCAGGTGCCGCAGGCACCTGTGTTTAGGTGAACACAACTCTCTTCATCGATTACCGGAACCCTCGGAACTGCCTGGGGGTAATGAATATTGATCGGTTTTCGATTATTCAACCCCTCATTAAAGGTATTAAGAAGTGGTCTTGGGCTTTTATTGGTTACCTGATCAATCTCAAGAAAATTTACAGGACAAACCGAAACACAGGCACCGCAAACCTGACAGATATCAATCCCCGCCTCAATGCCTTCGGCGGTCATCTTCAGTGCACCGATCTTCATCACCTTTTGGCAGGTAATCACACAAAGCCCGCAACGCACACAATCCAGCCCCTCCTTTCCCGCAAACTCTTTTTTCAACAGTTCAGAGCGGGTATGAATAGCAGCCCCGAGGCTCTTCTCAATTTCAGGAGCATTTTCCACCGTGATCGCCTGAAACTTCTCGGGGCAGGCAGCAAGACAGGCACCACAACCAGTACACTTCTCCTGATCAATACGAGCGACACTTTTCTTCTCCCACTTCACTGCATCGTGTAGACAGGCTTTAAAACAGCCACCGCATTTAGAACATGCTTCCTCATCCACAGAAAACGTCCATTTATGCACAGAAACAACCTGCGGTTTAAAGCTCTTTTTCAGAATTCGTTTTTCCTTTGCTCGCAGCTTCCTCTTTTTCTCTCCCTCCGCAAGCGGTTCCGGAAAGGTTGAAATCTGGGTCACCGGGCAGACAAGTTCACAGAGCCCGCAACCGGTACAGGCCTGCACATCAACATAGCGGGCATGACTGACAATAGTTGCGCTGAAGTTTCCGGCATCTCCTCTGACATCCCGGACTTCGCTGTGGGTGAAAAGTTCTATATTCCGGTGACGTCCCACCTCAACAAGCTTTGGTGAAACAATGCACATGGAACAATCATTTGTTGGAAAAGTTTTGTCTAGCTGGGCCATTTTGCCGCCAATGGCCGGAGAGCTTTCCACCAGGTGGACTTTTATCCCGGCATTGGCAAGATCAAGTGCCGATTGCATGCCACTGATTCCACCACCGATAACCATAACCGAACCGGTTGGATTTTTTTCTTTGCCAGAAGGAACAGTCACATTTCCTGTCATACCGCACCCTCCTTTCTCATTGCTGTCTCAGCCATTACATCGGTGAGAACTGCCGCTGAGACCAGATGACTCTTTTGCTGCTTGACCGGATAGGTACCGCTCATGGCAGCAGCAATGAGTTCCGTTGCAAAGAATACCGGTAAACCTTTTTCCTCCGTCCCCAATTGTTGACGACTTTCAACATTGGCCTGACACATGGGACAGTCGGTGACAAGCGCATCGGCTCCAGCCCTTTTGGCCGCCACCGTTATATCTTCTACAAGCTTTTCTGCGATATCCGGTCTGGCCATGGTGAGACTTCCGGAACAGCATTCAGTGCGATGCGACCAGGCAACAGGGCTGGCACCTACCGCTGTGACAATCCGCTCAAGATTATCAGGCATCTCCCAGTTTGGAGCATCTGTTATTCGCGGATTACGCAAAGATAGACAGCCGTAATAACAGGCTATTTTCAAACCATCCAGGGCCTTTGAAACTTTCGAGCTTATTTTCGCTCCAGTGTCAGAGTCCGCCAGAAAACTGCTGATATGCAAAATGTCAAAGGCAGGGTCATACACTCCAATATCCCAGAAACCAGGATTCTCCCGCAGAGTTTTATCCGCAGCTTTGAGTCTTTGAAAACAGGCCGCACAGGGAACAAGGATGTCATGACCTGCCTCATATGCTAACAGCAGGTTACGCATGGGTAAGCGCATCCCCACTTCATGGTCAGTCATATGTGCCGACGAGGCCCCGCAGCAATTCCAGTCCGGAATATCAACCAGATCGATATCCAACTTTTCACAGATTTCTCTTACGGATTGATCATAATCAAGCGCCGTTCCCTCAAGAGAACAGCCGGGGTAATAAGATAGTTTCATCTGTCATACTCCTTTCCCTTGCCGGAAAAAATTTCTCTAATTTCAGCCTTTCCCTCAATGGAATGTGGAAGAAGCTTTAACTTGCCTTTTAAAAACATATCCATCCCGAGCTTCATGTCTCCCATCAAATCCCCGGACTTCACCTTATAGTTGGCTATCATACCGATCTCCCAGGCCCGCCCCCAGCGACTGATTGAACCCAGAAAAGAGCCATGGAAAGCGGGAATTCGTGGCTCTGCTGGTTTCACACCTTTTCGAAGCGCCAGCTCTCTGAGAACATCCATAAGCACCGGGATTTCTATGTCGTTTGGGCACCTGGTCCCGCAGGTCTCACAGGCAGCACACAGCCAAATGGTGTGACTGTTAAGAAGTCGTTCCTCCTGACCATACGCTGCCAGCCGAACAACTTCCATCACGTTCAGATCGAAGAAGTCACCAATGGGACAACCTGAAGAACAGCGCCCGCACTGATAGCAGGCGTGCACATCCACATTTCTGGCTTTCAATTTTTTCAGGAATTTTTGATTACGCTCACCTGGGGAAATGCAGGCATTATCCATGGTTCTCTCCAGTCAAATTTTCCATGACAGCCGGGAATCGTAGGGTAAAGGTGGTCCCTGCCTCTGGTGTGGACGTCACCCTGATTGAGCCCTTGTGTTCCTTCACTATCGCATAGGAGACCGATAAACCGAGGCCGGTCCCTTCGCCTGTTGCCTTTGTGGTAAAAAACGGATCAAAGATCTTTTCAAGCAGCTCACTTTCAATACCGGGCCCTGAATCCTTTATGATGATTTCATTAATGTCTTGGTTAGCCCTGATTCTGCTGTCTATGTGAATTGTCCCTTTGCCGTCCATGGCCTGAGCTGCGTTGACTACGATGTTCATTGCTACCTGGTTCAGCCTGATAGCGTTTCCATAGATCTGAGGTAGTTCAGGATCCAGGCCCTGAATGATCTCGATATTCTGAAAAAGAGGCTGGTGCTGCAAAATCGTCAGGGTCTTCTGGATAACCACATTAAAATCGACAAGCTCCATTTCATAGGTCGTTTGATGTGAAAATTCCAAGAGATCAGCGACTATAACCTTACAACGCTCCGCCTCATGCACGATGGTCTCAAGGTCGCAGTTCAGCTCGTGGTCCTCGCCGAGCTCCTCCTGAACCAGATTGGCATAGAGCATAATTCCGGACATGGGGTTGTTTATTTCGTGGGCGACTCCAGCCGCCAGCCGTCCAAGACCCGCCATTTTCTCCGATTGCATGAGCATTTTATGTGTCTGTTCGAGATCCTCTTCAATTTGTTGCATGGCTCTCAGATCTGTAAACAAACCAAAGGTAGCAATTTCTTCATCCTGGTCGTAGATAATGCCACCTGAAAAACTGACAGGGATATCATGACCGTTTTTATGTTTGACGATGAGTTCATGCCGCAGCAGCTTTCCTTTGCCGCCAAAATGATTGCTCCGCATTCTTTTGATCAGCTCATAGGCCACACCCTCATTATAGAGCTCTGTAACATGGAGTGATCTTGTGTCCTCAATGCTGTAGCCGAGAAGTGCCTGGGACTCCTGGTTAAAGAGCATGATATTCCCTTTCCTGTCCGAGGCAATGATGCCGTCAACTGAGCTGTCAATCAGGTTGTGGAAAAAGGCGTTTCGCCTTCTTAGTTTTCCTTCGAGGGTTTTCTGTTGCGTAATATCGATAAGATAGAGCAGGTAGTAGTCAGGTGCTGAAAAGGGGAACACCGCCACAGCATCGAGTATGCAGCTGTTCCCGCTCCAGGAAAACTCAAGTTCATGACGCAGTTTCACATTGCCGCCCTGGGTCCGAACTCTGGTATGATCCTGGATCAGTAGAAAAAAGTCCCCATTCCCCTCACCAAGGAGATCCCCAAGGTTATTCCCGGCAAGATCCCCGTAGGATACACCGAGAAATGCACTTGCGGCAGGGTTGGCATGGATTACATAGTGGTCTATCCCCACTACCATCACACCATTAGGTGTCTCTTCAAGAATGGTGTGCAGATAGTGATAGGGGCCCAGGTCCTCTCGTAAAGAGGCAGGATTCCGGTTAGCTGTTGAAACAAGCGCGTTGGCTTCCACGGTGTTTTAGCGACCTATAAGATCAAGGAATTCCGGTAACCGATCTTTCCACCCTATGGCAAGCAATACTACACCTTCTCCCAAGGGAACGAGTTCCCTCACAAGGTCGGCTGCAACCTGCATCCCAGCATCTTTTTTTACCGGGGCCTGCATCATTTTCTTGAGAAATTCCTGAGGAATGGATGGGACGCCAGCCAGATTGTTCAGGTAACGAACCATCGTCACGGACTTCAAAAACATCACCGAAGTAAAAATCTGTATCCCCGTCTTCTCGGCAAAAGGAAGAAACTGCTCTATTATGTTAACATCGTAAGTAGGCCCGAGGGTTACCGATTTCACACCATACAATTCGAGTTGCTTAAAGAATTCTGCCCGTTCGCGGTTAAAATTCACATCATCTGAAAGATCAAGGGCCACTCCTATGTTAAAATCAGTTGCCCCCTCCAGCTCTTCTCCGGCCAAGTCCTTACCACCATTGAGCGCTGAAACACACTTCAACATGGTTACCAGGTCAAGGTCACCGCTTGTCCTCGCCACCGGTTGATCACCTTCTGCCGGATCATGGCCCTCTTTAATAACAATATTTTTTATACCAAGGGCAGCAGCCGAAAGAAGATCGGCCTGAAAGGAAATTCGGTTTCTATCCCGGCCGGTGATAATCATTTCCGGCTCAAAGCCTTTTTCCTTCAAGGCAAGACAGGGGGCAACGGGCGACATTCGCATGATAGCATGCTCGCTGTCGGTTACCCTGGCGCCGTCAACACGCCCTCGTATCTGCAGTGCCGTATTAAGGAAATTGTCTAAATTCACACCCTTAGGCGGGTCAATCTCAGTTATGAGTGTGTATTTTTTGCTGGTGGAACTGTTGTTGTCTTGTGCTGCGTCCATTGTACCTCCTGTAAGATGATAACGTGTTATTACTTTCTTTCGGGAGAGTGCAGATGTTTCGCGATGAGAGGGTGGCCGGTGGTCAGATAAAACCGACACATTACACATCGACTCACTTGTATCAATTTTATTTAACTATCTATTCAACTAAATTTCAAGACAAAAATTACATCAATAACTCAGTTACTTAAACTTTCTTGGATATCTTTGATATGAATAAAGCCAATCAGCGATTGCTACCATCCTTTCAAGTTACAAGGTACTTGCAAGGGACTATTATCAGTATAAAAAAAAGCCGAAGTTGCAAGCAACTTCGGCCTCCCCCGGATACTCCGGGGTCAAACACTTTCAGGATAAAACAACAGTGCCGAAATCTCCCGGCTTCTGTTTACCGCACTTTTATCTTTCCTTCCATCATCAGGTCGGGTGGTCCCAACCAGACACCTTTAAGGAGAAGATTAAAATAGGCCCACTTAAACATCAGTTTGGCCATATGGTTTATTTCAGTATCTTTCAACAAATTCAGTGGACCAAGTGCAGGGAATGGATATTTACCTGTAAGTGGTTCTGTGTCGTAATTAAAATCGATAATGTAGGCTTTCCCGAAGCCTGATTCTATAAATCAGACCGCATGGCCATCTGACCGGGCATGTTGTTCTCCCCCAGTGATGTAGGCCATAATATTTTCATGGAGGACATCCCCCTGGAAATGCGCCACAGCTCCGGCCTTAGAGGTTGGTACGTCGGTACCATCGCCTAGAGCCCACACGTTGTCATACCCCGGAGGTTGCAGAGTATGTTTGTCCACAGGGATGTACCCCATGGGATCTGCTACTCCTGAATCGATCATTACCTCAGAACCAAAGTTCGGCGGAATCGAAACGAGCATATCATAGTCAACCTGTGTACCATCGTACGCCTCTATCACCTTCTCGGTATGATCAACAGAGCCAAGAGCAAAATTTGGTACAATTTTAATATTTTTGTCGATACAGGCCTGAGTGAGTGTTGCTGTTGCAACAGGTTTTGTGAAAGCGCCGGCTAGCGGCGTCACAAATTCGATCTCGACCTTGTCCCGAATACCGCGCTCGTGGAAATACCAGTCGGCAAGAAAGGCAAACTCGAGTGGGGCAACCGGACACTTAATCGGCATTTCAGCGATATTTACAACCAATTTACCGCCCTTAAAATTTTTCAGGGCTTTGCCAAGTACCTGGCAGTCGTCAAATCGGTAATAGCCATGAATATCATTGCCCCAACCTTCCTGCAGTCCTTCAATCTCATCAGGCTTAATATCACAGCCTGTCGCCATAATGAGAATGTCGTATTTGAAGATACCTTCGGTTTTAGTTGTAACTTCCTGCTTGTCCCAATCGACATTAGAAAGCTCAGAAATGACAAAATCAATACCGGGTTTGATAAACTCCCTGCGGCTTCGACGAATATCTTTTGGTTTATTGATGTCAAATGGCACAAAAAGAAAACCAGGCTGATAATAATGGACATTATCCTTGTCAATCAAGGTAATCGACCAGTCATCATCTAGGTCTTTCCTCATTTTGTTTGCCATCATAGTGCCGCCACTTCCAGCACCGAGTATGACTAGTTTTTTCATAATACCTGTAATCTCCTTATGTTCTTGGCTTTATGTAGCCAGCTTCTAATGAGCTTTTTCAGCCTTCTTAAATGTAAATCAGCTAACTGCTTCACCCTGCTGCACCTTGCTATTCTGGTATACCTGCAAGCAACTTCCTACCGTCTGCAGCATCATGAAAAAGAACCCAAATGCCTCTTGGACTTTGGGGTCATTTATCTGTTTAATTATTCCCAAAGGCCCAACAGGCTGCACCTTAGTAAAATCAAGCTGTTCAATCGCCAGACAGATCTCTTCAACTTGATCTTCATTGCAGTTGAGACGCTTTAGAAAGGAAACACCAGTCCCCGCTAATTTAACCAGGCCATTACTCTTCTGTAGTCCATCCAGCCAGATGTTCATGCCGTTAATCACATCGGTTTCCTTCATCAGCACACCAACCTCTTTAACCAGTTCGGTCATTGGTTGAATCATGTTCAGAAGGTCGCTCAGGGTATGGATATTAATGAGCACTGTATGGAGTAAATCGCCAAGCTTTTCAGCCTGGAATTCACCTTCGTGCAGAGAATTGAGGAAACGGAGTATCCTTGGGTACATAAGCTGAAGAATGGGAACCAGGTCATCACGCAATTCCACCCCCGCTTTCAACATGTCGAGCCCTTCACCCATGGTATCCAGGTTGGTAAGCGCTTTTCGAAGAAGAACCGTCAGTTCATCCATGCGAAATTCACCCTCCAGGTGGTCAAAGAACTCGATGGACTTAGGAAAAACCTGCTTCGCGATGGGCCCAAGGTCATCGCCGACCTCAACACCAGACCTCAAAGTATTAACGACTTCATTGATCTCATCAAGGCTAGCCAATAAATTCCTCGTAAGGACGATGACTTTTTCACTGGAAGGACCGGCTCCCACCTCCACAGGGGGACGACCTCCCTCCGACTTGGCTTGCTGGAGAATTGGTGCCAGCTCCTGTCTCAACTCCTGAAGGACGTCCGATTTCAATGACCGGACCTCATCCGAGAGTTTATCAAGCTTTTCAAGAATTAATGCTTCATTCATTATTGTCTCTCATTCATTAGGTTTGCGACAAACACATTGCTACATCCGAAGTATCCTTTGGCCCGCTTTTCTCATGAGTTTTTTGATTACACTCAACCTTATGGTTTCAAACTGAAACAACGACCATCTCTACTAACAGTCTGTTTTCGTGTGAAATGTAAGTACCGCCCTTTGGCTCAATAGATTCTCCCGCAGGTACCAGTTCTGTCACATGGCTTTTGCTTTTACACACTCATTTTATTGCGCAACGCACAGTCGGATGCTCCACACAACCGTATATCACTCTGTAGTATCGCACAGTGTAGTACCATATCCAAAGAAAAAAAGAAAGAGGGCTTTTCACAGGCCTTCCAGCCGCAAAACTTGAGAATGGTCGGCCTGCACAAAACACCTATGGGTCACTTCAACTACCGGGCCGCCGCTTTCGCAGCCTCCTGCAGACGCTGAATTAAATATTGTGCAAGTATTTCATCGTTATCGTACATATCAAAACAGTAGCCATCGCTACCAGCAAGCCCACCGGGAATAACCTCACCTCTTTCCTCAGGATCAGTAATCATATCGCCATAAAAGCAGACGGAGAGCCATCTTTCCTGCGGATCATCATCAATAACATCAACAATAGCAAACAACTCACGCTCAACTTGCCTGCGGTGCTTAGGCCGCATTGAATAGCTGACTCCCGGTCGCGCCATGAATTGCAGATCTACCTCACCCATTTCAGCAGATTTTTGGAACAGGAGTGTAAACCAGTCACGCATTGGTTGATCATCACCTTCCCAACCTGCTATAAATCTTTCGATTTCTGCTTGTGCCCCACTTTTCTCAGACATATCCTGGCTCCTTGTCTCTGGATAAAATACGAAAAAATCGACCTAACAAAAGCAACAAATAGCATTGCTCAGAACAAAAGTATAAACTACTGTAACACAATAGATTTCTCACCTCAATTTTCAAATCCTGGAGATTTCATGCAGCTGATAGTCGCACCTTCAAAAACACAACGGACGGACGGACGGGATTTTCCGGAGTATACCCAGCCACTCTTTCAGAAAGAATCGCAATTGCTCATTGACCTGTTACAGAAATACAGCATGGCAGAACTCTCAAAACTTATGAAGACAAGTGAGCAACTGACCCTTTCGACCTACAGGCGCCTCCATGATTTTCAGCTCCCATTTACCCCGGAAAATTCCAGACAGACTCTGTTTACCTTTCAGGGGGACACCTTCAGTACAATGGATGCGGAACAGTACAGCGAGGGCGAAATTCATCATGCACAAAGGCACCTCTCTGTCCTTTCAGGGCTCTACGGCATCCTAAGACCACTCGACCTTATACAGCCGTACCGACTGGAAATGGCTGCACAACTTCCCACCAGCAGAGGTAAAAACCTCTACCCTTTCTGGACCCCGATTCTAACAGGGAGAGTAAACACGTTACTGGCTAAAGAGCGCGACAGCACCCTGGTAAACCTTGCTTCCATTGAATACAGTAAGGTGATAAACAAAAAGGAATTGAGGGGCGACATGGTGACAATTACCTTCAAACAGCAACAGAAAGACACCTACAAAACCATCCCTATCCACTCAAAGCGGGCAAGGGGCCTTATGGTGCACTTCATGATTGTCAACCAGATAACAGAGGCAAGAGACCTGCAGCAGTTCAACCTGGACGGTTATCTCTTCAGGGATGACATTTCGACAGCCGACAGCTGGTTCTTTTTCAAAGAACCAGCTTGATCAGGACGAAACCGCCAACCAGCATAACGATAAAGGCGATGGAGAGGATGTTAAAATATCGATCGATAAACCCTTTTATCTGCGGTCCGAATTTCCAGATAAGAGCCGCAACCAGAAAAAACCTTGTGGAACGCGCCACAAGGGAAACCAGCATGAATGACAGAAAGTTCGACTGAACAAAGCCTGCTGTAATGGTGAAGAGCTTATAGGGGATAGGAGTAAAACCGGCAGTTCCGACAATCCACACATCATATTCTTTGAAATAGTGCTGCACCGTCTCATATTTCCCGGCCAGCCCATACCAATCAATGATGGTCATCCCCACACCATCCATAAACCAGTAGCCGAGACCATAACCAAGAGCACCGCCTAGAACAGAACCAACCGAGCAAACGGCAGCATACTTGAAAGACTTGCCGGCAACAGCCACGCACATGGCAATGAGAAAAACGTCGGGCGGTATCGGAAAAAAAGACGATTCGACGAAGGCGATAATAAAAAGAACCCAAAGACCATAAGGCCCACTGATCCATTCCATGCAAACATCATAGAGTCTGCGAAACATACCGGGTGCTGCTGCCCCTTCATTTACTCCAACCATGTTCTCCCACCAGGTCAACAAATCGAACATCGGCAAGCGGAGTAACCGTCACCTGTCCTTCTTCTTTAACGAGTAGTTGCAATGTCTGCAAATGCTGATCCCCAACCGGAATAATCAGTCGGCCTGGATCAGCAAGCTGCTCAATCAGCGGTGCGGGAATCTCCGGACCGCCAGCTGTTACGATAATAGCGTTGTAGGGGCCACATTCGGGCCAGCCCATTGTACCATCGTCAAGTTTTGTTCTGACATTAAAATATTTTAGGGACCCAAAAGTCTTTCTCGCCCCTGCAAGAAGAGAGTTGATTCGTTCAACGGTGTAGACCTGACGACACAACTTCGAGAGGACTGCTGCCTGATATCCTGAGCCGGTACCAATTTCAAGGACATCTTCATCGCCTCTCAGCTGCAGGGCCTGGGTCATAAAGGCCACAATATATGGCTGAGAAATTGTCTGCCCGGCTCCAATTGGCAGCGGGTGATCACCATAAGCCCGCCCCCGCTGTGCATCGTCAACAAAAGAGTGTCGAGGCACCTCCAGCATGGCAGCCAGGGTCCGCTCATCGGTAATACCGTGGTTCTGAAGCTGTTCCTGAACCATACGGGTTCGCCCCGTTCCATACCTGTCTGTCACTGCTCTTTCTCTTGCCAGGAAAAGTCTTTGGACCAATTTAAATCATCTTCATCGTAGGCCGTAAATGAACGTTCGACAACAATTCCGTCTTGTAATATCACTTCGACCTGACGATCTTCAGGGGACCCGACATATCCGCCCACCAGGGGGGTCTTTTCAAAAAAACCAGATTTCTGGTCTCTGTAGATCCACTTTTGAGTACCATTCCCAAGTTCTTGAAGATCATCCGGATCACCGAGATAAACGAGTACATCTTCCTGGGTAGATTCACCAATTTTTAAAAGTGAAACGTCCGAGGCAAGATGGCGTACCGGTTTATTATAGCAACCGGAGACCATTACGGTCATCACAAACGCCAGCACTAAAAACCTTCCTTTCAACTCCATGAAGTTCTCCAATAAGCAAATTGGTGTTTAAAATATCAACAACTGTATAGCCTGTGGACTTTAAATTATCAACGAATAACTCGGTTTTTCAGCCAGGTGAAAACACAAAAAAGCCCCATATCGAAGAGATCGACATGGAGCTTTTAGACATCTTTCTCTCAGAGAGAAGGTTCTACAACCATCGGTTCCGTCTCAATCAAACCTCCACGACCCGATTGAGAATTTTGTAATTTCGTTCCACCATTTCAAGTGGGTCGACCACAAGACCTGCCTGAATCATAGCGTTATCATGGATCTGTTTGGCCACTTCTGTTGCAAAATCTTCATCTTTTTTATAGAGGTCAGCGAGTTTTTTTACCAGCGGATTTTTAGGATTAATCTCCATGTTCTTCTTGGAGCCGCCCATACCCGGCATACCTTTTTCTTTATTACTTGCAGCAAGAATACGCTCCATGGATGAAGTCATATAACTGTCAGGGTTAACGATCATTGCAGGTGCATCAACGAGGCGTTTGGAGACAACAACATCGCCAATGGTAGACTCCAGGACTTTTTTCAACCAGCCGGTTAGCTCGTCTACTTCAGTCTGCTCCAGTGTATCTGCAGCCTCTGTCTCAGCCTCTTCTTTTACTTCCTCTTGATTTTTAGAAATATCGAGATCCGAGCGATCAGCAGAAACAAGCTTTTTGCCTTCAAACTCGCCAAGATGACTGAGGACAAAGTCGTCAATAGGCTCCGTGGTATACATTATCTCGATGTCCTTCTCTTTGAACATCTCCACGTACGGCCCAGCTTCAATGGCTGCCCTGCTGGGACCGTTAATATAGTAGATTTCCTCCTGATCAGGGTTCATCCTGAGGATATAGTCACTAAGAGGGACAGGTGTACCCTCTTCTGACTTTGATGACTCAAAGCGGAGGAGCCTTCCCAGTTCTTTCTGATATTCATAGTCCGAGGTAACACCCTCTTTTATGTATAGACCAAAAGCTGACCAGAATTTCAGGTATTTCTCAGAATCATTCTTTGCCTGTTCATCCAAGTGTTTCAGGAATCGCTTGGTGATGACTCGTCGCAGTTTGGCAACCAGTGCATTGTCCTGCAGGGCCTGTCTGGATATGTTCAGAGGCAGGTCTTCGCTGTCAACCACACCCTTGAGAAAACGCAGCCATTCAGGAAGGATGGTTTTGGAATGCTGATCAATAAGAATTCGCTGACAATAGAGATTCACACCGGGATCAACCTTGCCAAAACCGACCAGTTCCATATTCTCGGCCGGCACGAAAAGCAGGGCGTTGATTGCCAGAGGGGCGTCCGCTGAAAAATGTAACCGGTACTGTGGATCGCTCGTTGCGTTGCCGACAAATTTATAAAATTCATTATACTCTTCTTCGGAAATTTCATTGTGACTTCGAGACCAAATTGCCTGAACAGTATTAATCACCTCCTCATCAATCTTGATAGGGAAAGAGACAAAAGATGAGTACTGTTTGACAACAGACTCAATCTTCCATTTTTGAGCATAGTCCTTTGCTTCTTCTTTAAGCTCAACGATGATCTTGGTTCCTCGGCGAAGTCCCTTCACTTCACTGATGGCAAAGGACCCTGAGCCGTCTGACACCCACTCGTTACCTTCACTCTTGTCCCATGAACGACTCTGCACACGTACGGTTTTCCCAGCCATAAACGCCGAATAAAAACCAACACCAAACTGGCCGATGAGGCTGACATCTTTTTTAGCTGCTTCAGCCAGATCGGAAATAAAGGTATTAGAGCCGGAATGGGCAATGGTACCAAGATTATGTTCAAGCTCTTCGCGGGTCATACCCAGGCCCGTATCGGTAATAGTGAGTGTATTATTTTCTTCATCCAGACCAATGGTAATTTCAAGTGGCAGATGACCATCGAAAACATCCGAGTCGGACTTGGTAATACTCTCATGTCGAAATTTTTCCAGGGCATCAGCCGCGTTGGAAATGAGTTCCCGCACAAATACATCCCGCTCTGTATAGAGTGAGTTTATTACAATATCTAACAGTTTCTTGGTTTCTGCCTGGAATTCATAGGTTGTTGTTTCAGCACTCATAATTCACCTCACACAAATGTAACACTTTAGAGAAAGAAGAATCATTTTCCCCTTTCCATTGATTTTTTCTATAAAGTCGGCGAAAATGGTAAGCATAGTTGAACCACTGTCAAGAGTTGTTACAAGACCATCAAACTCCTCATTCAAAGAATCTCAGCATGCATATTCTCGCCTTCGGTGACATACATATGGCAACAGCCGAAGCCAGGTCTATCCCTGGGGTGGAAAAAGCTGATCTTATTCTTTTAACAGGCGACTTAACTAATTACGGCGGTGAGAAAGAGGCCAAGAAAGTCCTCGACGACATAATGAAACTTAACCCAAATGTATTGGCATTATTTGGCAACCTTGATAGCCAGGACATCAATGAGTACCTTGAAAATGTCGGTATCAACCTGCATGGTCAGGCGAGGCTGGTTCGGGGAAAAGTCTGTATCGTCGGGATCGGAGGCTCCAACCCTACC
>JAWSVG010000098.1:0-17142 GCA_033852035.1 Desulfocapsaceae bacterium | reverse complement strand
TTGTGAAAAACTAGGCATAGGACACCACACCATTCATGATATCCGTCATACAACGGCCTCGATATTGCTTTCTCGTGGTGTACCCTTATTGTATGTTTGCAAGACACTCGGTCACTCAAGCCCTAAAATTACACTTGACCAATATTCACATTATATGCCGTCAGAAAATAAAGGTTTGATTTATTCCTTGACGGGTTAAAACACATCGTTTATAAAGACGGCTCGCATCGTTTTGGAGTAAAAAAAACGTTCGCGGGTCGCTCGCGGGTCGTTCGATGGGCAAAAACAGCGTCCTCGAAGAAAAATAACATGAACAAAAACAAATAGTTACAAGCGGTTTAGGCAATCTCACCCTCTCCGCCAAATATATGTTCGACTTTTGATAGCCGGGCCCGTGCAACAAAGAATCGCGAACTCCGCCAGGTCCGGAAGGAAGCAACGGTAGCGACACTCTTTGTGTGCCGGCAACCCGGCTATCATTTTTTACCTGCCTTGACATATTTCACTTTCAGCCTCGGTGTTTCATGTCCTATCTCGTTCTTGCCAGAAAATCACGCCCGCAAACATTTGACCAGGTTGTCGGCCAACGCCCGGTAGTTACAACTCTGAGAAACAGCCTCATCCGCAACAGGGTGGCCCACGCAATTCTGTTCTCTGGCGTGCGGGGGGTTGGCAAAACTACCCTGGCCAGAATCATGGCTAAAGCCATTAACTGTCAGTCTGAAAATCTTTCACAAAGACCCTGTGACCTATGTTCTTCATGTAAAGAAATTGCAAAAGGGGCTGCCCTCGATCTTTACGAGATTGATGGTGCTTCAAACCGCGGCATCCAGGAGATCAGAGAGCTTAAGGAAAAGATTCGCTATCTGCCGACCACGACGAAGTACAAAATTATCATCATCGATGAAGTGCACATGCTCACCACGGAAGCCTTCAATGCTTTACTGAAAACCCTTGAAGAGCCGCCTGCCCACGTTCACTTCATGTTTGCAACCACAGAAATACACAAGATCCCAATTACCATACTATCAAGGTGCCAACAGTACGAACTCAAGCGTATTTCCGCTGAAGAGCTGTATGAGCATTTTAAAATGCTGACCAAAGCAGAAGGTTTTGAAATTGAACCAGAGGCCCTTTCTCTCATTGTAAGGGAGGCCGGAGGTTCTGTCAGAGACGGCCTGAGCCTCCTCGATCAGATGTTCTCTTTTGGAGAGAACAGCATAACCACGGCAGATGTTGTCGAGGTACTAGGCCTGGTTAATAGAGAAGTCCTTATGCAGCTGGCGCAAGGGTTGATAGATGGCAAACAGAGTGAAGTCCTCCAGGCCCTCGAAGAAATATTTAAATATGGTATGGATATCAAAAGATTCATGGAAGACCTCATGGGATATTTCCGAAATCTTATCCTCTGCAAAATTGAAGGCTGCAGCCCACTTGTTGATGTTCCTGCTGAAGAACTCAAGGAGTTTCAAAAATTCGCCGCACATTGTACCAGCGAAAACCTCCAGCTCAAACTTTCTTTGCTGATGTCTGCAGCTGACACTCTCCGTTTTGCAGCACAACCCAGGCTGACCCTGGAGATATGCTTTTTAAAAATCATCGAATCCGCTAACGTGGCCTCGGTTTCTTCACTACTGGGCAAACTCGACAATGTTCTCAATAGTATGCCCATACCTTCAGCTCAAACAGCAGCCCCCCAGCCCTCGGTGGTTTCGACACCAGATAAAAAAAAACAGCAGAGCCGCGAGATTAAGCCTGAATTAGCACAGCCATCACCCAAGGTTGCTGTGCCAGATAAAGACCTGACTGACAAGAGAGATCAGAAAGAAGGGATTGAACCACCCATAACCACAGAAGCCCATTCATCCAAAGACGATGAAGTTGAACATCCACCAGCAAACGGCACAGAAACACACGTCACCCCGCCCCCCCTTGAAATTCACCCTCACGAAAAGGATGTGCGCAGTCACTGGCCACAATTCATCCTCTATGTCAAAGACAGAAAAATCTGGATGGCTCAGGCACTCGACAGAGCAGACTCCACTAAACAGGAGGTTGAGGGAGAACTCCAACTGACCTACACCGATCCTAATATCTGCGCTCTGATAAGGGAGAAACACAACCTCCAGCTCCTGACTGAATTCGCCCTTGATTTTTTTCAAAAACCACTCAAAATCAAGTTCAAAGTCCCAGCCGCGGAAGACATGGTTGACGAAAATGGAGACGAATCCCCTGCACAAAAACGTATACAGTTGACCAACGATCCGCTCGTCATTATGGTTGCTGAGGTTTTCTCCGGCCAGGTAGGAGATATCAGGATTGGTCCGAGAAGCAGATAATTGTTCCTGGCATTCATCATATACAAACCATTATTGCAGCACATATATAGAAAGGACACATAGCTCATGGACATTAGCAGTATCATGAAACAGGCAAAGGAAATGCAAGAAAAAATGGCGAAGATCCAAGACGATCTTTCCAACAAGTCAATAACCGGCACTGCTGGCGGCGGGATGGTCACTGTGGTGGTTAATGGTCAGGGAGACGTGCTTTCCATAACTATTGAGAAGATTGTAATTAACCCGGAAGAAGCTTCCATGCTTCAAGATCTTATTGTTGCTGCCACCAACGACGCATTACGAAAAGCAAAAGAACTCAGTAAACAGGAGATGGCACAATTGACAGGCGGCCTTAATCTCCCGGGATTATCCAATTTCATGCAACCCTGAGCCCGCCATGCAGGTAATACCACCGGCTCTCGAACTGCTTATTGATAATTTCTCACGCCTTCCTGGGATTGGCAAGAAAACTGCGACTCGACTTGCCTTGAATATTCTTCGCAGGCCTCCTTCTCAGGCCCAGGATCTGGCCAGGTCTCTTGCGGACCTTCACAGCTCCATACAGCTTTGCTCCTGTTGTTTTTCATTTTCTGAAACGGACCCATGTATAATCTGCGGTGACCCCAAAAGACACGGTGAAACGATCTGCGTTGTTGAGCAGTCAGGGGACCTCCTCGCCATCGAAAAGACTGACTCATTTAGGGGACACTACCATATTCTCCATGGAGTACTTTCTCCCATGGACGGTATTGGACCCGATGAAATCAAAATCAAAGAGCTTGTTACAAGGGTGAGAAACGGTTCTGTCCAGGAAGTCATCGTCGCAACCAGTTCAACCGTACCAGGAGAAGCGACCGCTTCCTACCTGATCGATGTCCTTCAGGCGGAATCAATTCACTTGACCAGACTTGCCTGCGGCATCCCCATGGGCATGGATATAAAATACGCAGACAAATACACCCTGGCAAAAGCTATTGAATCGCGATCCAGCGCTCGATGAAAATCATTTTCCAGCCGGATAGAATTACATTTTATCTTGACATAGTTATTATTTACTGGTAATTGAAACAGGTTCAATGCTTCCCCAAAATTTTGTTTTTTGGGGTGCAGCATTTCGATGTTTGCTCAGGCGCGTAGCTCAGTGGGAGAGCGCCACCTTGACGTGGTGGATGTCGTCGGTTCAATCCCGTCCGCGCCTACCAAATATTAGGCTAAAGTGTAGACACCTTGTTACAAGGCGTTAATTCTTTAGCCTTTATTTTTAGTAACAACAGTTACATATCAAAGTAACATACGATGATCTTGTGTCATCTCAACTGTTGCTAGCCCTAATAGAAATTGCCATGACAGACATTGCTGTAACTTTATTTGAAGGTGAAACCGTAACCTTGCATGCAGGAACTAGTGTAAGAGATGCACTTGCGCCGCTCCTATCCAACAAGCAGCGCAAGCGTACAGTGGCTGCCAAAATCAATGGCACCATAGTTGATTACACCACTCTTCTAAATGAAGATACGGTTTTAACCCCAATAACCATTGGCTCAGACGATGGCCTGGACATCCTTCGCCACAGTACTGCACACATCATGGCTCTTGCTGTGCAGCTTCTTTTCGGCAATGATGTTAAGGTCGCAATTGGCCCTTCCATTGAAAATGGCTTCTATTATGATTTCCTGAGAGAGGAACCGTTCACCCCTGAAGACTTCGACTCCATTGAAGCCAAAATGGAAGAACTGGTCAGAGGCAATCTTCAATTTCAGCGCACTGATATTCCAAGTGCGGAAGCTGTCAAACAGTTTTCTACTGAGCAGGAAAAGTTCAAAGTGGAGCTCATTGAAGACTTGGAAACAGATATCGTTTCTCTCTACCATGTCGGTGATTTCACAGACCTGTGTCGGGGTCCTCATCTCCCCAGCACTTCCTTCATAAAAGCATTCAAGTTGCTACGTGTAGCTGGTGCATATTGGAGAGGTGATGAGAAGCGAGATGTACTTCAGCGAATCTATGGTACCGCTTTTTTTGACAAGAAAGACCTGAAAAAACATCTTAATGCACTGGAAGAAGCAAAAAAACGCGACCACCGAAAACTCGGCAAACAGCTTAACCTTTTTACTATCAACGATGAAATCGGCCCAGGCCTCATACTCTGGCAGCCTAAAGGAGCACAACTTCGTCGGCTGATTGAAGATTTTTGGAAAGACGAACACTACAAGCATGATTACGAACTGCTCTATACTCCGCACATAGCAAGACAGGACCTCTGGAAGACTTCCGGCCATCTTGACTTTTACAGTGAAAATATGTACGCGGCAATGGACATCGATGACGTGCACTATCAGCTCAAGCCGATGAACTGCCCATTCCACATCGGAGTCTACAACAGCAACAAGCGCAGCTATCGTGAACTACCCATTCGCTGGTGTGAACTTGGTACAGTTTACCGCTACGAAAGAGCAGGTGCCTTACACGGTCTGCTCAGAGTACGCGGCTTCACCCAGGACGACGCACATATTTTTTGTCGCCCCGATCAGCTCGAAGAAGAAATCTTTAATATACTTGAATTGAACTTGCATATACTGCAAGCCTTCGGATTCAACGAATATGATATCTACCTTTCGACTCGCCCGGAAAAGTACGTCGGCACAGATAACAATTGGGAAAAATCCACTGAAGCTCTCAAGTTAGCACTTGAAAAAAAGGGCCTTGCATTCATGGTTGACCCTGGTGAAGGCGTCTTTTACGGCCCCAAAATTGACATCAAGATTAAAGATCAGCTCGGTCGCTCCTGGCAGTGTTCCACCATTCAAGTCGATTTTAACTTGCCAGAACGATTCGAAATGGGGTATACGGGAGCCGACAACAGTGAGCACCAGCCTATAATGATTCACCGTGCCCTTATGGGATCACTGGAACGTTTTATTGGCGTGCTTATTGAGCATTACGCTGGTGCTTTCCCTATATGGCTTGCCCCGGTTCAAGCGCGCCTAATGAATATTACCGATGATCAGGCAGAATACTGTGAAGGTATTTTCAAGGAGCTGCGTAAAGCAGGTATGCGTATTGAAAAGGATTTGCGCAACGAGAAGCTGACCTACAAAATACGTGAAGCTCAGGTTGCCAAAACTCCGTATATGCTTATTGTCGGCGATAAAGAAAAAGAAAGTGGTACAGTAACAGTACGCCAGCGTGATGGCAAAAATTTACCGCCTATGACCTTGCCTGAGTTTGTTGCAAAAATTGCAGAAGAGGAACGTCAAGGGCGCGGCTATTAAGTAACCAATATTAAGCTCGTAGATCGAGGAGGTAAAGTTATTATTAAGAAAGGAAGGAATGCACCGGTACAGCGTGAAATCAAGGCTTTGACCAATGACAATATCCGTTTCCCAAAAGTCCGCCTGATTGGTTCAGACAGCACCCAGCATGGTGTTGTTGAGACTGAAGATGCTAAGAACATGGCGTATGACAGTGGAATGGATCTTGTGGTTGTCTCTGAGAACGCAGACCCTCCTGTTTGCCGGATAATGAATTACGATAAATTCCGCTACGAGCAGAAGAAAAAGACCCAAGAGGCAAAAAAGAAACAGACAGTGGTAGAAACAAAGGAGATCAAATTCCGTCCGAAAACTGATATGCACGATCTCAATTTCAAGATAAAGAATATCAAGAAGTTTCTCGCTGCTAAAAATAAGGTGAAACTGACTATGCGCTTTCGAGGCCGTGAAATCGTCTACTGTGAGACAATTGGTGTTGAATCCATGAATAAAATTGCAGAGGCTCTTGCTGAAGATGCAGTCATTCTCCAACCACCTAAAATGGAAGGAAGGCAGCTTGTCATGTTTGTAGGGCCTAAAGCATAAAATTTTTAGAGCCCCGTTAAGTTCTGTATTGATGTAAAAGTAATCGCTGTTGATTGGTGAAGCCTGTCGCAGCTTAGATTTTGAAATGTCACCGTCAACTGTTCGATTATATCGAGGTGTAAAGGAGTTATATCATGCCCAAGATGAAAACAAATAGAGGTGCTGCCAAGCGCTTCAAACTGACCGGATCAGGGAAAATAAAGCGTAACAAAGCTTTCAGCAGTCACATTCTGACCAAGAAATCAACCAAGCGAAAGCGTGGTTTACGTCAGTCTGAAATTATTGATCCAGCAAATTACAAAGGAATCAGAAAGATCTTGCCTTATATGTAAAAAATACCGGCCTTAGGGTCAGACAATTACATTATATTACAGTAAGGCTAGTATATAAAATCGGCCGGAGAGCATGCGGCTTAGATAAAAAGGAGTTTAAAGATGCCACGCGTAACACGGGGTTTTAAAGCCCGTAGAAGAAGAAATAGAGTGCTGAAACTCGCAAAGGGTTTTAGAGGAGGCCGTTCGCGCCTGTACAAAACTGCAACTGAGGCTGTTGATCGTGCCTTGGCATACGCCTACCGTGACAGACGTACCAAAAAGCGAGATTTCCGTCGTCTCTGGATAGCCAGAATCAATGCTGGTGCTCGCATGAACGAAATGAGCTACAGTAAACTCATGGGCGGCCTGAAAAAGGCGCATGTCGATCTTGATCGAAAAGTACTGTCCAATATGGCAATACTTGATGCGGGTGCTTTCTCTAAAGTGGTGCAAATCGCCAAAGAAGCGAACGCGTAGCGCCTCACCCATCATCTGTATTTTTCTAAGTATGCCGATTTTTGGTTTTTGCCATTAATCGGCATATTCTTTCTTTGAGCACTCAACTTTCTCATTCATCATGGAACAAGGGTTACAAAGCTTAAAAACAGAGGCTACGGAAAGCCTTCATCAACTTGATGCGGCCGGTCAGCTTGAAGAATTTCGAGTTCGCTACCTGGGGCGTAAAGGTCAATTCAGTACCATCATGAAACAACTTGGTACTGTCTCTACCGAAGATCGTCCACGCCTTGGTCAATTGGCAAACAATATAAAAAAAGAAATCGAAGTTCTTTTTGAAGAGAAAAAAAACGCTATTGCTCTAGCAAATATTCAAACGACTGATAGTTCGGCACCTGATCTTACTCTTCCCGGGCGTTGTCCTGCCAGCGGTACCCTTCATCCCATAACCCAAGTGATGCAAGATGCCTGCTCAATATTTGAGGGCCTTGGCTTCTCTGTTGCAGAAGGGCCAGATGTCGAAGTTGATTACTACAACTTTGAAGCACTCAACATACCAGCTCACCATCCTGCCAGGGACATGCACGACACCTTTTATGTCAGTGATTCTATTTTACTGCGTACGCACACCTCGCCAATGCAGGCCCGTATCATGGAAAATCAGCAACCTCCCTTGAGAGTTATCGCTCCAGGGAAAGTGTATCGCTGCGATTCTGACATCACCCACACACCAATGTTTCACCAGGTTGAAGGCTTTCTGGTAGATAAGAATGTTTCCTTTGCCGACTTGAAAGGCGTGTTAACCGTTTTCACGCAAAAAATGTTCGAGAAAAACCTTGCCCTGCGCTTCAGACCTTCTTTTTTCCCCTTCACTGAACCTAGTGCAGAGGTTGATATCGCCTGTGTAATGTGTGACGGAGCCGGTTGCCGTGTCTGTAAGAAAACCGGCTGGCTAGAAATCCTCGGTTCCGGGATGATAGACCCCGAAGTATTTAAAATGGTTGGATATGATCCTGAGGTGTACAGCGGTTTTGCATTTGGTCTTGGAATTGAGAGAATTGCCATGCTCAAGTACGGAATAGACGACATTCGTCTATTCTACGAAAATGACCAGCGCTTCCTGTCACAATTTTAGTGTCTTATAAATCATTTTCTTGTTTTTTAAAAAGAAACTAATTTGGTTAAGGCACTTACTGGGAGCTTGTCTGCGTTAGTACTTTAAAAATTCAATCGAAGTCTTCGCTNNAAGGTACTTACTTACCGTTTATCTGTGTTAGCTCCTGCTATATCGTTCTGTTGCTTTAAGCACAGTATTGTATTTCATGAAGTTATGTTTCTCGGATTACCGGGTTAATCAGTTTCACTACTACAAAGAAGAATGCCATGAAGTTCACTCTTAACTGGTTGAAAAAATACATAGACACAGGTAGTTTGACCCCAGAGCAGCTTGGAGAACAACTTACCATGCTTGGCCTGGAAGTAGATGCCATACTACCATTGTACCAGGAACTTTCCCATTTGAAGACCGGGCTGGTTGTTTCAGCTGATCGACATCCAGATGCCGACAAACTTACTCTCTGTCAGGTACAAATTGGTGAACAGACACATCAGATCGTCTGTGGAGCCCCTAATGTACGTACAGGTCTGGCGGTTGTCGTTGCTCTCCCCGGAACCATACTTCCCGGTAATTTCAAAATCAAAAAATCCAAAATTCGTGGTATTGCCTCTGCAGGAATGATTTGCTCCGAAAGAGAGTTAGGCCTAAGCAATGAACATAACGGCATTATGGAATTGCCAGAGGGAACCGAGCACGGTCATTCATTCATTCAGGCCACGGGACTTGAAGATACTTTCATTGAGGTAGATCTGACCCCTAACCGCCCAGACTGTGCTTCAGTCATTGGCACTGCCAGAGAAGTTGCAGGCATACTTCGCAAACCGCTCATTCTCCCGGTACATGACGCTGTAATCAAGAACACGAGCACCGAGTTCGAGGTAGACGTTGAATCAAGCGAACTCTGTCCACGTTACGCTGGCCGTCTGATTAAGAATGTTATAATAGGACAATCTCCCTGGTGGTTAAAGAAACATCTGCTATCCATAGGGTTGCGACCGATCAACAACATAGTTGATATAACCAACTTCGTCATGATGGAATATGGTCAGCCTCTTCACGCTTTTGATTTCGATACTATTGGGGAAAAGAAAATTGTCGTACGTACCCCCCGACCTGACGAAATGACATTTACGACCCTCGATGGAACTGAGCGCCAACTGACGACTGACACCTTAATGATCTGTGATGGCGACAAGACAGTAGCTGTCGCCGGAGTAATGGGTGGTCTTAACTCGGAGGTTACTGAAAGCACAACCAATATCCTCCTTGAAAGTGCTTGCTTTAATGCCGTTTCCATTCGAAAAACCGCCAGAAAACTCAATTTGGCAACAGAAGCCTCTTACCGTTTTGAACGAGGAGTAGATCCGGATGGAACAATCAACGCTCTGAACCGGGCGGTAGAGCTGATCTGTGAACTGGCCGGCGGGAATGCACCTGATGATGGTGTTGATTGCTATGGTGGAAAAGTAGAACGTGCGCCACTTGCTCTTCGCGTCTCAAAAACAAATGCCCTCCTTGGCATTGAACTGTCAGCAGATACTATTTCTGATCTTCTTCAATCCATTGAACTTCAATGCTCCGTTCAGGATGATAATACTCTACTGGTCAATGCCCCGGCCTTTCGAGTTGACATTGAGCGCGAAGAGGACATCATTGAAGAGGTAGCCAGATTATATGGCTATGACAATATTCCTACGTCACTTCCTCTGGTTAACCTGAGTTATCCAGAGCAAGATAAACAAAGGCTACAAAGGCTCGATCTTGCTAAAAAGCTGACCACCATAGGTTTTACCGAGGCTATCAACTACAGCTTCGTCTCTGAAAAACACGCTGACATGATGGCTCTCTCTGAGGGGGACAATCGGGTACAGGTCATCTCCTTACTTAACCCTTTGAGTGAAGAACAATCGGTACTTCGCACCATGCTGCTTCCGGGACTTCTCGAAAATGTTAAAAGAAACATTAACTTTCAGAAGACCGCAGTCAGGATGTTCGAAATCGGCAAGGTTTTTCAACCCCGAGGGGACAATGAACAGCCCCTTGAACCAACTCGAATTACCGGAGTGCTGTCTGGAAATCGGCATGGTGAGAATTCTCCTCTTCACTTTAAAAACGACTCCGTCGACATTTTTGATACCAAAGGGAGTGTCGAGTCTATCTTTCGGGAATTAGGCCTTGGGGATTTAACCAGTGATCAGAAGTTACATTTTTCAAAACCTTCCGAAGGTAGTTACGAACCATATACAGAACAGGCCTATTCGCTCAATATTGTCTCAGGCAGCAAAATAATCGGATCACTAGGTAAAGTAAAACCTGAGATTTTAAAACAATTTTCCATCAAACATGATGTCTACTTTTTCGATCTAGATTATAACAACATCTGTGAGCTGGAGAGCGTCAAGAAATCCTTTCGATCACTACCCGTCTATCCATCCGTCAAAAGAGATATCGCCCTGGTAGTTGCAGAAACTGTTTCAGCCGGTGATCTCTTTGAGACCGTCAAGAACAGTCGAGAAAAACTCATTGAGGATTGTGAAATATTTGATGTTTTTCAGGGTGATAAAATTAAAAAAGGCTACAAGAGCGTTGCTCTTAGCATAACCTATCGATCTCAAACAAAAACGCTTACTGAAAAAAATGTGGAAAAATCCCATTCAAAAGTAGTACGTTTATTGACAGATCAATTTGGGGGAAGTTTCCGCAATGCATGATAACAATAATTTAACAAGAAAAGAACTTACCGAGACACTGGCAAATCAACTCGGATTTTCACAGAGCAACTGTTCACACCTGGTGGACAGCTTCCTTGACAATATGAAGAAGTCCATGATTGAAGGGGAATCAATTAAGCTTGTCCACTTTGGAACTTTTACCGTACGCAATAAATCGCCGAGAAGAGGGAGAAACCCCCGTACCGGTGAAACCATCACTATTAAAAAGAGACAAGCCGTAAGTTTTCGACCAAGTAAAAAACTCAGGGAGCAGGTTAACGAATAATATTATCCTCTGTGCTTTCGCTCCTTGGTAGGGCAATTCGGGCATTATGAATACTACAATCCCAGACAAACTCTACTTTAAGATCGGTGAAGTTGCCAAACTTGCCGAAGTGCCAACACATGTCCTTCGATATTGGGAGACAGAGTTTTCAGGCATTAAACCCAAGAGGGCGAATTCAAAGCAACGGCTCTACCGGAAACCTGATGTTGAACTCATATTGAGGATAAAGGTGCTTTTGCACCAACAGGGGTATACCATAGCGGGTGCGAAGAAATTTATTGACAGTGGGCAAGAACTTGAGCCAAAAGTCGACAGCAGCAGAATGCTCCCACCTGAAAAGGTTGTGAGCAAACTCACTGCCATTAAGAACGAGCTCCAGGACCTCCAGTCACTGCTTAAAAAGTAGCAATAGCACCACGATACAACTCATATTGTTGACAGCTAAAACAACAAGTGGTACATACAATAACATGAGTCGGAATGTAGCGCAGCCTGGTTAGCGCACTTGTCTGGGGGACAAGGGGTCGGAGGTTCAAATCCTCTCATTCCGACCATTGATTTCAAGCACTTACAGTTTTTACTGTAGGTGCTTTTTTCGTTCTATCTCTCGCGGGGTACAAATTGGGGTACAAATACTTCTCCACTTGGAAACTCGGGTCTACACCAAAGAAAGGGGGCTCTACACCAAAGAAGGGGGATGTGCTGCTTTTTGCCTTAACCTAATGGAGCAACTTTCCAGTTCTTCATTATTCTGATTAGTCACAGCCGGAGATGAAACTAGCTATGTTTGTGGGTGGTACGCTTTTACAACGAGACCAAGGGAGAATTATCAGATTGAGATTACCGCTTTCTGTAGTAATTTCGGGGCTGATTAGTTCCTGTTGTTCCAGCCGGTCGAAAAATTCTGTTCTCTAATGAATTGAAAGGTGTTTAAAGAGGTTACACCAAAACTGTGGCAAACGTCGGGTACTCTTCTATTGTGTCGTTTTTTACTTGAAGCCGACACCTCTGAGGTGATAACCTTTGATTCTTCAGTTATTGCATATGCCACGAGGAAGGGGTCCATTCCTATACTTTCAATTTCTACGTCTGAGAGGTCATTTGCATAACCTTCATCTAGAACTTTTCTTAGCTGGTCAACATTTACCTCAGCATCAAGTAACAAGGCTGACTTAACCTCAGGTTGTTTTATCCAGTCTACGAGATCATCATTACCTGTAGTAATTTCATCATAAATTTCCAGAGGTATTTTCACGATATCCCGCTCGCCCAAATCAAGCAACCACTCCCAAAACTCAGGTACACGTGAGAGTGGGTAGTAGTCCCGATTGGCGTCAATTAGTGTGTTCGCATCTAACAAGTAGAGCAAGATATCTCCTAAGAAATGCGAGCAAATTCAATAAGCGGCATAACTTTACCAGGTTTAACTCCTAATATTTTGGCCGCTTTGGTGGTTGTGACCGCTCCAGTGGCTAACGTTTGTCCGACAAAGTTTATAAAGGTACGGCCCAATCGGTGTCGCCTGGTTATGTAGTAAGTCGGTCCTCCACCCTCCTTTGCTTTAGCCTTTTGGCGCTGGAGTACTTTGCTGCTCACCCATGCCGCTCGGTAAAAACTGGACAATTTTCTCCATTCGTCAGCTTCAAGGTAGTTGAGGCGAAATAATTTATACGCCACCATAGAACTGCTCACATTAATGCTTTCGGCAAAACTAGAAATACTGTGCTTAATTTCGTCAAAATCTTCACCAAAAGACTGTACGATAGCTTCTAGGCTTTCTGTCGGCAGGAGAATTTCACCTGCAACATCATTACAAAACTTCTCAATGCTTTTCTCAGCACTAGCTCCAGAAATCCCTGTTTGCCCAAGCCAGAGGTGAACCATTTCATGCAACAGAGTAAAGTTCCATGCAGCATGCGCGTCTTGATCGTTGATAACAATAAAGGGTGCGTGTTTGTCGGATAGGGCAAAGCCGCGGAAGGTTTTTGTGTCGATCGCTGTACAATGATTTCCAAGATTTCCAATCAACAAGACAAAGACGCCTGTGTCTTCAATCAGAGCACGTAGATAGGTGAAAGCGTCATTTGGGGTGCGGCACATCCTATAATCATCCTTGTTGAAGCCGATTTCTGTTTTAATCTTACTCGCAAGTTCATCTACCCCTATATCTTTAGCAACGGAGCCAATATAAGATATGTCCTCCAGATTTTCATCGTCTTCAAGTATTGTTTTGACCATAGATTGCCTTGCCTTAATATTGCGGACTAAAGCATCTAAGAGGGCTTCTTCAGTTTTAGGTTGGTCTTCTGGTAGGGTTCTGAAATCTTGTCCCCTGTCTCCTTTGACAGGAGGCTCGGACATGTAAAAAGTGATTAGTGGCCGGCGGTACTTCTCTGCCATCCTGCGAAGTAAGGAACGAGAGGGTTCTTTGAGTCCAAGCTCAAAATTACGCAGTTTCGCATGGGCAGATAAATCTTTACTGTCTTTAATATTGAGTTTCTTGGTAGCGACATCGACTGTGAAGCCTGCTGTGTTGCGCGCCCACTCAAGTATTTCTGGATTTATATGCGCCATTTTTGAGTCTGAGTTGAAGTAGCTGGAAGTTTATATGTAACTAGTTTTACGATTTATTAGCTTAATACTCAACCTTTTCTTTAGTCTGGTGTTGCTTACTAAAGTAAAAAATATTGATGATCTGTGATGATTTCAAGTTCTACGTTCCCAAATATCATCGCGTGACCCCACAGCACTACAATAAAAAGAAAACAGACCCATTTGTACCAAATTCTCATTTTCTTTCTTCTGAGCTCATTCTCCGCTTTCTGGAGTAGGTTGGCCCGCTTTTAGAGAGATAGACCCACTAGTTTTCCGTTCGAATACCTGAATGAGCAAAAGATGCCGGGAGGATTACCTCAGTTTGAGGAAATCTTTGGAAAGTTTGTAGAACGTCTACCGTCGGGTTATCAGTACTGCCTTGAAAGCAGAAACCCGAATTACCTGAACAAGAGGTACTTTGGTTTTCTGAGTAGCCATGGCTTGTATCATGTCTTTCTTCAAGGGTATTACATGCCTTCTATTTTCGACCTATACAAGAAACACAGAGAGCAAATAGAGGATATGGCAGTGATAAGGTTGCATGGTCCCGATCGTAAAGGTATTGAGATGGCCACAGGTAAAGATTGGAGCGAGGTGGTAGCTCCGAAGGATAAGGATATTTCCTTGTTGGCTGAGATGCTGAAAGATTTAAGCACCCGGGATGTTGAGTCCTTCACCTTCGTGAACAACCACTTTGAGGGATCTGCACCGAGGACTATTGAAAAGATTGTGCAAGGTCTTTAGTTGGAACCTGATACGAAAGCATTCTCTTTCAACAGTCAGAGTTAGGTTTATAGGAGATAGTTTGACTTTTACGAAACCGAACTTTAGGGGCATTGCACACAGAGATGAGTCAAGCGAAACCCTCCCTTTTTTTATTAAAACCCAAGCTAATTGTTAGTTTGTTTGATGTCTTTTGTGTATTCATCCTTTAAAGACTGAGGGATGCTATATATGTCTAAAATTCTACAGACCCGAAAAACTGCGCGACTATGGAAAATATTAGATGCTTTTTGTTCTAGATTATTAGAATCAAGATATTTTTTTAAAGAATCCCAGAGCGCGTCAGAAACGATCGTAGATAACCTCTGAAAATCGCCATTTTTGCACTTGAGGTAAATCTCTGGTTTGCCAATTTTCAACATAGCCATTAAACACATTGCCTTTAAGTAGTCTTTGTCGATTTGTGTCTCTGGAACGGTACTTCCTAACCCAATAGTAATGAGAGAGAATGCCCGCTCTATAGAACGTGCATTAAGTCCAATGTCCGTATGCTGTATGATATTGACTATAGACCTGTAGTCCACATGGTTGTCAGCAAAATATTCGCTAATTCCATGTAGTTTACACAGGTTCTCAATATGCATCTCAACATCAGGTAGTTTCACTCCTATATGCTCTACTCCCCTTGCGATTATAGATGGCAGCTCCGTTTCAAGGTGAATGAATTTCTGAAAATATGTAGCAGCATGTTCACTCTTAATTCCATAAGCTGCTTCAATAGTTTTTTGGAGTAAATCCTGGTTTACAGTTAAGACAAAAAAGACATTTTCAATATCAAATAAATGTTTGATACTTTCTATTACTTGCAGGGCAAAATCTGGCCGGCATCGATCTAGCTCATCGACGAAAAAAACTAACTTTTGCTGCCCACCTGCATCATGAGAAGCAAGCATTTCCTTCAGCTGGTGCTGATAGCTTTTGACACTGTCAATAGAATCAAAATGTGCCTGAAATTGAGCATCAACTTTGTCTTCAAGCGTTCCAAATAATAGTCTCTTAAATACATCTCCGGTCCAGTCTGAAATTTCCCCGTTACCTACAATTCCAGCCGTCAAATGTGACACAGCCATACCAGTTCCCATTTTGACAAATTCAACAGCTAATTTCTTGGTTTGCTTTTTTAATCTATCTAATTGTTTCCTGTTTTTGACCTTATCTGTATCTCCTTTCTTAGATAAAGCTACTTCTAAATGTTTATGGATTAAAACAGCTATAGAAAGAAAGGGGTCGCTGGTAAAATCATTTTTAAAAGCATCGTAATATACTGGAATAAGGTTTTCATCTTGCTGAAGTTCCATCTCCCAAAGTTTGACAAAGGATGTTTTTCCGTCACCCCAGTTCGCATTTATAGAAATAACTAGACCATCACTTGTATTCTTGAAGAGTGAGGTTAGGTTGTCAGCGAACAGTTTTCTGCCGAAAGGTTCTGAATCGAAAGGAACTGACCTGTCTTCTATTCGCTCATAAATTGGAGGGAGGAGTACTTTCATGGAGAACCTAATGCTTATATTTCTAGAATGAGCAGATGTTGACTTTAAATAGACTCAAAATTCAGTTTTGTAAGAGGCAGCGTATTCTCACCATACCCTAGCGTTCAAGATGAGTCTCGCGTTTTAAAATGCTTCCGGGAAGTTTTCAGGTACATTGCAAGAAACCACGACACAGCGTCAGGCATCTTGCGAGATACTTAACTGAATGTATAGCAGTCAACTTCATATAATCTTCATATAGGACAACAAGGACGGCCCACCTTTTCCCAAAGCTAGAAGCTCGGGATGATAAACCTTCACTGGGACAGAAAGGGCTTCATTTGCCCACCCTGAACACTTCAGGCGCTCGGTTCAGTTCCCCATTAATTATTTACAAAGAGGGTTAGTTGGTGTCTCGGTAAAGGCCCGAGGAAGGGGCTACCCTCAATGGAGTACATTAAAGGCAATAGGCGCTTATTGATTGGTCTGTATCGCCCGTCACACACACTGGCATTGATAAAAATAGTACTGTTTCTTTTGGTGATACCGTACCCTTCATGGATATGACCGAACACATTGTACTTAGGGTTGATTTGTAGAATTCGTTCCAAGAGATCTGAACAACCTTGAGGAACCCCTCTGACGTTATCTAGAATTGTAGCTGGTGGGCCATGGGTAATGAGGACATCAATACCCTCTGGGATCTTGTTCCATTTCTCATTTATCACCGGACCTCTGTCTGCCATGAAATGCCAATCAAAAAAGGTTGGTGTCCAGGGGGAGCCGTAAAATGTGATACCCTCAATCTTGACGGAACTATCTTGAAGGTATGTGATATCAGGAGACCCTTGGGTAAGAATTTGTTGAGCTGTTTCGTCAGCCACTTGTCTGGCCGCCTCAGAAGTTGTCACAGATTTGCTATCTATTGCCACAGCTACTTTTAACGGAATATCAATAACATCAGCGTTGTTTTCTTGCGCTGGGTCAATTGACCCAGCCAGTCTTTTCAAGTAGAGGACTCTATAGACGGAACAACCTGCCCTGGCTTATGACAGACCCGGACATCAGCCTCATGCCACTTATCGGTGACTTTCTTAATCTGCTCCAAATTACCGCTGACCTGCCATAGTACTGCAGTGATTGTCTCATTGGTCAAGTATTGAGTATCTTCCAATGAAACTTGCAGGCAGTTTATCAAAGCTTCAGTACGAATCA
>JAWSVG010000021.1:0-16365 GCA_033852035.1 Desulfocapsaceae bacterium | reverse complement strand
TAGTATATGACTAACCCCATTTTTTATTGGAGATTTGGAAGTGTATGTCGGTTTGTCTTGTTGACGTTTTATCCAGAGATCGAAGTATTTCTTCTTCGAGGATACACAGGAACAGTGTAAACTTGCAGACTTACTTAAATGGTTAACATTGCCAATAATAGCCTCTACCATTGAGATAACGTTTGCCCCTGCAGGCTTACAGTAGACATCCTAAGCTTATGAATTGATGAAAAAACAAGATCTTCGACTTGGCAATCTTAATGCTAAACTAAGCGAAAGCAGAGCAGATGACGAAAACTGTTTTAAAGGATAAATTGTAACGAAAATAGACCGCGCTTCTTGCGGCCGGCTACTGCTTTCTTGTTCGGCTGATTTTATTGGTTCTGTAAATCTATCCATGGCTTGGTCCGGATGGGCTGGGGCGAAAAAGAAGTACTAACACATAGGCGTCCACACACACCAACTGCAAGCGCCCATATAACGTTCAATGGGAGTTGTTCATTAATTGTCCGATTGTAAAGCATTTTTGCTTTAGCCGGAAAGTCCTCATCTCCTTTCCAGTAGAGAACAACCACTGGAATATCAGGAGTGATTTGAAATCGGAAAGCCGAATCGGCTAGATCTATTTGTATACCTCCTAGTTTCTCACACCAAATGTTAAAGGCATGGAGATCATTTCCAAATTGTCCACTGATCAGCTCGGTTGGTATAAGATGCGGGCCCCGGAAAAAAGTGGCGCCACCCGGGAGGTCCTTTTCAGAAATCCACTCTTCACTTAAAGGAATATCTTTTACCCTTAGCAGGTAGTATATGGCGAAAAGGTTCAAGTACTCATGGGGGGGGGACCAATAGCAACTACATATTCAACGCTCGAATTGATGGGATCAATGAGATATTGATCCCCCCAAATTACAACAGAGAACAGTAGCTCATCTGCAAGATAATTGCATCGGTTGTTTCTGCAGATAATATCAGCGCTTGCGTTCTTAAGTTCGACAAAATAACTTTCATCAATTTTCTCAGCCATATGCACGTAGGATTCTTGAGAACCGTTATATCCTGTGATCAATCAGTATTGGGCAGGATACCACAGGCTCGTTAATAAATTACCTGCAGTAAAACAGAGTCTGACCTAGTTTGTCAAACTTGTATGCTTTTTAGTACCATGCGAAAATGAAACTAGATACGTCCAACAAGCTTCTAAATATCAGTGCCGTAATCATTTGTAATACAGGGAGAATACGAGTGCTTCTCAGCGGCAATTAGTCACATCAATCGCTTTTTACAGGAGTTGCTGCCAACTTTACTAAGGGGTAGTACAGTACCCGAGCGCTGTCCCGACGTGTTGATAGAAAATGCCGCTTCTCCAATGAAGGAAAAGCGGCTTGAAAGCATTGAAAATAATACCAGTATACGATCTAATTTAACTTGCATGCCGCTTTCCTTCGCAGCAGAGACTGCACCCCTAGCGATTAGGCTATATATAAAAACTGTTACTAATTTTCCACTTTATTGTTATTTATCGGAATTATTTTCGTCGTACTTCTGTCCTCTTACCCTTTTTTCTTGATAAATGACTTGAGGGCCTCTTTCAGAAACACTTCTTTTTCCTTGAACTGTGCCAAGATCTCATCACGGGTTAAGATCTCAACCGGAATCCCTGCATTTTTCATTTTCTCCTGTACCGCAGGATCTTTAAACATTTTCGGGAAAATCATAGCGCACTTTTCAATAATTTCTGGAGGCGTACCTTTGGGCAGGAAGATTCCCCTTCTGTTAACGCTTGCATCATCAACGTCAAACCCAAGTTCCTTAAAAGTTTTTACCTCAGGTATAAATTCTTTTGTTCTTTTCAGATCTGCCACAGCAAGAATCTTAAGATTGTTTTTTGCCCTGTACGCATCGGAAAGATTGTTAAAGCCAGCCAAGACAGTGTTGGCCATAACAGCTTGTAATGCAGGCACACCACCCTTCATCGGAATGTAGGTCATCTTGATTCCTGCAGCCTTTTGGAACTGTAAAAAAGCAATATGATGTCCCACATACATTCCGGCGCCTGATACGGTAACCCCACCCGGCTTACTCTTGGCGTAATTGATTAGATCTTCAACAGTGTTGAATTTACTATCTTTTGAAACTACAAACACTGCCGGATCCGCACCCCAACTTGCCACTGGTTCAAATGTTGAGATATCATATTTGGTATCATAGACAATCGACTGGGCTATAAAATGCGGGATATTATAGGTTCCTACGGTATACCCATCGGACTTGGCGTTTGAGACCATCCAGTTCCACCCCACCTGTCCACCGGCACCGGGTTTATTTACAATTGCAATAGGCTGACCGAACTCTTTATCTGCGATCATTGTCGCTATCCTTGCTTGCAGATCAGTTGCACCGCCTGGAGAATAAGTAACTATGCATTGGATCGGTTTATTGGGATAGTCTGATTCTGCGATTGCATTGAAGGAAAATGTCAAGCAAAGCACAGTCAATAATGTCATTGAAAGAATACACCTAGTTTTTGATTTCATTAATACGCTCCAGTTTAAGTTTTTTATCAAAACGACAACCTACGCTAATGGGTACGTTATATTAAAAACCCCGATGGGATTTGGACTTTAAGAAGGCCCGAAAAAAGGAAATATAAAATTCCTATAAAGACACTTGCTGAACAAAAATTAATAAGAATTTCTTTTTTGTTCAGCTTGTCTCTGGATAGACCCAATGTTAAGACAAGATAATAGGCAAAGGATGCTGTGTAAAAACCCAAGTAATATAAACAAACAAAATAGAGTGTCAGGGCAACCAAAAAGGCTACTATTCTGGCTAAGGGATATCCTGCAAGGTTCTGAGGAACTACCTTTTTGAGCATTACTTGTAAGAAGTATATGACCGCCAAAATACCTAAGATTACAGAAAGAGCCTTGGGGAAGACCGCCGCCTGTGGGGAATAGCTACCGGATACAAAGAAGATAACCCCGGAAAAGATAAAAAAAATAATTGAAGCTATGAGTTCGATACGCATTAACTTTTCTCCCGGGTAAATTATTTGCGACTGGAGCTGACAGAAGAATACAGACTATAGACGATAGAAAACACACTGATAAGGATGAGGATGATATTTATCGTGCCTGTACCGAAATAATTCCAATAGCTTTCTCCTGTCCCTTGACAAATCAGCATTGCTTTTAAGAGATTACCTTCTGCAATACTTCCTAAAATAAGGCCTAAGACAACTGGCCCGCCCTTAATTCCTACTTTCTGGAACAAGTATTGAACAAAACCAATACCAAAACAAATTATGATGTCGTTAAAATTGTTTTGAATCGAATAACTGCCAAAAACTGACAAAATAACGACACCGGCGATGATATACCTTTTAGGCAAATTCATGATACCGTAGGAGTATCTTGCCATGAGGATTCCAAAAAAGAACATCGAAAATTGCGCCAAGACCAGGCTGGCCATAAATATGTAGACAATGTCGGCATGCTCCGTGAACAATTCCGGTCCGGGAAAAAGGCCGTGGATAAGAAGCCCGCCCAATAAGACAGCAGCAGTTGGACTGCCGGGAATGGACAGTGTCAATAACGGGATGAGTGACGGCCCCGCCATAGCTTTATTGGCACACTCAGCAGCAACAACCCCACGAGGATCACCGTGACCGTATTTACTCTGGTCTTTGGAAAAGCGTTTGGTCTGATCATAGGCGATGAGTCCCGCGACTTGCCCTCCGGCACCCGGGATTATTCCGATAATAATTCCGATAAGGGAGCCAATAGTTAGAGGTTTGCGCATTTTCAAAACTTCAATGATGTTCTTTTTTAGAATACCTTTCTCGGGTTTTAATTTTTCAGTGAATTTTTTCTGCTCGTAAATCCCTTCCATCAAGGTCAACATCTGTGGAAGGGCAAAGAGACCAATAAGCGCTGCCACCATATTTATGCCCCCGGCAAGAGTGTCCGAGAATATAAATCGGGGTTCCCCGAGCATAGGGCTGTACCCAATGGTTGCCAGCCATAGGCCAAAAGTCCCGCCGAACAATCCCTTTATCAAGGATCCTGTTGAAAGTCCGGCCATACAGGTAACGCCCACCACAGCGACCCAAAACATCTCTGACGGGCCAAATTTCAAGGCGATTTTAGCAAGAGGTGGTGTGAAGAAAATCATTGCCACCATGCCGGCCAGACCACCTATCAGAGAACTGATGAAACACATATTCAATGCAGTCTGGGATTTACCCTGCTTTGACATGGGATAGCCGTCAAACAGGGTCGCAATATTGGCAGGTGCACCAGGAACATTGATGAGAATGGCCGAAATAGCCCCCCCGGCCATGGCACAGACGTAAACTGAACCAAGCAGGGTTAGGCCGGTTGATGGGGTCATTACGAAGGTAAAGGGTACCAACAAAGCCACAGCCATTGTTGGGCTGAGGCCGGGTAAAGCGCCCAGAACCAGCCCGACGATGGTGCCCAGTACTAAAACGGCAAGATTTGATACCGTCAATGCCTGTGGAAAATAGTGAATAAATTGCTGCAGTGTCTCCATTTTATTGTACTCCCTCAATATATATAGGCATCGGTGAATTGAATTCTCTTGTGATTGAGTTCACACTGAAACCAGTCTTTAATCCATTGTCATTGTTCGGCTCAATGTTGAAAATTCTCAAATGTTCTTTACGGATAAAAGCCCAGTTTCAGAGCGACCCAAACTAAAACTTAATCGACCAATTCCTTTAGTTTCAAACGCTGGATCTTCCCTGATGGTCCCTTGGGTAGTTCATCCAAGATTTTGATCACCTTAGGTGTTTTGTACGGGGTTAAATGTTCGACACAATGCTCTCGTAATTGGGCAATAGTGCAATCGAAACCAGGCTTTATGGTCACACAGACCATAATTTCCTCACCATAATGTTCGTCGGGAATTCCAACTGCAGCGGCATCCTGGACGGAAGGATGTTTGTAGAAGGCGTCATCTATTTCGCGGGGCGCTATATTTTCACCGCCCTTGATAATCAACTCTTTAAGACGTCCGGTGACGAACACATACCCATCTTCATCCATATAGGCCAAATCTCCGCTATTCAGCCAACCGTCTGCATTCAGGTTTTGTGCGGTAACATCAGGAGCCTTGTAGTACTCCTTCATTACATTTTCCCCTTTGATCATGATTTCGCCAACCGTACCTCTTGGGCACTCGTTGCCCTCAGGATCAACAATTTTCACTTGATTGCCATAGGCAATGCCGGGTGAACCGTATTTGCGTTTGGCTGGGTCTAGAGGATTGGAAAGAATCGGTGCGCCGGTTTCTGTCAGCCCCATAGTCTCAACGATTCCGATACCAAATTTTTCTTCAAAGGATTGGTGTAAAGATGCGGGCAACGCCGAAGAAGCTGAACGACCGAAGCGAACCTGCCCCAGCTGATAATCGTGTCCTTTAATTTCACTATCGGCGTTCAAATAGGAAATGATTGTGGGAACGACCGAGAACCATGTGCAGCGATAATCGCTAATTGTCTGCCAGAACTCGCTTTTACTGAATCTGTGAGGAACAACCAAGGTAGCCCCGCATACGATGGTGGACATAAGGGAGACACATAAGGCATTGATATGATAGAGCACCAAAGAGCAAAGTGCGACGTCCTGGTCAGTCAGTTCGTGGGACTCAATTACATTCTGTCCGCTGGCTATCATGTTCTTATTGGTGAGGATGACACCTTTGGGCAGACCTGTGGTTCCAGAAGTATACAGTATGAGAGCCGGATCTTCCTCTTCTACTGCGGGTATGGATGTGTTTGTTTGACAAAATGCGGGTATCGCTTTTCTTGCATCTCGATCAATAACTATGACTTCGATTTCGTGGTTAACTTTGGCCAACGCTTTGTCCAATAGCGGTTTCTGCATCTCTGTAGTGAAAACCAATTTGGTGTCAGAATGTTCCAAAACATGTTTGAGGACATCGTGTTGGGCCTGAAGATTTATGGGTGCAACACACATACCTGCATACATGGCACCAATAATTATATTTGCACTTTGAAAGCTGTTGCCCATCATAAAGGAAATCTTGTCACCCTTCTTGAAACCTTTGCGGTAGAGGAACTCGGCAAATTGTTCAGAATCTTCCTTGAGCTGGACAAAGGTTTGCACAAGCTTTGGTTCTGGAGCGATCAAAAAAGTCTTGTCCGGTTGCTCTTGGGCGTGCTTATCAACAAAATATTTGATTGTTCGCATTCTTTACCCCTCTATTGTGCATACTATATTAAAAATCACTTAGACTGGTTATCCTATCCACTGAATTTCCGGGCAGTAGCAACAGTCCTGCCACAAATAATTTTGTTTAATCGCGCACCCCTGTCTAACAGGGTGCGCTTATTAAAATTAAAAAAACGCAGGACTTCAGTAATCAACTAGAGTCCTGCCTTGATTTAGCTCAGATAGTCGTAACCAATCTCAAATGCTTTTATGTTCTCTTCATGGAACTTCGGGATGATTTCTAAAATTGAATTCAAGATGTTTTCCTTTTTAATTCCATCACTCAAGATTTTTGCCATGGCACCAATAGCAACGGTATTACTGAAAATCGGTTTGTTGAAATTATCAACTGCTATTTGCTTGGCAGGAAACGCGTTGTGTTTACACGGTAAACCATCATCGATGGTCTCCACAAAAGCAGGATCATACAGAATCAGCCCGTCTTCAGAAACCGTGTCCTTAAATCGATTGTAAGCGGACAAGGAAAGTGCTATAAAAAGGTCAGGATTTTCGCACATGGGGCTGTCGATCGCATTTTTTGAAATCACTACCTGGCTGCGTACATAGCCGCCGCGCATCTCTGTGCCGTGGCTTTTGAGCATAGATACACGAAGACCCTCTTTTACAGCAGCCTCTCCGATGACCTGGCCTAGCCGGACCACTCCCTGGCCTCCAAATCCACTGGCCACTATTTCGACTCGATCTTTCATATGCCCCCCGTATTTTTGATCTTATTTACATTAGCCCAAATGTGTTCGCCAAACTCAGGGCGGGATCCGGACTCGTCATGCCAGATACCGGTGGCCCAAACTGTCTTTTCATCTTCCTGGCCTAAAGGCTTTGTGCGTTCCATGATGTAGCGCCAGGAGTTCACCGGAACCCTATTGCCAATTTCCCGCGCTCCATAGTTGGTGGGACAGGGATAGGGCATATGAACCAGAGAGAAGCCTGGATTTTCTATGGCCTTTTTAATACTTTCCACGGCAATCTGTCCGTCCATAGCCACGTGTCGTGCAAGAAAGGTGGCGCCGGCCCCTTTGAGGATATGCATAACATCCATGCCATCGCTCATCAGATTGTGTTCATACATGCCGTAAGGGCTGGAATCTGTCTTGGCACCCTGGGGAGTGGTATAACCGAATTGACCGCCGGTGGATTGGTAGCCTAAGTTGTCATTGACAAATACGGTCATATCCGTGTTGCAACGGGCTGCATGAATCAGATGCATCAAACCGATCCCAAAGGCGTCGCCGTCCCCAACGGTCAGTATGATTTTTTTATCCAGTGGCATTGAGATTCTAAGGCCACGGGCTATGGCGTAAGCTCGTCCGTGGGTGCCAGCAAAGCCGTCACCTTTCCAGGTGGCAAAGGTCTGACGCCCTGCACACCCAATTGATGTTCCCCATACGATGTCGTCAACTTCCATACCCAATTCGTCGATTGCCTGAATAATCACTTTGTGATTTTGGCCAAGACCACAGCCGGTGCAGGCCGTTGAGGGAATCTTTCGGGACCGTAAATATTTGTCTGTAAGAGCACTCGCTTGAATTGTCATATTACCATGCCTCCAGCTCCCAGCCTCTACGTTCCAGTGGCTGGTTTTTAAGGACCTTTTCAAATGTCTCGATAAGGTCTGATATTGTGGGCAAGTCGCCGCAGGTACCTAGGAAATGAACGTTGGAATCCTTTGGAGTGGCTCGCTGAATTTCTCTTACCAACTGGCCGTCCCAGTTCAATTCCACACTAAGGTATTTAGTGCTTTGGCTGAAGTGCTCATCGGGGAAAGGCCATAGGGTGATCAATCGCAGGGAGCCAACTTTCAATCCCATGGAACGGGCTTTTTCTACGGCAGTATTGACAACCCTGGACGGAGTTCCATAAGAAACAACAACCAGATCGGGATCGTCATCCATATACTTTTTCTCGTAGTGATGGTTGAAGATATTCGTATTGTTGCGAACCTTGTAAATCATACGATACGAGTGTCTATGGTGATCCTTCACTTCTTCGATATCGTAACCCTCAATTGTTGGGGTCCAGTCTGAACATAAACCGCCAAACCCATTGCCCATCTGAACAGGAGGTATATCCAGATCGTCGGTGTAGGGATAAAACTCTGGTCCCTCGCAGGCTATACGTGGCCAGGTTCTAAAACCCATCTCTTTCATCTCATCGTCATTTTCGGGAACGCTGATGTCCTCAAAGCCGTCGGTGATAAGCTGATCACACAGAACGGATACCGGCATCCGAAAACGTTCCGAGAGATAAAAAGCTTCCACGACCATGGCCATGGCCTCTTGGGCTGAGTTAGGTGCGAGGCAGATAGCCTCATAGTTTCCGCCCTGAGTTGGGTAGCGCATCATATAAAATTCCCCTTGACCGGGTGCTCCGGTAATACCACTAACAGGCCCTACGCGACCCGAATTCAGTACGACCATCGGCATTTCACACCCAAGAGCCCAACCATAGGGATCGGCATAAAGAATGTAACCTGGCCCTGATGTTGCTGTCATGGCTTTCATGCCGCCAAGTGAAGCACCGATACATAGATGCATGGCCGCGCATTCATCTTCCGCCTGCAAATAGACGCCACCTACCTCGGGCAGGCGGGAGCTCATCGCTTCAGCAATCTCAGTGGCCGGCGTTATTGGGTATCCACCGAAAAAACGGCAACCCGCCAAAATGGCTCCCTCCGCGATGGCAAAATTTCCTGTTTCTAAAAATCGTTTCATATTAAAAACCTCTCGAACCGCTAATTTTTCTGAATTATGTCAATGGCAAAATCAGGACAGGCATAGAAGCACTTGAGGCATCCCACACAATAGTCGTCGGATTTCTTTTCCATCGGCCTGTATCCTTTTTGATTAAAGAAATCAGCCGGACCAAAAGAATCAACTTTGCAGACCTCGACACAGTATCCGCACTCTTTGCAATTTTCGGTGTTCAACACCACCTCGAATTTGCGTGCATCGCAGTTAAGGCAACGAGCTGCCTCCGTATCGATCTGGCGGCTGGTAAGCCCTGTCTCTACTTGTTCGAAATCGGCCTGGCGTTGCCAGGACGGCAGGGTGGCCATTTCCTGACGGGGCTCAAAAGAGCAGGAAAAGGGGCCCAATTCCACTGTATCTTCCGGTGGTGCCAGAACCTCAGAAACGTCCCCGGAACTTCCAAGATAACGGTCAATGGCCTCGGCAGCTTTTCGGCCCTGGCCGATGGCGCTGACAATTGACGCCGGTCCGGTGACCACATCTCCACCGGCAAAAACACCAGGTGTGCCGGTTTCCAGCGTATCGAGGTTGATATTTAGTTTTTTTGGTGATGCGCAGGTATCAGTATCCCCGGACAGGAATTCCAGATCAGCTTCCTGACCGATTGCAACGATGATGGTATTGGCATCCACCCGGTGTGTGATATCTTCATCAAGAATCAATTTGCATTCCCTGCCTCCGTCTCCGTCCGGAGCGCAGCTGATGAGTGCCAATCCCGTAACCTTGTCGTCGAACAACACTTTGTTTGGTGCCCATTTCTCAAGAATGGAAACGCCTTCTGCTTCAGCGGCAGCCACTTCATCCGGGTGGGCCGGCATCACGTTTCGTGTACGCCGGTAGACCAGAGTTACCTCTGCCCCGAGTCGACGCGCTGTGCGTGCGGCATCCAATGCCACGTTACCACCGCCGAGTACGACCACTTTAGAACCTAGGTCGAATTCACGGCCTTCTGAAACTGCTTTAAGAAAATCCCAACCCCAGAGGACACCTTCATTATCGGCCCCTGGCAGTCTCACTTTGGAATTGGCCATGGTTCCGCAGGCTAGGAACACTGCGTCATGACTTTGTTTGAGATCTTCAAAACTTGTACCGTTGCCAACCTTGGTGTTGCCCTTGAACTCCACCCCTAAATCCATAATGTGTTGTATGTCGCGCCCTAATCGCTCTTTTGGGAGACGGAATTCAGGTACACCAAAGCGTAGGGTTCCACCTGGCTCAGGCCAACCATCGAACAGGGTCACTCCATGGCCCTGAGTTGCCAGGTAATAGGCAGCTGTCAGTCCGGCTGGGCCGGCACCGACCACACCCACTTTTTTGCCGGTGGATGGTGCCTGTTTCTTGTTTTTGAGCCAGGAATCATTGCCATTGTCAACAGCTGCCCGTTTAAGGGCTCTGATGGCTACGGGATCCCCAAATTGTTTATAGGCGCAAGCATCTTCGCAGGGTGCAAAACATGCATCGGCGCAAACCGTTGGCAGCGGCAGTTTTTCACGCAACACCGCTACTGCATCATCGTATCGTCCGTCTTTTACTGCCCGTATGTAACGAGGTACATCAACCCCGGCGGGACAAGCTGAGCTACAAAGGGGAACGACAAAGTCCTCTCTGGGCACTTGGTAGGTTTTCATTCGTTTCTACTCCTCCTCAGTGGTAAGTGGGTTTATCCGTGTTGCGGTTCCCCCTATAAATACAACAAGTGTGCCAGGTGGGTTCTTCGATGGTCGCTGCTTAGGTTTTTATATGTAAGTCTTTAATAATGAGGGCAAAAAAAAGACCCGGGGGCTGAAAGATGAAAAGCTGCAAGGCGGGAGGTGAGTAAAAGAGTGCCTTATTGTGTGTCCAAAATGCCGGACATGTAGGGACTGCCGGACACTTTTCGGTGCACAATGAGGAAATTAGTGTTTAGGTGATGAGTGTAAGAGGTTGTGTCGGCTGCATTTTTCATACAGGGTTGAGCGAGATATACCTAGTTTTTTAGAGCTCTTAGACATATTTCCTTTGTGGAGGTATAGTACTCTCTCCAAAACGGATTTTTCAAACCGGGCCATTTCGTCAACTAACAATCTGTCCGATTTTCCATACAGGTGTTCCCCACCACAGCCCATTTGAAGGACCTCCGTGGTCAGTTGGTTCAAACCGATGGTGTTGTCATCCGCGAGGCTCCCAGCACGTTCGATCACGTTTTTCAATTCGCGTACGTTGCCTGGCCAGTTGTAAGTGATCAGGGCATTCATAGCCTCTTGGCTAACTTCCAGGTGTGAATGCCCAAGATCTTTAAGGAAATGCCGTACCAATAACTCAATGTCCCCGGTACGCGCTTTCAGGGGCGGAACTGAAATGGACATGGTGTTGAGGCGATAATAGAGGTCTGCCCTAAATTCGCCCCGGCTCATCATCTGCTTTAAGTCGCGGTTAGTTGCTGTTACCAGCCGAAAATCCACACTAATCGGTTTTACTCCGCCCACTCTGTCCAGCATCTTGTATTCCAAAACCCTGAGTAGCTTTACCTGTGCCTTGATACTGAGTTCACCTATTTCATCAAGAAATAAGGTGCCCATATGGGCCAATTGTATTTTACCCTCTTTGCCCTTACGATTTGCACCGGTGAATGCTCCGGCTTCATAGCCGAAAAGCTCCATCTCAAGCAGTTCTCTTGGGATAGCAGCGCAGTTGACACAGACAAAAGGACCTGAGGCCCGCGGAGAGGAACTGTGCAGGGCATGCGAAAACATCTCTTTACCAGTGCCTGTAGGACCGGTGACCAAAATAGGGGCAGCAGTTTGAGCATATTTTTCTGCGATACCCTTTGCTGCTTTTAGAACCTTGCTTTTGCCGATAATACATTCAAAAGTAAAGATGGGAGAAAGGACCCGATTCAAACCTTTTTTAAAATAATTGAGTTGACTCTCCAACGTCTTCATCCGGGACATCAAGTCAGTCATTTCCTGATAGTCGCGGAAAATCGTCTGCAAAATGACTCCCACCACCTTGCTTTTTATTTTAAGGGGGATACGATTTACCAGAATCGGCATCTCTGTCTGTAGTGAACATTTCTGCCCCAGTTCGGAGCGCCCCGTGGACATGACCTGGCCCAGGCGCGTGTGGGGAAAGTAGTTTTTAATGGGTGTCCCCACCGCTGTTCCAGGGTCGGTATCCAACAATTCACCATATACTTTATTCATGAAAACGATACGGCAGTCAAGATCACAAACAATGATACCCGAATATACATTGTCGAGAATCAGGGAGAAGAAATCAACTAGGCTATCGATATCCAAAAGTCCTTGGAGCCCGATGGTTTTTTCCAGGATTTCGATTTTTGTACCGGGGGGTAGCTTGGTCATGGTCGATCTCTCGTCTCTAAAATGTCATTATGTTGCAATGCTTTTGTCTGAAAAAAATACAATATTTCCTAAAAAAACCCCAGATTATTTTCAGGGTAAAAAAAGGTCCACTCTTGGTTGTTGAAACTGGAAACACCCATTTGAAAGAAAAGGTCATTTGAAAAGCATCAATTTTCATCAAAAATCTTTAATGCCAACGTCCCGTGGGTTACGGCACCACCAGCTCTTAAAGCGGCTGCAAGAAAAGAGGTCTCTACAATTTCTTCTCTCGTGGCGCCAGCTTTTTTGGCATTTTTAGTATGGACTTCAATGCAATACACGCATTGCGTACAATGGGCAACAGCCACTGCAATCAGCTCTCTATATTTTAGAGGGATCTGGCCTTTTTTATTCGACACTATTTTGTCAAGACCTGCCCATGCATTGAATTCCGAAGGAGCAAGCTTCTTCATTTCTTTAAGTAGACTCAAGTTTTTAGAATCATGGTAATGATTACTCATAATAGAAACCTCCAATATCTGAATTTTATGGCGTCGTAGAAGCTCTTTATCTGCTTTGTTGGTATCAAAAAAATTTTTCAGGGGGTCTTCTTTCCGGGACATACGGAGGATTGGTTTTATCGTGGTACAGAGTTGGTGATATATATAGCCCGCAATAGCAAGAACCAAATTTTTCCAGATCCGGTCCTCGGTATTCACAGGGACAAGTGATATCTTTGTCTTTTTCCCTCTCTCCACTGGCCAAACGACAGGGACAGGCCATATAGCCGTAACGGTCCTTATTTAGCAAAAGACTGTTAAGCAGTTTAAATACAAGGCCCTTGTCCTTGTTAAAGTAGATATTCTTGGCTTCCTGCGATTTTTTCAATCCTTTATACAGCTGTTCAACTTTCATTTTTTAGCCTCAATGCTGCTCTGATTTCACCTTCCTGGTATCCGACAATTACCGTACCATTGATCATGGTGGTGGGGAATGAACACCGGGGATTGAGCTCCTTGACAACCTCCAATACAGCTTTGCGCTCTTCACCTTCCAGATAATCCACTTCTACATAATCATATTCAACCTCGCATTCGTCCAGAAGAATTGCAGTGTCCTCACAATGTAAACAGCTGCTCAACGCATAAAGTTTGGGTTTTTCCTTGGCCATTATGATTTCCTTGGTTTAATGTCGTTTTTGAAAAAACATATTGAACAATCATATAACAACAATACCTGCATGTTTTATACCGTTTTGGAAATTGGTTCACGATAAGGGATAAGTGCATTGAAAAATACTAAGCATATTCTGCTTGCGGGGAGCTCCCATACAAGCCTTGTTTTTCTCTATGTGAAGAAGGCACTGGATGGCAAAGCGATTGTCAGCAAGTTGCCTAGCTTTGCAGGAAATACTGTTGAAATACTAACCTCTTTGCCTAGTTGGCCACTTGAAGACAAAGAAATCGTGCATGTCTATGCTGGCCATCGGGATTTGATGTTTGACGAGACACAGCGACCAACGGTTACCCCGGAGAGGTTCAAAGATAATCTTGAAAAAATTATAGACATCATTGTCTCCAGGACTTATGCAAAAATCGTTTTTTCAAATATCCCTCCTGTTGCTGAATTCTTGCTCGAAACTGATCCGGAGAGAAATCAACGAATTGACTTTTATAATCAAAAGATAAAGGAATTGGCGGATGGGGCCAGCATCGCTTTGCATGATTTTAGCGGATTTGCCATGTCTTATAACAATGGTATTGAAAAATATTCTGATGGCCTTCATTTCACGCGCAATTTTTACAGGGCATTCGGCGAAAATTTAGCAGATTTTTTGATCAGGTTTTAAGCCTGGATATAGCCCTTTCTGGATGCCTGAAAACACCATTATCGGTAATTTTCATTGATACTCAGTTTTTGTGGACATCTAAACTGACAAACTTTGCAGGTTTCTTTTGCTTATTTATAAACCCGTATTTGCGGCATAAGTACCTTTCTGGGAGATTCCATGTCCTTATTTAAATGGCAGCTTAAACTGCTCGGAAATAAAAATGTCACTACTGATGTTGCAGTCGCCTATGTAACAAATGGATGCCGTGTTTTCCTCGGTACGGGATGTGGCGAGCCCCAACATCTTATCCGCTCCTTGGTGGCGAATAAGAATATTCAAGACATCATGTTTTATCAGATGCTCTCACACACCTTAGCGCAATATGTTGATGATCCGGACTTTTTGAGGCGGTTTTCCATTAAGCTGTTTTTTATCAGTGAGTCTATGCGCAAAGCCGCCTTTGAAGGGAAAATCGATTACATACCTACCTATCTTTCTCAAATACCTAAATTATTTGATAGCAGTCGTATTGGTCTGGATGTCGCAATGATCCAGGTCAGTCCACCCGACAAGTTCGGCTATTGCAGTTTAGGCGTTTCGGTGGACATCACTCGTTCAGCCGTGGAGAATGCCGAACTGGTGATTGCTCAGGTCAATCCATGCATGCCCCGAACGTGGGGCGATAGTTTGGTACATGTAGACAGTATTGACTATTTTGTCGCCCATGAGGAACCACTGGTGACCTATGAGCCCAACCTAGAGCACGATCATGTTACCTTTCGCATCGGTCACTTTATATCCCAATTGATCCGAGACGGGGATACTCTTCAGATCGGTTTTGGTATGCTTCCCAATGCTATTTTGAAACACCTGATGCAAAAAAAAGATTTGGGTATACACACCCTACTCATTACCGATGCCATGTTGCCCCTTTTTGAGAAAAAAGTAGTAACGAATCGGCTGAAAACCCTTCTGCCGCGACGAGTCGTAGCCTCGCTCTGTATGGGGTCAGAGAAACTTTACAGCTTCATTGATAATAACCCATTATTCGATTTTCGATCTTCAGAATTTGTTAGTGATCCCTTGGTGATTGCCAAAAATGACAATCTTGTTTCCATAAGTTCGGCTTTGGAAGTAGATCTTACCGGCCAGGTTTGTTCGGATTCATTGGGCTATCGCTTTTACAGCGGAATTGGAGACCAAGTCGATTTCTTAAGGGGGGCGGCTATGTCTGAGGGCGGATTTTCTATTGTCGCCCTACCGTCCACTGCACAGAACGGAAATGTTTCACGAATTGTTTCCCATCTATCTGAAGGTGCAGGAGTGGCCACTACCCGTGGCGATATCAATTTTGTTGTTACTGAATATGGGTATGCCGAATTACAAGGAAAGAGCATTTACCAAAGGGTAATAGAATTGGCTCAAATTGCTCACCCCAAATTTCGTGGTCAGCTGATCGATGCTGCCAAGAAACACCATTATATTTTTGCAGATCAACTGCCACCACTAGAACAAGACCTTATTTTTCTCGAAAAATATGCCTGGAAATTGGACTTGAAGAATGGCCAAACAGCATCCATACGCCCATTGTATCCTTCAGACGAACTCGAATACCGCAACTTTTTTTATTCTTTAGAGGAAGAGACTATATACCTACGATTTTTTTATAAAATGCAGCTTTTCTCCCATGAAGTGGCTCAGCAACAATGGGCTGCAGTGGACTATCACGACAACATGTCCATTGTCGGTCGAGTGCAAAATGGGGAAAATCATGAAATGATAGCAATCGGCTCCTATACTCATGAGGAAGATGGCTATCCTGAAGTGGCTTTTGTGATTGGTGAAAACTACCAGGGCCGAGGGCTAGCAAGCCGTATGTTGGGGGTTCTTGAACAAATCGCCAAAGAGAACAACTTTGTCGGGTTTAAAGCTACGATGTTGGGTGAGAATCGTGCGATGCTTCATGTTTTAAAAAAACGTTATCCCCATGCAACGTTGGCTTTTAATACGAGTGGGGAAGTTGATATCACCATGCCTTTTGATCCACCTCCCGATTTGGAAACAGTTTCTTGAACAACGCGAATCATCTTAAATTATTTAATAAATTCCATTCATCCCAAAGGCCATATGGACTGCTAGACGTCCACCAATTTTCTAACAGCACCTCTTCTACATTGTCGTTA
>JAWSVG010000097.1:0-29308 GCA_033852035.1 Desulfocapsaceae bacterium | reverse complement strand
GTTTCGGCACCGGGCTGTTTGACTGTGGAATTGTGAGGGATATTAGCACCAATCAGGTAAGCGCAGACTTAGAGGCATTTTCAAAAACTAAGCACAGCCATATAGGTAATATCGAAGTCTACGCTATCTGCGAGCATTATTTTTTGGAAATAACAAAGAGTTTGGGCGAAAGACCATCCTCGGACAAGCTCCTAGAAAACCATTGACTTCTGTACACGGGTCCGGCGGTTAAGTGATAATGACAGCTATGTGATACAACAGATAGTTTGAAGATGGACAGTAATGAGCCCGTTGATTTACTGTTTTTTCCCGATATTGGCGTTATTCGAAAAAAACAATCCTCGGAGGTAAGCAACGACTCTGAAATACTTAATGTGTACTCCCGGCTAAAATTATCGCCCGACTCGGGCCAATTAATTTCTTGACAGCGTGTTCGGTATCAGATAGCGTAAGGTCCTGAGAAAATGGGGAAAACAGTTCATACTATCACACTGGTTGGCGGTCGAAGCGACGGTTACCTGTTAAATTACACTATTCGAGAGGGACTTGATTATGCGCAACAGTGACAACAAGATTCAGACACTTGAAGAAGCTCTCCAGGGGCCGTGCAAGCATCGCGACATGGATCTGGCGCTGAAGCCTATGGACAACTACAAAAGCACTCCAGGCGCTCCGAATAAACTGCCGCTAAGTTTTTGGGCTTCATGGAATCTCGAGGATCGGCCTCGTAGAATTGCCCTGCTTCTCGATGACTGCCAGGAAGAGTACCGACCATATGCTGGAGTTATTCTTCCAAATCTCATCAAACTGGTGGATGTATTTCGAGTGGCTCAATCAAAGAGTGACGGAATCCGCCTTATGTGGAGTGCCTGGACCCGGACTTTTGACGACGGCATCAGCAACGCCATGGATCGATGGTATGGTCCCAAAGGCCTCCGCCCGGAAGATCCGGAGAACGCTGTGTATATTTTTAACGGCGCACCAGGTATGAAGCCCCTATCGGAAATTGCCCCGACAGCGGAGGAAGTGGCCGATGGCTGGTTCTACCATGGAAAACATCTGGATATGTTCTGGACCTTCGATGAAAACGGCAACTCCTATCTGGATGAAAAGCTGAAGGCTGCCGGCATCGATACTATAGTAATTGTTGGTCTATGGACGGATGAATGTATTCTCAGCACGGTCTACGCAGGCAACTCACGTGGTTACGATGTTGTGGTGATAGGTGACGCAGTCGCAACGGCGACAGATAATCAAGAGATCGCGCTAAAGATCGCGAACGGTACTGTCGCAAAGGTGCTGCCAACCGATGAAGTGATTAACTACATAAAGAACGATTTCGTCACGGGAGAGCCGGGCGCCGTCAAAGGAACACGCCAACCCGACGGACGAAAAGAAGGCTGACACAGAGGGGTACTCAAAGTGCCTTAGCCCGAAAATTTCAGAATAATCACGAAATATTCGGGCTAGGAGATAGTCGAGCATTTATATCGTACCTCAATCCTTTAGAATTTGGACACAAATGATCGAGCCTGCCACAATGCTGCCAAACCGATAACGATGACAGCAACCATCCAAGTGTATTCTGCAGCTGGTGCAGGAGCATTGGCCATGTTGAAAGATTCGCCATAGTAAGCAACCATATAGTCGTTAATTGATTTCATTCCTTCATCTCCTTCTACCTATTTTAGACCTGCATCTGACGCACGGGTTTTACCGAAATCGGTGATGATGTATTTATGCAAAAGGAATCCTTTCTTATATATACCACCTTCGTCTACTTTAGTTTCCACCGCCTCAAGCAAGCAACCTGAAGCCAACTCAATGATATCAAAATTGATTGAATCCCTGCCAAAATCACTGTTCATACTGTATTCTTTCTGCAGCTGTGTGACAATCTCGTTGTCCCAGTGCGCCTTGTCATCAGAGAATAACTCAAGCAATCTAAATTTTAATGGTCGTAGTTCAGCCATATTACTCACCTCTTAGAGATTCCATATATTGTGTTTCACCTTCAGTCGTTCTCAGAGATTCGATGTCATCCGATTCTTCGGTGATCATTACAAAACCACCGATAAGGCAAAGTGCACCACCAATAAGTACTGTCCATGCCGGCACCTGTGCAAAGAACAGATACATGAAAATAACAGCGCACAGACCGTAAAGGTTTCCGATCCCCTGTCCTCTTCCAACCCCGATAAGTGGAAAAGATTTATACCAGCTGACGTAGCAGAAACCAAAAGTGATACCAGCAAATGAAAGGACTAAGATCGACAGTGGGTTAAATGCCAGAAGTGCATATTTGAAGATTGGATATCCTGAAAGTGCAACTGCAGGTACAATGACTATCCACCACAGCACATTCTCACCGATAAAACGAATCGCAAGACCAACATCAGGCTCCGCAATATCGAGCCCTTTTCCCGCGATAGCGCCTTCAATCCCCCAACCGAATGCAGCCATTAATCCACCAACATATCCAATCCACGGGACATTCCCGGCGGACAGTTCTGAAATAGCGCCGCCAACAAAAATAGTAAATCCACCAGCAATGATAACAAAAATACCAATGGCTGCGCGTTTAGTGATCTTTTCGCCATACCAATAATAGGCCAAAACTGCACCAATAACAGGATAAAGCAATGCAGCAACCGCTGCGAAACCAGCACCTATGAATCCAATAGCGATAAAGGAACCAAGGATAGCCATAGGGCCGCCAAAGATAGATGCAATGTAGAACCATTTACTGCATGCGTTGAACTCTCTCATCGTCCTCCTCATTTCTCCAAACTTACCAAGCACCCCGTTCCATACCAACATTGCGATAATAACGGTCAGAGCATTGAATGAGGATATAAGGACAGCGACTACAAACGTTGCTGATATCGCATTCTCATTTGTTCCTGCGCCAGTAGGATCTGCGATAGCGCTATACATTGCATCAAATGGAGGTAGCGCCCAAATAATTGTACCTGGAATGTACCAGATCCCCCATAACACAGCGCAGAACAAAGCCCACATATAGCCATAGTTCACCCTGCGTTTATGTTCTAATTTCTTTAATTCTCTTATGTCCACAGTCACTTTCCTCCAACTTTATTATTTTATAAAAAGGTGGCTTCGAGGGAAACTCGACTGGACTCCCTCCAAGTGCTCCCAGTAGTGGAAGATTCAATTAATAAACTTGTTGCTCCAAAAACGATTAGGCATCACCCTGTCACCACACAGGCTGTCTTAGTTAAAACCCTGAGTGGGGATCTTTTGTTATCTTCGCCAGAGTTTGAGCATCACAGTTACGAACCAATTGCGGCACTGTGCCCCACAGGCCGACCTTGCTGTTTTTGACAACAAGAATACCACGTATGCCCGCTATATGACCGACTGTTTCAAGCACTTCTTCCACATCGGTTTCATTAGAAATAGAATTACAAACAAGGGTTGCAGCAGAATCTGCTAGTGCGGCATCCTTGGCAATAACAGTTGCTAACTCACAATCACCAAAGCTGAGAGAATGGCCCATTTTACTTGAGGATGAACAGATGGCCAGCGGCAATTCTCCGGGGAGTACATAAAAAGCCAACTGGGCACCAATGGAATTTTTCCCGGCATAAATCCCGATAGTTACCGGAGTGGGGGACATTATATACATGTCACCTCCGTTTTCGACGATGGCCTCCTCGCAGCCAACCTCTCTTGCCGCCTCTACACCTAACTGAGCCAGTGTGCCGGCAACCGAAGCCATTGGCCCAAGACCTGTCGCAGCTGACGCCCTGGTCATTCGTAGCGCCACCTCTGGAGCGCCCGAAAGTAGCCTGACTGGTGTCAAGGCGCTTCTGAATTCAGGATGGCGCAGGATATATGCCTCAAGCGCCTTTCTCTCTCTAACAAGTGCTCTGGTTATCTGCTCATACTCCCTGCCATACACCTTCAGATGGGTATCTTTCCAGGAGAACGTTCGTACACTACGCATGATACCTAAATTTTGCGTCTGCAAGATTTAGGTGATAGAAAATGTAAGTAAACAGGGACTGTGTTACCATTTCGTTTTCCCTGTGGCAGATCAAAATGCAGAGCTGCAGACCCCATAGGGGCAGTTGGAAATACAGGCCAAACATTCAATACATTTACCTTCGTTAAAACCAACGGTTCTGCTCGATCGGTCCACATAGTCAAGGGCCCCGGTAGGACAATGTACGATGCAATTACCACAGTGCGCACACCGGTCCGCATCCCATTGTAAACCAATATTCCCTGAATGGATATCTACGTCAAATTTACCAAGATAGGTAAAGGCACGTTTCATGTCCGCTTCTGTACCGGTCATTTCTAAAGAGAGATACCCCTCCTCTTCAGGGGTCACTTTGGCCCTGTAGATATTGATCATCATATTGTATTCCTTGATCAACTGGTAAACAATGGGCTTGTCCGTTTCACTCTTTGGGAAATAGAGATACACCTTTTTCGTTATCATTTTTCCGGCCCCTTTTCTTCCAGACCTTTCATTCCCTGATTTAAGGGGAGACGTTGACAGGGCTGGGACAGTAAAAATTTTCCTTCTTCAATCTCAGCCTTGAGTATGGAGCAGATTTTCTGGGCCTTATTGTATGAGGACAGGGAGGAGACCCTGACTTTTTTTCCGTTAAGCTCAACCTCACCGGAGCGAAGCTGTTCGTATGTGTAACTGGCGAGAATATTACCGGTCTTTTGCGGATAATCTTCTGAGTAGTCTGTGACACGCCCAATGATTTCGCTATCCCGCACTGTTGTCCGTTTGAGGATTTCAGTATTGAGGATAGGGATAGGAATACCCACTCCAAGGGACAGTGATACACCATAGCCTTTGAAACTTACTCCCCGGACAAACTCAGGGCTCATGTCTTTCATATTACCGCTCAGGGCAAGGGTGCCTGCGCCCTCAACGGGGACACCGTTTTCTCCTCTTTCAACTGCGCTGCAGTGTTGAGTGCCTTCTGAATAGACAATTCCATGGGCCCCAGCCAGCCAGACCTTGGTGCCCATACCAATAGTTTCATAGTAGGGGTCGTTGAGCAAAGGGGATAATTGCCCAGCTGAGCAGTAGGTCATGTTTCGCATATTGGGCTTGAGAATACCCATGTAGGTGTGAATGGTTTTGTTCGAGGTGTTAACCGCCACATTATAATTTTGATAACAGTTTCTCGGGTTGGTCATGGTCGCCTGGTTGAGATCATTGATGTCAAACGTGGTCCTGATTTCTCTGCGGGGGTAATCATCTGTGCCGTAAGAAAGACCGAAAAGCTGGAGTTTTTTACCCGCAATCAAATCTTCGATAACATGTCCGCCGCCGTAGAGAAATTCTCCAGGATGATACATGTTTGCCGGATCGTTTTGGCGAAGTTGGGTGGCACCAAGATAGAGGTCCACAGCTGCAATGCCACAATAGGCCTGTACATCACCAATCCATGCCTCTGTCATACGTATTTTGGGCTTGGAATGACCAAAGTTTAAAACACAGCCGGATGAACACATAGGGCCAAAGGTCGCAGTGGTAACGACATCGATTTCCTTGGCTGCAGCTTCAAGACCCTTCTTGTCCACATAGCCAATCACCTCTTCGGCGGTAAGGACCACAGCTTTGCCCGAAGCTATCTTTTCATTTATTTCAGAGTAGGTTTTCGTCATTCTGTATTTCCCATATTAAACTTTTACTATAAGTTTATTGGTTTTAATATTCGTATCAGAACGAACATAGTGTCCATGCATAAATCAATCTGCAGGTTTTTCATATTTTGCTGTTGCTCTGCTCCACACTGGAGTGGAGTGAGAAACATTAATAAAATAGACCGGATATTATGCCGGTGGCCTCATACAATTCACGAAAGTCTAAAGCAATCGACATACCAAGCCTGCCCATTATACTTTTTCCTCAGGGTAAAAAGCCATCCTCCCCCTGCTGCAGCAAGGGTGTCCGCAAGAATTTATTTTTCTAAAGTTTATAAAATTTCAGGAAGATCTGGCGAATGAAACGGGGGGTTGGGAAAAAAATGCCACCTTTCTAGCAGGATTGACACATGCTGAGAAGTTTTTTCTCAACTCTATCCCACACGCAAAACTTTTCACAATATAATAGCATACCATCGCCACGTTTTTACACACCAGGGAATTTATCACATCCTATGGATATCACAATATAAAAAAACTACCAAAAGAGCACGACCTTATTATAACTTGCGAAGTGCCATGGATTTGATATGTAAAATATCTTCTCAATCAGCAGACCACGTCCATAGAACATGGTCTACTGAAAACCCCTCGAAAGAGTCTAGAACACAACACTTATTGCTAAGATCTCCTCCCCCCCTGGCCTCTCCTCCTACCGGGGTTATTTCCTGACCTTCCCCGGTGCTGATGTCCACACCGTGAAACTCCTTTACAGAAGTTGCCTCGCAGCCCTTCAGTACTTTCGTCAGTTGGTTGGTTTTGACCTTGGTTCTTTTCCTCTTTTTTCATCGTATTCTTTTTCATAATGATGCCTCCATACGTTATTTTTGTAATGATTTATAGATCGACAACAAACGATCGATCTTGGTTCGAAACTGTTTAAGCTCTTCAATGCTGATCTGAAGATAACTCCTGCCGGCCGTAGTCAGGCGATACATACGCCTTTTCGGTCCCCGGCTATACTCCCCTGAGTACGATTCAACCAGTTCCTTTTCCTCCATTTCCCTCATCAATCTGTAAATGATCGACGGGTCCATTTCCTCAACTGAGTCGAGAAATTCCTCTAGTCCTGCAAGGAGCTCATAGCCATGGCAATCCTTCTCATAGAGCTGCAGGAGCAGACAGGGTTGGAGAAACCCTTTGGATCTCAGTTGGCCGTGCTGCTGTCCTCTCCGGCCTCTTCCATGTCTCTTATTTCTCATTCAAATCCCTCCATAGGTCATAATCTATTTATCTATAGACTGTTTGTCAATAGATAAATAGTCTAAAGGGAAATGAACTACATTGACAAATGTAGTATCACAATAATATGGCTACAAAGAGTCCACAGCGGTTTACACTTTGGTGTCTGGAAACCTTTTAATGCAACCAGCCTTATAGTTTTTGGGATTGGCGGCATTGCCCACCGCCAGAAGGGTAATGAGATTATGGGCAAGTGCACCAACAACTGGAGAGACCAGACCGGCCCCAGTAACGATGAGAGTCAGCATATTCATGCCGATTGCGATGGAATAACTCTTTTTCAGAGTGGCCTCTGTCGCCTTGCCAAGTTCAATGAGATCGGCGACTTTTTCCAGGCCGCCGTTTTGCAACACCACATCACTGTACTCCACAGTAATGTCGGCACCGGTATCGCCTATGGATATAGAGAGATCAGCGGCGGCAAAAGCAGGCGTGTCATTGATCCCATCCCCTACCATACCAATAACCCTGCTATTATCACTCTTATGGTAATCGCGGATCCAATATGCCTTGTCTTCAGGACTCTGTTGACAGCCAACGTGATCAAAGCCCAGTGCCTCAGCCACGGCTGCAGTACCGTTTTCCTTATCTCCGGTAAGGAGGATGAGCTTCTCCACTCCACACATACGCAGCCGATGCATGGCACCCTCAGTCCCCGATCTCACGGCCTGTTCTGAACTAAATGAAGCCAGCAGACGTCCTTCTGTTGCAAGGTAGAGAAGAGTACTGGAGCTTTGCCTTCCATCTAAGGGAATGTCCGGTGAAGAAAACACAACTCCGCTCTCTCTCAGAAAGTCTCTACTGCCAAAGAGAACTGAGCGACCATTTATTCTACCACTCACTCCTCTACCTACGGAAAACTTCGACTCTAAACATTCAAGCATCTCAAGGTGATGCTCCCTTGCTTTAGCCAAAATGGACCGTCCAACAGGATGTGGCCACACTTTCTGCGTTGCCGCAGCTAGCTGAACAAGCGTTTGCTCGTTATAGCGGTTGTCAAAAGAATGAACTGCCAGACTGGAAGAGTTCACTGAGGTTATGGTACCTGTCTTGTCAACAACCAGAACGTTCACTTTGGCCGCCGCTTCAATGTAGCGACCACCTTTTATCAGGACTCCCTGCTCGGCTGCCCAGGCCATCGCGCTGCTGATGGCAACGGAGGTGGAAAGCCTGAGAGCACAGGGACAAGTGATAATAAGCACGGCAATTGCCTGGAGCAGGTTACCGGTCAGCAGGAGAATGGTTCCGGCAAGAGTCAGGGAAACCGGCACCATGAGTTGTGAAAATCGCCTGCTGGTAAGCTGCAGCTGGCCCGGGTCGTTCTCTGCGCTCTCAATCAACCGGACAATTGATGCAAACCGGGTATCTTCTCCGGTTTGCGTTACAGTAACATATACTTCACCAGTTTCCACCGTGGTTCCGGTAAGTACCGTGTCACCGATATCTTTACGAACAGGTACAGACTCACCGGTAAGAGTCGATTCGTTTACCAAAGCTATTCCAGAATCGACAATTCCATCGACGGGAATATTGTTTCCTAGCCTCAGGACAATGGTATCTCCAACCATAAGCTCAACAACATCAACTTCCATTTCACAACCGTCCTGCATCAACCAAGACTTTGCCTCTTTACCGGCAAGCATCTCCCTGATGGTTTGCCGGGTTTTTGTCTTTATTTTACTCTCAAGCCAGCCTGACAGATTAAATAGCCAGAAAACGGTATAAGAAGAGAGCACGTTACCTGTAAACAATGAAACATAGAGCAATCCGGTGGAAATCAGCCCCATATCGGGTTTGCCGGTTTCACTGAGGTTATCTAGAGCCTGCCGCTGAATTGGCAGTGACAGGCCGAGGGTTATAAGCGCTGGCAAGATTCCAACACCAAGACTAATTGTTGAGACAGCGAGGGGTGAAAGTTTTTTCAGGTAGAGAAAGAGCAGATAGATACCACTGACGACAAGAGTCAGGCCAGGGACATGGTACATTCTTTCATGGTGCTGTGGTGAAGATGCTGCAGGACAGCCATCCGAGCGGCCGTGAACTGCGGTGGTTTCCGCGGACCTATCTTGAAATGACGAGTATGAATGTTGTACGGCAGAACGTATTTCCAGAAGAGAAATAAGTCGTTCTGGATGACTCAGGATAATCGAACCAGTTACAGGACGAACCTTTGCAGACTCCACACCATCGATCTCAGAAAGTATTTTCTCAAGCTGCCGGCAAAGTAAAAAGCGTTTACGCAATAAGGGAAACTGTAGACGGGTTCTGTATTGTTTTCGGTGACGTAGTATGTAACTCTGTTTCATAGGCTCTCCTACCAATTCACCATCGGCATCCTTTGTATCAATTTTCAATCCCTGTGAGCCAGGTTTTAAAAAAGAGTGAGCCACAAGTGGAGCGGCCCACCCTTCAGGAGAGCTTTACTGAAAATCTTTTTCTTCTCCTGTTCACAAAGCTGGGTTAAGATAATACGAGGAGATTAACGATCATCCCTCATTCTTGTTTTAACCTGGCTAAAACAGTAGTGCCTAGAAGGTAAAATTCACACGAACTTGGGCACGATTATAGTCCCATTCGCTTGATGTTTTGTTTTCTTTATCATCACTTACAACATAGATTACATCAACAGACCAAGCCTCCGTTATCTCATATTCGAGGTAAAAGTCATGCTCATCTACTTCTGCGTCAGCGGTGCTGTCCATGGGGTCAGCGCCCCCTTTGTAGCGACCAAATGTGTAACCAACACTTAACCCTTCCGCACCGATACCACTCAAATCATACCCCAGCGTCAGAGTATAGGAATCGGCATCCTGACCGGCTGCAAATTCATTTGCTACCAGCGTATCGATGTTGGTGAAAAACGGCCCACCACCCCAGCCGCCAAACAGAGCTTCTCCTTCGTCAACCGATGCATGAGTATAGGCCGCTCCGACAGTTATTCCTATAGCAGAAAACTCAGCCATAACACCATATAAATTACCTCCAACCTCGGAACCTAATTCCACAAAGGTCTCGTCATTCGTTGTGTCCCCCTGGAAGGCGGCCTGTCCACCAAATGTCAATGACATGTTCTCTCCCAGTACGATTGGCGCTACAATATCCGCATAGAAAACATTAACAACATCGACAACACCATAATACCAGATCCCGGCTTCAAGCAGATCACTGCCATAGGTGCCTCCCAGCAACCATGTACCGTCAGAACCGGAAACCATGTCATCAAAATCGCCGTCATCGGGATAACCTGCATCCACGCCCTGCCACCTTGACAAGAAGCCGCCGGTCAACGAGAAATCACTGTACGCATATCCGGCAACCACTGCTTCAAAGGTATGTGGTGTCATTCGGATATCATCACTGTCGGCAAACGGAGTGTCTATAAGCTGTCGACCTAATCGAAAATCAAACCCCTCCCAGTTACCATTGATAAACGCCTCTGCCAGGAGATCGTAATGCTCATTTGGTGATGCGAGTTCATCATTAAAATCTTCGTCATCTGGTTGGACGATACTGTGTGACGTGTAAAATGCAGCTCCTAGAGCTAAGCCGTAAAGAGGTGCTGTTTCGAATTTCAATTGTCCACCGAGCGCTAGATCATAGGTTGAATTTGCGCTCTTTTCGTCTGGGTCCAACCATATATAACCAAGACGAATCTGTCCGCTTGATGTCCCTTTTGTAAATGCTTCAGTGAATGATGTTGCCTTAACGGGTACTTCTGCCTCTTCGGTCGTCTGTGCAGAAGCCATATTGCTTAACAACAAGCACGTTGCTACCGCTGAAATTGTTGTTTTACTTATCTTCATTTCTTCTTTTCCCTCCCTACTCTAAAATTAGTCTAACGAAATCTAGTTAGCTCTGACTAATATCAAAAGCAAGACCAAAGGTCAAGCACAACTTAAGCTACACCTAACAATATGCTGCAACCCAAAGTTTTTACTGGCTCCTGGAACATTTCCAGAGAAAAGATGGAGTGAGGAATGAAATTGGACGGTTGAAGCAACCGATAAGGTATCGGTACCCTTCAAGAAGGGTGTAAAAAACAAGAAAATGTGGATTCGACTTTATAGCGTATGCTTATGAGCACTCACAAAGTACGTATTTACCGTTTACAGATGTGATATGAAGAGAGGGAATGACATTAAAATCTGGGTAAAATACCCAGATTTTAATGTCACAATGGCGTTTGGATGGCCGAAAAACGTCCGTCCGATACTAGGTTTCTGTATTTCTGGCAGGTTGTTTACTGATGCAGTTAAGCTTCACTACTTTCGGCTTTTGCTTCAGCTTTTGCTTCAGCTTTTGCATCTTCGAATTTTTCCTTTACCTCTTCAACACCACTTTGGGCGGCTGCCGTCAATTGAGAGACCCCTTTGACGACACCAGCCTGGACTTTTTCGTTAGTGAGCAAAAGGGCAATACCTGCACCAAGAAGCGCACCCTTCCAAAATTGGCTATCCTGGACATTGAGACCGAGGAATGAAGTTGTAGTGGTTGGGCTAACCGGTGCAGTCGAATGAATCTGCTGCGGCTGCTGCTGAAAATACTGATCCATGCTTTTCTCCTTTAATCATATATCAAATTAGTACCTTACTCCGTAAAAGCTGTACCAAAAGACAAGAATATACGGATTCGGTTTTATATTGTACGGTTATAATCACTCACAAGATACTTACTTACCGTTTATCGGTGTTAGATGAATTCCTAGCCTCGATAAACGCAGAAAACAATTTATAAGGTACTAAAAAGTCACTTTGATTTGCGGATGGGTTCAGTAAAAAATTTGATATACGAGGCGTAGTGTTTGAGATGGTGATTCGGCTATACATATAGTATGCCGAATCACCATCTCAAATCTACAACGAAGTAGATCGGACTTTTTATGAGTCCATCACTTGTTCAGCAGATAGCTGATTCCAGTTCCTGCTGCCAGGGTCACTGCCAGGCCAAGGGCTCCGCCAGTGGTGAAAGATCCTGCCGCAGCTGTTGCCCCGGCGGCTGCCACTCCACCTGCCGCACCTTTTGCGAGACTGCTGGTAACGGCATCACCTATCTTCATTTCACCCTCCTGCACCCGGTGTAAATTGGCACCCATAGCTCCTGTTGCCACAACGATAAGGCCAAGCACTCCAGCAGATAGAGCCTTGGAAGCAACGGATTCCACCGACACAGGATTAACTATCGGGTACTGTTGTGTGACCGGATACTGCTGGGAAGCAGGGTACTGTTGATAGACCGGCTGATTGGCAGTTGCAGCTGTTGCATACTGATGCAATGAATCTACCTGACCACTCTGTGGGTCCATGTTCGACGCAGGCTGGGTTGACTGGTATGCCGCATTTGGTATACCAGTGTCTGTTGCAGACGGGTGTGTTCTAGTCGTGTCCACTTGTCAGCTCCTTTTTTCTTATTTTTTACCTGCAGTCACATCAGCAGAAACTGTTGACTCCCCTGCTGGTTGAGGTGAAGTTTTTTGTTGCATTCCTGGAAAAATGACACCAATACTCTTTCCCATGGCCTCTCGTACCGGAGTGGAGGTAAGCAATACGGCCGCCGCGGCACCAACAAGAGCACCCTTCCAGAGGGAATCGTCCTGTGCAACATTCGCACCAACGGTCTTGACCACATCCCCAACCGTCGCTTCTCCTTCCAGAAACTGCTCGACCGACTGAATCATCTGCCCGTAGCGCTGTTGTGCAGCAGACTGGTCCGCTGCAAATCGTTGTTGCGCTGCAGCCTGCTCCATGGCCAACTGATGTTGTACCGCGGCCAGCTGCTGCCTGGTTGCAATCAGTTCTGCGGCCAGCTGTTCCTGAATAAGCTGTTGTGGGGTAGGTTCCATTGTTGGAAGTGCTTCTTGCTCACTCACTGCGGCGGACCCTCCACCCTGCTCGGCCTGTAGACTATCGTCCATCTTTTTCTCCTCTTTGTTTACGCGAGAAGCTCAAGTAATTTCTCTCTCACCTCTTCCCTTTTTAAAGGGTAGCTCTCAATAGAGGCGGCGTCCTCCCAGAGAGAAAAGGATACAATTTCGGGGTCATATTCTATTACTAAAGAAAGTGCTTTTATATTCACTCTATAACTGGTAACTCCGGGAACTCTATCAATAATTTCCTCAAGCTGCTCCTTATTCACATGCTGCAATTCCCTGGCAGATCGTAAAGAGGCTTTGATCCTGATTCTTCCTGTTACATGGTGTGCAACCTTAAAATAGCGTATATGATTGAGAAACTCATCCACTATTTTGTCGTTGGTTAATTCAGTCATACACTCTCCTGATTGGAAACAAATTCTAGATGGGCATTGATATTTACGATGTCCCGCACGGTTAGAAAGAGTAACCGTGGGGATTTCAAGCCAAAAGCTTTAAAAGACCACTTAAGGGAAATATCAAAGAGTATCCTGTTACCCTGTTCAGCAATACTACAGGCGATGGGCAGCTGCCTCCTGATACCTGCAAATTCGAGAATTCCAATAATGGTAGCCTGGTATCTTTTTTCTGTGATGACTTTAAAATCTCGGCACTCGGTCAAGATAAAGCTTGTCTCAGGATGCGCCTTCAAGTCGAAGAACTCTTCCATCGCCTTGTTTCTCTCTGCATCGCCGGTTTCGAAACGATCACTCTCTGCCGTAGCCGTTATGGCTGATATCGTTTCCGCCTCTCTGTCAAACTCCAGCACGCCTGCGAGTCCTTTTTCCACCCAGCCCTTGAATGCATGCATCGGTGCCTGGGCAACAAAACCTGCGGTACTGTTTTCCTGGTCTAGTTGATATTCCAATTTTGTCTTTATTTAGTTAATTTTTTTGAGTAACTGTCTCAACACGTTCTTTTGCTATTACCGCATTTCTTGTTTCCACATTTACACTTTGAGAGACAGCCCCGGCACTGCTCCATAGGAGTCACTGGAGGCTCCCACGAGAGCAGCCTGCTGGAGTTGGCCAGAATACCACCGGTATGAATAATATGGATCAACCCTGCCATCATCGGTGAAAGAATTCCCAACATTCCAAGGACTGCCCCGAAAAGATCAGTAGAAACGGCAAAATAGTGATTCTGATCGATAACAGTCATCGTCTGGTGGCTCAGGTTTCTCACCTTCATCAAGCCTTCAAGATTAGAGTCGGCGAGGGCAATATCGGCAGCTTCCATGGCGACCTCAGCACCCGCAGCGCCCATGGCAATGCCAATATCAGCTTTGGCAAGGGCAAGCGCGTCGTTGACCCCGTCACCAACCATTACCACCGGATTGCCCTGCTGCAAAACCCCTACGTGATCCGCCTTCTTTTCAGGCATCAATGCAGCCTTACAGTCATCAAACGGAAAGATATCCATCATGGTCACAGCCACCTCTTCGGTGTCCCCGGTAACCAGGTGCAGCTTGTTTACTCCATCGCCCCTCAGACAGTGCAACACCCGAACCGCCTCAGGACGAATCGGATTTGCTACACCTAATATGCCCTGAGCTTTACCATTACGTGATATATATACAACGGTATTCCCAGCATCTCTTTGGGCTGCCGCTTTTGAATTAAACCAGCGTGTATCTACGCTGTTTTCATCCATGAACTTCTGATTGCCGACAAGGATCTCAGACTCATCCGGTACAGTGCATTTTACTCCGCGACCGGCTTTAAAATCACAGACCGCATGTGGTTCCGGATCAAGCCCGCGCATCTTTGCTTCGGCAAGGATCGCCTTTGCCATGGGATGATGATTGTGAGATTCGGCAGTCGCTGCCATCGACAATAGCGCATCCTCTGTCAGAGAGGGTGTCCGAGTAATAACGGCTATAACATTTGGTTCTTCCGTCGTCAAGGTACCTGTCTTATCAAGGCAGTATACATCTGCCTTGCCAATTTGCTCAAGATACAGGCCACCTTTGATCAGAATGGAATTTTTAGCAGCATTTGCCACCGCAGCAGTCACCGCTGATGACGCAGCCAGCACCGTAGCACAAGGACAGGACATGACCAGCATCACTGTCAATGCTCTCATGGGGTCACCGGTCAAAATCAGTGTCAATGCCGTGGCAAAGAGGCCAATTTTCATCAGTCGAGAGGCGAGCTGATCTGCTTTTTGCTCAACAGGCGCTTTATTGGCCATCGAATCCTCGACCATTTTCATGATGTGAGCCATGTAGGTATCTTCCCCGGTTTTTTCCGTCTCAACAAAGAGAATCCCCTGGCTGACCAGAGTACCCGCAAAAACCTTGTCCCCAGCCAAATGGGTCACAGGCTCAGAACGACCGTTTAAGGTAGCCTCATCGACCAGAGCCTCGCCCTTTTGAACCAGGCCATCCACAGGGATTTTCTCCCCTGTATGAACGACGACGATCTCTCCTGCACGAATGTCCGCAACCGCGGTCTCAACCTCCATACCATCAACCAGGACATAGGCATGAGGTGGAGCCACCTCCAGAATGTCCCGAATTGCCTGGCGCGATTTTTGGGCCACATATTCTTCAGTCAGCTCTGCAATGTTATAAATCCAAAGGATCTGCAGAGCTGAAAATGCTTCACCTAAAAAGATGGTCACAAGACTACCAAATGCCAGAAATGGTTTGACGGTTACCTTCTTCTTTTCAACAGTATCGGTAACGGCTTCCTGTAGAAGAGGGATCGTTCCGATCAAACTTACTACCCCGATGAGACTCAATGGCCCCTGCAGCAGCGGCAGGCGGAATATCCACATTTTGACCAGCGAATAGGCCATAAACCCTGAGAGAAAAAGTACCCGCCGTGCCTTATCTGAAAATGAGTTTTCGGCACTCCCACCGCAGGCATCACACCCAGCACCCACCTCGATAGGAAGGGGTTCAACCTGCCTGTAACTGATGGGATGATAGACCTGCTCCACCACCTCAGCTAGAATGGATCGTATGGTGGTCCTTGCCGGTTCAAAGAAAACAATGACTGAGCCTGTTGCTCTTCTCGTCTCAACAGAAGTAACCCCCCGGGTCCGGCGAAGGTGTTCAGACATAAACCAGCATGCACTCTCGTGGCGCTGCAGAGACCTGACCCTGACTCTTATGCGCCCCGGCATCGATTGCTTTACAGCCACACCTGACTTTTTAAGATCTTCCTTACTTATTTGATACAAACGGGTGGAAACCATCATATTCATGGCACTACTCTCCAAGAGCGAAAACTCTCTTAATATAGGGTTGGGAAATGTATCTTAGGTGTATGAAAACTTGTTACTGACAACAAACAAATAGTGCGTAATATTAAGGACTTGACACGAAGACACTGGAAACATATAATAGATAATAGCTGAAGAACAGAGCGACAACGAACATAACTTATTCGCTTCGCTTCAGGAGCAATTAAAAAAGGAGATTGAAAATGTTGTACATCCCCCTTACGACCACCCCTGTCGGCTGGGTAATTCTCGGGATTGGCGGTTACGCCCTCTACAAAGCCGGAAAGAAAAAAGGTGAAGAAGAGGTGGCAGCAAACCAAATAACACCGGTCCCAGATCCACCTGGTGCAACCGAAACACCAAAAAGCAAAGGAGGCAAGTAATGGCAATTCCAGCAATGTACCTCCCACTGTTAACCACCAACCCTGTTGGCTGGGCAATCCTCGGGACAGCAGGTTACCTCGTTTATAAATCCGGCAAAAAGTGCGCGATGAAAACCGAGGACAATATTGAAAAAGAAGGTCTCGCAGACCGCTCTGTAAAAGGAGCCATGAAAAGTGCCTATAAGGCAAAGATGAAAGTAGATGAATCGCTGAGTAAGACAAAGGAAAAATACTCAGGGATGTGGAACGAGGCAAGAAGCGAGGTTGACGACAGTTCATCATAGTATGCAGCCCGATTCTTCTTTTATAATTGCCGGGGAGATGTAGTTTCTCCGGCATGGTTTTCTGCGTCCGTATCACTTTTCACAACAATCTGCTCCGCCTGCTGAAAACTCAAGTAAAGCCGAAGTCCTCCCTGACTTGAAATGGTGATTTTTCGTTCGATGGGGGCGTGTGCTTCCTGGGCTTGCTCTATCGCCTCCAGAATCAGGGTGTAGCCCACACTAATGCCATGGGTTTCGAGGTGTGTTTGTGCCCCTTTGCCACCTAAGATCTCGGTAACTGTAAACGGTAACCCACGTCTGGCGAAATAAAATTGACCTGCGGTTCCATCCTCCACCTTTCCCCAAATCCTGGCAGCCTCTCCCTCTGATATACGTGTCCGGTTCTCCTGGTTGATAACAACTAAATAATCCATATGGGGTAGTGCCCTCAACAAGGTGATCTCGCTATCGAGTCGTAAGCCCAGCCTGTCCAGAGCAGCTTCACAGCCACGTCCTCCAGAAATGGTCTCAATATGCCCGCGGTCGTTCTTGCGCATTTCTGTCAGAGGCATGCGCTCACCTGTTTCCAAATGAACGACAGTCTTAATCCCGAGCCCGGAGGGAACAATCACATCTCCTTCCGTTCCCCTGACCCTGACCGGGTTAAAATTAATTTCATCGTCATGGCGAGTGAGCTGGCTACCGACGTGAATCCCGAGATGGTCAAGCCATGCAGCAAGACCCGGACTAACAATCTTCAGCAATGTCAGCTCAGCGTTTATCGGCGCGTCTATTAAAGAGGAATACATGCTCGTTGCCTTTTTAAAGTTCGTCGTTGAAATTATTATTATCCTCGAGGGCCTGATACCGCCTTCCACGCAATGTCCCGTAGCCGAGTATCCCGACTGTACTGAGATTATGGAGAAGTGCCGCCCCGACAGGCTGCAGTATACCCAGGCTGGCAAGCAACAAAAAACTACTATTGAGGCCAACAACTGCCCAGAAAGACCGAGTCAGTGTCTCCTGACTATGCAAGGCTATCAGTCTTCCGGAGAGAAGACATCGCAAATCATCATGCAGCAGGATGACCTGGGCCGACTCTTTAGCCAGATCAGCACCACCGGGGAGACAGATACCAACATGGGCTGATACCAGAGCTGGTGCGTCGTTAACACCGTCACCGATAAAGCCAACGGAGCCGCCCTGTGCCTTGAGCTCTTTCACTATCTGTGCCTTCTCCTCAGGCTTCAGCTCAGCATGAACCTGATCAACAGCATCCAGCTGCTTTGCTAAAGCATTTGCGGTTGCCTTAGAATCACCGGTGAGGATAATAATCTGCTCTATGCCAGACTCCTTGAGCCGACGTAAAACCATCTTGCTTTCAGGTCTCAGCTCATCTCTTAGCCCGATTATTCCAACCAGTTTTTCTCCGCAGGCTACATAGAGGATGCTTTTGCCATCATCTTCAAGATCAGCAATTATCTTTGTTACGCTGCTGCAGTCTATCTGTTCGTCATCCTCTATAAAATGTCTGCTTCCAACCAATACATTTTGCTCATTCACATAAGCGGAGACTCCATGAGCAACAATAAAGTCAACCTGGCTGGTCGCCTCCAACTCAAGCCCCCTGCTCTTTGCGGCCTCGACAACAGCACCTGCAACGGGATGAGAGTAATGTTCCTCCGCACTCGCCGCCAGAATGAGCAATTCATCATCCGTGTAGCCTGCAATGGCATGGACATCAGTTACTTCAAGTTGACCGCGGGTCAAGGTACCGGTTTTGTCAAAAATCAGCGTATCAACCCTGGCAAGCCCGTCCAGAGCCTGGGCACCTTTCAGCAAGACGCCCTGGTGCGCTCCATTAAACATTGCAACCCGCATAGTTACAGGATTCACAAGTTTAATTGCACAGGAGTAGTCGACGGTGAGCACGGCTGCCGCCTTCTGCAGGTCGCCCGTTATGGTGAGCAGGCCCAGCCCCAGACCGAAGGTGACCGGCACAAGTCTATCTGCTAACTCATCACTTTTCTTCTGGGACTCGGATTGATTCTTCAACGAGTTCTCCAAAAAGGATGAAATCCTGGCCATGGAGCTTTCCGAGCCAACATGGGTCGCTTCAAAGATAATCTTGCCGTCTTCCACGACGGAACCAGACAGGACATCAGAACCGGGTTGTACATGCACGGGAACAGATTCTCCGGTAATGGAACTGGCATTAACAGAGGCATCTCCCTGCACGACAACTCCGTCCAGAGGGACCATTTCACCTGGCCCGCAAATGACCCTGTCTCCTATCCTTGCATCCTCGAAAGGAATTTCAATTTCCTGACCATCAATTTCAATCCAAAGCTTGGGTACCTGTGGTTTCAAAAGACTTTTTAACAACCCTGTAGAGCGATTCTCACTCTGTTCTTCAAGGTACTCCCCCACCGAGAGTAAAAACACGATAGATGATGCAGTAAAAAAGTCCCTCCTGGCAAGGGAAAACAGTACTGCCGCTCCATCCAGAACTTCAACTTTTACACCTTTTCGCCAGAGAGTAACAACCCCCTCAAGGATAACAGGGACAGAAAGGACAAAAGCTATAGGGGCAGCAAGAAGAGGCGGCATAAACAGCATCGAGAGGGCCAGGCTCCCCTTTGCTGCAAGTGGTAACATGGAGAGCAGGGTTTTGGGTTTGCCATTACCATTGAAGACATCCTGAGGCAGATCAGCCAGACAGCTAAGAATTGCCAGACGAGATTCTGCCCGCCCATCATACTCAACGACGACAGAGGCGGCCCGTGTGTTAACCCGAACCAACTCCACTCCGGGAATTACCTCGAGGGTGGCTTCCAGAAAATTTGGATCGAGTTTCGAACTCCGCAGACGTTTCAGTCGAAGCCGAAGACGGATTTTGGTCTCATGAACGACCGTAATAGGGGCAATGCACCTCTTACTCGACACTACACCACCTCATCAGCGCACCTTTGCTGATATTTCCTCATCTTCGTATCAATCAGATATCCGGCACCAGCAAGAAATCCTGCTGCCAGCAAAACCTCCACTGTGGTTGAGCGAGTGGTCCTGGACACTATATAACTGACGGCAACACCTTTAACCAACCCATTCACCACCGCCTGGGGTAGGCTCATACTACCGTTTCGCACATCAACCAGATTGGATCCGATCGTGGCGGCGCTTGCAATTGTAAGCGTTGCAGCAAGACTGCCAAAAGGTGTAAATGGTTCTCCCTGAACCTGCTGTACTGATGTTGCTGGCGAGGGCGTAGTCTGCACAGGACCTGTCATTCCATTGGGGGGATATATTGGATTCATAACTATTCGGCTTTTACAAGATAGTACCTATGGCGTGATCAGTTTATATAACAGTCAAGACCCACAAACGACACAACCCTCTCGTTCCATGGACTTAAAATACGCCATAAGAGTTAAATGTGCAAGATTCTTTTAGGGTTGACAAAAAAACAAAACCACGACTAACTCTATTATGCGCCGCTTATGACAAAAAGAGGACGTTGTACCTCCAGCAGAACAACTCGACAGGATCAGCTATCCTTTTCACCAACGGCGGGGCAACTGCGGCAACTTTCATCAGTACAGCCAACCTTACAATAGTAGCCAAATCCTGTCTTCCAGGTAATTCCACCTTTGGGGCAATGCTCCATGTAGTCGGCATACTTAACCAATCTTTCAACTATGGTCTTCGGAACAGAATGCTCCATTTTGCATGCAGCATCGTCGGCCTCTCCCTCATCTATGCCCAGCACACCGGTAAGAAACTCCTTTAGAGCACTGTGGCGATGGACAATTTCAGAAGCGACTTTCTTACCTTCGTCTGTAAGAGTAATGAGATCATATGGTGCATAATTCACAAGACCAGACGCTGACAAAGCTCGTAATGCCCCGGTCACGGAAGAAGCTCTTACTTTGAGATAATCGGCAATATCCTTTGCCCTGGCGGCCATTTTCTTCGCACAAATCTGATAAATCGCCTCAAGATAATCTTCCTGGCTGGCTGTGAGTTTTTTTTCAGCTGACATTACATCTCCTCAAAAGGGTCAAAACAACGATGTGGTCGCTAACGACCAGGTCCCAATAAAGTTAGGACAATATCCATGAAACTAATAATATTAGATAAAGAGTATATACGACATCAGCCAAAGTTTAAAGGCATATTCACAATATCAACAGCTATTCACCCATGCAAACACCAGTTAGGGTTTCTGGTTTTTTATTAGTCGTGACAAACTTTACTATTGTGTCCTAAGTTAGAGCATGCTAACATGGCAACCATCGCTTAAAAAAGAAGATGGGTGGTGACGCCACTTTACCGTCTTACCGTGGAACACACTAAGTACACCAGGTATATTGCCAGCACTTAAATTCATGTCGAGCCATCACAATCTGTCTTCTTGTTGGACTATGATCAAAGGTGTCCTTTTATTTCCGTGTGTTTTTTTATAAAAATTTGTTATCACTATCAAGAAAGCAATATGGCACCATTTATACCTATCGCCTGTGGGATAGCCACTGCGCTGACCGTTATCCTGGCTGTTGAAACAGGTAAAGGAACCAAACGTACCATTAAGAGAAAAAGACGAAGACATGCCCGAAAGAATAGACACTGATACAAAAAAAGAGATCGCCAAGATCGGAATGACGGCAAGCCTTGGAACTGCTGTCATTACAGCTCCTTTTCTAAAGGGCAACAAACTGATGAAAAACATCCACACCGGAGCCGGCATGGTTCTGGTGGGATTCTCCCTGTGGCACCACCTCCTCTATCAATCAGAGAAGAAACAAAAGGTCGAACCAACAACCGCCGACACCAAAACTGAAACCGCCATGACAGAGTAAATGGCTAACGCTGAGTCTGATCTGCCAAGCTACCAAAGCCCGGCCTGCCAACAATATGGCGGACCGGGCTTTTTCGTTTTCCGAAGTTGGATAGAGAGGCAGTTTTCACCGTAGCCCAAAGATCTTTGCCGCTATTTTACTATCATTTATACTCTTACGAACACTCTTCAACAGGGCAAACCTGTCAGGGCTTGTGCCCTCAGCCTTTACAGCCTTTCTGTAGAGTCTACTTGCCCACTCCTGATCCCCTAACCTTCTGGACACACTCTCAGCTAAAAATATCAATTCTTCCGGACGCCCCACTCTCTCTTCCACCCTCTGGTGCAACTGTTCCAGTATCCTCGTATCTCTTGTCTGCTTCTCTATTATAGAAAAGACGTGTTCATACTGGTAACGATCTGTACAAAGGTCGATGGTTCTGACATAAATTATCACTGCCCAGTTAAGATCAGCAAGCTTGTCAATTATAAAAGCTGATAGAGTTAAAAGAGAAAACCGATCTTCGGCGGCCGACTGAGCCGATTTGAACAATTCGGCCGTCCAAACCGTATCCCCGAGGATATCATAGACAACAGTTCCAAGTTTTGCGAAGTCTGCCGCACTCCGACACGCCTTTTCCATCTCCGCTAGCAACTCCCCGGCCTTCTCATCGTCTCCCTGTTTTTTCTTCACAGCTTGAGCAATCGATTTTCTTCCAGAAAACTCCTCAGTTCTCTCGAACAGCTCCTGGTAGATTTTTTCTGCCCACCCCTTATCTCCAAGATCAGTAGCTATAAGCCCAGCAAGGTCGAGATACTCCTCAAAATGCGTACTTCTCTTTTCTGCATTGCTCAACAGTTTTCTGGTATAGGGCGTATCAGCTGTTTGCACAAAGACCTCATGGGCCAGATTACGAAGAGCCGCACTGCTGTCTGCACCCTGTTCTCTTTTTACAAATTCACTGTAGAGATCTGGATTTTCAAGCCTCTTTTGTTTTTGCAGACCAATATCAGCCTGCCACTGCTTATCCCCTCCATACTTCAGGATTGCGTCGGCGACCTGGTTAAATTCCCCATTTGTTTTTACACTATCCTCAGCCTTTTTCAGGGTCTGTACAACACCCTCTTGGTCGCCGATCTCCTCCGCCAGTTTTTTTGCAACTGTTATCAATTTAGCGGCTTCGTATTCCACACCTGCCGCCTTCAAATAGATGAGACCGGCATAATTGGCATCCCCAGTACTCTTGAGAACTGCCTCGGCAAGTTTACATGTTTCAGGAAAAGTGGAGTAATAATCCTCAGCTTTCCTGTAAGTTTCAAGGATCAGTCCCTGGTTGTCCACCGATTCATGGATCATCGTTGCAAGTGCCATCAAATCATCTCCATTATCGAGCATATCCCTGGCTTTTATAAACAACAATACACCGTACTCTTCATCACCAAGAGACGATACTGCAGCCATTGCAAGACTAGCCATCTTCGGCCCGTCTTCAATTTGTTGTTCGGCCGACGCGAACAGTGACACCGCTACATCACCATCAGGGAACAGCTCTTTTGCACAATCAACCACCGCCGTGAACTCTTCTCCGTTTGTACAGATCTCAAGTGCAGCTCCCAGGAGTCCTCTCGCCTGCTCAACCTCCTCAAAGTCAAAGGCCAAAACTTTTGCAAGCTCTGTAAAATCAACAACAGTGTCACACTTTTCCTTCCCCATAGCGCTTATCTCTGCAGCAAGTTCCCTGTCACCGAGAAGCGAATCAACTTTTTTGGCAATACCCAGCAACTCGACTGCCTTTTTGGCATTGGCAGCACAATCCCGGAACACAACTTTTGCCTGTTCCAGCTGTCCATTGGCAGCAGCACCTTCAGCAAGCACGCTCAGCTCGTCGCTACTCATGCAAGCCGCCTTTGCCTGATCAAAATAGGCTGTTCCTTTCTCTTCATCTTCGAAGATGAGCAGCGCCCCTTTAGATAAAGCGAGATAGTCAAGCCCTGTTGCGGCCCACTCCTCACCCTCTTCAAACAGTTCGACTGCCCAGTCCTTATCTTTAAGATTGGAAAAAGCCGCGAGAGCCACCTCTACGTAATCAGGGGTCTCCTGGCACTCATCATATTTTTCGTCTAGTTCTTCTTTTGTTGCCATATTCCACTCCTCTCATTGTCGTAGTATTATATAAAGGCCTGAAGTTTTCTTGCGGTAAGGGTCGCTGCAATAGACTGCCTGGTTGAATCAGACAGATCGAGACAACCCGGTCAAAAAAAGGAACCAGGCTGGTATCATGGCTGACAAAAACCAGTGTTGCCCCTGAGCGGGTGCATTCGTTGTCAGCGGTCAGTCTGAGATGTACCAAATGTAACCATTTGAAAATGAAGATCGGCAAAAGAACTGCCCATCAATGACCGCCATGCCCGCCGGTCATTTTTTTTATGAGCGTCTCATGTTTTAAAAAACAAAAAGTCGACAAGAATGGTGGCGCAAACCAAACTGATCAGAATCAGGCACGCTTTTATTCTTCGTTCTGTATCCTGCTGGGAATGCCGTACATAGTGGTTGACCCGGAAGACCAGAAGGCAAGTCGTTCTTCTCGAACCATTTCATTGGCTATATTCTTGATAACTCTTGGCTTAGTCTCTGAGTCACATTTATTAAAATTCTATATATATAACTGCGGTTTTGGCGATTTCTGTGCCTTCAACTCGATTGCATCTTTTAATTCTTCTATACTGAGCCCATTAGGATATCTTTTCTCTCTGTTTGTTGGGTTATTGGGGATGGGCTTTCAGTTTAGCAACGAGGCAGTGGCAAAAACACCAATCTCAGATAACTACTAAAAGCCCGAACAAACAATTATTTATGGGTTATTTTGAAAAAAGATATTTCCAAAGTAACCTATGCTTTAGAGGCGACTTCTTCCGCCCACTCTGTAATCTCACTTCCTACATCGTCTGGATCACCATCTATTCGAAGAGAGATATTGACCATTTTGGCTCCGAGATTGTCCATCATATTTTCAAGCTCATCTACTGCACCACAAAAATACTCGTAACTTGTATCCCCACAACCAAAGAGTGCGACCTTCTTTCCCTCCAGCTTTGCCGCTTCCATCTCCCCGAAAAATGGTTCAAAATCCTCCTGGAATTCTATTTCGTCCTCACCCCAGGTGGACGCACCAAGGAGGGTAAGTTCAAAACCATTGCCGAGTTCCGAAATAGTGGTATCCGTAACGTTTTTAACAGTTACGGTCACTCCGTTCTCTGTAAGTACTTCCCCGATACGATTGGCAACCATCTCTGTATTGCCGGTTGTTGAACCATAAACAATCAATGCACTTGACATCATTGTCTCCTTTTTAAGTTTTATCTTAATTATTACCCATACAAGGAACTTATATTCGCACGGTAAACACCAGGATGACCTCAGTGAGTCTGTGGTGGTTTACATTTACAATTTTTGCATTTGCCACAGCTTTTATGACCGTGCTTCTTTGTTTTTCTTACAATAATCTTACCGATGTCCGAACAGATCTCGGTAGCCTTCTCGCCCATAAAGTAGATATTTCCACTGGGCAGATTTAAGACTCCAATCATACTGCTGAACATTTCTTTGGACTGGGGGGAGACGGCAGTAATATCTGCAGTATGGATAAATATATTCCCTCTCCCCCGGTACTTTTGACTCAGATGCGCACTCAGCTCCATCGCCGTGTCAACTCCAAATTGTCCCTGAAGTTTGATATGAAGGTTGCCATTTCGTTCACTCGAGTTAATTACGTTGCTCCTATCCAGTGCGTCCATTACAATCCCTACCTCTGTTGAGTTTGATTTACCCGAAATCCCAGACCACAAAAATTCTTTTTCAAGAGACCAGCCTCTCACTTTCCACTTGCTTTTCCACAAAAAGCACTGTCTTTTCAGCAGGACACTGGCAATTCTTACAATCGTTTTTAGCCATGTTCATCTACTGAACAATTGTCCCGAGTCCCCTCGCAAGGGAAGAAAGCCCTGAACTTCGCATCATCACATATGGTTTACTGCTTCTTTTACAAATCTTTTTCACACATTTACAGGCATCATGGCTGACACAGTCAATAGGGCAAAGTACGGCGTCTGCCCCACTGAGCATGCGCGGTAATAAACTCCTCGAATTCTCTTTGCCACCATCGTGATGGAGAAACACCCCCCCATACTTTTCAACCATTTCCCTGTAGTGACTGATCATATTATTTCGGCCACCTACATAGAGAATAGTTTTGCCAGACAATCCAACACCGTTACAACCACTCAGAAGCTTCTCCTCACAATCGTCACACTCAGGCTGAAGACCCATTCCATGCCTGAACATCTCTTCTAGAGACAGAATCTCTTCTTGTAACTCCTGCTTTTCAATCTCAAGCCCCAAAACATTCTCCTGAAATTCCTCCACCAGCAACTCTGACACATCAAGAAGTTCTGAATTACATTGAGCATCTCTTGTTAACCTGGTGAGATCTTCTCGCAGTTCACTGTTCTCAAGCGTCAAGCTCTCGACCTGGCTGTAGAGTAAATCCTCCTGGGCCTTTTCTTTTTCGGTTTTAAGCAGTGCAGTCAGTTCTTCATTTCTTTGCATTAACTGCTGGTTTATCCTGCACTGACGACTCAACTCCGTTTTATCCAGTTGAAACTGCTTAAGCTCACACCGGACTTTTTCTTTTTCCTGTATGAAAGAGCATCTATTTTTTTCCATTGTTATTCTCAGGTTATCGAATTTTTTCCTGAGATCCTTTAGCTTTCTTGCGTCGCTACTGAAGGATGAAAAAATATCGTAACAAACCATATGACAATCCCCGTAAACCCTATCAACGAGGTTTTTACTACAGACAGGATGAGTCAAAATCGCCCAATACGCACCAGCGACACCTCCAGAGACCAGATCTTCCTTCCATTGCGAGCTAATCTCGTCATCTGTAGTAAGGTTCGCATAACGTTTGATCGCTCCCCTGTATTTTTGATCGATAACTTTATGAAGCGCCCTCGTTTCCGGAAGTCGATGACCAGCAACCGTGGAAAGGTTTCGGTGGACATAAAAATCATCTACGCCCGGTTCAAACCCAAACGATTTTTTAGATACAATCTGCCTCAAATCTTTTCGACTCAAACAGGTCCCAATCACAGAACAGTGATATCCAGACTCTACCTGCCATATCTTCTTTCTCTTTTTAGCCACAGAGACCGTTTCAACCACACCAGTATCAATGCTTGTCGTAACATCTTCGTTGTTGTCCATAAGGTGAACTCCTTTATGTAGTCCAAATTATTTTAGATAGACCTAAACCGAAAGGCGGAAAAAATGCGAGCGACCGGTTAAAAACCCGCCCACTCGCTGGAGGTGACTCGATCAAAAATTATCCAACCACCTTCGTGGTCAACCGTAAGTCAGGCTTGACCACGAACTTTCAAAGTACAATCCTGAACATTTAACAAGAAGATACATATCCAACTAACACCGGTAAGCGGTCAATAAGCACCTTGTGAGTGTTTATAACCACTTAATACAAAACCGAATTCGTGTTTTCTCGGAGTCTGCGTTTACCTGTTTTCTGTTACAGCATTTACGGAGTAAGGTACTAAAGCGCATCTTCAACATCTATATGATGTTGCCAAATTTCTCAATTAAGGACCAATGTAACAGAGACGAATAAGGAATGCAAAATATTTTTTGTTTTGACTAACTTTTTTCTTACACTTGTTGGGATCGACAATTTGAAACTGATCGTTTACACCGGATTCACCTGGGAGAATTATTTTTCCCAAGGAGAAATTCGTTGAACCCCGGCCACTCATCTGAGTCCTCCTGATTATTTTTAAGCCTGAGATATCTTGTATATTTAATCATCCTCTCTACAATTTTGGGAGAGACAACATGCTCCATACGACAAGCGCCTTCATCGGCAGTTTGAGGATCAACTTTTAGAACTTCAATAAAAAAGTCTTTCAAGGTCTCATGTCGTAAAATAATATCACGAGCATGATTTTCCCCTTCATTAGTAAGAGTGATAGCCGAATAAGGGGAGTAATTAACAAGCCCTTTATCCCGCAGGAGATAACAGGCCTCGGTAACAGAGGCCCCGGACACACCAACCCTCTTGGTAATTTCCTTTGCCCGAGCCTCCCCATCACCATCTCTACTTAAATATATCGCCTCAAGATAATCCTCTAAACTCGCACTCAGCCCTTTCTTCTTCGCCATATATGTTCTCTTGATTGAAGGCTCATTTTGCCAATAGTTTATAGTTTGAGTATGACACAAACGACCAAATAAGTTATCAGCCGGACAAAAACAATTTCAATGTTTTTTTGTTTTGTAAACAACGTCTAATGTTCACTCCAATGCAGTGCAGAAAACACTCGTTTTCCTTATTCATTGCTATCTATCGCCAAACCTGTGCCTGATATTGCTCCATACCTGTGAAAACCAATCATAAATGAAGAGTTCGCAAAGCCATTATGGTATGGCTTTTGAAAATGGAGCACCAGAGTGAACAGCAACTAGCTCCCCTTTTATCGAGAGTGTATGAAAACAATCTACCTTGTGAGAAATAGACAAGTAAAGCATTTTGGTAGATTTTTAGTCGATCCTAAGTTACCTGTCAAGCTAAAAATTTACCCTGCCCTTACATACTACCAAAAACCATACTTTTTTACATATAATAAACTTATTAAGGGTTGTGTAATATTATTAAAGCGGATATACAGAACGTACTCTTTGGAGAGAGTTACTCCTCAAGATTACTGAAAACCACAGATCATAGATGAAAGAATGTAACAATCAAACTCCAGCATTTTTGGGAAAATTCCTTTCCCTTTCCCAGGGCCTCCTTGCTCATGAGGTTACGGAGACCTGAATATAAAGATCAGCTTATTAAACGGTAAGCAGAGGCTGGTAGCGATACAGTGCGGCCGGGAATATACATTCAAAATTGAGGGGTCGCCAAAAGGTTTCCAAGACTGTTATCACATCGTCGATAACTTTACGGAAAACAGCAGATACTGTGGTTCGGAGCGTCGTTCTGGCAAAAAGCGCCGGAACATAACCAGACAGCGACGCGAAAGACAGGAGCCTCGAAATTTCAAATTAGAACGTCGTGTAAGCAGTGATCGACGTTCAAAGTATGGCCGACGCCACGATGAATAACTTTGATGTTTATACCATTCTTAAAGTTGTAGCTGAAAAACACCAAACAACCAACCGAACATGAAACGTAGAATCCCCCAAATCATCTCCATAGTTGTCCTGGCTACAGGCCTTATGGCAGTTGCATACGGCTCAAGATTGATCTTGAAAACATACCAGAGAGAGAGCGTCTACTTTGAGACTGTGATGACTGGCAGAACATTAGCAGAACATTAGCAGAAAATCATGCGGCAGTAGCAAAAGACAGAGGAACGAAGGACGGGCTGCTTCACCTGGCAATCCAGTTTGCCTGGGTGTCGGTCTCAATAGCTGGATTTGCCTACATGTCAAGAATCGTCAACCGACAGTGACCACACCAGTACTGTGTGAAACATAAGGGAGTCTGCGCTTACCTGTTTTTTGTTACAGCTTTTACGGCGTAATGTACTAAATTTTTCAATTGACTAGTCCGCCGGAGATGCGAGGCAGCGAAGCTGAAGACGGATAACTACTTCAAAGCTTCGGTAACAAAGCAGATTCGGTGGAATTGTCAATCCTGAAGGGTAGCAAGGAACAGAAAAATGGTACTCATGA